>CALIJI010000001.1 GCA_938017895.1 uncultured bacterium
AAATTTTTAATGAATTAGATTTAGATTTAGAAGGACTTTTATTAATTGATTTTATAATAACAATATTAATTGATATTTTTTTATATATAAATAGAGTATATATAAAAAATATATTAAATATAGGTATAAGCATAATTAAAGAAAAAAAATTTAATATAATATATTTTTTGTACGATATTATTCCTTTTTTGCATTTATATCTTGGTATTAATAGATTATTTTTGTATACTAATTTTATTTGTTTTAATTTATTGTATGTATTAGTATTTTGAGATACGATAGCTAAGCAGAAAGATATAAGCCAGCGCAATTTAATAAGTTCGACTGCTGAATTTATATTATTATTTGAATTATTCGCAAATGCTAATAAACCTTTTACATTTTCTTTCCTGAAATTTAGGTCTAATTTTGTGCTTCTAACTATACTTGTCTTACTGTTATCTAGATAAGTATAATAAGGTTTAATGTTTATACAGGAGATATATTGCGATTTAGACAAGAAATCTAAATTGAAGAGAAGGTCTTCTCCGAATTTTAAACTATTATTTAATTTTAGATTATTTTTTTCTATTATTTCTCTACGATATAGCTTATTCCATAGATTATACATTCTACCATCATCACTTAGGGATATTATAGTTTTATTGATAATATTATTGGAGCCTCTAATATTTTGACTCTCTAGTTGAATTGATCTACTAATTTTATTTATATCTGAATATGCTATATTCCATCCAAATACTAGCATATCAAATTGCCTGTAACTTGGTAATTTCTCTAGCAATGATAATAAGTTGTTTGAATCTATTTTATCGTCCGAATCGCAGAATCCGATCCATTCTCCTTTTGCTTTCAAGATTCCATTATTTCTTGCTTTACTTGGTCCAGAATTTTTCTGAGTTAATACTATCACATTTTTTTTATTTTTTACTCTATTGATAGAGGCTAGAGTTATACGGTCTGTTGATCCATCATCTACTAATATTATTTCCACTGAATTTTTGTGAGCTTTATTTAGATAGAGAATGTTATTTATTACCTCTTCAATAATACTCCCCGTGTTAAAAATGGGGATAATAAAGCTTATTAGGGGGTGTTTATATTTTATTTTAGATATCCTTTCTAACGTTGTTGATAAAATTAGTCCAAGAATGTTGGGTTTGTAGTGTCTTATGAGATAATTCTACCATTTTTTTAGCTTCATCTGGATTATTTCTTAAATATTCTAATGATTTTATGTATTCATCTATATTCTCCATATCTACAAGTAAACCACTTTTATTATCTTCGATAAATTCACTAATACCCCCTATATTGCTTGCGACTATAGGTAGACCAGCTGCTGATATTTCTAGAAGAATATTTGGTATACCATCAGTCTGAGATGTGTATAGATATATATCATAATCATGAGTTTTTATAGATTTAATTCCATTAAAGCTACCTTTGTAATTCACGTGAGAGTCATTGAAATAATTTTTGCTGTATTGTCTTTTTTCGATAATTCCATAAGCATCTATTTCGAAATCTTTTGATATTCGATTTGATATCTTCTTTAATAGATCAGGTCGTTTCTGTAAAGCCACCCTACTGGCCCATAGCACTTTTGTCTTTTTCGATGGATCTATTATTTTTGGTGAAATTATATCTATATTCTCTGGCTGGTAGTGAACTCTAAATTTAGACTTTTCGAAGGCATTATTTTCTAGCGCTTGGTCTATAATTTTTTGATTATCGGTAAATACAAGATTTACAATATCCCACACCTCAGCTAAATAAGGGTCTGCGAAAGATGAAATATGATCTCTCTCGGAATTAAATTCACGCATAAACAGTGAAATATTTAGGTTAATATTTTTTTGCTTAATAACAGATTTGTGTTCTGATAGCCATCGATACCAATATTCATTATTTACCAGATGTAGATTTTTTACTTTTGATTGTATTAGAATACGTGACCAAATAATATTTTTTTCATAGTTTCCAATATTAGCCGTTAATTTTCCGAAATCAATCATGTCAACATCTAAATTGCTGAAATATTCTATTGTCAGGTTATTGAATGGGTGTGTAGATAAAATTCCAATATTCCAATCAGGGTGAGTTTCTTTTATGGCTTTAATATAATTAGCTATTAACTTTTCTGTTCCTCCTCGTCCACTCATTTCAGGTACTAGAAATAGATAATCTAAACTGTTATTCGATATTTGGTCGCATAGTTTTTTATATATTATTCCGCATGAGTTTTCGAAAGGATTAAAGGTCAGTGGATGGTACTCTATCTGGGCTATTTTTTCTTTTGTTGGATATAATTGATTTTCTATTTTATTAATTTCTCTCCAGTCATTGATGAAAAAATCTGGTAGTCTTTTTAGTTGTTTATTATATAGTAATTTTACGGCAGTAGGGGATAGTATTTTTTTTATACGTTGTGATTTTTTTGCCGCATCATAAACAAAACGATATGTTTTTTTAAAATTTTGCTTTATAGAATTATTGCTAATTTTATTAGTTTGATGATCTGGGATGCTTAATGACTTGAAATAACTGATATCAAAAAGTGATGAATAATCAAGGATGGTATTCATATGCTTTGTTGATACTGATATATTTGGTCTTTGTCTATAGAAAAAAGTTGTTCTTGGAGCGATTATGATGGGTATATTATTCGCAATAGCTTCGCAGTTAAATAAGTAATCTTCAAAACCAAAACCATCAATAGGTCGCTTAAATAGTATGCTTTTGACTGTCTTTGTTTCTGATATTAGAGGTAGTGTCCAAATATTCCAGTAGGACATCTGTATAGCATCTACGTCTTTATTGGAGGAATTGCGCATCTTCCATACAACTAAAGAATTCATGTATGATCCAAACATTGCGTGTATTTCTGGTCTAACTATAGCGCCTTTATTTTTCTTTAAAGTCTCAAGACCGTTTTTAAACCATTCTCGTGATATTAGGTCATCTCCATCAAGAAGTGTTATAAATTTACCATTAGCTTTAGATATTGCAAAATTTCGATTGTCCGCTGGATTTCCAAAAGATGATTTAAAAATAACTATATTTTTATTTTTTTTCAGAGAATTAGCGACTCGAATAGTTTCGCTATCTGGATTGTCTAAACTTAATATTATTTCGTATTTTTTTTCTGGAATTAGCTCAAGGGCTCTTTCTATTGACAATACGCTTTTATGTAAATAGATTCCTTCATTATGTGCTGTAATTATAATAGATAGAACAATTTTTTCATCACTCATATTAAGAGTATATCATATTGGTTACTATTGTTGAAGGTAGTTATTATTTATGATACAATTGCATATAATGGATAAAATATTTAGGTGTGCTGCAGTAGTAGGAATATTTATTGGAGCTTGCGGTCTTATATATGAGCATCATTCTATGAAAGACTTAGCTATATTACTCATTGTCTTATTGGGGTTTGGTATACTATTTTTTATTAGGAATAAGATATTATTATCTAAGCGCAGCATAGCTATATTTATTTTTATAATAGTAGCAATAGTTCAATTAATTAATGGGGTCTCATTAGCTTCTAATAATCATTCTTGGGATGCTGGCGCTATTCAACACATTGCAGAAGATTACATAAAAACAGGATCTACAGATCCAAACCCAAATTCTTGGGAATATAATTATTTATTAAGATATGGTAATAACATACATATTACTTATTTTGTAGTGTCTATATATCGATTGGCAGATTTTTTACATATCGATAGAAATGTTCTATTGATCTTTATTAATAATATATTGATATTGTTAACTAGTTATTTCATCATATTTATTGCGTATAAAAAAAATAATAATCGTATTTTTGTGTTGACTTCATTAATATCTATATTTTTGATTAATCTTTCACCATATTCCACGGTATTTTATACTGACACCTTAGGTATGTTTTTGCTAGCTTTGCAGATTTTATTATTGTATTTTATGTCGATAATTAAATATGATGAATCGCATAAGTTAAGATTATTTTTAATCACAGTATTAGGGTCTTTATTTTATATTGGATACATAATTAAACCAACTACTATTTTAGTAGTTGCTGCGGTGATTTTTTATAATTTATTGTTTAAATTGAAGAAAGAAAATATTCGCAATATAATTATGTCAAGCGTATTGTTTTTGACAGGTCTATTAGTCTCTTATTTAGCTGTAAACTGCATTATTTCGCTGTCTCCTGGTTTTGCTAAATATTCTAAAGATCAGATTAAAGATAGAAGAGCTGGAGCTATTCATTATCTTGGTATGGGCGCAATGAGGGGGTTGCCTCCTTATACTGAATGTAATACTGGTGCGTATTGCAGTAGGTATGCTGACGATACTGCAGTAGAGGGTGCGAAAAATAGAGAAAAATTTACTTTAGGTCTAATTAGAAATAGTTTTTTAAATAATTTTCCTTTTGATTGGATTAAATTTGCAATATTGAAAATATCTTGGAGTTTTAACGATGGTTCATTTGGCGTATGGGGTGAAGGTTCGTCTAATAATCATAGGATAATTTTTATTAATAATGACAAAGTATCAAGAATTGTTCGAAGGGTATTATCTTTTAATGGAGATAAGTTTTCTATTTATAAGATATTCGTTTCGGCTATATGGTTTATCTCACTAATCCTGTTGATAATATATTTAATTAATCCTGTTAAAAATAATAGTATCTCAGTTATATTATCTAGTGTTGTTTTAGCTATAATTACCTATCAGGCTTTATTTGAGAATAGGGCTAGGTATATTTTCATATTCTTACCGGTTTTTATTTTGGGGGCAACATTAGGGTCTGGTACAATTTTGAGATTCATTAATAGGGGCAGTGATGAAAAATAGTAAAGCTATATTTATTAGGATTGCTATAGTTATAGCTGATATTATAGCAGTTGTTGGATCATTTGGATTGGCGTATTTTATTAGAACTCATGTTGATGATCGAGCATATTATTTTACGCCTAATTTGCTTAATTTTTTTTGGCTTTCCGTTATGCTTCTGCCAATATGTTTGATAATAAATATGATGTTTGGGCTTTATTCTAGGTCTATATATATTTATAGACCAAAAGAATATGGTAGAATAATGCTTGCTTCAATATTTAATATTATGACCTTAATATCTTACGAGTTCTTTACTAATGATGAGATTTTCCCCGTTCGAATTATTGCTATTTATTTTATTGCAGTCAACTTCGTACTGATGATCTTAGGCCGTGAGATTATTCGTTTATTTAATCGACAACTATTACGTGGTGGGGTTGGCCGACTTAAGGTGTTAATTATTGGCAATAACTATAGAGCAACAGAACTAGCAAATTTCTTTGCTGATAATATTGATTATGGTTATGATGTTATCGGGATGGTTTCGAAGCCGGAATTTTTGCCAGTTAAGAATTGCCCACGTCACTTTTTAAGTTTTAAAGATGCAGTTTCTAAGATCTGTCCAGAAATTATTATTCATACCGATACAGCTCGTAGTGAAGATTTTTATAATTATGCTATTGAGAACCATCTTTCGTATATGTTTGTGCCACAGCAGGATAGGTTGCTCTCACAATTAAATACGGTTGAAATTGTTGGTGGTTTACCGGTGATCGAGATAAAAATTACTAAACTATTCGGTTTTGGGCGGATTTGGAAGCGAGTTATGGATTTAAGTCTTAGCTTAATCGGGTTGATTATTGCTGGTCCAATAATGCTAATTGTGGCAATTTTGATGAAAATTACCTCCCCTAAAGATTCAATTTTTTTCCGTCAGGTTCGACTAACCCGTTTTAATAAAGAGTTTTATATCTATAAATTACGCTCGCAGAAATCTGAATTTGATGGCCTAACGCCAGAGCAGGCTTTTGAAAAAATGGGTAAGCCAGAACTTGCTAAGATTTATCGTGCGAACGGTGATCAGTTAGATGAAGACCCGCGGGTAACTAAAATTGGCAAATTTTTACGAGCTACTTCTCTTGATGAGTTACCGCAGCTACTAAACGTAGTAAAGGGTGATATATCTTTGGTCGGTCCTCGTGCATTAATTCCGCAGGAAATCAATCAATATAAAAAGAAAAGTATTATTTTAGCGGTTAAGTCTGGCGTAACTGGCTTGGCGCAGGTTTCTGGCAGGCGTGATATTTCTTTTGAAGAGCGTCGTCGTTTGGATGTGTATTATGTGCAGAACTGGTCAATTTTATTGGATATTCAAATTATATTTAAGACTATTTTTTCAGTTATTTTTAGAAAAGGTGCTAAATAATGGCGAATAATCCAACTTGGCTAAAAGGTAAAAAGGTTGCAATTGTGACTGACTGGCTAACGACTTATGGTGGTGCTGAAAAGGTAGTTAAGTCTGTTAGTGAGATTTTCCCTGAGGCGCCAATTTTTACCTCACAATATTCTGAAAAAGAAGTCAATTGGTTTAAGGGGAAGGATGTGCGGACTGGCTGGTTGAATTTTTTACCAGCAAAATTACGCAAAATTTTAGGTCCGCTAAGAGCAATTTATTTTTCGAGATTAGATTTGAGTGAGTTTGATATTATAATTTCGATATGTTGCGCCGAGTCTAAAGGTGTAAAAACTAAAGAAAATCAGCTCCATATTAGTTATTTGCAAGGTCCACCGATTCAATATTATTGGGGTATGTATGATGATTACGTTAAAAATCCAGGTTTTGGCAAATTTAATCCAATTATTAGGTTATTCTTTAAGCTTTTAGTTGGACCTCTGCGTAAATGGGATTTAAAATTTGCACAGCGACCGGATCTCCTAATTGCTAATTCTACTTATTGTCAGGGTGAAATTAAGAAGTTTTACAAGCGGCAATCTGAAGTTATTTTTCCGCCAGTTGAGATTGAGAAATTTAAAGTTCAAGAGAAGAAAAATGACTATTTTATTTCAACTTCGCGTCAAGTTAATTGGAAAAGACTTGATCTAGCGGTTGAAGCTTTTAAAAATAATAATTTAAAACTAAAACTAGTCGGCGGTGGAGCTGAACATCAAAAATTAGTTGAAATGGCGAAAGGTTTTGAGAATATTGAATTTATTGAGACTATTCAAAATTCGGATGAATTAGCGAAGATTGTGGCTAATGCTCGGGGATTTATTTTTCCTAGCTTGGAACCATTTGGTATCGCCCCGATTGAAGCACTGTCGGCTGGCACGCCAGTGATTGCGCTAGAGAAAGGTGGCTCACTAGATTATATTTTAGATGGTAAAAATGGTATATTCTTCAAGGATCAAACCGTCAAATCTCTAGAACGGGCAATTGATCGTTTTCAGAAAATTAATTTTGATGCTAAAGAAATATCAAAAACGGCTGAGAAGTTTAGTGATGATAATTTTAAAGAAAATTTTGCGAAAATAATTAGCGAGAAAAATAATGAAAAATAAAATCATTCAAAGCACTGAAAAATTTTCTTTTTTTGAAAAAATGTTTTTATTTTCTCCGATCGCTGTTTGGTTTTCTTATTTTCCTAATTTCCAGATTGGTCGCGAAAGTGGAACTAACCTAGAACTGTCGATTCCGTTAATTTTTTGCTTCGCTCTGTCATTGGCGGCTATTTTTGAAATAAGTAAAAATTTTCGACAAAACTTTCGGCAGTTAAGCGCAAAGAAAGCTTTTTGGTTGAGTAGTGCTTTTGTAGCTTGGAATGGTTTATCGATATTTTGGAGCGAGAATACTTTACGGGCGATTTTAACATCTGGAGTTTGGGGTGTCCTATGGTTGATTTTTATTGGATTATTGCTTTCTAAGAATCTAGTGAAAATGCTACCTATCCTTATTAAGATTTTTATCATATCGGCTGTTATCAATTCAGTTTTAGCTATTATACAGGTTGTGATCGGTGCCTTTACGGATTTTGGTTTATGTAGGGGTTGTTTAGCTACTGGATTTGGATTTGTTCGACCCAGTGTTTTTGCAATTGAGCCCCAATTTTTTGGGTCTATGCTACTTGCGCCAATTTTAATTGAATTTTGGCGAATTTTATCGGGGAATAATGATAGCAAGCATAAGATTGCCCTGATATTAATGTTGATCGCTATTTACTTAACCCTTAGTCGCGGGGCGATTTTTGCGCTTGTCCTAGCTATGATTCTAGAGGTATTTATTGTGAATAAAGAGCTCGGATCATCTTTGAAGAAGGGGTTTTTAAAGCTAGTAATATTTCTTTTTGCTAGTTTTTCTGTGGGTATGTTATGGCATGGGATTTTTACCGAATTAAATCCTCGTATCGCTGATGGGTTTTATGATTCTGTATCTAAAAGTATTAATCAATTAAGTCTTGGAAAAGTTTCTTTACCAAAGAATAGACCTGTGGAAAAACAGCCGGAACCAGGTATACAAGATTCAAAAGAATTGTTAAATAAATTAAATGCGCCAAAAGCTAGCTTTGATGGTTATGTTGAAAAGTCAACTGATGAAAGAACTTCTCTGAATAGATTTGCGATTCAGACTTGGTGTAGAAATTTGCATACTATTTTATTTGGCGTTGGGGCTGGTGGGGCTGGGAAAGCTATATTAAGGACCACTCATCAGACGGGTTGGGAGTTTGAAATTATTCAAAATGAGCCATTATCGATCCTGCTGGAGCTTGGGATAATAGGTTTTACTATCTGGGTTTCTTTTATTATATTTTATACTTGGAGCACTCGTAGATATAAGTTATCATGGGCGATTTTATTCGCGTTTTTATTGCAGTGGAATTTTTTCTCAGGACTCCCTAATGCTTTGCATATCTATTTAATTTTAGCTGTAATTTTGACATTGAATTATTTTGATAAGTTTGAAATTAAGCTCTAAATTTGATAAAATAAAAAGAGCTTATGAAAAAAAACCAGCAATCAATTGACGGTTTTGTGCCGCGGCGAAGAACTGCGTCTTCCACGGAACAAACTAATGACCGGCAAACACCTAAAACAGTTACTCCAGTTTCAAGCCGGCGTGAAAAAATTTCACGTAATTTGGAAAAACTAAATCAAACAAAAAATTCAACCGAAGATATAAATGAAGCACTTTCTCGTTTGGAAATAGAAGATTATCAACAGAATAAATCAGATCGACAATCTCGTAAGGAGACTAAACTTCAGAGAAAATTTGAAAAATTTAATAATAAACGCTCGAAAAAAGGCAAGAAACAACTTACTCTTCAACAGTTCAAAAAGCGATTGATTGTCCGTCGAATTATATTTTTTGCTATAGCAATTTTGCTTGCTTGGGGCGGTTATCAGGCATATCGATTTATTTCGCCGCTTATGAAACTGTCTAAAGGCGGTGACATTTTTGGTATTCTTCAGAAAGAAAAATTAAAGCAAGATTCAAATGGGCGAACTAACATACTAGTATTTGGTACTTCACCAAAAGGTTGGGATGGTGAAGATCTTACAGATTCTGTTATGATGGTATCTTTTGATCAAACTAAAAAGAAAGCCTACACCATTTCTTTGCCACGAGATTTATGGGTGAAGCATAGCTGTAAGAAGTGGCTTGGTACAACAGCAGGAAAATTAAATGAGAGCTACGGTTGCGGAAAATATAGTGACGGTCTAAATATTGCTAATGAAGCTATTGCCGAAGAAAATGGCCAGCAAGAATTAGCTCAAACTGCTACTGAAATTACAGGGCTAGATGTTCACTATAAAGTTCATGGTAATTGGCAGGTGCTAATTCAGATTATCGACGCCTTAGGTGGTATCGACGTAGCAATTCAAGTTTGGGATGGATCTCCCTACATGTATGATGTCGCAACTAAAGTTAGATATAAAAATGGTGAAACTACCCATATGAATGGTGAACAAGCCTTAGCGTTATCGCGAGCTCGTGGTTCTGAAGGTGGATATGGATTAAGCGGCGGAAATTTTGATCGCGAGAGGAATCAGCAGAAGATTATTCAAGCAACTTTAGCAAAAATTAATGCATCTAAATACGATATTTCTAAATTGTTAAATATTGTAAATGCTGTTGGCGATAATGTTAAAACTACTTTTAGCACTAAAGAATACCAGACTTTAGCTGAGCTTGCAATTGGTACAAAATCAGAAAATATTAAATCACTACCCCTTATCAGTGATACTGATAAAGATGCTAATTTGATGACAACGGGTCAAGTTAGCGGCAGGAGTGCAGTTTTGCCAACGGCTGGAGTTTTTGAGTACTCTGATATTCAGGCCTACATAGCGAAAAATACCCTTGCTAATGAGATATCAGAAGAAAACGCTAAGATTATTATTTTAAACGGGACTAATATTTCTGGTTTAGCAGCTGAGCAACAAGGAAAACTTAAAAAACAAGGCTTTAATATTGTTAATATTGATTCTGCGCCAACTAAAAAATACAATAAAACAAAAGTCTATACTATAAATAAAGACAAGTCAGTGACAATTAAAAAGTTAGAACAGAAGTTTAACGTTCAATCATCTGAACTACCAGATGAGCTAGATAAATATGGTAAGGGAGTTGATATTGTTATTGTTCTAGGTGGGGATACAGAATGAATCTAACTAAAAAACAGTCAGAAATCCTTGCATTTATTGAGAATTTTATTTCGCAAACAGGTTACAGTCCAACTTATCGTGAAATTCAATCCGGTTTAGGATATAGATCTGTTGCTACGGTTGCAAAACATATCGATAATCTAATTGCTTTAGGCAAGTTAGAAAAATCAGATAATGGCGAAGCTCGCTCAGTTAGTTTAAGACTTATTCCGCGTAGTGAGTTCATGGATGATGAAAAATTTGTTTTTGAATTTCTGAAAAGAAAGCAACGCGATTTTTTGAAGAGAGGTGATAATTCAGCTTCGCAAAAAATTCAGGCTGCAGTTGAAGAAATTTGGGGCTAATTTTTCGAAAAAACCTTGAAATTTTAGAAAGCGTGCGGTATAATATAAGTATTATTCCGGCATAGCTCAGTGGTAGAGCGGTTGGCTGTTAACCAATAGGTCGCTGGTTCGAGCCCAGCTGCCGGAGCCAAATTTGATTTTTATTACAATTTGATAATGTGAGAAAAGGTTCTAGTAGATTAAAATAGAGCCTTTTTTCTTTTATTACAAGTATTTTAGACTTTATAGTATCAACCCATAAACTAACTTTGACTATTTATAAATATATGTTAGTATATTTATATTATCTAAAATATTTTTTAGGTAAAGAAAATTAGAAGGTGGTGGCAACATGAAAGCTATGACGCAAAAAATCCAAGAATTTAAATCTCTTGAGATATCCAAAACGCATAGGCAGCTAGAAGAAGTTATAGAAACTATAAAAAATACACAAAGGAAAATTAGTAGTGCAAATAGAAAATTGTGTAAACTTCGGGCTAGGCTAAGCAGGAAAAAAAGGTGCAATAGATATAGTTATACAGTCAAAATTGAGCATGCTATTACTAGCAAAGAGATGGTCATTCGTAAACTATATGAAGACCTCAAGATACTAGAAGAAACTAAAATCAATATCGCTAGTATCAAGGATAAAAAGATTAAAGAAGCTCGAGAAATCTTTAAGGATGAGATTTCAAGTCTTGGTTTAGAAGATTATCGAGTAAGTATTCAAGTTGATGCTTATTCTGTGAACTTCTACTTTAATAAAAGAAAAGGCCAAAAAAACCATGGCCACTATAAGATAGATTTTGACACAAAGCTAATCTACCGCCGTGAAATTCATCAACGGCGAAGTAAAAAGTGCCATGTTTAAAAGCCTCTACTGAGGCTTTATTTTTATTGAAGATTTTTAGTAATATCGCCACTGCTTCATATCATTTTCGTAGTATTGAACAATTTTTGGGGTTAGTAATGTAGAGATTTCTGTTTTTGGTAAGTTTGAGACAGATTTTTTTACAGTATAGCTAAGACGTTCTTGATTTTGGTAAGCTAGTTCTTGAGGTAGTTTTTGGCTCAAGATTGCGTTTGAATTTGGCGCGCTAAGCACAAATCCCCACTCGCCAAAACTTGGTATATTGGTTTGAAAGGCGATAACTTCTCTTGATGAATTAGATGATTTTATAGTATTAAAAACGCTAGCAAAAGCGTTCGGTGAAAAATAAGAACTAGTAGCTTGGGTTATGAAAACACCCTTAGAACTGAGGATCTTGGGAATTTGAGCATAAAATTGTTGACTGTAAAGTTTAGCGAGCTTTTCATTTGAAGGGTCAACTAAGTCTATTAAAATAGCGTCAAATTTTTCGTTAGTTTCAAAAGCAAATTTGAAGGCATCTTGGTTGATTATTTCAACTTTTGGATTAGAGAGGGAATTTTTATTTAGTCTTGCGATTTCTGGTGATTTTTTAGCAAGATCAGTTACGAAAGGGTCCAGGTCGACTAAAGTGATTTTATCAACGAAATTATATTTTAAAACTTCACGTGCTAGCATGCCGTCTCCCCCGCCAAAAATAGCGACTTTTTTGGGATTTTTGACAGAAGTCATTGCTGCACCACTTAGCGTTTCATGATAACGAGCTTCATCTAGGCTTGAAAATTGAAGCTGATTATTTAGAAATAATCTTGTGTCATTTTTGAATTTGGTTAGCACGATTTTTTGATAGGCTGAGTGCTCATACAGAATCACGGGATCTTTATAGGCTTTTGAATCGATTTGTTTTTCGAGCCAGTTTGCACCAGAAAATAATGCACCCAGCATTAGGATTGCGATTCCACTAATGATCAGTATTTTTTTAGAAACTTTCATTGAATAAAGAATTAGCACTGCAACTAAAACATTTAAGAATGCAACTAAATAAGCCGTTCTCATCAAGCCAAGATAAGGTAGTAAAATCAACGGAAAAACAAGCGAAGCTAAAAGGGCGCCAAAATAATCAAGAGCAAGAATTTTTGACAAAAGACTCACTGAAGACTTACGGCCGAAGCTCTCAAACATTTTAACTAGTAGCGGAATTTCTAAGCCGATAAAAATTCCAACAATCAAGCTAATAATAGCGAAAACTAACCAAGATATTTTAGTAAAACTAAAAGCTGAGTAGAGCATTAAAACTGAATTGCCGCCAATAACACCAAGTAGAATTTCATTGATCGCAAAACTTGTGGCTGCTGATATTTTAATTCTCGGCGCAATTAAGGATCCGATACCCATACCGAAAAGTGTGATACCAGTAGCTAAAGAAAAGCTTAAAATTGAGTCGCCAATAAGGTAAGAAGCAGCTGTTCCAAGAATAAGCTCATAGATAATTCCGCCAACGGCTACTAAAACTGCAGCCGAAAATATCGCCGTGCTTTCTGCTTTCGTTAATTTGGAGCGAGCCATTATTTACCGACTCCGCCACCACCTCCACCAAATACGCTTCTGTGGCGATAAGCACCAGAACTGCTTCGTTCACATGTTTGAGTTTGAGGATCGCAAGGTAGTGTTGGTAAAATAAAAGAATTCCAAAAAATAAAGCCACCCAATAGAGTCCAAAAAATGAATTTAAAGATTAATCCCCAGTTCCAAGGTGTAAGAACTTTTCCGAATAATTCTTTTTGCTCTTTTTTGGATATTACGCGTTTTTTGTAAGCATCATATTCGCGATTATTATATTTTTCGATAGTGATTTTTTCTTTTGTATTTGGAACAACTAGTGTTGCGTAGATCATCTTTTCTTTCTCAAAAACTTGGTGGGTGTTTTTGCCGATAATTTTGACAATTTCGCCTTCACCGATCTCTTGAATGGCACCGGTCTTTTTGCCCTCGGTTGGGTCTTCAAAATCCAGAGTTTGCCCAGTCTTAAAATTACTTGGGTCGATATGATCATGATAAAATCGTACTGGTTCATAAATTGCAACTTCTCGATTGTAATGATCGTATTCTACCCAGCTGTCGTAATTTTCCATTCCGAGCAGTTCCCATTCTTCCCAGTAATAATAAGCCGGTTCTTTTGCATCATACTCGCGGAACAGCAAACAGCCAGCGACGCGAAAGTTGGTTTTTTTACCTCGTAGAATTTGATTAAGCTTTAGTCTAGCTTTAGTTCTTTTTATTAGCATGTTGTCTCCTTAATTATTATTTGCTTAGCGGCTATAGATTGAGTGATTTCATCTTTGATTTTTTGTAGTGTTCCTCCAGATAGGGAGCGGCAGCTAGTTAGGGTGATATATCCCTCTCCCGTCTCTGGCCAAGTATGGATGGCGATGTGACTTTCACTAAGAATTAGCGTAGCTGAGATTCCTTGTGGTTGAAAAAGGTGTATTGATTTTTCTAGAACTGTTAGCTGGGCGATACGAGCGATTTGGTAGAGTAGTTCTTCAGTTATTGATTGAGAATTAAGTTTGGAGGAATTTGCCCTGAGAATCTTAAAAGTTACAGATTGAAATTCTTTGCTATTCATAATGGAAATTATACCATTATTTGGCGAAAAAGAAAAATATATTTAGAAACTGTTGACAAAAATAGTAATTTATGATAATATATCAACCAGTTGATAGAAGTTGTCAAGCTCCTATCAAGAACATTGATAAGTTGATAGATTTAGATAAAATCTGGATATCTTTGGTGTTCTTGATGGGAGCTTTTACTTTTAAAAAATATTTTTATGGAAAGGAAGCCACCCGTCAAGGGTGGCTTGGTAAAATACAATGAAAAAGAAAATTTTTTCATATTTGTTGTTGTCTACACTTGTTTTGAGCGCAGCTACTGCTCCAATAGTAGCTGCTGATGATATTGCTGCTGCTGGGGATAACGCCCCGGCGGTTGAGAGCGTTACTCAGCCTCAAACCCAAACCCAGAAATTTAATATTAATTACTGGGTTCTCCGAGGAGGCGGGGGAGCTACTAGCCTTGGAACTGAAACTGTAGAAGTTTCACCAGGTGAAACCTATACAGTCCAGAAAAAAGATTTCCCTGGACATGAGTTCCAGGGAGCTTCAATAGATAATGGCGCTACGGGTACTGACATTGAATTGCCGTACAACTTAAAGTATGGCGACAGCAACCAAGGGATTGATCTTATTTATAAGAAAAAATCCCAAAAGCCAGCTCAACCAGAAAAGCCAGCTCAACCAGAAAAGCCAGCTCAACCAGAAAAGCCAGCTCAACCAGAAAAGCCAGCTCAACC
>CALIJI010000002.1 GCA_938017895.1 uncultured bacterium
AAAAACACATGAACAGAACTTTGACAATTTCAGATTATAGACAAGTAGATACTTCGAAACTTTCAGATATTACAGTGGTTTATTGTCGCTTAAGTCAAGACGATGGACTGGAAGGAGATAGTAACTCGATTATCAATCAGAAGAAAATTCTGCTTGATGTAGTGATAAGAGAAAATCTCCCTAATCCTATTTTGTTTGTCGATGATGGCTTTAGTGGCACAAATTTTGACCGTCCAGCTATTTCAGAAGCTATTAGATTGGTGGAAAATCGGCAAGTTTCAAACTTCGTCGTTAAGGATTTAAGCCGTTTGGGTCGCTCTTATATCAAGGTTGGTCAACTAACGGAAATCACCTTTCCTAGTTTTGACGTCCGCTTCATCGCCTTAAATGACGGTGTGGATTCAAATAAGCCTAATGAAACTAATTCTATTTTCTTGCCAATCAAGAGTTTAATGGACGAAATGTATGCGGCGGATACTAGTAAGAAGATTCGAGCGGTGGTGCAAGCTAAAGCGAGAGCTGGTGAGCGAGTAACTACTAATCCACCTTACGGCTATCTCAAAGATTCAAACAATCCTAAAAATTGGATTATTGACCCAGTTGCCAGTGAAGTTGTGAAGCGGATTTTTCAGGAAGCGAAAAGCGGAAAAAGTCTTTCAGAAATTTCGAAAGGGTTGGAAAATGACAAAATTTTCAAGCCAGACCGCCACCGAATCGAAATAGGTTTAAAACCCATTTCCGCCAGCTCAAATGTTGAGAGCTTGCCTTATTTTTGGACGAGAGAGACTCTAAGTAATATTTTAGGACGTGAAGAATATATTGGACATACGGTTAATCTTCGTACACGGAAAAAATCTTATAAAGACAAACGTAAACTAGATAACCCAAAAGAAGCTTGGCTGATTTTCAGAAATACTCATGAAGCGATAATCGACCAAGAGACTTTCGATATTGTTCAAAAAATGCGAAGTCATAAGCGCTCTAATCAACGGTATAAAAATCGGATTGGTCATGAAAATTTGTTTGCAGGATTAGTTTTTTGTGGAACTTGTGGGCGAAAGCATTATTTTTGCCCACAAGAGAAAAATGGACTCAACCACGACCACTACAAGTGTTCTGGCTACCGTAAGCTGATTGATGGTTGTGAAAATCCACACTACATTCAAAAATCCGCCCTGATTGAGATTGTAAGCGACAAACTTCGTCAAACTATCCACGAGTGCCAATTAGACCAAGAAACCTTTTTGAAGAAGCTAGAACAGCAAAGCCAAGCTCAATTCAGCAAAGATAACAAGCGCCAGCAACTGCAACTTCAAAAGGACGAATACCGTTCTAAAGAGATTGACCGCATTATCCAAAAACTTTACGAAGATAATCTACTTGGCAAAATTTCAGATGAACGCTTTGTGAAGCTAAGTCAGAGCTACGAAGAAGAACAGAAACAACTTCAAACTTCCATTTCTGACTTAACCGAAAAACTCACCAAACAACAAGAAGATAGCTTGAATATCTCCAAGTTTATGGCGAGAATTTCGAAATATACAGAGCTACCAGAACTAACCGTCGAAATAGTGAATGAGTTGATTGATAAGATTGTAATTCACAAGCCAACTGGCACGAAATGTAATCGTGTTATTCAGATTGACATTTATTATAATTTCATCGGAAAACTAAACAACGAAAAAAGCGAGCCAAACAAATTGGCTCGCTAATATTAACCCAAATAACCAAACTGCTGGGTGTCAGGTCAGCTCTAGAGAGTCCTTTTTATTTAAGCGATACTAGTTGTTTAAGCAGTATGTACCGCCGCCCTCAAGTTGCATTCGTAAAGCAACTTTTCGACCGCCCTGATTGCCTGTTAAACCGTTACCATTACATACGCTTCCTATTGCATATTGGATTTGGTTATTTCTTTCATTAGTATTGTAGTTACCAACTGGATCGCCTTGAACGAAAGTATAACCTTTACCACTCGGATCTTCGAATTGATCATTATTAGACCTTAGATACTCATTTACCAATGCTCCATTAGCTTCAGCTAATGTTGGGATTGCTCCACGCCTGTTAGCCTGGAATGAGTTAATTGCAGACTGAACACGGCTCAAGTCATTCTTTCGTTGTGTATCTCGTTGGCTACGCTGTAGGGCAGGTAGTGCCAAGAAGACCATCAAGAAGATAAGTCCGGCAATTGCAAGCACAAGCACGACTTCAATAATTGTGAAACCTTTTTTAGTTTGTAATTTGTTCATTGTGAAATTTCCACCTTTCTATGAACTTTAATTATTATTGGTATTTTTATTTACGGCAGTTTCCGTATGCTTTAATTAAACCACAAGCAAAATAAAAAAGCAAGCTTTTTTAAGCTAATTTTAAGAAAATCTCACAAAATAAAAAACTAATCTGTAAATCTATCTGGAAACAATCTTCTTAGCTTAAAATAGTCCCAAAATATAGTTAGATTAGTTTATGATTTTTATAAAATACTGCGATAATTCAAGCGCTTTGCCACGCGCCAAGAACCAATTGCGTCAGAATCAAAACACTTAATCTCCCCGTTTCGAATCGAGGCGATTTCAACGAGGGCAGGGTTATAAAGAACCTGTGTTTTATAAAAACGTAGTTCTTCGCTAGAAATATGCTCACGAGCCGGAAAAATCCGCAAAAATTGGGCTCGAGCGTGCTCTAAAAAATAATCCTCCAAGCCATTTGGCGGAAAAAATTTAGCCGGCTTAAGATTCATTTTAGTAAGAGATTTGGAAATATCACCCAAAGTTAAGCGCGCCTCACCCGAGATAAACGCATAAAGCTTTTGATTTTTAGAACGAAAAATAAGA
This sequence comes from uncultured bacterium, assembly GCA_938017895.1. Classification (GTDB taxonomy): domain Bacteria; phylum Patescibacteriota; class Saccharimonadia; order Saccharimonadales; family Saccharimonadaceae; genus Nanogingivalis. Next base: position 2,835 of record CALIJI010000002.1, read on the forward strand.
ACCTCAGTAGAATAACTCACTGGCAAATTGCGAGCAATAATTTCTTCGAAATTAAGTTTTACTGCAAAATGTTTTTGAATAAATTCTTCGAGATTTTTGTCCGTATAAGCGTTTGACATAGTCAAATTATACCAGATTTCAGAAAAAGAAAAAAGCCCCGTACGAGACGGAGCCAGCAATAAGCTTAGATCTGGATAGTAGAATCTATAGAATTTAACCGACTCAACAAATCAGTATAAATACCATCCGGAATGTTGGATCTAGCTCCTATGATATAGGTTATATCATCAGGGCTATCCCTATCGATAGAAAATAGCAAAATCCTATTTCGCGATTTTCTATGCTTCCCATCAGGAAAGTAATCAAATCTGATCTCTTCCAGTGAAAAGAACCCTAGTTCGAAGTTGTATAAGACTTCGAAAATTTTTCCAGGCAGATAGACACGAGTGAAAAATTCTTTCCCCGTATCTATTTGGTCATCAAACCCAGATGGACATATAAATCCATACCTAGTTAACACATCCACAATCGCTTGTGATTGTGGAGTATTCATTATAGCTCGATCAGTAGCCATAAAATCACCCACCTTTTTTATTTTTTGCGTAAATGAAATCTACGCTTATAAAATGTATTTTATCATAAAATAAATAAAAATCAACACGACGCATTTTTACGTAATCGTGTATAATATATTCATGGATATTTTAACAGGGCTTAATCCGCGCCAAGCCGAAGTCGTAAAAAATGGCGACGGACCAATGTTGGTTTTAGCTGGTGCGGGGAGCGGAAAAACAAAAACTCTCACTCACCGCATTGCGTGGCTAATAGCGCACGGAGTAGCTAGCGAGCGGATTTTAGCGGTAACTTTCACTAATAAAGCCGCCAAAGAAATGCGCCAACGTCTAGCTGAGCTACTTGGCAAAAATGCCGACGATCGATTTTTTATGCCTTGGATGGGAACTTTTCACGGAATTTGTGTTAAAATCCTACGCTTAAAAGGCGAATCAATCGGCGTAGCAAAAAATTTCGTAATTTATGATGAAGATGACCGCCGAGCTTTGATCAAAAAAATCATCAAAGATTTGAATTATGACAGCAAAAATATTAAACCGCAGTCTGTTAGCGCAGCAATTTCAAAAGCCAAAAACGAACTGATTTCCGCCGAAAGCTACGCCGAAACCGCCAATTGGGGATTTGAGCAAAAAGTTGCCGAGATTTTTGTGCACTATGAACAGGCACGACATAAAGCTAATGCACTTGATTTTGACGATTTACTATCTGAAACGGTTCGACTTTTGCGTGATAATCTTGAAGTTCGTAAATTTTTCCGCGATAAATTTGAGCATATTTTGATTGACGAGTATCAGGATACTAACGCCGCTCAATATGCGATAGTTAAAATGCTAGTAAATGATCGTCAAAATATTTGTGTGGTTGGGGACGACTGGCAAAGTATTTATTCTTGGCGTGGGGCTGATTTTACTAATATTTTGAATTTTGAGCGCGATTTTAAAGGAACAAAAGTTATTAAACTAGAGCAAAATTATCGTTCAACTGAGAATATTTTAAACGCAGCTCACAACGTAATTATGAAAAACGAAATCCGTAGTGACAAAAAACTTTTCACCGAGCTTGGTTCAGGTGAGCCCGTCAAAGTTGTAAATTCACGCGACGAACAGGAAGAGGCTGCTAAAATTGCTTCCAAAATTTACAGTGAAAAAAATCTCAAATTACGCCATTACGCTGATTTTGCGATTCTTTACCGCACCAATTCGCAGTCGCGTGCACTAGAAGAGGCTTTGCGGCACATGAGTATCGATTATAAAATCTTTGGCGGGATTCGCTTTTACGATCGCAAGGTTGTTAAAGATCTACTAGCTTACTTACGTGTAATTTATAATCCGTTAGACCGAGTAGCTTTTGAACGAATTGCTAATACGCCAGCGCGTGGCTTGGGTAAAGTTTCATTAGATAAATTCTTGAATTGGCAAGCCGAAAACGGATTAGATTTAATAGCATCTCTCCTTACAATTGACGGGATTTCAACAATGTCAGCGCGCGCCAGAAATTCATTGCGTAATTTGGGCGAAATTTTTCGTGAATGTCAAATCTTAGATCAAAATTCTGCCAGCCCAGCCGAAATTCTTGAAAAAATTCTAGCCCGAACCAATTATAAAAATGCCGAAAAACTAACAGAAGCCGAGCAAGAAGATAAAGAAGATAATATTGGCGAGTTGATTTCTGATGCTAAAATCTACGCTGATCTAGCTGGCTTCCTTGAAAACGCTGCTTTGATGAGCTCTAACGATACTGAAAGCGACGATCAAGTTTCCTTAATGACTCTCCATAGCGCAAAAGGTTTGGAATTTCCAGTCGTTTTTCTAGCAGGAATGGAAGAAGGCCTTTTCCCGCACAGCCGAGTTTTTGATAGCGATAAAAGTGAGCTAGAAGAAGAACGCCGTCTTTGCTATGTCGGAATGACTCGTGCGCGCGAAGAATTAATTCTTAGTTATGCCGATTCGCGTGCAGTTTTCGGACAGCGTAATTATGGTTCACCAAGCCGATTTATTACTGATGCCGGATTGGGAACTGAGCCAGAATTTAACGATTGGCGAGAAAAAAATACAAATACCGCTTGGGGAAATAATTGGCAGGCGCAACTACATAGCCTGAGCGGTCAAAATAAATGGAGCGATGGAATTGACAATAACACCGACGAATTTGATGGATTTGATCAAGATTTTTCGACGGATGATTTTGACGAATATTATAATCAAAATTCACTAAAAATTGACGATAGAGTCCGCTCACCAGCCTTCGGTGATGGTAAAGTGCGCGAAATCGATGGCTCCGCTATCGAGATTGAGTTCGCTAACGGAAAAATACGCAAGCTCAACGCCGAATATGCTCGGTTAGAAAAAATCTAGTATGTCAAAACATAAAGCCCTTATAATAAGATTATAAAAATTCTTGACTTTTAGTATAGGTTGTTTTATAATAAAAATGTTCATTTGGAGTTTAAAAATAAGGGGAATGCCAACCTGAGTAGGAGCCTCCAATTGAACAAACCGCACCTTTCACCTCCTTTCTTTTTTAATTACGAGAATGAGTATATTCCCGAAAGAGAAAAACCTATGGTGCGGGGGTTTCCGTTCAGCATTAGCTGAGCGGTTTTTTAATTTGCTTTGCGAAATTATTTATGCTAAAATAAAAACATTGATGTTTGGGAAAATTATTAAGTATCCTGTTAAATCTAGGCGACAACAAAACTTTATTATATCTATAAGCGCCACACTGGCAATTGCTGGCGGATTTTTATTCCTTCAATCGCTTAAACCAGCCGTAGCTAAAGGCGAAGGCGCAAAAATTATTAATGTTTTCGAAAATGGAGCTCGAACTTCTTTCAAAACTAACGCCGCAACAATTGGTGACGCATTAAAGGAGCAGGGAATATCTGTATCTCAAGAAGATAATGTGGAGCCTCGTCTTAGTGAGCAGCTCACCGACACTATTTATAATGTTAATATTTATCGCGCCAATCCTTTCATAATTGAAGACGGCGCCACTCGACGCAAAGTAATGACGGCCGCCAAAACTTCACGCAAGATCGCCGAATCCGCAGGTCTATCTCTTCATAAAGAAGACCTTGTTCTACCTCAAAGCTCAAATAACTTTCTTGAAGATGGAGCCGCAACCGTATTAGTAATCAAACGTGCAAAAGAAATTACAGTCAAACTATTCGGCAAAACTCAAATTTTAAGAACTCAAGCTGACACTATTGCAGATTTTTTGAAAGAGAAAAACATTAAACTATCAGCTCAAGATCAGCTTTCAAAAGATTTAAATAGCCCTCTCAAAAACGGTGATTCTTTTGAAATATGGCGAAACGGCAAGCAAACGATTAACGTCGAAGAAGATATTGCTTTTAGCGTTGAAAAAATCCAAGACGCAAGCAAAGATAGTAGTTATCGAGAAGTTAGAGAAAAGGGTGAAAATGGCAAAAAAACCGTCACCTACGAAGTTAATATTAAGAATGGAGTCGAAACAGAACGTAAAAAAATCAATGAAGTAGAAATTAAAGCTGCTAAAAAACAAGTTGAAGTTGTCGGCACAAAAATCAATCTCCCAGCTGGTTCGCACGAAGATTGGATGGCGGCAGCCGGAATTTCCCCAAATGATTACGGCTATGTTAATTATATTATAAACAAGGAATCAAGCTGGCGAACAACTGCCTCAAACGGAAGATATTTTGGATTAGGTCAGACAAATCTCGCCGCTCTATCTGGAGCATGTCCAAATTGGCAAAGCGACCCAGTATGTCAGTTACGCTTTTTCTCTGGCTATGCAAGTAGTCGCTACGGATCATGGAGCGGAGCGTATTCCGCATGGAAAGCTAAAGGTTGGTGGTAAAATGTCTAATATAAATCTTGGTCAAAAATCACAGACAAAATCCAATAAATCATCTCGCGCAAAGTCAAAAGGACCCAATAAATCACTTGGCCAGCACTGGTTGAGGGATCGAGAAATCTTGAATCAAATCGCTATAGAAGCAGAGATTAGCGAAGGTGATTTTGTTTTAGAAATTGGCCCCGGACTAGGGACATTGACATCATCTCTCTTACACGCTACCGGAAAGAGCGGCAAAGTTCTAGCGGTAGAATTTGACCCAATTCTTGCTAAGAATTTACCGGGTCAATTCCCAGGGAAAAATTTAACTGTAATAAACACGGATTTTTTAGATTTTGATTTAAATCAACTACCTAAAAATTATAAGGTAGCAGCAAATGTTCCGTATTATATTACTTCTAAAATTATTGAAAAATTACTCACTAGCGACAATAAACCAAGCACTGCCACACTTTTAGTGCAGAAAGAAGTTGCCGAGCGAATTTGCGCAAAATCTGGAGATTTAAGTATTTTATCAATTGCATCACAGGTTTATGCGGATTGTGAACTTGGCCAATTTGTGCCACGAGAGCTGTTTACACCCCCACCAAAAGTTGATTCACAAGTAGTAGTATTAAAGATTCTAGAAAAAAATAGGCTTGAAATTTTTAATCAGCAACACAAATGCCAAATTAGCGAAAAGCAATTTTTCCGTGTCGTAAAGGCTGGATTTGGCGCTCGCCGAAAAAAGATTTCTAAATCACTAAGCGCTAACCTCGCAATCAGTAAAGATCAAGCTATACGAATTTTATCCCAAGCTAATGTCTCACCCGATATTCGCGCGCAAGATATTAGTATAGAGGAGTGGCTAGAAATAACTAGATATTTGTTAACTAAAGCCAAATAGTAAAATCCAAACATAGCACAAATATAAAATTGAATAAATACTCTTATATCTGGTCTGTATCCAATATATTATTCATAGCAGTAATTCGCCTCATAAAATAGACCTCTAAGATCTGGAAGCTTTAAGCCTTCTAGCTGTGCTAATATCACAATTTTCTTCATATTGTCTCTGTTATTTAACTGAGAGCCGCTATTTATTCTAAAAGCAGGGTCTGTCCTGAACGAAGGGTTTGAACCTGGATCTAAAAAGCATTCAGCCCCTAAACCTATCAAGACGGTACTGTAAATTTCTTCGGGCGAATTCTGAGAGACGATCAAAGGCTCAAAAGATACCCCAGCCCCATTAGCTTGATCAAACGATCCAGCTATTCTATAGTGTCTAGTTAAATGAGAGACATCTCTTAAATAGCTAGCTAAAGGATCTTCATTTGACCCAATTTCGATAACTCTACCTCTAATCCTAGAAAGAGCTTCTGTATTACCTCTATTAGTTTGAAAATTAAGCATCGCAGCTTTAATTATAGCGAAGTCACTTTTTCTCTGAGTATCTCTCTGAGAACGTTGTAATGCTGGCAATGCAACAAAAATCATAAGAAAAATTAGACCCGCAACAGCTAAAACTAAAACTATTTCTATAATTGTAAAACCTTTTTTATTTTTCAAAGAGTCAATGCTTTTCATGTTTATAGTATATCAAAAATATCATAAATCTCAACTTTTTTTATTTTCAACAGTATATGTTATACTATAAGCAATATGACAAAGAAAAAACTTTATATCACAACAGCAATCCCTTATGCAAATGGTGCTCCACATATCGGTAATGCACTTGATTACCTACTAGCTGATATTTGGGCTAGACATCAACGAGCCGCAGGCCACGAGGTACGTTTTCAAGTTGGTACTGATGAGCACGGTAATAAAATTGCCGAAAAAGCTCAGGCTGCAAACTTAACGCCACAAGAGTATGTTAACAGCACAGTTGAGAATTTTCGTACCCTTATGGATAAAATCAAGACTACCTACACCGATTTTATTCGCACTACCGACAGTCACCATGTTGGCGCTTCACAATATATTTGGACCCAGCTCCAACCATATATTTACAAAGGCTCATACGAGGGTTGGTATTGCCAAGGTTGCGAGGCATTTTATACTGAAAAAGAAGTTACGGAATTTCATGGCGTCTGCCCAGATCACCAAAAGCCTTTCGAAAGGTTAAGTGAAGAAAACTATTATCTGCGAGTAAGTGAATTTACACCCCGAATAATTGAAGCGATCGAATCTAATAGAATGAAAATTATCCCCGAATACCGCAAGAAAGAATTCTTGAACTTCTTGCGCGAAGGTTTATCTGATGTCTCTATTTCTCGACCAAAAAAGAACTTGAGCTGGGGAGTTCCCGTACCTGGTGATTCAGATCAGGTAATGTATGTTTGGATCGATGCGTTAGCTAATTATTTAACTGTAATCGGTTATCCAGACAATATAGACTGGCAAAACTACTGGCCAGCTGATATACAGGTTATCGGCAAAGACATCCTTCGCTTTCATGCGGGAATTTGGCCAGCTATATTAATGGGACTTGATCTACCACTACCTAAGGCACTGCTTGTTCATGGGCATATTTCTTCGGGCGGCGTAAAAATGAGTAAAAGCCTCGGTAATGTAGTTGACCCAAATGAAATTATCGATAATTACGGATTAGATGCTTGGCGCTATTATTTCTCGCGGCATATTCCGACTCAGGACGATGGTGATTTTACTTGGGAAAAATTCGAAAAAGCTTACAACAATGAGCTCGGTAATGATCTAGGTAATCTAGTTTCACGCGTGGCAAATATGGTTAAACGATACCAGTCTGGTGTAATCGGTGATATTCCGGGCGATGAATTTGATCTTTATAATTATAATTCTCACATGCGTAATTTAGAATTCGATAAAGCGATGGATGAGATTTGGGTGCTAGTTCGCGCACACAATCAGTATATCGAAAATGTTAAACCTTGGGAAATTGCTAAGCTCGCTCAGACCAACAAAGACGAAGAAAACCACCTAGCAGAAGTTCTAGCTCATTCAGTTGGAGGAATTTTACAGATCGGCCAAATGCTCGCGCCATTTATGCCCGACACAGCAGATAAAATCCACACAATTTTTGGAAGTGGAGTAATCAATGATAAAGAAATCGGCATTTTATTCCCAAAGATTTATCTTAAAACCGAAGATCCGCGCACAGCCAAATCCCAAAAAACGCAGGCTAAAAATCAAACTCAGGTCAAAAAATAATGCTGATAGACTCGCACTGCCATATTCATGACGAAAACTTTCCGATTGACCACGCAGAAGTTTTTGCCAATATGGAAACAAACGAGATCGAGGAGGCAATTTGCGTAGGTGTCGATTTAGCTAATTCACAGCAGGCGGTATCCTTTGCCGAAAAACATCAAAGACCAGAACTGTTTGCAGCCGTCGGCGTTCACCCGCATGAAGCTAAAGATTTTAATATCAAGATTGATCTGCCAAAACTCGAAAAACTTGCTCGCAGCGCAAAAGTAGTAGCGATAGGCGAAATTGGACTGGATTATTTTTATAATCATTCACCAAAAGAAGTGCAGGCTGAAGTTCTTCTCGCACAGCTAAAACTAGCCCAAAAGCTCGATCTACCGGTCAGTTTCCATATTCGTGGCGCCTTTGATGATTTCTGGCCGATTTTCGATCAAGCAGAGCGTGAGGGCGGAAAAATTCGTGGTGTAGTCCATAGCTTCACCGATAGCATAGAAAATCTACAAAAAGCTTTAGAACGAGACCTTTTTATAGGAGTGAATGGTATTTCAACTTTTGTTAAAAAATCTGAGGAATTAGAAATGTTCGCGCAAATTCCACTTAATAAAATTCTGCTCGAAACTGATGCGCCATTTCTTGCACCGAAAGGGAAACGAGGCAAACCTAATCAGCCTGCATGGATAAAACTTATAGCAGAAGATCTAAGCAAGAAGCAAGATAAATCGTTCGAAGAAATTGCTCAAATCACAACCCAAAACACCCAAAAATTATTCGATATATAATAGCCATTTTATTGACTTTTAACGTTTTTTATGGTACAATAAAAATTAGTTCAAAGGAGGTGAAGTGCAAAATTCAGCAAATTCAATATTTCATATTCCAAATTATAACCAGCCTGAACCTATTCAGGAAAATTTTAAAGAAGCCGAAAAACCGCACTCGAACCAAAAACAAAAAAATCCTACTAATGAAAAATATATTCTCGAAGACTTACTGAAAAAAAGTCAAGAAATAACTAAAGCTCGAGTTGAAGCTGCTAATTTTTTGCGAGGCATAAATTAATGCAAAGAAAAAAAGATTATTTTTATCAAAATCGCGCTAAACGACGCTTTTTCAAAAAAATGGATGCTAGCGAGCTTTTTGATCTAGAAAGCGAACTCGGGTCGCAAATTTTTGGTCCAGCTCCAAACGGAATTCGACGAGAATTTTTTAATTTAAACGAAACTAGTTGGATCTGGCACGAGGAATACACTGACGGAAACGGCCATTTACGACGCTTTACTACACGATACGAAATCCGCCCAGATAAAGTCGTTAAGATTCAGCCAGGCCCAAGATATTTTGAAGTAAAAGGTAAAGAACTCGAAAATTTCCACGCAGCCGTAAACGCATATCATAGAGCTGTTTTGAGCCAGATTTACCACAAAAATACCCAGTAGACAAAACTACAAGAAAATGCTAATATCTAATTAACTAAAATTATAATTTTGGAGGCATATGACTGACACTATTAAAAAAATAACAGATCTACTTTTCATTCCACAAAATATCAAAAAGTCTGATATTACAATAATCCTTGGCAATGATTTTGTTGATACGATTAATATTATTGAGCCTTTTTATAAACAAAATATTCTCGGTAAAATTATCCTTACTGGCCACAGCCCAAATGCAGATAAAGAACCCGAGGCAGAGCGATTTTTTAAAAGAGCAATAGAGTTAGGATTTAGTAGAGATGATATAATCCTAGAAACACGCTCGACTAACACAAAAGAAAACTTTGAGTTTGTAAAAGAAATTATCGATAAAAATTTCAAAGCAAACGACATTAAAACTATTACAATTGTATGTCTAGCGTTTCATACCCGCCGCGCATTAATGACAGCTCGAAATATATTCGAAAAAGATATTGAGTTTAACTTTATCCCAATCGTAGATGGTCGGAAAATTTCTGCAGAAGATTGGCCGAACGATAGAGAATCTACAGATAGAGTTCTAGAGGAGATGCGTCGAATAGCAATATATTCAGCTAAAGGAGATTTGAGTCTCGATTAAATACAATCTATTGAGTTTCGAAATCTTTTGCGCGTTTTTCGCCGTAGTATCTATTTAAGAAATTACGCTTGTAGTCAAAAAAAGTACCGTTTTCAAGACTTTCACGGATTTTGTCAACTGTATTAATTACGAAAAATTCATTATGAATTGAAGCAAGTGTGCTGGCAAGAATCTCATCCGCACGGAAAAGATGATTAACATAAGCTTTTGTAAAATTTTGGCAAGTGTAGCAATTGCAATCGCTGTCAATCGGCGTGAAGTCTTCTTTAAACTTGGCGTTTTTAATATTGATTCGACCTGAATAAGTGAAAATTGCGCCATTCCTAGCTTGGCGAGTTGGCGCTACACAATCAAATGTATCAATACCATATTCCACGCCCAAAAAGAGATCGGCAGGCTGCGCGCCCATTCCTAATAGATGACGAGGTTTTTCTTCTGGCAAGGTTGTATTCACCCAAGTTAAAACTTCAGGGATTTCTTCTGGCTGAAAAATCCCGCCAATCCCAAAGCCATCAAAGTCTTTCGATCCCAAAAAACTCGCACTTTCTTTTCGAAAATCTTCTTCACGCGCACCCTGAACTACTGCAAAAAGAGCCTGTAGACTTTCGCCTTTTGCGATGTGCTCGGCATTTAATTCATTATGGCGTTTCAAACATTTTTCAGCCCAAAAATGAGTTTTATCTAATGCAGATTTGATCTGCGCACGTCCCGCAAGCGGTGAAGTTAATTCATCGAAAGCCATATGAATATCGGCGCCAATTTTATGCTGAAGCTCCATTGAAATTTCTGGCGACATAAAAATCTTTTCGCCCGAAATATGAGACTTAAACCAAACTCCATCTTCGCCAACTTTTGCGAGCTGATTTGAATTATGGCGTGCTAGATTTGAATCACCTTTCGAAATGTGTGAAGTTGCGTCAATCCCCTTTTTGTAAGCCATTCCAAGTGAAAAAACCTGAAAGCCACCAGAATCAGTAAAAGTTGGCGCGTTCCAGTTCATAAATTTATGAATTCCGCCAGCTTTCCTTAAAATATCCGCACCAGGCCGAAGCATCAGATGATAGGTATTCGCAAGGACCGCCTGTGCACCAGTTGAGCGGATTTGCTCGGGCGTCATTGCTTTCACCGTGGCATTAGTGCCACCTGCAATATAAGCTGGGGTTTTAATCTCGCCGTGTGGAGTTTTCATTACGCCAGTACGAGCTAAAGTGTCATCTAAACGAGTTTTAATTTCAAATTCAAGAGCTTTTTTCATTACTTTATTTTACCATCTAATATAACCAAAATCAAATAAGTCACGAAAGAGGTTCTATATTGCGAATATCCTAAAAATATGTTAAAATCACGTTATGAAAAATCGTCTAGTTCTTGTGATTAATCCGCGTTCTAGCGGTTTTGATATGATCAAAAAGAAAATTCTTCCTCATCTCGAAGAAGTTCATTTTCAAAAAAATCAGCTCACAACTTTTGAAATTCAGCCAACCTCACCGATGGAAAACGCCCAAGAAATGGCCAAAGGTTTACGTGACGGTGATACTATTCTAGTGGCGGGCGGCGATGGAACAGCTCATATCGCAACTAACGCAGCGGTAATTTCTGGCAAAAAAAATCTCCGATTCAAGTATACCGGATTCGGGAATTTTAATGATTACGCGCAAAGCTTTTCTAGAAATTCGGGCAGGGCTGCAATTGAATCTTTTCAAACTGGCGAGGTTAAAGACATCATTAAGCCTCTTGAGATTCGAATCAACGGTGAGTTTTTCCGATATGCGCCACTTTATGCTACAGTTGGGCTAACTGCCGAAATGGCAGAAATCTTTGAAGGAAAAAGACTTCGTCGCGCACTGAAAAAAGTCCGGGGGCGCAATCGAAGACTAATCTTAAGTCTAAGCGCAGCGACTAGATTTTATTTCAAAAAACGAAAAGCCAAAACTCTCCAAATTAAAAGAATTACGCTCGATAATCAATCCTTTACAAGTATTCCAAATCCAGCAACAGATTTAGTTTTTATGAACGGACCGCGAATGGCGCGAATTATGCGCTGCGCAAAAAATCGGCATGCGCCAGATACTTTTGGCTTTGCCGTACTTAACGCCTCGCAATTATTTAAAAATTTACCATTCTTAATAAATGGAATTTTCGGCAAAATCCCACTAAAACGAATAAAATCTACTAAAATTGAATTTTTAAAATCGGCCGATATATGGATTCAAATTGAAGGTGAAGCAGTCAAACTCAAAAAAGTTAAAAAGATAGAAATCAATGTTTGCGATACAGAAATTAAAATTTTGTAATTTTTGACTTTTTAAAAGAAATCTGCTAGAATTGAATGGTTAGTAAAATCAATGTTGGGAGGCGAAAGCCGTTATTACCACAGAAAGGATAAGAAAATGGCAAAGAAAAAAGCCGATCTTATAGAAGAAGCAAAAGCTCTTGGGCTTGAAGTTTCTGAAAAAATGACAATTGCTGAAATCAACGAAGCAATCAAAGGCGCTGAAGCCGCCGAAATCGCAGAAGAAATTGTTGAAGCGGTTGAAGTTGCTGAAATCGTTGAAGAAGTAGCAGAAGAAGTTGAAAAATTCGCAAAAAGCGGGAAACGAAGTAAAAAACACGCCGAAGAAGTAGCCGAAAAAGAAGCGAAAGAAGCTCGAAAAGCTGCAGGCGACACAACTCCATTGGATGGCTCGGAAGCTGCTGCGAAAAAAGGTCCAAAGCCAATCACTAGACCACGCATCGAACGACGAGGCAAAAAATATCAAGAAGCTGCTAAAAAAGTTGAAAAAGATACTATTTACAATCTGAGCGAAGCTCTTAAACTTGCAACAGAGACTAACCCAGCTAAATTTGACGCTTCAGTTGAGATTCACGCACGACTTGGAGTTGATCCACGACAAGCTGACCAAAATATTCGTTCAACAGTTATTCTACCAAACGGAACTGGTAAAGATGTAAAAGTTGCTGTTTTTGCCCCAGAAAATGAGCATAAAACTGCAAAAGACGCTGGTGCGAATATCGTTGGTGATGAAGAATTTCTAAAACAACTCGATAAAGAAGAATTGAATTTCGATGTTCTTATCGCAACTCCAGCATATATGCCAAAACTTGGTAAATACGCACGACTTCTTGGTCCACGCGGATTAATGCCAAATCCAAAAGCAGGAACTGTTGCTGCCGATGTTGCAAAAGCTGTTTCTGAAGCTAAAGCAGGTAAGGTTGAATACCGCGTAGATAAACAAGCAATCGTTCACCTTTCAATTGGTAAAGTTTCATTCGGAGCAGAAAAACTTGAAGAAAACGCAAAATCATTCTTTGATAGTCTTGCTTCACAAAAACCATCTTCAATTAAAGGTGCTTACGTGAAAAGCGTTTCAATCGCAACATCACAAGGTCCAAGTATTAAAACTGAAAATCCAATTGCTTAATTTAATCTTCACGATAGAGCTAAAATCCACTCCGTGCGAGTGGATTTTTGATTTTTAGTCAACTAATAATCAGTTAGCATATTATATTGTTTATATATCTCAAGGTAATATAATCAAATAGATCTATACCTACTATTGATTTTTATGGTAAAATATTATATAATATAAAAGCTCTTAGAGCTAAAAAATAAAAAGGTAGGTAAGGAATATGAATTGGATTTCTAAAAAATACTACGAAGTATTAAAAGACTTAACCGAGGAAAATGAATCAGGCTTCTATCGGTTTAACGAAAATAAGATTGAAAGTCTTCTTTCATATCTCCAAAAATATTTCGGAGAGAGAAAATCCTATGATCTGTATCGCAGCGACAACTCTCTAAATCATAAATTTACTGTGGATGTCACAGAATTAGGTGTAGTTATCGCAAAAATATATTAAAGTCCCGAAACGGGGCTTTTTCTCTTATCCTATATCCCAGCTCTTGAATTTTACTATTTTTTATGCTAAAATAAAACGAGTTGCCAGAGACAGTAGCCGCCTCGCGTTAGCTAGGCTTAATCTGCTACCGAGGAATACTTTTTTCTATCTGCCAACGAGTTTTGAAGGGAGGCTTTCAAAACGCCAGAATCTTAACAGTTAGGTCGAAAAATATTAACCAAAAAGGAGTTTTTATGGCATTATCACGCGATAAAAAGAACCAATTGGTTGCTGAATTAAGCGCCGCTCTAAAAGACGCAAAAATGACAGCTTTTGCTGAATATAAAGGTTTGACAGTTGCTGATCTTCAAGAACTTCGAAAAGAAGCTCGCGAAGCTGGCGTTCAAATCAAAGTTGTTAAAAACCGCCTAGTGCGAGTTGCAATGCAAGAAGTTGAAGCTTTGAAAGAATCTGATACTTCTGCGCTAAAAGGCCAACTTGTTTACGCAATTTCAAGCGAAGACGAGATTGCCGCTGCACAAGTTTTGGGTAAATTTGCAAAAAATCACCCAGAAATGAAACTTGTTGGTGCGTTTGCTGATAACGGCGATGTAATGGACACTGCAACTGTTACAACACTTTCAGAACTTCCAAGCAGAGATCAACTTATTGGTCAGATTGTGGACACACTTCTTTCGCCAATCAACGCGATTGCCGGTGGTCTTACAAACGAAGATTTGGAATTTCGAAAAGCAACCAATTAATTTATTTTAGAATATTAACCATTTAAATTTTTAAAGGAGTCAAAAATGGCTGACATTAAAAAATTGGCTGAAGAATTGGTAAAATTGACTATTCTTGAAGCTAACGAATTGAAAGAACACCTCAAAGAGGAATATGGAATTGAACCAGCTGCCGTTGCTGTTGCCGCTACTGCTGGCGCTGCTGACGCTGCTGACGAAAAAACAGAATTTACAGTTACTTTGAAAGACGCTGGTGCGCAAAAAGTTGCTGTTATTAAAGCAGTTAAAGAAATCACAGGTCTTGGACTTGGTGAAGCTAAAGCTATCGTTGACGGTGCTCCAGCACCAGTTAAAGAAAAAGTTTCTAAAGATGAAGCTGAAGAAGCTAAAAAGAAACTTGAAGAAGCTGGCGCAACTGTTGAGCTTGCTTAATTTTAATATAAAACTAATCGACCTAATTTAAGATTACAAAAACCACTCATTATCAAAATGGGTGGTTTTTAGTTTTAGAAAAATTAAAAAGGTGATGTTAATCACCTATATTTAACCATAGAGAAAAACCGTCAACCAGTATAAAAGTTTGGTGCAAACAACTACTACGCAAAAAGTTATCACGTAATAATAAGCAAACACCAACCAATCAGGGATTTTCCCCAGATTAATATCTGTAATTTCTTTTTCCGTGTATACTTCAGTAAGTATCGAATCAAGAAATCTTTTTTTTCTCACTTTTAAGCTCGCCCTTAAAATTGGGACAACAAGGCAAAAAATCTGTGCCTTAGTTGGCATTTTTATAAAAGTCCAAACTAAAAGGCTGATAATTACTAGAATCTCTAGTAAAATAAAGAAAAGAAAAGTATACATTTTCTTATTTTGATCCATAATAAGGTCCTACCTTCAATTTTTTTCTTTCAAGATTTGAAAGTTGTTCATCATTATATAATATTTTACTTAAATAATCAAACATAAGCATTTTGTTAAAATTACAACAATAGAACACATAACAGTTTATAGCTTGTGGAAAACCTTAATTTTTCCTTAAATTTTATACCTAGCTCTTGACTTTTTGCTTTTTTTTTGATAGTATTAGATAGATTATTAACAAATATCAAACAGACAAAGGAAAACTGCGAGGAAAAATGTCTGAATTACCAGAAAAACAAGTAAAGCGGCTTAAAAGCTTGATTCAAGAAGCGGAAACGAATCTTGCTGCAGCCAAGGAATTATTAATTAGTATTAGCGGGGAGGACAATTCAGTAATTGCCCCAAGTACTTCAATTGTTGAAAGTCCACAGGGTAAAATTATTGAGGGTGTTTTTGATGGCCAAACAATGATTGGGCCAGACGGCAAAAACTACCCAGTCCCAGCTAACTACGCTTCAAAATCTAAGCTTGTGGAGGGCGACATCTTGAAGCTAACTATCAATGAAGATGGTGGATTTATCTATAAACAAATTGGACCAGTTCCACGAAAACAGATTATCGGAACCCTTCTAAATCACGACGGATCATTCTATGTCGAAGCGGGCGGCAATGAATACAAGATTCTACTTGCTAGCGTCACATATTTCAAATTAAAAGTTGGCGATCAGGTTACAATCTTAATCCCCGAGGATAGCACTGATGCAACCTGGGCAGCAGTCGAAGCTTCATTCTAAAAATTGAGAGATTTATATTAGTTAAAAATCGTGCGAAATTGTTGCGAGGTCGCACGATTTTTGATTATTGACTTTTTTAAAATAAAATTTTATAATATATAAATAAACAAAAAAGGAGAAATAAAAATGGAAACTATCATAAGAAAAATGATTGAATTGGCTAAGTTAGTGGATCACAAGGAATCTATTGACTTTATCGAGGTAGCTGAGGAATTCTTAGATAAAGAGCCTATTAGGGCTAAAGAAAACAAGATTATATATCAAGTTTTCTTAGAAGAAAAGCTCGAGAGTGTCATTAATTTATTTAATAAATTAATTAAATTAATGACAAAAAAACAAGCTAAAAAAGCAAGAAAGCTGCTTAGATCCTTAGATGACAAAATTAATAATAACAACAATGAGGGGCAGATAAACAAAGCCCCAGAACATATTATACCAAAAAATAACTTGAGCTTCAGCAAGAAAGAATCTAAGATCCCTATTATAAGAAAATAGAGGTTAACAACACCGGTCTTCGTGGCCGGTTTTCTTTATGTATTTTGCTTTATTGATCAAAAAATAGTAAAATATAGAAATGAAACTCGAAGATTATACCTACGATCTACCGGAAGAGCTTATTGCCGCACACCCACCAAAAGAACGAGGGAGCTCGCGACTTTTAGCCCTCAATCGTAAGAATAGTGAATTAATCGATAGTTTTTACCGTAATATAGTAGATTTTTTCAACAAAGGGGATTTGCTAATTTTAAACGATACTAGAGTAATTAAGGCTCGGCTTTTTGTAGTAAAAGAAAGTGGCGCAGAGCGCGAGTTAGTGGTGCTAGAGCGGCATAGTTTTGATAGCGACTGGCATGAACATAAAGTTATGTATCGTGGAAAAATAAAAACTGGCGATGTATTAACGATCAAAAATTCTAGCGAAACTGTTCGCGTTAAAGAAGTATTAGGTGACGGCCTGGCAATTATTGAATCTAAAGCAGATTTACGCAACTTATGCGAAAAATTCGGAACTGTTCCGCTTCCTCCATACATGAGACGAGATGCTACTTCGCTAGATATCGAGCGCTATCAGACTGTTTTTGCTGATGAAAAAGGCTCAGTCGCCGCGCCAACCGCCAGCTTAAATATGACCGACAACATTTTGGAAACTCTTCGCATAAAAGGTGTTAAAATTGCTTACTTGACACTTCATGTCGGGCTAGGAACTTTTATGCCTATCCGAGTTGACAATCTAGAACAGCACAAAATGCATCAAGAATATTTTGAAATTCCCGCTAAGACAGCGGAAATCATTCAAGAAACAAAAAAATCAGGTGGTAGAGTTTTTGCGCTTGGCACCACCGTAGCTCGCACGCTCGAGTACGCCCATAATGCAATTTTCGATAAAAATTTAGATGGAAATTCCGGCAGAGATTCAACAGTAACATCAAATATTGAGCGTGATCAGGAAGGAAATCTTCGAGGCGAGGCAGATATTTTTATTTATCCAGGGTATGAATTTAAAACTATTGATGGCTTGATAACTAACTTTCACGCGCCAAAATCAACCGTCTTAATGCTAGCAAGTGCTTTTGCTGGGTGGAATAATCTAGAAACAGCTTACAGACATGCAATCGAACAAAAATACCATTTCTTATCCTATGGCGATTCGATGATAATTTATTAAAAATAGACGAGGTAATTCTTCGTCTATTTTCCTTCCAGAGTAAACTTTTATAGAAAATTATTTCCCAAGGTAGTATTCAGCAACTACGTTCAATTTTTCATCAAATTCGAATACCAATGGTGGGAAGTTAGGGATTTCCACGTCCATGATTTCGTCAT
>CALIJI010000003.1 GCA_938017895.1 uncultured bacterium
CGGCTGAGCATGATGAAGATATTGTAGTGATCTCGCCAACTGCCAAACGCGTTGTCGGTATAAACCCTTTTGAGCTAACTAAGCACGGTATTGAGCCAGAAGTTATTGCAGATTATCTTTTAGAGTTATTTAAAGGACTTTATCCTGAACATTTTGGAATTTACTCACTGGATATTCTATCGCATAGTTTTCTAACACTTGCTAGGATTCCAAACACTTCTTTAGTGATGCTACCAAGTCTGCTCACTAATCAGTCCTTTCGAAACAAACTATTAAGAGAGTTAAAAGACCCAATCGGGCTGGAAAGTTTCTGGAACTGGTTTGAACTGCTTAGTGAAGCTCAACGTCACCAGATGTTAAATCCCATTTTAAATAAATTCCGACAGTTTTTGCTTCGCCCGCAACTTCGGGCAATGTTGGGACAAACTAATCCAAATTTCAGTCTTGCGGAAATCTTCAAAAGCCGAAAAATCGTATTGATTCCACTAAATAAAGCGGTAATTGGTTCAGAGTCTGCTAAGCTCATTGGCAGCCTCGTCACTTCTATGCTCTGGATGTTAATTTTGCGCCAGTCGTCAGTTGAGCCAAGCAAACGCCAGTCAGTCTTTATCTATATTGATGAGACACCAAGTTTCTTAGGAATCCCTAACGCTAACTTAGACGAAGCACTTTCGCAATCTCGTCAGTTTAATGTTGGCTGGAATATCGGCTTCCAGCATCTTGCACAGATGTCACCCCAGTTAAAAGCTGGAATTGAATCTAATGTTGCGAATAAAATTGTTTTTGGCTTAAATCTTGATGAAGCCCGCGAAATGGCAAAATATACTCTGGAGATTGATAAAGAAGATTTTTACAGCTTACCACCATTTTGGGCATATATCAGAACAGAAATTTCACAAAATACTTATCGTTGGATTATTGGTAAAGCCTACCCACCTAAACCAAAAATTAGAGATAGTCGCACGCCATTTTTGAATAGCTTGAGCCGATACGGACAAGATGTTTCAGAAATTGAAAGCCAATTTGAAAACTACATTTTTGAAAAATCTGCTTCGAAAAATGAAAATTCTAACCCAAAATTAACAGATTTAGGGCGTAAAAAGCGTTCCAATCGCTCTTCGGATCATGTTGGTGAAGAAAATTCTTCCACCCCTGATAAATAAAGGTTTTCAGGATTTTTACTCACACGACTTACTCCGTAACTAAGCATATTTTACAGGAGTATAACCTTTAAATTTTAATGGAGAACAAAACAGATGAAATGGAATCAATTAACAAATGAAGATACGCAAATTCTTTACTTTTTGAGTCAAGCAAGATTTGCGACCACCAACCAACTAGCTAGACTATTTTTCGCGGATAGCGCTCGATTTGAAACCGCTATTCGCCGAGCTAATTTTGCGCTTCAAAGTCTGAAGAAAGCTGGATTGGTTTCACACTTAAAACGGCGAATTGGTGGTGCACGCCGTG
>CALIJI010000004.1 GCA_938017895.1 uncultured bacterium
CACGGCGTGCACCACCAATTCGCCGTTTTAAGTGTGAAACCAATCCAGCTTTCTTTAGACTTTGAAGCGCAAAATTAGTTCGGCGAATAGCAGTGTCAGCTCTCACGCTACTAGCAAAAAATAATCTTGCTAACTGGTTGGTGGTCGCAAATCTTGCTTGACTCAAAAAGTAAAGAATTTGCGTGTCATTATCTATTTTGTAATTCCATTTCATCTGTTTTGTTCTCCATTAAATTTAAAGGTGTGCTCCTGTAAAATGTGCTTAGTTACGGAGTAAGTCGTGTGAGTAAAAATCCTAAAAACCATTATTTATCAGGGGCGGACGGATTTTCTTCACCAACACGATCCGAAGAGCGTTTGGAACGCTTTTTGCGTCCAAAATCTGTTAGTTGTTGTGGTGAATCATCGTCTTTCGAGACCGGTTTTTCAAAAATGTAGTTTTCGAATTGGCTTTCAATTTCTGAAATATCTTGTCCGTATCGGCTCAAGCTATTCAAAAATGGCACACGACTATCTCTAATTTTTGGTTTAGGTGGGTAGGTCTTACCAATAAGCCAGCGGTAGGTGTTTGGTGAGATTTCTGTTCTGATATATGCCCAAAATGGCGGTAAGCTGTAAAAATCTTCTTTATCAATCTCAAGAGTATATTTTGCCATTTCGCGGGCTTCATCAAGATTTAAGCCAAAAACAATTTTATTTGCGACATTGGATTCAATCCCAGCTTTTAGCTGAGGTGACATTTGGGCAAGGTGTTGAAAGCCAATATTCCAGCCAACATTAAATTGGCGAGATTGGGAAAGTGCTTCATCTAAGTTAGCGTTAGGGATTCCTAAGAAACTCGGTGTTTCATCAATATAAATAAAGACCGATTGGCGTTTATTTGGCTCAACTGACGACTGGCGCAAAATTAACATCCAGAGCATGGAAGTGATTAGGCTACCGATGAGTTTAGTAGATTCTGAACCAATTACCGATTTATTTAGTGGAATTAGCACGATTTTTCGGCTTTCGAAAATTTGCGCAAGACTAAAATTTGGATTAGTTTGCCCTAACATTGCCCGAAGTTGTGGCCGAAGTGTGAACTGACGAAACTTATTTAAAATTGGATTTAGCATCTGGTGACGCTGAGCTTCGCTAAGCAGTTCAAACCAGTTCCAAAAACTTTCCAAGCCAATAGGGTCTTTGAGTTCTTTCAGCAGTTTATTACGAAAATGCTTGTTAGTGAGCAAATTGGGTAACATCACTAAGGAGGTGTTTGGAATCCTAGCAAGTGTTAGAAAACTATGCGACAAAATATCTAGTGAGTAAATTCCAAAATGTTCAGGATAAAGTCCTTTAAATAGCTCTAAAAGATAATCTGCAATAACTTCTGACTCAATACCATATTTAGTTAGTTCAAAAGGGTTTATACCAACAACGCGTTTGGCAGTTGGCGAGATCACTACAATATCTTCATCATGCTCAGCCG
>CALIJI010000005.1 GCA_938017895.1 uncultured bacterium
GGTTAGCTTTGTTCCATTCAGACTCACCATGGCGAGCAAAAACCAATTTTACCATATTTCTCCTTTTTGAGATTATTTTACACTTATAATTTTATCACTATCCAAAATGTTGAGCAAGATCCAACTATGCGTAATTACTAAAAATAAATAAATTCCAATTTAAATCATTCTCTTAAAATATTTTTAGTGTATAATAATTTTATATGAACGATAACGCAATCACAATTAAGGATTTTGAAATTTCGTTTGGTAAAAAGAAAATTATAGATGGTCTTTCTTTCGAGGTGAAAAAAGGAGAGATTTTTGGTTTTCTTGGCTCAAACGGAAGCGGTAAAACAACCACAATCCGAGCGCTTTTAGGAATCTATCAACCAGATTCAGGCGAACTGTTAATTAACGGCAAGACTTTTTCACCAGAAAACAGCTCAATAATTGGCTACCTGCCAGAAGAACGTGGACTTTATAAAAAAGAAAAAGTCATCGATGTTATGATTTATTTTGCACAGCTCAAAGGCTTAAAAAAAGCGGAAGCGCGCAAATGGTCATTAGATTTTCTTAAGCGAGTTGGTCTAGAAGATAAAGCCAATACAAAAGTCGAAAAGCTTTCTGGTGGACAACAACAAAAAATCCAGCTTGGAATCACTATAATTGGTGAACCAGAGCTATTGATTTTGGATGAGCCAACCAAAGGCTTTGACCCTGTAAATCGAAAACTTTTGATGGAAATTATCGAAGAACAAAATAGACGCGGTGCAACCGTAATTATGGTCACTCATCAGATGGAAGAAGTTGAAAAAATCTGTGATCGCGCACTACTTCTTAAGAATGGCAAAAAAGAAGCCTATGGTACAATTAATGAAATTAGAGATAAGTATGGAAAAAATCGTATTATTATTGAATTTTCAGGTAAGCTACCAAACAGCAAAAAATTCAATATAATCACAAGCGAAGCTAATTACGCAGAACTTGAGCCGCTAGATGATCCTCAAGAGATATTACAAGAGCTTGCTAAAGAAATTAAAATCACTAAGTTTAGCGTCGAAAAATCAACTCTAAATGAAATCTTCCTAGAAATTTACGGTGAGCAAAACGAAGAAATGGAGAAAGAAAATGCATAATATAAGTTCAGTTATTAGATTCGAAATTTTTCGTGCGCTCAAAAAACCATCCTTCTGGATTGCTGCAATAGCTTTTCCGCTCGTTTATGTTGCTATGTTTGGACTTGGACAAATTCAAGGCCAGGAATCCAAGCGTAATCACGAGAAGCTAGCTTCAGAAAAATTTAGCTTTCAAATCACAGATGAATCAAAAATTATACCAGATCATTTCATCGAAAGCTTCGGTGGAAAACTTTCGAATAATAAAAAATTATCTATTGAAAAAGTTAAGAAAAATGAAATTGATGCGTATTATTTTATTCCTAAAAATATAAAGGATGACAAAATTGAAATATATGCAAAAAATGACGGAATACTTAGTTCGGGAAAATATACAGCCGTTTTAGGGGCGATCCTTAAAAATGCCTCGAATGAATCTGTTGACCCAAATAAAATTTCGATTATTAATAATTCCTATTCAACAGAAACAAAGTTCTATAAAAATGGAAAAGAATATAATCAGATAAAAGAAATGGTTGTTCCAGGCATATTTTTTGCCGTATTTTATTTTATCGTAGCGATGTTCTCCAGTAGAATGTTGACTAGCACCACCGAAGAGAAAGAGAACCGCGTAACTGAGATGATTCTTACTAGTATTTCAGCAAAAACCATGATTCTAGGAAAGATAATTTCGCTGATCGCGCTAGCTTTTGTTCAGGTGATAGTGATTGCTATTCCAGTTATAATTATTGGAAAGATTCTCGGCGCAAATGAAATATTTTCATTATTCACAGATGTAAAATTTAGCTTTTGGCCAATCTTAACAAGTACACTTATTTTTATTACTGGCTTCTTAATGATTACGGGGCTAATTGTAGCTCTAGGTGCAGCAATGCCTACAGCACAAGAAGCTGGGCAATTTGTAGGTTTTGTAATCCTATTACTTATGACGCCATTTTTTGTATCAAGTTCATTCCTAGCAAGCGAGCCAAACTTAGTAGTTAGAATTATGAGCTTTTTCCCACTAACATCACCAATTGCTTTATTAGCAAGAAATACTTTAGGAACACTAACGCCTACTGAAGCAATAATCGGTATCTCGCTATTAGCCTTTTTCTCGGTAATTGCGATTTGGTTAGCTGTTAGAATTTTCCAATTCGGAACGATCTCTTACGGAAAACGAGTTCAAATAAAGAATTTACTTGCTAAAAAGAAAACAGCCTAATATATAATATTCTTAACCGCTCTTAGTGAAGGGCGGTTTTTATTTTATTTTCAGTTATTTTTAAGATTTGCGTGATAAAATAGAGTTATGAGAATTCTAGTTGTCGAAGATGAAAGAAAAATTGCGCGAGCTTTAGCGTTAGCTTTGAAAAACGAAAAATACGCCGTAGATATCTGCTTTGATGGGACAGAAGCTTTTGCAATGGCTACCGCAATAGATTATGATCTTATCATCTTGGATAGAATGATTCCTGGTGATTATGACGGAATAACTCTCACGAAAAAACTGCGAAACTTAGAAAATAAAACTCCAATTCTATTATTGACTGCACTTAGCTCGGTTCAGGATAAAACCCATGGACTCGATAGTGGAGCAGATGATTACCTAACTAAACCGTTTGCGCTAGATGAACTTTTAGCTAGGGTTCGTGCCCTGCTTCGCAGACCTAAAACTATAGCAGAAAACACACTTAAAGTTGCCGATCTGTCTCTCGACCCTATACTACACACAGTAAAAAGATCTAACTCAGCGATAGAGCTAACTAACAAAGAATTCTCCCTCCTTGAATATCTAATGCGCAACAAAAATCGACCAGTGTCAAAAGAGCAAATAATAGAGCATGTATGGGATTTTGACGCAGATGTCCTACCAAATAACATCGAAGTTTATATAAGCTATCTTCGAGAAAAAATCGACAAACCGTTTGATAAAAAATTAATTCAAACTGTCCGTGGCGTGGGGTATAAAATAGATGAAAATTAATTTCGAAAATATTTTCCGATCAGCCGAATTCAAGCTGACAATGTTTTATTTTTTAATTTTAACTAGTATATCTTTAATTTTTAATATAGTAATCTTTACTACTATTTTATCTGGTAGAATGGAAATCTCTGGTGATGCTGCACAAAATTTAGCAACCGAGAGTTTTCGCAATTTAATTATTGAAGCTCGTAACTCCGCTGCAGAAAAACAAATATTCGAATCAATAGCTATTCTTGATATTTGTATTTTAATTTTAGGAGGCTGGGGCAGCTTACTTTTAGCTCGCAAAACCTTAGCGCCACTCGAAAAAGCTCATCAACTCCAAAGTGAATTTGTTAGTAATGCTAGCCATGAAATTCGCACACCACTTGCCACTATTCAGCTAGAAACAGAACTGGCCCTTAAAAATAAAAACGCTAAGCCAGAAGAATTGCGTGAGATACTGACTAGCAACCTCGAGGAAGCAAAAAGTTTAACATCATTAACAGAAAATCTTCTAAAATTATCAAAAATTGAAAAATTAGAACTTGAAAAAGTAAACCTAAATGAGGTAGTTCGTCGAAGAGTAAATCGATTTGAACAAAAATCAATAAAATTAGTCGAAACTAAAGATTTTATTATTAACGCCAATGAAAACGCAATAGATGAGCTAGCGACTATATTGATTGATAACGCACTTAAATATAATATCTCTGACCATCCTATAACCGTCGAAATCAAGCGCCAGAATCGTATGGCTATATTAGAGGTTACTAACTATAGTGAACAGCTCAGCCAAAATGATCTCGATAAAATGTTTGAGCGATTCTATAGAGCGAATACTTCTCGTAGCTGTAATGGAAAATGCCAAGGTTATGGTTTAGGCTTATCTATCGCCCAGAAGCTTGTCGAGAATCTCAACGGCAGTTTAACAGTACGCAATGAAAAAACCTCCAAAACTGATAAGGAACAATTTAAAACAACTTTTAGTGTAGGCCTGAATTTTGAACGATAAACATACAATCTATATTGTATTACTATGAATATAGAATCAGTCTTTTTGCTGAGCTTTTTTCATCATAACAAATTGAACTATAGAAACAACCATAACCACACTAGCAACAAACCAAATCTTTTCGATAGAAGGCAAATTAAATTCAAAGAAATCACGTAACAAACGACTACCAAATACAGCCCCCGTAAATAAAACTGTAACTAGAATATATAAAACTCGTCTATAAATAGTGTTGCGGATTAACTTAGAGCTAAGCATTTTTTCACCAAGTATCGTAACAAAAACACCAAAATAAGCTGCAATTACCACCACAGTCGCTAGAACCCCCCGAATTTGATTCAAACTAGGATTTTCAAGATCAGAAATCATTACAACGTAAATCATCGAAACCGCAAAACCAGACAGAACAGCGATGGGGGCAATATTACGCAAAGTATCTCGCCAAAAATTCTGCGGATTAATTTTACCGACTGGAATTGGCGGAAACAATGTCGTAAGAATTGTCGGCAGAGTCACTAAAATAAAATTCATATAAGTAATATGACGCGGCAAGAAAGGATAATCTATGCCTAGCGAAAGAGAAACGAATAAAATTGTTAGGCCTAAAATAATCTTATGAAAGAATAAGACTGCAATCATCTCAATCGCAAGCATAATTCGGTCACCAATCTTAACTCCACTCGGTAAAGATGTAAACGAATTATCCATCAAAACTAAATCCGCCACACGACGAGTAGCTGGAGCTGCATCGAACATCGAAATTCCAAGATCAGCTTTTTTAATCGCAAGGGCATCGTTCACGCCATCACCAATCATCCCTGTATATAGTTTATTTTTTTGAAAAATCGAAATAATCTTTTCCTTTTGCTCTGGTAAAACACGCGCAAAAATAGTATTCTCCATCACTGCTTTTTCAAAATCTTCCTCAGACATCTCGTTCAATTCCGCACCGGTGATAAATTTGTTAGAATTTAGAATTCCAGCTTCTTTAGCAATAAAACTAACCGTCCGTGGATTGTCGCCAGAAATCACTCGCAGCGAAACGCCACGCTTTTGAAGAAAATCAACGGTTTCAGATACGTTTCGACGAAGAGAGTTTTTTAACGTCACAATCGCTAAAGGTTGAAGCTTTTCAGTTTTTAGAAATTCTGAAATCTTACCAGTTTTTTGAAATTTTGCCAACAACAAAACTCGCAATCCTTTTTCTGCTAAGACATTTACACGTTCAGAAATCTGCTGAGATATTTTTTCATCTACACAATTTTTCAAAATAAATTCCGGTGCGCCAAATACAACTGATCGTTCAATATTATCACCAGAAACAGTTATACCAGAAAGCTTTCGAGCGCTAGAGAAAGCCATCGCGTCGATAACTTTCAGTCCGGTTTTCCCATCCCCAAACTCGGATAAAATAGCTTGTGCGGTCGCATTCTTTTCTTGACTTTGAGAATTTAGTTCTACTAAAACTTTTTGTAAAGTTTCATCTGTTTCATCGCTCAAATTTTCTAAACTCTCGAATATAATTTCAGGACTAGTCAGTGTGCCAGTCTTATCTGTTGCAAGAATTTGCAACAATGCCATATCTTCTATAGCGGAAATCTTTTGGGGAAGAACTTTTGCTTGAAGTAACCGTAACGAGCCATAAGCAAAGAGAAGCGAACTAGCTAGAAGTAGACCTTCCGGAACAACCACAATAGCGGCCGAAGTAATTGTTTTCAAAATTTCAACCTGTGAATTACCAAGGTGGGCATAGCGCCAAATAACCGCAATCGCCAAAAAAATCGCAAAATAAGTCATCCCCGAAATTAGTTTAGAGATATTTTGCTGGATCGGGGTTAGATTTGGCTTATAAGTCTTGAGTTTTTTAGTCATTTGACCAGACTTTGTATCCTCGCCAACCGCCGTAACTTCTGCAATAGCATCTCCCGAAACAACAATTGAACCAGCCAAGATTTCACTATTTTTTATTTTTTTAATCGCTAAAGATTCACCAGTCAAAATCGCTTCATCAATCTCGAAAGAGTTCACACTCAAAATCTTTGCATCAGCTGGAACCTCATCGCCGGTTTTAAGTTGAATCTTATCACCAACTTGCAATTCATTGAATAAAACCTCTTCTATATTTTCACCCCGAAAAACTCGTGCTCGAGGCGCCGAAAGCAATTCGATTTTTTTAAGGGTCAAATAAGCTCGAATCTCTTGAATCGAACCGATAGTTGAATTTACTAAAATCACGACGGATATAAACCAAGCGTCTCTTAGCTCGCCAAGATAGAATAATCCTGCCGCCAGCACAAAAATTGCGATGGAAATTGGTGAAATAAAATTACGAAAAATGATATTACGGATGTGTTTCATTTTTCTATTATACTAAAATTTTGTGTTTTTCGCGAGCATGTTTTATAATATTTTTATGGAAGAAATTATCGACTTGACAAAAAAAATTAGTGAAATTCCGAGCGTTTCAGACAACGAACTTAAGTTGTTAGAATTTTTACGCGATTTTTTAAAAGAACAGGGCGGAGAGGTTTGGCAAAATCAAGATTTTGCGGCTGGACTTTTTCGAGGGACTGAGTCAAAGCGCGCTGTTATTTTGACTGGACACATTGATACAGTTTCGGCGGGCGATTTAGCTGGCTGGCAAAATTCACCGTGGGATTTTCAAGAAGATAGCAAAAAAATCTCTGCACTTGGCGTTTGCGATATGAAAGCTGCCGTCGCTGCAGAATTTATTACTGGAATAAACTTTTGGCGAGAGAATCAGCCAAACTTTGATATTTGGCTGGTTGCAGTAGCTAATGAAGAAACCGATGGCTCTGGTAGCGCTAATTTCTGCGAATGGTTTAAAGAAAATAATTTCAATTATGATGAGATCTCTGGCATAATTGGCGAACCAACTAATCTAACTCAAATCGAAGTTGGACATCGGGGAAATCATTTTATCGAATTAATTTTTGACGGCATTTCTGGACATGCAAGCGTTCAGGATAATTTCAAAAAATCAGCCCTTTTTAAAGCGAATAATTTCTTGAATAATCTTAAAAAAATTACAAATCAAGCAAAAAATAAATTCAATAATGAAATCCTTGGTGCGCCAAGCCTTGTTCCAACTTCAATCGTAGCCGGTGATTCAACCAGCCCGAACAAAACTGCCGCCAGCGCTAAAATAATTATTGATGCAAGAACAACTCCTGAAATGGACAAAAACTTTGATTCTTTCTGGCAAGAAGTGTCTGAAGAATTTGATTTTACCTGGAAATATGCTATTACGCCAGTCCCTGCGAGTTTAGTTTCTAGTGAATCGAAAACCGTAAAAGCACTTCTAAAAGCCGCCTGCTTAGAAAGCTCAGCTATTACTGTAAGTCCTGGAGCGACCGACCAAGGCGAATTTGTCGAGCGACTCGGCGCAGATGTGGTAGTTTTTGGTCCTGGAGATTTTTCACAAGCGCATAGACAAAATGAATATATCCTAAAATCAAAAATCCAAGATTTCGCTAAAATCCTCAATGTCTTTTTGAAAGAAATTTAAAAGCCCCACTTTTCGTGGAGCTATTTTTAGTGCTGCGATTTCATAATTTAGTTAAAAATTTTAACTACTACGAAATCGCAGCACCAGAGATCATTGTTCAGATTGTCTTTATAAGCCTCAATAACAGACTTATAAATTTTAATCTTATTAACATCGGAGATTAATGAAATTTTTTCTTTAATCTCATCGATTTCTTTTTGGAACTTCTGCTCGCGAGCTTTTTTCGCCAGCAGAAGCTCTTGTTTTTCAGATTTACTTAATAAACTTGGGGCTTTCTCGCTCAGGTTCATTAAGTGAATCTTATTTGGATGTCCGCAAACCGTTCGACAGAGATCTTTCGCGATTCGCGGTAAGAAGTCGGCAGCGTTTAAGACTTTACCACGAAACAAAGCAGTCCCGCGATAGCCCGCTACAACAACTAGGTCCCGAGACTTTTCGCTTATGAAGGCATAAGTCCCGTCGATACTTGGGTTTTGTTCAGCCCAAGCATCAAGCTTCTCCAGTAAATAACTAGCACAGCCTTGCTTGCGCCAGCTATCTACAGTTATCATAGTTCCAACCTCGGCCATCATTAGGCCAAGATCATTCATCTCCGGCGCCATTAGTCCGGCGCAAGAGACAAAATTGCCCTGACTATCAAGGAGAAGAGCTAAGCATAATTTCTCCTTGAGTTCATCCGGAGTAGCATCCAACAGATGCTCATCCGAATAAGTATACTCGGAGATAAAACTAACTATCTCCGATTGCTTTTCTTTACTTAGCTCATGAAGAAAAGTAAACTTCAAACCTTTAAATGAGTCTTTTCCCATTCTAACCACCTCCTTTTTTCAAATGGAAAATTACTATATATTAAAACATTTTTCACAAAATAAGTCAACTGTTTAACCTTTAATTAAATTGACTTTACTATTTACAGGGAAGTAATGAATCAAAATAACCAGCTTTTTAAAATATTTCTTTGGATGGCATTTATTAAAACCAAAAAATCATCCTCTCAACGGGATGATTTTTCTTACTTAGATTTTACTTTACAGCAAGAGCAGCGGCGATTCGTGCGCGGCGTTTTGCTTCGCGGCGTTTTTCGATCTTCAATTTTGCTCGAAGCGCTCGCTTACGGTCAGCTCCATGCCAACTTTTATGTTTAGCCATTTTATTCCTTTCGGTTAAACCTTACTTATATAAACAATTCTACCCGATTATAGCACATAATCACTAAACTTTCAATAATTTTGCTTTTTCTATAAAATCTATTGAAAAACGTATAGGTTTTTGCTAAAATAGTGGAGTGTTGGGATGTCGCCAAGTGGTAAGGCACATGGTTTTGGTCCATGCATTCGGGGGTTCGAATCCCTCCATCCCAGCCAAGTGGAATTATTTTTACGAAAGACCATTTTATTGAATGGTTTTTTATTTTATTGAATTTTAAAAAAGTTTATGATAAAATTCTAAGGTAAAACTAAACATAAGCTCATTGACATTTTGTAAAAATATTCTTATATTAAACCATAAATAAAAGACCGCCTAAGCACGGGTGGGCATCGCTCAGACGGTCTTTTATCCCTTCGACGCACCACTCTATGGCTCGAAATATTCGAAGCTAAAGACCCACCTCTATCAACAAAGGGTCCGCCGGTCAAAGGGGTTACTATGTATAATATTATTACGAGAAAAGGAGGGTGAGATAAAAGGATGAATATAGTAAAAATATTATACACTATAACAATATTTTGGTAATATGTTCTTTTGACAAAACAATCTAAATATTTTATCAACTGGTATTATAGTAGCATTATTTTTAATTTAAGTCAATACTTTTAACATACTTTTTATGAAAATCAATAAAATATCTCCAGCCGAACATCTATACACCGAGGAACTCCAATATCATCCAAATCCGCCAAGCAAGCTTTTTTATAGAGGTGAATTACCGTCTAATCGAGTTCCAACTGTGGCCATTGTCGGAACTCGTAAGCCAACAATATACGGAAGGGAGATAGCGAAAAAAATCGCAAACGAAGTCGCCTCGCGCGGAGGAATTGTGGTAAGCGGTATGGCGCTTGGCATTGACGGAATTGCACATAATGCTGCAATTGAAGCCGGCGGAATAACTTTAGCCGTATTAGCCAATGGCGTTGATAAACTATATCCAACTTCCCATCGCGGCTTAGGCGAAAAAATCCTCAAAACCGGCGGGGTAATTTTAAGTGAATACGAACCTGGAATATCGGCGTTACCGTATCGTTTTCTCGAAAGAAATCGAATTGTTTCAGGTCTCGCTGATGCCGTAGTAGTGGTCGAAGCCGCCGCTCGTAGCGGCACACTTTCTACCGCAAGCCACGCACTCAATCAAGGGAAAGAGGTTTTTGCCGTCCCTGGAAATATTACTTCACCCCTATCTGCAGGCTGTAATAAGCTAATCAAGCAAGGCGCCCAACCTTTAACAGAGATTCAAGATTTGATAGATTTTCTTTTCCCTAAACAACAAACTAGTAAACAGATTTCTTTACTAAAAGGCGATACTCCAGCCGAAAACAAAATTCTAGAACTTCTAGCAAGCGGCGTTTCAAATGGAGAAGAGCTGCTCAAAAAATCCGGTCTTAATCCTAGCGATTTCAATCAATCAATTACAATGCTCGAGATTAAAGATCTAATTTCTGGCGATGTTAACAACTGGAATTTAAAATAGAAGTTTTTATTCTAAGAGCAAAAATTTACCGATATCTAGAAGATATTTTACCGACCAATTTAAAAACAGCCATTCTTAATATTTTTGTATTTTCACTATTTTTATGTTAAAATATCCAGGTATGAAAAAAGCACAAATTAGCGATTTTTGGTTTTACAAATTTCGCTACCAGATAACCTATGGAATACTTTTCGCGGCTTATATTGCGATAATTCTTTATACAATTTTCGTGGCACCAACTGGACTTACGCAAAATGAAATTTCAAGCGCAACCAAATCAGCCAGCCTAAACCTATCAAATATTTTTTCAAGTCAAATTCTTGATTTTCCGTTTCATATTTTACAAAAAGCTAGCATTTCGGTGCTAGGCTTATCAAATTTCAGCATTAAATTACCCGCAATTATAATTTCAATCGCAACAGTTTTTGCGATAATAAGACTCGCGCATTCGTGGTTTGAGCGAGGCACAGCAACACTTGCCACAATTATTGCTATCGCTTCAAGCCAATTTTTCTTTTTTGCTCAAAATGGTACGCCAGAAATTTTATATACTTTTTATCCGATTATTCTAATTTTAGCGGGCAGTGATTTTCTTAAAACTAGAAGTAGTAAATCTCTCATAATCGCTAGTTTAACTCTAGCTCTAAGCCTCTACACACCATTAAGTATTTATATTGTCTTATCTCTAGCGTTAACCGTTTTAGCGCATCCACACTTAAGATTTATCCTGATGCGTGAATTATCTAGAAAGAGAAAAACAGTTGTCGGCACTATTTTTGCTGTAGCAGTGCTACCACTAGCCTTAGCATTTTTCAAAGATTTTTCAATATTGAAGTCTATTTTTGGAGTTCCGGGATCACTAAATATTCTCGAAAATTTCAACCTTTTAATTTCGAATTTATTTAGTTTTTCATCAAAAAATACAGGCGGAGTAATCTCGCCAATCATCTCCCCGCCAATCATAATTTTGATTGTGATCGGTCTATATTTTACTTTTTCCGCCAAACACACCCCAAAAAGCTACTTAGTCAACATCTGGTCCATTATTTTATTAATGGTTTGCTTGATAAATCCAAACCTGACTACGATCCTTTTCACGCCGATATTGTTACTAACCGTCACGGGCTTACAAAGCCTAATTCAAACTTGGTACACTATTTTTCCTAGCAACCCTTATGCGAGAGTTTCTGGACTAATCCCGATTTCAATTTTCGTAATAGGTCTATTAATAACAAGCTTGAATAACTTTCGCCTAAATTATCTTTATTCGCCCGAGATTGTAGCTAATTTTAACCAAGATTTAAAGCTTCTACTCGAAAACACAGACAAAAACCGTAATTTATTAGTGTCTCAAACTGAAAAACCTTTTTTTAAAATCTTAGAAAAGCAAAAGTCAGCTAAAATACTTTCGGAAATTCAAGGTCAAGAGATTGTTCTATCCAAAGCTATGTTCGATAAAATTGAAATACCAAAAAACTACCAAATTACAAAAATTATCGTTTCAAGCGCCGCGACAGATTCAGATCGGTTCTACATCTTGAAAAAGAAGTAAACTTTTGATAAAATTGAGAAAGACTAAAAACTATTTTAAGGAGGAATATGGCAGGAATTAAAGACCAGATGAAAATGGTGCGTGAACTTCAAAAAGCGCAAAAAGAGTTGAAGAAAGAAATTATTGAAGTAGAAGCTGGTGAAGGCGCAGTTGTAATTCAGTTTACAGGCGAGCTAAAGGTCAAAAGCGTTAAACTTAACTCAGAACTGATTGATTTTGAAGACACAGAAGAACTTGAACATTGGATTCAAATTGCAATTCGCGACGGTCTAGAAGAAGCGCAAAAAGTTGCAGCCGAAAAAATGCAACCTTTAATGGGTGGTCTAGGAAACTTAGGACTTTAATCCTTTAGAGCGAAGAATGTCACAAGTTTTACCAGAAGCACTAACCGACACAATTGAGAATCTCGGAAAATTGCCCGGCGTTGGTTCACGAACAGCCGAGCGATATGCTTATTATTTATTGAAAAATGATCCGATAATTTGCGAAAAAATTGCCGAGAGTCTATTAAATTTGCATAAAAATGTTAAAAATTGTCCAGAAACTTTTGCATTAATTTCTGAAGACGAAGAGGTTTCGCCACTTTATTCAGATGAAGCACGTGACAAAAAACTCATAGCGGTGGTTGAAGAACCACTTGATATTATCGCTCTAGAAAAAACTAAGCAGTTTAACGGTACTTATCATGTTTTGGGTGGAGCAATTTCTCCGATTGATGGTGTTGGTCCAGAACAATTACATCTAAACGAATTAGCCGCTAGAATAAACCGAGATAACGTGCGAGAAGTTATAATTGCAACAAACGCTAGCGTAGAAGGTGAAAGTACTGCGCTATATCTACAACGATTCTTGCGTGAAAAAAATGGCGATCAGATTACAATTTCTCGCCTTGCGCGAGGTATTCCAGCCGGAATTGATCTCGAATATGCCGACCAGATAACCTTGGCTCACGCACTAGAGGGAAGGCGAAGTTTGTGATAAAGCACCAAGAATATAGCGTAGCTCAAGATTTAATTCAACAAGCGCAAAAAATCTGCATAATCCAAGCAGAAAATCCAGACGGCGATTCACTCGGATCAGCTTTGGCGTTAGAAGAAATCCTGAGCGATATAGATAAAGAAGTTCAACTTTTTTGCCCAGTCGAAATACCTAAATATTTAAGATATTTTTCTGGGTGGGATAGAATATCGGACAATCTTTGGCCGGCCGATATATATATTATTGTTGATACAAGTAGTTCAGTTCTACTTTCAAAAGTTATCGAAAATCCATTATATAAAAACCTACTAGAAAAAACACCGGTTTTGGTTTTAGATCATCACACTGACGCTACACCAGATCTATCTTTTGAACACGAAATTATTCTAAGCGAAGCTAGCTCAACTGGCGAGCTGATTTTTGAAATCGCAAGCAATAATAATTGGTTAATTAACGAAACTGCCGCGCAACATCTTTTAGGTGCTATATTTAGCGACACCCTTGGGTTATCTACTAGTAATACTTCAGCTAAAACATTTTTCATAGCTGGCAAACTTACCGAGCTAGGGGCAAGTTCCGCTAGACTAGAAGCCGATAGACGCATACTAGCCAAAAAATCCCCTGAAATCCTAGAGTATAAAGGTGAATTAATCCGCCGGATTGAATATTTCCTAGACGGAAAATTAGCGTTAGTGCATATTCCTTGGGAAGAAATTAAAAAATATTCCGATAAATACAACCCAAGCGTACTGGTAATTGATGAAATGCGCCTTGTTGAAGGGGTTGAAGCGTGTGTTGCAATCAAAACTTATCCAGACGGAAAATTAACCGGAAAAGTTCGAACAAATTCACCGATCGCTGCTGATATCGCAGGCTATTTTGGCGGCGGCGGGCACAGCTATGCGGCCGGTTTCAGGGTCTATGAAAACTACGATCAGATTTTAAAAGAGCTAGTAGATTGTTGCCATAAAATATTTAATAATTAAACTAAATCTGTCAAATTTCATATTCACTTCATAAAACTATCATAAAATATAGTTAGGTATGAAACTAAAGCGAAAGGAGATAGATTGAGAACCATACAAAAGTCACTGGCTTATGTTGCACGGAAGAAAAAAAGAACTACAATTGTTTTTTTAATTCTTACTGCGGTGCTTTCAAGCCTATATGCATGTTTGAGCGTAGTTAATTCTAGCAGTAATCTAGAAAATTCGCTATATAAAGCGTCAAATTCATCTTTCTCAATAGTTAAGAAAGATTCTCAGGGCTATTTTAGTTATAAAGATGTGGAGAATATTCGTAATATTAAAGAA
Organism: uncultured bacterium; assembly: GCA_938017895.1. Classification (GTDB taxonomy): domain Bacteria; phylum Patescibacteriota; class Saccharimonadia; order Saccharimonadales; family Saccharimonadaceae; genus Nanogingivalis. The sequence continues at coordinate 14,137 of CALIJI010000005.1, forward strand.
ATAAAAGAATCATTACTCGAATATGAAGGCTTAGCTAAACCCATAAACGCTAAAGCCGTATCTGCCGACCAGCAAGTCCGGCGCGATGATCTCGGTGAAGATTTAAAAAATACAGTCGCGATTCACAGTATCAACAATACCGCCAAAAATGCACTCTTTAGTAGCGGTGTATTCAAACTCAAACAAGGTCGCCATTTAGAACAAAATGATAGAGAAAAGGCCTTAATTCACGAAGTTTTTGCTCAAAAAAACAATCTAAAAATTAGTGATAAGATTGAACTAGATTTAATAAATATGAGCGGCAAAAAAACTGAAACTCAAAAAACTAAATTCGAAATCATAGGAATTTTTAGCGGTAAAAAGCAAGAAAAATACACCGGTTTGTCTTCTGATTTTAGCGAAAATACAATATTTTCAGATTTCAAAACAACTATGCAAGCATTTAATCTGCCAGAAAACGAAGGCCTTTTAAGCAAAATAACTCTATACACCGAAACAGCAGATCAGCTAGATAAAGCTATTACAAAAACTGAAAAACTTAATATTGACTGGTCTAAATATAAGATCGAGAAAAATAATACTGCTTTCAAGGATACTTTAGAGTCAATAGCTGGAGTTAAAAATATTATCAATCTAATGACTTATTTGATAATAATTGGTGGAAGCATAGTTCTTAGCTTAATTCTAATACTTTGGTTGCGCGAGAGGATTTACGAGATAGGAATTTTGCTTTCAATTGGCGCAAGCAAGCTTCAAATAGTATTGCAATTTATCATAGAGCTAGTTTTAATTTCAATTCCAGCAATAATCAGTTCTTTCATTCTTGGAAATTTAGTTTTCAGTTTAATCACAAAAGGCCTTAGTGAAGCTGAAGAAACTTCATCCATAGCATCAAGTTTCACAAACAGCATCTTCGAATTAGACGGTTTAATAGTTTTCACCCAAAGTTACGGCATATTAATCACAATAATTATTCTGTCCGTGATTATTGCATCAATGATGATTTTAGCCAAAAAACCAAAGGAAATTTTATCAAAAATTAGTTAGGAGAATATTATGAAAATATTAGAGATTAAAAATTTAACTTATAGTTATAAAGATTCGAGAGAAAAAGTTCTAGCAACTGTTAGCGAGAGTTTCGAAAAAGGGAAGTTCTATGCAATTATCGGTAAATCTGGCGCTGGAAAATCCACATTGCTCTCATTATTAGCAGGACTAGACGAGCCAGATAGTGGAAAGATACTTTTCAACGGAGAAAATATCCAAGAAACAGGCTACACGAATCATCGCAAAAACAACATCTCGCTGGTTTTCCAAAATTATAATCTTATCGATTACCTTTCACCGCTCGAAAATATCCGCCTAGTAAACAGTCAAGCTCAGCAAGATATTTTGCTAGAACTTGGCCTTAGCGAACACCAAGTTAAGAGAAATGTAATGAAACTTTCAGGCGGTCAGCAGCAAAGGGTGGCGATCGCCCGCGCATTGGTCTCAAGTGCGCCAGTTATTTTAGCGGATGAACCAACTGGAAATTTGGATGAAAATACAGCTAGCGAAATTATCGAAATTCTGAAAAAGTTAGCTAAAGAAAGGAATAAATGCGTAATTGTAGTAACTCACAGCAAAGAAGTTGCGCGAGCCGCTGATATCGTGCTCGAACTTAAAAATAAAAAATTAATCAACAAACGCGGGTAGAAAGGAGTAAAAATAATGTTAAAAAATGCTTTTGCATACGTAACGAGAAAAGGCTTAAAATCACTAGTGATTTTACTGGTTATCTTAACAATGTCGGCCTTAAGTTTAATTAGTTTGTCTATTAAAGAAGCCACTGATAAAGCTTCAACCAAAACTTTTAGCAATATCACAAATAGCTTTTCGATGGAAATAAACCGCCGAGTTAATCCTGGAACGCCAAGAGGTGGAGGAAACGTTAAAGGCCAGGATATTAAAAAAATCGCCAATTCTGAAAATATAGAAAGCTACGTAAAAAGAATTAATAGCGTTGCTGATTTAGACGGATACGACATTATCGAAACAGCCGAAACCGCAGCCAACCAATCGCCTGAGCGAGCTAAGAATTTCAAAAGAGCCGTCATGCTTACTGGCGTTAATGATTCTTCTAAGGAGACTAAATTTGTTTCAGGCGCATATAAATTAGTTGAAGGCAAGCATTTAACCGCTCAAGACAAAAATAAGGTTTTAATTCACAAAGATTTGGCTAAAAAGAATAATCTCAAAGTTGGTGATAAAATTAAGCTAAAATCAAATTTATTTGATGCAGACAACGAAAAAGGCGCTAACGAAACTGTAGAAGCCGAGATAAAAGGCCTCTTCGATGGGAACAACAAAAGTGGCGTCACTGCTGCACAGGAACTTTACGAAAACACTTTAGTTACAGACATTCACACTGCAGCAAAGGTTTACGGAAACACTGAAGACACAGCAACCTACCAAGATGCGACTTTTTCCGTTAAAGGAAATAAAAACCTTGATCAAGTCATAAAAGACTTAGGGAAATTAGATATAAACTGGCAGGAATACAGCTTGATTAAGAGCTCTTCAAACTATCCTGCGCTTCAACAGTCGATTTCAGGGGTTTATTCTATAGCCAACCAGCTATTTGTCGGATCATTGCTATTCGCCGGAATTATAGTTTCGCTGCTATTATTCTTATGGATTAATACTCGCAAAAGAGAAATCGCAGTATTGCTTTCATTAGGAATTTCGAAAGGCCAAATTTTAACTCAGTTTGCGGTAGAGTTAGCTTTCGTAACAATCCCGGCTTTCATTGGTTCATATTTCTTAGCTAGTTATGCTGGAAAACACATTGGAAACAACATTTTACAAAGTGTTACCGGAAATATCGCTAAGCAAATTGCCAAACAGTCAACTTCAACAGGTCTAGGCGGTGGCGCCGAAGCGGATGGATTCAATAAAACTCTCAGCAGTCTTGATATGGCGATCAATCCAAATATGCTACTCTGGGTAATCATATTTATGACTATCGTACTTGCAATTTCACTATATATCGCTTCATCTGGCATTCTAAAGAAAAACCCTAAAGACTTACTGTCAGATGCAGAATAAAAAAACAATATCAGTGCCACAATGGCGCTGATATTGTTTTTGAAGTAGATACTATAAAGTGATATAATATTAAAAGATGACAACAAAAATACTTATTACCGAGGATGACGCAACAATACGAGAAGGGATCTGCGCATATTTATCTGAATTTAACTATGAAACAATCGAGGCGCGCGACGGGCGAGAAGCTTTATCTAAATTCGAATCAAATAAAATCGACCTGGTGATTCTAGATATTCAAATTCCATTTATAAATGGTCTGGACGTCCTTCGAAAAATCAGAGAGAAAAGCAATCTGCCAGTTCTCATTCTAACTGCTTTTAGCGATGAAGAATTTAAAATCACCGCCTTTTCGAATCTAGCAGATGGTTATATCGAAAAACCGTTTTCGCTCCCAGTTTTAAAAGCTCGAATTGACGCACTAATTACAAAAAATTATGAAAAATTCGAAATTTTCAGATATAAAGATCTAGAAATTAATTTTAGTAATTTTTCCGCAAAAATAAACAACTCTGAAGCGGAAATCAGCGTAAAAGAAATTGAGGTTTTAAAATACTTATTACTTAACGAAGACAGAGCTTTAACCAGAAGTCAGATTTTAGAAAATGTCTGGAAGGAAAGTGAAAATATACCGTTCGACCGAGTGATAGATGTTTATATAAAAGATCTACGCAAAAAATTCGGGCTTGATTGCATTAAAACCATCCGCAATGTCGGCTACAAATTGGAGAGAAAATGAGAAATTTGAAAATTTTCCCTAAAATGTTTTTATATACGTTTTCTACACTAAGTATTTTAGCAATTTTAATTCATGCGTTAATTTATTTTATCTTCCCAAAAGTTTATCTCGAAACTCGCAAACAAGAAATTGCTCAAAAAGCAGACCAAATTACTAAGAATATCCACGGCAAAAATATCGAAAACATCAAGCAGATACTTGAGCTATATTCTAAAAGTAGCAAAGTTAAAGCTTTCGTGAAAGATAGCGACCATCTAAATGAGATTAAAATCGATAACCAGATTGAGGCGGATCTAACCAGCAATAATAACTCTTTAGTTATTGAAGATAGAGAAGTGCAAACTGACTCGAACAAAAAAATACTGGTTAAATTTATCTCAACAACAGATATGAGCAAAGACGCAAAAGAGCTAACTTTTCAGTTCTTACCAATTTCAATTTTATTTTCTTTCTTTTTTTCAATTATCGTTTCATTAATTCACGCCAAAATTATCACCAAAAATATCAACGAAATTAAAACTATAACTACTCAAATGATGAAACTTAACCGAAATGCCAAATTAAAAGTTAATTCCACAAATGAAGTTGGCGCTCTAAAAAGCCAAATAAATGACTTGTATTTAACACTCCTAGAATCAATTGACAGTCTAGAAAGTAAAAATCAAGAAATTACTAAACTCGAAAAACTAAAAAGTGAGTTTTTTAGAGGTGCTTCCCACGAGTTTAAAACCCCGTTAGCGAGCCTTAAAATAATTCTCGAAAATATGAAGTACGGCATTGGTAAATATAAAAACAAAGAAGAATCTATTGAAGATTGTCTTCATATCGTTGACCAACTAACTCAAAATATCGCTCAAATATTATCAACCTCCTCATTCGAAAATCTAAAAAATGACGAGAAGTTTATCAATATCAATAAAGTATTACAAAAAGTTTTAGATAACTATAAATTATTAGCCGAGCAAAGAAATATTTCAATAGATAATCAGCTGAGGCAAGAAGAAATTTATATTGGCGAAACAGCATTAGAAATCATTCTCTCAAATCTAGTGAGTAATACCGTAAAGCATTCCGACCAAAACGGTCAAATAAATATCGGCGTCAAAAATAACTGGTTTTATATTGAAAATTCAAATCAGAAAATTAAAGACAGCAAAAACACTAAAATTTTCGAAACAAATTTCGACCTAAATAAAGAAAAAGGTAGCGGACTTGGACTTTACATAGTAAAAAATATTTTAACAAATTACAAAATTAAATATAAAATAGAAAAGAGCAAAATTGGTGTAAAATTTTCAATCGATTTGTCGAAAAAGTAAATTTATAGTAAAATACTACTAACATGTTAAAATTCTACAACACTCCACACCGAAAAATAGAAACATTTCAGCCAATTAATCTGCAGAATGTCAAAATTTACACTTGCGGTCCAACCGTTTACGCCGAACCACACATCGGAAACTGGGCGGCATTTATTTATTGGGATATTTTAGTTCGGGTTCTACACGCCAATGGCTATAATGTAGAGCGAACTATGAATATAACTGATGTTGGTCATTTAGTTTCTGATGAGGATAGTGGCGAAGATAAGCTCGAAAAAGGTGCGCGACGAGAGGGCAAAACGGCATGGGAAGTGGCGAATTTTTATACTGATAAATTCAAACAAGGTTTAAAGGATTTAAACTTGATAGCCCCAGATCATCTGGCTAGAGCAACAGATTTCATTCAAGAGCAGACAGATATCATTAATGACCTAACCATAAAAGGCTACACTTATGAAACTTCTGACGGGATTTATTTTGATACCGCCAAGTTTCCTCGTTATGCTGATTTTGCAAAACTAGACCTAGCAGGCTTAAGGTCCGGAGCCCGAGTCAACTTCAATCCAGAAAAGAAAAATATTTCAGATTTTGCCCTGTGGAAATGGTCTATTAACGAAAATGGCAAAAAGCGCGATATGGAATGGAAATACCGCGATAGGATGGGTTTTCCCGGTTGGCATCTAGAATGTTCGGCGATCGCTCTTAACACTCTCGGTGACACTATCGATATTCATACTGGAGGAATTGATCATATTCCAGTTCATCACACCGATGAAATTGCGCAAAGTGAAAGTTATACAGGCAAAAAGTTCGCCAACTACTGGCTACACGCTAACCACATTCACAGCGAAGGGCAAAAAATTAGCAAAAGTCTCGGTAATGGTTTTACCTTGAGTAATTTAAAAGATAAAGGGTTTTCACCATTAGACTTTAAAATGCTCGTGTTGCAAAGCCATTATCAAACAGAAAGTGATTTTAATTTCGACAGTCTTCAAGCGGCTAAAAACCGTCTCAAAAACTGGAAAAATATAGCTGCAGTACGGTGGCAAATCACAAATCAAAAAGGTAAAATACCAAGTTTAGCTGCTAAAAATTTAATTCTTGATACAATCAATCAAAATCTAGACACACCACAAACCTTAGCTAAGATTGACGAGATATTTACATATATTCTTAAAACTTCTCCTGAAAAATTAGATTATTTTAATTTCATAGATTTACTAGAATTTATTGATGAATTGTTAGGTTTAGACCTATTAAATTCAACGCCAGATATTTCAGAAGATAATAAACAGAAAATACTCGCTAGAAATGCTGCTCGAGCTGATAAAAATTGGCCAGAAAGCGATAAATTACGCGACGAATTAATTAAAGATGGAATTATCTTACGCGACACACCAAAAAAGACATTCTGGGAATATAAAACAAATTAAAAGAGCATCATATCCGACATGCTCTTTTAAACTATCTCTTTAAAGCAATTGTTAAATTGACTTCAAAAACTTAGCAATAGTCTCCTTATCTTCTTCTGGTTTCTTTTTGCGGCGAGCAAGATAAAATTCCTCAAATAAAATTTTCAAACAAGCCGCTGTTGGAATCGATAAAAACGCACCAAGTAAGCCAGCCGCATAAATGCCTACCGTAATAGCCACAATGATTATCAAAGCTGAAAGTTGATTACTACGCGCCTGAATCATTGGTGAAATTACATTATTCTCAATCTGCTGATAAATCAAGAAATATACAGCGAATATCAATCCGACATACCAAATATTAAATGCTAAAATCATTGCCGAAAGAACTCCGCCAAGAGCGGCACCAAACATCGGAATCATTCCAAAAATAAACAGAATCACGCCTACAGGAATAGCTAAGTTCATTACCGGAGTATTAGTAATCAATGCGATAATAGCTACTGTAATTGCAGCGAGAGTTCCTGAAATAGCACAAACTGTAAGTTGGCCATTTATATAGTTTGCTACAGCACGATACATACGATAAGCGATTCGCTTATGGCGTTTTTGACGTATCTTATCAGGATACATTTTCCATAGTTTATCAAACCAGCTTGGACCTTCTACAAGCATCAAGAAAGCCATAGTTAAAATAAGAAACAGCGAGACCAAAAAATTAGCTAGAGAAGCAATACTGCCAAAAATTATATTACCGATATTTTTCGAATAGGTGTCGGCCAGGTCATTAAGCGATTTCGAAGCTTGTTCAACCAGGTTTTCAAGATGGTTTTCTTTAATAAAAAGTCGAACACCAGAGTTTGAAGCTGTAACTTCCTTGAAAAAATCAGGCACTTGTGAGATAAATTTTCCGGTTTGATCAATAATCATTGGACCTAAAAAAGAAACTATCAAGCCTAAAACAACAACAATCGCTAGATAAGCAACCGCTGTTGCTCCGACTCGATTTTTACTCGAGCCAGGGAGAATCTTAGCTATTCGCGTGACAGGACCGTTTAAGGCTAAAGCCAAAAAAGCTGAAATAATCAGCAGGACTAGCGCATCTTTAGCTCGCCAAATCATTAAGCCAGCAAGTGCAAGCCCAAGAAGAGTTAGCCAGAAACGAATAAAAGTTTTTGTATCAATTTCAATCTTTACTCTCATGGCAATATTTTAACATAAAAATTGTATTTTCGCTAATATTATTATTTGATATTTTCATTTAAAAATTCTATAATCAAAGTATGAAAATCCAAGTTTCTGTAAAACCTAACTCAAAGAAGGGTCCACTAGTTGTCGAAAAAAACGATGAGGATGGTAAATTTCTAGAAATTTTTGTTCGCGAACCGGCGACTGAAGGCAGGGCTAACTTAGCAGTTCGAGAAATTCTACATCAAAAATTTAGCGTCGCAAAAACAAAAACTACACTCAAAAACGGCGCAAAATCTAAATTTAAGATTTTTGAAATAGAAAAATAGGCTTGACAGAGATTTTTTGTTTTGCTAAAATTATGACATATGCGGGTTTAGCTCAGTTGTTAGAGCGCTTCCTTGCCATGGAAGAGGCCAGGAGTTAGAGTCTCCTAACCCGCACCAACTCAAGATTTTTTCATTCAATTCGCCCGCAGGGCGATTTTTTATTACCGAGTATATCTCGGAGTATAAACAATAATAGGCTCACGGTGCGGGGGTCGCCAGAGATAACTATAAATACTCATTCAATACAGAGTAAATATTGCCTATTTTTTAAATTGTGATATAATACTAACTAATGGTTTGCTCATTGAACATTTCCATATATTTTCTATGGTGACAAAACATTTCAGTTTATTGTACATGTGTGGATCCATTTGATCGCAATGAGCTGTTTTATTGTCAATAGAAATCTATTCTATAGAAAGGACGGTGACCCCTCATGAAGAAACTTCTTGATGTCAAACGTACACCCTATGATGTAAGTGTTGCTGCAGCCAGTAACTGCGGCGGAGCCGGATGTGGCTCTGGTTGCGGCGGTGGTTGTGGCGGTGGCGGCGGCTCTTGCGGCGGCGGTTCCGGTTGTAACGGAGGCGGTGGCGGAGGCTGCGGCGGCGGAGATTAATTCCACCACTCACCAAATATAAGATATGCAAGAAGGTTTGGCCTCACACATGCCAAACCTTCGCCCCTGGCCCGGAATATAAATTCCGGGCCTCTTTCTTGCTTAAACTCTATAAAAATGTTATAATACAATTGAGAATTATATCTGGGACCTTAAAAACTTTAGTCTTTAGAAAGGAAGGTGTTTTATATGGATATCAATTTTATCCCAATCTTAGTGGCTCCAGCGGTTCCATATAAAGGGGGGATAAGATTCCTCCACCGCAAGAACCAGATCGATATCGGCCACGATATGGCTGATGAAGTTTGGAAAATCTTGAGCTTTTGCAACGGATATACGAATGTTTCCTCTATCATTGAGTCTTCTGGCTTGCCAAAGGATGAAGTGATGGAAATTCTCGTTGAACTAGAGGATATGGAACTTATCGTTGATTCAAGGCATCAGTTCATGCATTTTCATCGTATCAGTAACTACCCGTCTGCTATTAACTCGAATCTTACTCAAAACGAGGTCGAAGCCTACACTAAGAGTAAAAGGTTACCGGTTAAGTCTGGTGAGATTATCCAGTTTGATTGCAACACATCTTCGGCGCTATTCACGATCAGGGAAAATCGACGCTCTTGTCGCTCTTTTTTGGATAAGAAGATGACAGTTAGTCAAATCGGTAGTATTTGCCACTTTGCCTACTCGATTCCTGATCATTCAGTGCCGAGTGGCGGAGCACTCTATCCGCTTAGGATTTATGTGCTAATCGAGAGGTCGCAAGATGGGCTTGAGCCAGGTTACTACGAGTATGACGCTGAGCAAAATTGTCTTGTTTGCTTCAATGACGAAGTTGATACTGAACAGTTGAAATACTGTTTTAACCAAGAAGAAATGCCCTTTGGTTCTTCTGTGCAAATCGTCATTGCGGCAGATCTTGAGCGTCAGCCATACAAATACGCTAATCGTGGCTATCGTTTGACGCTGATTGAAGCAGGTCATGTTGCTGAAAACATTAGTCTCTATTGCGCCGAGCAAGGTCTGGGTAGCTGTGAGATGGGTGGCGTTCAGGACGAGCCATTAAAGCAAGAGCTTGAGCTCTCTGGCAATATTTGGCCTATACTTGTAATTCCGGTAGGTTACCCAGCAGACTTCGAAACGGAGCAGTTTAATAAGATTCGTTTCGTTGAGGAGCGTATTGGTACAGATCATCCAGTTAAAGACGTATGGACACGCGTATTTGATAGCGATGGTTCATTCTTTGGAGCTACAACTACTTATCTAGATGAAAATGGCAACATTCAATATGCCGGAGCGACTAGTCCATCTTATGCGGACGCCGTTTTTAAGGCGACTATTGAGGGGTATGAACGCTACCAATCTAGTCAGGTACGAGTGGATTTCCGAGGCTGTGCAAACCAAGTGCCGGGTAAGTGGCTCGATCCTAGAGTATATTTTCCGCTCACGGAAGAACAAGCCAAAAAGTGCGGAGTAAAGTTCTTCACGAACGATCTTGTTATCAACTGGACCTTGGGGACTAATTATGACGGCTCTGAGATCTACATTCCGTCAGATTTAGTTTATTACGGCCAGAAAGATGACGAAAACCGCATCTACTATGGTAATTCGTCTGGCATTGCGGCTCATTTTGACTTTAATGAAGCCAAGAGGCGAGCCGTAGTTGAACTGATTGAACGTGACGCTATTATGCGCAACTGGTTTTCTCAGGAGTCTCCGCGTCGAGTCGATGAAAAGATTCTCCCGGTTCACGTCAGGAAGCGCATTGCTCACTTCGCGAAGCAGAATCGTCAATTGATCGTTCTTCAGATCCCAAGCGATTTTGGAATAATCTTTGAGGCGGTGATCGTCGGTGATGAATACCCATGTTTTGTAAGTGGAGCGGCGGCTACGATTGATAAAGCTTCCGTAGATAGTACGATTCTGAAGTCTGTACAAGAAGCGGAATATAATCTTCTATTAGCTCTCCGCTATCCAGACATGGCACCAATAGATCCGTCCGGTGTTTCTACGCCGGCAGATCACGGAAAGGTCTACTACTTTAAAGAAAATGCTCGTAAGCTCAATTGGCTTTGGAAAAATGCGACCTCAGGGAACTACATTCAGGAGAGCATGATAGTAGAGAACCTCAATTGGTTCTATAATGAACACCTGCAACTCATAACGGTAGATTTGTCCGATAAAAAATCGGATATTAAGATCGTCCGTGTATTCAGCCCTTGGCTTGTGCCTATCAATTTTGGGTTCGATTCGGCGCATTATACGCATCCCGTCATTCAATATTTGGTCGGCATCGATCCAGATAACCTGAGAATGCCGCACTACTTTGCCTAAGGATTAAAGCTCAACAAAAAGCACAGATTTCGTATCCGTGCTTTTTCATTTATAAAGCAATCTTGAAATCTGCGTATTTATCGGCAAATGCATCTTCGATTTTCTTACCGGTTTTTTCGAAATATTTTTTGACTAGATAATATCCAAGTGAATAACCAGACCAGCGTGGTAGTTCATCGTTGCCATTGAAGAATATAGTATCGTATTCGTAATAATTGGAATCTAATTGGTCGCGAAGCTTTTCAAGAATCTTTTCATTCTCATCATCTGTTCGTTCAAGAATTGTTTTAATAAAGACTGTTTTTTCTTCTCGTTCTTTAACAAACTCTGCTTCAAGATAAGTTGCAATACCCTCGCTAATCATGCCATCAAACAAAGAGTTAATCCACTCATCATTTTTACCCCAGCGAGCGGCGTGGCAAAGTTCATGCGCCACCATTTCGGAAATCAGATTTTTGGTTGCTTTTTCTTCATTGATGGCAAATTCAATAAAATCGGAAGTCCTAGTGTACCCGCCGACTCCATCTTCCGGAATAATGATATCGTATAAGCGGTTAGTTACTAGCAAATCGATATCCCAATTGACTTTAAACTTTGAAAATACATACTCTTCGGCAGTCTTTATGGCGTCCATAATCATTTTTCTGTTACTAGAAAGATTGCCATTAGCTCCAGTAAGTAATACGTTTACCTTGTTCATAAATATATTGTACCATATATAGCAAAGAATCAGCTTAACATTAATCGCGATTAGCTTACTTTTTGTATTGAATAAGTATTTATAATTATTTCCGGCGGGACACCCCGCCCGAGCGACATCTGATCGCAAGGGGGATTTTAGGTTCTAGAGGTGAGATAAAGTCGCACCAAATATGATATTCAGTCTCCCAAACGGACATTTTTATAAATTTTAGGAGATCTTAAAACAAATATTCTCTCGATAGAGTATGTAACCAATCACGATCTCGATAAAGTTATTCGACAGCATAAAAATCGATTATAAAAAATACTACCAGCCTAATCAGATGAAATATTACTAGTCATTTTATAATTTTTACTATATGTTATAATTAGTTCATGAAACTGAGAGCAATAAAGATTCGAGGCTACAAATCTATAGATAAATTGGATTTTCCTGTGAGAAAATACGGTAAAGATAACAATGAAAGTTATACTACAATTTTAATCGGCAAGAACGAAGCAGGTAAAAGTAACGTACTTAATGCTATAGCGACACCAGGCCATAAAGAAACAGTATATTTTCACAAGATACAAAACTAGCAAAAAGAACCAGATAGAGTATCTATATTTTTTGATTTTAATATCGAAGACACCGACGGCTATAGAAGCGCTATTAAGCAAGCAATTACAATACCTGACGAGCTTGCTGATGAAATAAATATCACAAAAATGTCAAAAGAAATATATCTTCAGAGCGATCTAGATAAATATGCTGTCGACTATGATTGCGAGATGAGCAAAATAGCAGTTAGTAAGTACAGCTTTATCGAGACTGCAGCTGAGCCCACAGCACTATATACCATAAAGCTTAATAGCGAGCTAACTGATGAAGAAAAAGAATCTTACACGCAACTTACAAGTGAAAAATTCAAAGATATTATAAAATCGGCATTACGGGACTTTGTAAACACAATAAATGTCCCCGTAGACCACTGGGCTTACCAAGAAAAATACCTTATTGAAGGAAAGTTAATCTAAAAGCTTTTGCTGATAATCCAGATATCAACGTGCCCTTAAAAAACATGTTTTATCTAGCTGGTTGTAAAGATCAATCTGAAATTAAGTCTAAGATTGACGAGATTGATAATTCAGATAAAAAACGTAAAAAACTGATGAAAAAAATTAGCTCGGAGACAACGAGATACCTAAATGACAAGTGGAAAGAGCATGAAATAGAAATCGATGTAGAAATAGAAAGTAGCACGCTAGAGCTATCAGTATCAGTTAAAGACAAGTGTGATACAGATAACTATTACGATATGGCCGACAGAAGCCAAGGTTTTAAACAATTCGTTTCTCTACTACTCAGCCTATCTATTAGTAGTACATCTGGTGATATCGAGAATCATTTGATATTGATAGACGAACCTGAGATTCATTTACACCCTTCTGGTGTTCGTTGGATGCTTAAGGAGCTTATAGAAATTGGAAAATACAATTATTTATTCATCTCAACTCATTCTAATTTTATGCTTGACAAGAATACACGAGAAAGACACTATCTGCTTACCAAAAATAAGGCAGGTCTGACGGAAGCACATCATATAATGAACAATGAAGATATAAATGATGATGAAATTTTACAATCAGCTTTTGGTATAAACGTAATTACTGACTTTTTAACACCGCACACATTACTTGTCGAAGGTACAACTGATAAAAAATTGCTACAGAAAGCCTTAAAACAAGTTAAGAGCGATAATGATGTCTTGATAACAAATGGAACCGGTGCGAACATAGTGGCCGTTTCTTCGTATCTGCTTTTGAACAACGTTACCCCTATGGTTATTGTCGATGATGACAAGGACGGAAAGGAATATAAGAAAAAAATCGTCAAGATAGGTGATGACTTTAAAAGTAAGACATTTACCATTCGCGATCTTAATGGAAACATTACAGCGAATGGAACTATAGAAGACACACTTCCGAGAGAGTTTATAGAAAGTAAGACCAAAGAAGTACTTAATAGCCATAATTTAGACAGTGCTATAACACTTAATGATACCGAACCTTTCTGTGATCAGATAGTTAAACACTATAATAATATTACATCAGGAGATACGACTACCTCAAAAAAAAGATAAGAAATCAAAGCTAAATATCGTTATGACCGACATAAAAACCAAGATTGCTGAATACGACCAGAAGTCAATCACCGAAGAAAAAGCGCCTAAACTTTACGCACTAGCAAAAGGGATATTTAATAAATTTAATATTGACTAAATATCCATTATTAACTAAAAAATAATCTTATAACTTTTTAAACATAGAATCAGTTGTCTTACAATCAATCTACTAATAAAACCTTCTTATCCAGGAACGTTTTTCATGAAATCGGCCTTAATTAGCTTCAATCTTAATATTTAGTGTAATTCTCCTCGTATTTTTGACCGTACTTAAATTTATTAAGTTTTTTTTCGATACGCTCAATTGAAAACATCAACTAAAAATGTTATAATTTTTAAGATGAAAAAGGCAAAAACTTCTGCTAAAAATATTATTAATCGTCGAGCGCGGTTCGATTATGAACTTGGTGATGAGCTTGTCGCTGGAATGAGCTTGCGTGGAGTTGAAGTTCGTGCGGTGCGTGATGGCCGCGTTAGTTTAAAGGGCGCTTTCGTGACTCTTCGAAATGGGCAAAAAGGTGAAGAACTTTGGCTCAATAACGCAAGTTTTTCGCTCAAAAATCAGGGCGAGGGAATTTCGAAAGCCGATGCTATTGATACTTCACCAAAAAAACTCCTCGCAACTCGCAAACAAATTGAGAATTTTTCGAACCAAAAGAGGGTAGGTTTCACAATTGTGCCAATTAAAATTTTAGCTGAAGGCCGCTTTATTAAAATTGTGATCGCACTTGGAAAAGGTAAAAAACAATACGACAAGCGCGAGACTTTAAAACGTCGTCAATCTGAACGCGAAAATGCAAGAATGTTAAAGAGGTATTAGATGAAAATTTTTTCTTGGAATGTTAATGGAATTCGTGCGGTCGAAAAAAAAGGGAATTTAGCGGAATTTTTAAGCGTAAAAAATCCCGATATCGCATGTTTTCAAGAAATTAAAATTGATGAAATGCAAATTTCGAAAGAGAATTTTGACAAAAAATATCCTGAATATTTTAAATTTTATTCTCACGCCGAACGAAAAGGTTATGCGGGAACAGCAATCTGGTCAAAGCAAAAACCGCAAGCAGTTTTGCGAAATTTTCCAAAAAAAATTTTAGAAAATTTTGAACTTAGTGATAATTTTGGCGATGCCACAACCGAAGGGCGAATTTGTGCTGCAAAATTTAATAATTTCTGGCTAATTACAGTTTATACTCCAAACACTAAAAATGATTTAGGCCGCTTGAAATTGCGAGAAAATTGGGATGCAGCCTTTTTGGCTTTTTCGAAAGGTCTAGAAAATGGCGATTTTTCAAAAGAAGATTTTGCAGAAAGTTTAGAAATTATTGAAGAAAATCCACAAGATATTTTTAAGCCAAGTTCGGTTATTTTTTGTGGTGACTTAAATGTTGCACACGAGGAAATTGACCTTTCAAACCCAAAAGCTAATCGCGGAAAACACGGTTTCACAGATGAAGAACGACTTGGATTTTCTAATTTCCTAAAAGCCGATTTATTCGATATTTTTCGAAATCAAAACCCAGAAAGAGCCGAAATCTACACTTGGTGGAGTCATTTTGCAAAATCTCGCGAACGAAATGTTGGCTGGCGGATTGACTATTTTGTTGTTTCGAAATCATTAAAATCAGAAAAAAATAAAGCTGAAATTCACAACGAAATTATAGGGAGCGATCATTGTCCAATTTCGCTGGAGCTTAAAGATGTTTGATTTTTGGCATGTTCAATCTGATAAATTACTTTTTTCAGAAATTGAATGGAGCAAACCAGAGCAAAAAGCTTTTGCCGGAAAATTACTAATTATTGGCGGTGGGGCGGGGCAGTTTCGGTCGTTGGCTTTGGCATACGAAACCGCCCTAAGAGCAGGTGCTGGACAGGTTCGCGTACTCGCGCCAGATAGTCTACGAAAAATACTTAAAATCGAAAAAACAATAGATTTATTTTTTGCGCCAAGTAATTCTTCTGGCGGTTTTTCAAATGAAGCTTGGGATGATTTCAGAGCAGGTGAAGATTGGGCTGACACAATTCTGTTTATTGGCGATACTAATAAAAACTCCGAAACCGCCATTCTGTTTGAAAAATTCCTCCTCCAGACCGAAAAACCAGTAGTTATAGCCCGCGATGCTGTGGATATTTTGATAAATTCTTCTAGCAGGCTTATCGAAAAATATAATCTCACCATAATTGCCAGCTTTGCTCAACTTCAAAAGATCTTCAGCACTGTTTTTTACCCAAAAATTTTAACTTTCTCAATGCAACTTTCAAACTTAGTTGATAACTTACACAAATTCACACTTACTTATCCAGCCGAAATTATAACTTTTCACGCCGAAAGTTTAATAGTCGCAAAAAGCGGAGAAGTATTTTCAAACCCATCAGCTACCCAAATTTCCCGCGGAAAAATTTCACCAATCCGAATCTGGAGCGGAGAAATCCCAGCTCGTATCGCAGTATGGCAGACATGGAATCCGACCAAAACCGCTCAAGCTGCCATAACTAGTGTAGTTTCGTAAAGCCCACATTGACTTTTTAAAACATAAACACTATAATCAAAGTATGAAAAAAGCTGTAAATTGGTTTAAAAATCTTTCAAAAAAACAAAGAATTATACTTATTCTGATCATTATCGTAGCCGTTCTGTCAACTATTGCTATACTTATATTCTTCACGCTAAATACAAAAAAAGAAGCACCAAAAAAAGCTAAACCAGCCCCAACAAAAATTACAAAAAAAGAAGTGCCAAAGCCAGAAAAATTCTATGCATCTCTCTCTGGGGTTCAAGTAGGGTCTGCCGAAAGAGTTAATAAACCCGTGATTGGCGTAATGATAGAAAACTCACTTCCAGCCCGCCCACAATCAGGATTAAACCAGGCAGAAGTTATTTTTGAAGCCGTAGCAGAAGGAGGCATTACTCGATTCCTAGCACTATACCAACAAAACCAGCCAGAATTAATTGGACCAGTTCGTAGCCTGCGTGGTTATTATTTGGACTGGGCGAGCGGATTCCAAGCTTCGGTAGCTCATGTCGGTGGCTCGGGAGATGCTTTATCAAGAATTAGAGACGGTAATCACAGAGATATGGATCAATTTTTTAACCCAGGAAGCTTCTGGAGATCAAGAGACAGGTATGCCCCTCATAACGTCTATACGAATTTCACAAACCTTTCCAATCTAAACAACTCTAAAGGTTGGATTAGCTCTAATTTTCAAGGTTTTAGCTATAAAGACGAAGTTAAAACCAAGTCAGTAAGTACAACTCAGATTCAAATTAATCTCAGTGGCCATTATTACAACACTTCTTATGCTTACAATCCTGAATGTAATTGTTACCCTCGAAGTCAAGCTGGGCAATCGCATATAGACCGAGAAAAAGGCCAAATACAACCAAAAAATATCGTAGCATTACGAATGGATATGAATAGAGGCGCAGATGGATACCATAACTTTTACTCAACAATAGGCTCAGGCTCAGGAGTTGTTTTTAAAGATGGTGTAGCAGAAGAAATTATCTGGGAAAAATCAAGCGAAAATGCAAACTTAACCCTAAAAAACCAAAACGGACAGCAAACCAAATTAAATAGAGGTCAAACTTGGATCGTTGCTGTACCTAACTCAGGAGGGTCAATTTCTTGGCAATAAGCTTGCGCTTTATAAGTGATTAAAGTAAAATATCTTTATGAAATACGACCCTTCCAAAATACGTGATTATTATTTTTTATTCAAGAAATCAATCAATTTTTTTTATATTTTATTGTCTTTATTTTGTGCATTTACTATTATATTCGCTGGTATAGTTCATGGATTCGATAAAACTACATTCTGGATTTTTACGACAATAACTATACTTTTCCAGATATTATTAACGATAGTTTTTAGAAAAATATCGAAACCGCAACTAGATCTATCGAAAGTCATATTTTCAATATCCAATAAAATATCTCCCGGAAACATGCCCATTCCAAAACCAGAAAACTACAGTAATGCAGGCTTTTCCGAAGTTTTAAAACTAATATATACTCTGGACTCCCGTAATTATGAAAAAAACACAAAATCGATAAGAGACAACAACCGTACCCCAGAAATAATCTCCAATATTCCTGTTGGTATATCAGTTTTAAGACTAGATAATTCTATAGCATATCATAACAAATATGCGCCAAGCTTCAACCAACTACGGGATGATAAAACACAAGAAATCTTTAGCTGGATAGAAAAATGCCGACAGTCAAAGATTCGTGATTTTAAAATATGGGAGAGAGTTTCTAATACTTTTGATAATCCTAGCGATCAAAAGCTATACGATATTGTTGTTTTTTTCGAAAAACAGTTTAAAGATGATGTCGTAATTTATTTTATCGATAAAACCTCTACCTACTGGCACGATGAAAATGATCTCAACTTTATCGCTTTTGCCGCACATGAATTACGAGGTCCAATTACAATCATTCGCGGATACTTAGACATTTTGAACACAGAACTATCCTCTATGATTTCGAATGAACAGAAAGATCTCATTACCAGACTGATTGTCTCTTCAAATAGGCTAAATGGATATATTAATAATATTCTAGACGTAGCTAAATTCGATCAAAACCGTTTGGAATTCTCACCGGAAGAACACTCGATAAATGAAATTTTTGAAGAGATATATGAAGACATTTCGATGAGAGCTAGTGCACAAAATCGCCATCTAGATATTAGCTTACCGCATAATCTTCCTACTGTTAATGCTGATATTTATGGTGCAAGCGAAGTCTTTATTAATCTTATAGATAATGCAATTAAATATTCCAATGATGGTGGTATAATTAAAGTTTGGGCAGAAGAATCAGGTAATTTTATAGATATTAATATTCAAGATTACGGAATCGGAATACCAGAAAACGTCATAGGTAACCTATTTACTAAATTCTACAGAAGTCATCGCAGTAGAGAAACTGTAGCTGGAAGCGGTATTGGTCTTTATGTATCAAAAGCAATAGTTGAAATGCTTAGTGGAAAAATATCAGTTAAAAGCACAGAAGGTAAAGGGTCTACTTTTACAGTCTCTCTACCAATCTACTCTAAGCTATCAGACGTTCAACAGAATAAAATACCACAAGTTCAAATTAAAAATCACGGAAAGGTATTTTAATGATCGATAATATTTTAGTAATAGAAGACGAGAAATTTATTGGAGAAATGTATGTTCGCAGTCTAAAAATAGCCGGATATTCAGTTGACTGGGCCGTTGACGGTAATGATGGACTAGTAATGCTAAATAATAAAAAATATGATTTAATATTAGTCGATATAATGCTACCAGAGAAGCGGGGTGGAGAAATAATACAAGAACTTAAAAATGGCAGTTCTATATCAAAAGATGCTAAAGTAATCTTCATGACTAATTTTCAACACACGCCAAAAGAGCGCGAAGAGTTTCTTGATATGGCCGACGGATATTTTATCAAATCAGAAGTAGTTCCGCGCAAATTGCTTGAAATAGTTTCGTCATTATAGAAAAACCTCTAATCAGAATTACCAGAGAAGCTTAGTATTAAATTCCAAATTAGCAATAGAAACTACCAAGCATTGGATCTCCTTTTTGTTAGTTAATATTTTTGTTCGCTTTTTGTTTATAGCTGGAAAATAGATCGACCCTACATATTGCTATTTTCCTCGTTTAGAATTGATTCCATTTTTTCGGATTGAGAGATTTTTGAGATAGCGTCTTGTAGACCGAACTTGTCTTTTTTATCCACGAAAAAGTCGATCTCAAGACCGTTTTTGAAGCGTAGAGTTAGAATTGTGAAATCACTACCAGACTTGGCTTGTCTTGTAATGAGAGAGACACGAGATACAGCAGAGATGATATTGTCTTGATTTAGTAGATTGTTATTCATATTTTTGGGAAATCCTTTCATTTATTAATGTATATAATAACAACTTTTACATATCACTCAAGGGTCGCACAATATATCTTTTATGTCTTAAAAAATAGTTGTATCATGTTGGAGCTATATAAATTTTCATTAACACTAAAAATAAATAGTTTTAAAATACCTGCCTTTTAGTGCCGCACAGTCTAATTCTTTTTTTCATTTATAAAAACAGGGCGATCATTTGTTAGAATATCTATCAGTCACTTTTATTTTAGTATCTCCAAACATAAAATAATCATTTTGATTAACTTAATCTTGAATATATTCCATCAGGCGCCAAAAACCTATTTTTATTTTATAATTTTACACCCTTCCTTACCTAAAATTTGACAATTTGACTTTTTTATTTTAAATTATATAATTTAGAGTTTTATATCTCTCTTTTCTCTATATTCAATCTCCTAAATTATACGAACAAAAAGCGAACATATATTATTTTAATTTATAGTACCCTTTACCCTCAACTCTTAAATCTAAATATTTTGGATTTATTTTATTACTAGAAAAATATTTAATAGCACTATCTAGATTGGCTATTTGTCCTTCCGGAGAGGCAGTCGTTAGTAATTTTATTGGGTATGGCATATCTTTGACAAAAATTTGAATCTGACGCAATGATGCGGGAGGAATCACTATTTTTTCTATATATATACCTCGACTATCAGCTTCTGAAACTATTCTTCCAACAAAACCTATAAAACTACTACTTGCAATAGATTTTCCAGAATGTGTCCGTATATTACTTTCATCAATAACTGATAATCTAGGACTAGAATAATAATTATCACTGAATGATACACCATTTTTATCTACATATAAAGTTTTATTATTAGACGTCCAAGACGCTACCGGCTGGCGAAATTTTATCTTAAATTTATACTTAGTAATCGATACCATACTAATATTTAATACATCATCAATTTCAGGATACTCCCTCTGAAGATAGGCTACAAGGTCATCTTTTTTTAGATTAGCTCTTATCCTTTCAATTGGCTGCTTATAGTAGTATTGATTAATAGCAGATATATACTTTTCCTTAGGTATAGATTTCTCTGTTTTTTCACCTTCAATATCTACAGACGCGACAAATTGAAATAAGATAATTATAACAGTTACAATAAAAATAAGAATAAAAGTAAAAAAGCTACTTATCTTTCTTCTTTGAATTATTAATTTTCGATTTTCAAGTCTTGCGGATTTTTCTTTTTCAACACCAGAAATTGTCTGATTTCTACTAAAATTACGTTTAATAAAAAATGAATCTTCGCCGTTATGAAAATCGCGCCTGTTACGCCTTTCAACAACCTGCTCTTCTACTTTTTTCACATTATCAATTATATCATAAGCATATTGCAAAATCTATTGATTAAAAGATAAAATTATATCGGCAACATCACTGGCAGCATGTGGCTTAGCAAACTTAGAAAACTCTTTGCTTAGTTCTTGCATTTTTTCAGGGCTAGATAAGACTTCTTTAATCTTAAGCGTCAAAACCTCTGGATTGTGCTCAATCTCATCATCTGACACTACTTCAACAGCATTTGATTTTTTGTAAACCTGAGCATTTTTTAATTGATGACCGCCGGTTAATCGACCATTAGGAACAAGAATTGCGGGTTTAGCGAGCGCGGCAAGTTCTAAATTAGATGTAGCTCCAGCACGAGCAACCACTAAGTCTGCTGCCGCTAAATATTTCCACATATCCTGAGAAATAAAACCATACAACTGGAAGTTGCTAGGTGATTTTATTGTTTTATTTTTCAATTCCTCAAATTGCCCTGCTCCGGAGATAAGGATTATCTGAGTAAAAGATGATAATTCACCAACCTGAGAAACTATCGCATTGTTTAATCTAGCAGCACCAAGACCACCACCAGTGACCACAACTAGGGGTTTATCTGGCTTGACTCCAATATCTTTCTTGAATTGCCTCCTCTCCTCTGCTGAGTATTTCTTGAAATTCTCTAAAACTGGAATGCCAACATACTGAGAAATTTCTTTAGGATAATTATAAAATTCTAATGGTGCGCCAGTAGCAATTCGTCGAGCGAATCTAGATAAAATTCGATTAGCTAATCCAGGATGAGCATCGGAATCGTGTATAACAACAGGTATTCGCAAAACCCAAGCAGCCAAACCAGCAGGCACACACACAAAACCGCCCTTGCAAAACATTACATCTGGCCGCCACAAAATTAGTTTATAGAAGGCTTGAAAAACACCAAAAATATTTTTGAAAATATCAATCGAATTACCAAAAACAATACTAGGAATCATTAAATGCTGAAATAAATTTAGATGATGATAGCGCCTAAATTTACCACTATGAATTGAGCTAATTTTCACTTTTTTATCAAAAGCCGATTTCATCGTTTTTTCGGCTTGCGGTAGAAATTTTTTATCACACCAAAAGCGCAACTCTACATTTTTATTCTTCTTAATAATTTCTTTAAAAACTGCGACGACTGGCGTAACGTGTCCGCCCGAGCCGCCCCCGACTGCGAGAATCTTCATTTTCCTCCTTAAAATCATCAACTTGCCTGAACGACGTATAAGCTGAGATATTAAATATCAAGCCCAAAACGCCCGAAATAAACAAAATACTTGTCCCCCCATATGAAAGTAGTGGCATTGTAATACCAGTAAGCGGCAAAAGACCAGTCATAGCCGCGACATTCATTACCGTATGAAATACAAACCACCCACAAACTCCAGCGGCTAATATCCTACTAGCAGGGTTCTTTAGATATGCAGAGACTTTAAGTATTCTCATCGAGAGAGCCAAGAAAATAGCTAGTATAATAATCAAACCAATAAATCCAAAAGTCTCACCTAGAATCGCAAACACAGAGTCATTGATCGCTTCAGGTAAATATCCAGTCGCCTGCACAGAATTACCAATACCTACACCCAGAAGGCCACCGGAGCCAATCGCGATTTTTGCATGACAAATATGATATTCATCCTTCTGTTCACTACTGGAAAGGTTAGAGCAATTTTCATTTCCAGCAAATGTCATAACACGAGCCATTCGGTGCGGAGCAATTAAAATCATTCCAACAATCGCAACTAAACCTATTAGTGATGCAGCAATGACGTTTTTCCGATTTAAGCCAGCCATAAAAAATTGAAACGCAACAATTGCTAAGGCCGAAATCGCAGTGCCAAGATCCTTCTGAAATCCAGCAATAAAAACTAGCATTAAACCGACTAAAAGTCCTGATGGTAAAATTGTTTCTCGAAAATCGTTAATCTTTCCCTCTCGAGCTTTCGACCCTAAAAACACAGCCAACGCAATTAATACGCCAACCTTCAGAAATTCACTTGGCTGGACGCTCACAGAGCCAAATTTAAACCACCGACATGCGCCAAGTTCACATTTCGCTGGGGGAATTTTAGCAAAGCCTAGCACAGC
The DNA here is from genome assembly GCA_938017895.1 of uncultured bacterium. GTDB lineage: Bacteria > Patescibacteriota > Saccharimonadia > Saccharimonadales > Saccharimonadaceae > Nanogingivalis. The sequence goes on from CALIJI010000005.1 coordinate 37,364, forward strand.
TAGAATAGCACATATTACAAATCCAATCGCCAAGATCTTACCAGAGTGACGATAAATCCAAGAAATAGGCACACGACTCATCGCCACAAAAGCAATCAAGCCAAGCCCTAAGCTCATAATCTGGCGCCAAAAAAAATGCATACTATCATAATTTCCACCGTAACTCTTATTCAGAAAAGCAGCGCGCTGAGGACTAAGCGAATACATTGTAATCACCCCAATTAGCATTATGAGTCCCATAAATAGTAAAATCAAATAGTCGGGACGATGTTTGCGAATTTTTTCGAAGCCTTCTATTTTAAGTCGAGTTTTTGAATCGGCTCGAAGTTCATCACGAAGGTTTTGATAAGCTATCATCACTGAATTCTTAGAGATTTTCCATATATCGGCCAAAAAAATCTGGATCGCAAAAACTAATCCTTCCTTTGAAATATTGCCCCAAAATCTATTTTGAGCGTCTTTCAGCCCCATCTCAGATGAAGTTTTCTGTGATTTCGAAAAATAATATCGCGAATTTCTACGTTCCACTTATTTAAAACCTTTTCTCAGCAAGCGCCAGCACAATACCCACAAAAGCTAGAGCGATAGCAATAACCCAAAATCGCATCGTAATTTTGGTCTCTTCCCACCCTTTAGCTTCAAGATGATGATGAAACGGCGCCGCTACAAAAATTTTCTTTTTAAATACTTTTTTGCTAAAAATCTGCAATGCGCTTGATCCAGCTTCTATCACAAATATCAATCCAATCACAGGCAAAAGCAAGAGTGAATTAGTCAACATCGCCACAACTCCAAGCGAAGTTCCCCAAGCAAACGAACCTATATCACCCATAAAGAACCGAGCTGGAAAAACATTAAACCAAATATAAGCCATTAGAGCGCCAATTACAGTAAAGCAAAATGCCGCTAAATGAAATTGGTTTTGAAGAACTGCAATTACACCAAATGATCCGTATGCCGCAGCTAGTAGTCCACCAGCTAAACCATCAAGCCCATCAGAGATATTAACCGCATTAGAAGTAGCTACAATTGCGAATGCAAATAACGGAATCATCAGCCATTTAATATCTATATCACCTACAAATGGAATCATAACCGAAGTAAAACCAAGCTTTGAATGAAAAAACCAGCCCAAAACCAACCCGACAACAATAATCATCGCAAATTTAACCGGCGCTCTTAGACCGGCATCTTTTTTATTTGTACCCCAAACATTTAAGATGTCATCGATCAAACCAATAGCCGCTCCTCCGGCTAATCCAGCGAGCGGTAGCCAGGTTTCCGCTCGGTTTAAATTAAAAAACCAAGTTATAATAATAACTGCTAGAACACCGATAACTCCAGCCATAGTTGGGATATTACGAGCAATTTTCTTAGCGTGAAGCTTTGAAACAATCTTTAGTTTTTCCCCAGTAACTGCGGCTTGTTTTTGTTTTTTCCAAAATTTATATTTATAAGCAAAAAAAGTATAAATCGGCGTCAAAACCATAGCCAGCAAAAAACCAGCAATTGCGAAAATTACAGATTGGATTAATTTTTGAGTTAGGATTTGCATTAATTTCCTCCAGGTTTAACATTTAAATAATTCAATAGCCAGTTTGAAATTTCTGTAAAAATTGGCTGAGCGTGGATATTTCCTTGGATGTTTTTTCCTTCGCTCCATACAGATACCATTATAACAAATTTTGGCGAATTATTACCACCAAAACCAACATAACTTCCAATAGTTTGGTTTTCAACATATTTGCCATTAACCAAAGTTTCGCTAGTTCCGGTCTTTCCACCAATTCTATATCCAGGAAGATCCTTTGGCGGATTAACAGATTTACGTGCTTTAACTAAAATATCTCTCATTTGTTTACTAGAATCGGAAGAAACTGAATTACTATTTCGGACTACACTATCCTTTTTCTTGATGTTGCCATTAGAATCAACCGTTCCAGCAATTAAGCTTGGTTGATATAAAATCCCACCATTCACGATAGAACTAAAAGCCGTAGCCGTCTGAATCATGGTCGTATCCATTCCCTGCCCAAAACTCATATTTGAATATCGCACAGCGTTACCTTCTGCTCTATCGGGAGGAATAACAATTCCAGCGCTCTCGGAAACTTCTATGCCAGTTTCCTTGCCCAACCCAAACCGATCGTGGTAGTATTCATACATTTTATCCCGTGCTGTTTTGTTGATAGTTCCACTACCAAGTCTTTTAGCAATTTCAACCATCCCAGTATTTAGAGAGTAATTTATCGCCGTCTGGAATGTAATCTGTCCAGTGTGGCCAAGTACTGCATTTTTGATAGTCCTATCTTCGATTTTAACTTTATCCGCATTGTAATAAGTTCCATCAGCCGAAGCCACACCCTCATTTATACCCATAGCCATAGTTAAGGCCTTAATAACAGATCCATTTTCGTAAGGCATCATTGTGACATTATTATTAAAATCACTAGCATTTTTCACAGCCCCATAGTTAGCAGGGTCATAGGTTGGATAATTCGCCATTGCAAGAACCTTACCACTAGAAGGATCTATTACAACAGCGCTACCATTCTTTATCCCGAATTCACCCATTTTAGTTTTAAGAACTTTTTCTGTTTTAGCTTGAATATTTCTATCTATCGATAAGAGAATATTCTCACCATTTTGAGCCGGAATATCAACATCGTTTGAGCCAATCATTAAAGAATTGCCAAAAACATCGGTTGTAGTTTTCAGTATCCCGTTTTTACCGGTTAGTTGTTTGTTTAGAGAAGCCTCAACGCCATAATTACCCCCACTAGAATTAACGAAACCCAAAATCTGACTTGCGAGAGCCCCTTCTGGATAAACTCTACGCGTTTCTGGCGTAAAACCAATTCCAGAGTATTTTTTCTCTTTGATTTTTTCCGCTTGAATACGAGAAAGTTTTTTTCCTAAAACCTGGTACCGATTATCCTTGTCAAATAATTTTTCAAAACCAGCCACTAAATTTCCGCCAGCTACCTGCTTCAAAGTGCTAATAATTTCATCTTTTTTATTTTTATTGTATTCTTGCGGATCAATAAACAAAGTATAGACAGTCTCGTTCATTACAAGCTTAGACGTCTTGTTCCCATTCATTGCATAAATCAAACCTCTTGAAGCCGGAATCTCATACTGCTTCATCTGCTCATTATTCGCTAAGGCTTTATATTTCTGAGCGTTAAGAACCTGTAACCAAAAAAGCCGAACGATTATTATAGCAAAAGCACTTATAATTCCAAGCGCCATAATAGATACCCGACTTCTAGGTTTAACACTATTCATATTTTATATTTTACCACAAAAAACAGGAAAAGCGTAAACTTTATTCAGCATAACTAACTGATGCTGGGGTAGTCATATTTTTAGCAACATCCGTCTTTTCAATTGAGTTCAAAGATGTTAATCGAGCACTCTCAACTTCTAAATCAGAAATCTTCGTTTGGAGCTCAGAAATTTCATTATCTCGTTTTTGAATACTGTTACCATAAGTGCTTGACTGAGTAGCGTTCCCAACATATATCAAACCCAAAAGCACAAAAAATCCAGCAAACATCAGAACACGAGAAACGACACCCAATTTTTTACTTGGTTCAAAAATAGTAATATTAGCATTACGACCATAGCTTCGTGATGATACAGCAGATTGCCGTCGTCGACTAGTGTATTTTTTATTAGTATTTCGCATATTTTCCGTTTTGTGTTTTTAGGTTTAATATTTATAATCAATTTTAAAGCGCCAGCGTTTATTCTGACGCTTTAAAAATTTGTTTTCGAATTCAGAATTTCTTCGACTTATCGAAAATTAACTTTTACGCGAGCTTGTTCATCAGCGTAACTTACTTTGATTGTTTTTGGCATCTCGCCTCCTTTTGTTTTTATTTTTTAATACTCACTCGCAGTTTTGCACTCCGAGCTCGCGGATTGTTAGCGTCTTCTTTTGCACCATCAAGCGGTTTTTTCGTAAGGCTTTCAAATTTTGATTCAAGAAAATTCTCAGCATCTTTTTTAAAAAAATTCTTTACGATTTTGTCTTCCAGACTATGAAAAGTAATAATCCCTACTCTTCCCCCAGGTTTGAGCAGCTTTGAAACAAGCTTTAGCATTTCTTCGATCTGCCAAAGTTCTTCGTTAACTGCGATTCGTATCGCTTGAAAAGTGCGGGTTGCTGGATGTGTTTTTTGCCAGCCGCCTTTATGTACGTTTAAAATTAAATCAGCCAGCTGTTTAGTTGTTGTAATTGGCGCTTTTTTGCGAGTTCGAATAATCTCATCGACTATTTTCTCTGCAAATCCTCGCCTCTCTTCACCAAACTCTGTTAGTATATGTAATAATTCTTTTTTTGATGCACGATTAATAACATCAGCAGCGCTTTTTTCTTGCTGCGGATTCATTCGCATATCAAGCGGACCGTCTTTTTGAAATGAAAAACCACGCTCGGCTATATCAAGCTGAGGTGAAGACACTCCCAGATCGGCCAGAATTATATCAAACTTCTCACCCTTTTCTACTAACCCTTGCGTCGCACTCAAAAAATCTTGATTGATTAATCGAGCTCCTTTTTGCTCAAAATCTGCCAAAGCTTTAATCGCATTTTGATCCCTATCGACAAGCACAGCATTTTCAAAATTTTTAGTTATACGCAAAAACTCACCAGCGTGGCCTCCGTATCCAGCAGTCAAATCGAGGTATCTTTCTCCTTCTTTTGGCTGAATAACCGTCAAGCTAGCATTTAGTAGAACTGGTATGTGGACTGATTTTTGCATTGTAATTCCTTTAAAGTCAAGTATCTGATGATTAAACTGTTTGTTTTTGTTTATTTTTTGTTTTAAGAATATAAGTTGACTTTTTGCTTAGCGTATAGCTAACCATATGTCGTTTGAGAGACTTATATATGAGGTGGAGTTTTATTTTTGGGAGGTTTTAGAATGTACTCCGATCTTATTTTATACTGATTCTCGGTGATTGTCCAGTTGTTTAATCACCAGGTATCTGACTTTAAAATAAACTACAATTTATTTTTTAACGTACTTTTGTTTTTATTTAGTGGTTTTTATTTCTGTCACTTTCTGTTGCTTCCACTGACTTAAGTTTATATCGTTTATGATTTTTGTGCAAGACCTATTTTTGACTTTTTATTAAAATACTTAAAAAATAAACATAGTTTTTCCACAACTATGTGGAAAAGCAAGTCTAATAACAGACTATTTTAGCTTTTCCACAAAATTTTTTAGGTTGTGGAATTATCGATAAAATTATCGAACTAAGAATGCCTGAATCAAAGCCGTATCATAAGCATTTGTATATTGCAGAACAACCCATGTCAAGAACACAACAAGGTTGATCGCAAGAGATAAAACTAATACTGCACTACGAAAATCTTGCACTGTCTGATCTACTATCACTTCACCATTTTCAGCAATAGCAATTCCATTATTAGTTAAAAGAGTTTTAGCTTTCATAAGATTAGTATCTTTTTTTGCCACTTTTTTCTCTACAACTTTTTTAGTCTCAGCTTGTTTTTTTGCCATTTTATTTTCCTTTTTATATTGACTTATTTAATCTTAATTGTTTTGTATGTTTATATACTAGCATAAAATAATTCTTATGTCAATAGATTATCCTAAAATACTTCACAATTAAATAGAAAAATACGCCAATATTTTGTTCTCTTGACATTATCGCTATATATTTTATATATAAATCTATCCTTCAGTTGACAAAATATTAAAATATTATACTCGTAATGCAGAATACTAAAAATACCCTACTTCAATAGGGTTGTTTTTATTACTAAGTTGATTCTTTAAATAATAGAGCTATATTATAAAATTGAATCTTCACCAAATAGTTTTTTAATCCTGGCTTCTATCGATCCTTGATGCCTACCAAGTTGCTTACTCATCTTCATAATCAATTCTAGGTCAATCCGCCCATTTTCAAAAATAGCGTCTTGAAGCCGAGCATCATCAGCAGTTTTCCACGGCTTATAGGCATTTGGATATTCTTCACGCATCTTTGCTAATTTTTCAGCCCATTTTGTTTTTTGAGCTTGGGATTTGATTTTGGCTAAATTCTCACCCGAACGTTTTTCGAAATTAACTTCAAGATGCTTATAATTATTTTCTGCTTCTTCGCTCTTTTTCCTCAAATATGCGTCAATCTGCTGTGCTTCTTCGCTCGTTCGCAAAGCCATTTTGTTAATTCCTGAGAGGTAAATCTTATCTAGCGACCGAACACGAGAAAGTGCAACATAGCCCATACCCTCGGCAAAAGCTTTTTTGAGGTTAATCCTAGCAGCATCCAAAGTCATACCTTGAGATTTATGAACGGTAATTGCGTAAGCCAGACGAAGTGGAATTTGCGAAATTGAAGCGCGCTTCTTTTCACCATCACGAAGCTCCCAAGTCTCCGGAACTATTGTAACTGTTTTACTATTCCTAAACTTAACAATCGGATATTCGGTAGCCGGCTCAAAATCTAAAACCTCACCAATCGAACCATTGACATATTGTCGATTCTGAGAATTTTTAACAGCCATCACTAAAGCGCCCTTTTTCAAGCGCAAAATTTCTGGTACTAAAACTGATTTTTGCAAAGTAGCAACGTAATTCTTCGCGCCCGTCGTACTCTGGGCGAAGAAAAATTCTTCGCCCTCGAGCTGATTTAATCTATCTATATTTATCGAATCAACATCTATATTTACAGTGTGAAGCTCTGTCAAATTTTCATCTTCTTCTGGCTCTGCATCCAATCGCAAAAGAAGTTTCTCGGCATGACGACGTCGCAAATCACCAGATCGCATCGCATTCAAAATATCAGTCAATTCATTATCCTTCTGTCGAAAGTTTTCTTCTAGATAACAAATCACAGGATTCATTTCGCGCCAAACATTAGAATGAACTACAAATCCACCTTCTCGAGAATCGGCACGATTAATTGGTGGGAGTTGAAAAAAATCGCCGCACAAGATCACTTGAATTCCACCAAAAGGTCTATTAAAGTCCTGACGAACAGCACGACAAATTTGATCAACTAAATCTAGACGAAAATCGTGAAGCATCGAAATTTCATCGATAATCAAGATATCTGTATTTTTAATAATTTCAGTGCGAGATTTACTAAGTCGTTCAATAAATTTATTCGGCAAAAAATCATAAATCCCCATTCCGCTCCACGAATGAATTGTATTTCCACCAAGATGAGTTGCCGCTAGCCCAGTTGTTGCAGTGACACTGATTTTTTTACCTTCATTTTTAGCATATTGAATAAACTGATTGAGCGTAAAAGTTTTTCCACTTCCCGCTGCACCAGTTAAAAACACATTCTCACCCGAAAGCATTATTTCAAGAGCTAGCGCTTGTTTCATTTTATTCACCAATCATTCGTGGTGGTTCACCATCAGGCTCTTCAAGTAATTTCTTACTCTTAATTTCATATCGTTTGCCAGTAATTTCGCTAACAATATAATCTTCATTAATCAAATTCACAAACATATCAAGGTCATTGCCATCCATAATAATAATTGAACCGTTATCGTCAGTCATTAGTTCAAGTTGCATTTCGTCAGCGTATTCGACAACTTTCTCTTGAGAAATTTCACCAATACCATCCATTTTTTGAAGTTTGTTGGCCGCTTTTTTATGATCCCGAACAAGCGTCTGAAGATCAAGACCGTCAGGAAAACTTAATTTATATTTAGCTTCAATTTCTGCAACTTTCTGATCAGCTAGAACCTGTTTTTTGTAATCATAATTAAATAATTTCTCAAACTTACTTGGATTAAAAGCAAAGATATCTCTATTTACAATTAGAACTTGGTTATCCGGCTGAATTTTCAAACCGAATTCTGGCTCAAACGCGCCAAATCGCCCATCACGAAATTCCCAAGCTGTTGCCCCACGCAAAACTTGACCTTGCATAATCTGCTTAGCAACATAAAATTTCTTACCGTCCTTATCTGTGAATCGCGCCAGAATTCCTTTCATTCGCTTGAACTCATGTTCATTTTCATTAAATTCCACAATATCAGAATATTGAGTCTCGATAGTATTAAGTAGCGCATCAGCGTGTTGAACCTTATCTAGTTCAGCCCGAAGTAACACATCTTTATTCGCTCCGCCGTCCATTTCATATTCACGAACAGTTAGTCCAGTTCCAGCCCCCATATTTACAAAATTAATCAAATCAAACAAAAACAAAGGTTTAATTTGCGAATTTAATTCACTAGAAAAGCTGGTTGTGAATGGCATAAAGTTTTTATTAAAAAGAAAGAATTCTACATCAAGTTCATTTCTTATTCCATCAGTTAAATTTGCCCACTGAAAAATATCAGTTCGTTCTTCTTGCTTTGCTTCGCCCTGAGCTGAGGCTTCCGCATTTTCAGTTCCTTTTATCTCTTCCATGTCTTATATTTTATCATAAACATATATTTTTTAATAGTTTACATTAAACTCGCTTGACTTTTTATGATGATTATGTTATTATCTAAATATTCTAAAATTAAAAACAAAAAAGGATTAAAATGAAAACAAAATTAAAGATAAGTACAGTCGAATTCTCCGACCCCGTACTAAAAAATAAAATCCAACTTAAGATTGAAAAACTTCAATCTGGTAAAATTGTCGTGCGCGTTATTCTACCAGAAGAGAAAAACTTCTTTCGCGGTGTCAAATTCAGTGAAGTAGTAAAATTAGAAAAGCTAAAAAATGGAAACTGGATTAAAACCTTGCGTGCCAAATTTGGAGCTGGCGCAGAAGAACTGTTCGGCGTAAATGAAATCAATGAAGAAAGTGAACTAGAATCTCGCGATGTACGAATTATCGCCTTTATCGAAAAGAGTTTAGCTTAATATAATTGATCGTAGCAATAATAAAAGACCTCTTAAATTTTAATGAAAGAGGTCTTTTATATTATCTATTCTATTTAATAGTTTTTTCTAATAACAATTATAGAAATCACAGAAAGTGCAGCACCACCAATGAAAAGTAAATTCTTAACAAAATTATTTTCGAAACCTGTGTTTGGCACACTAATATTTTCTTTTGGCTTCTTCTCTTCTTTTACTGGGTTTGAAGGTTTTTCAGGCGCAGGAACGCTTTTCTTTTTATAAACAAATGTTACAATCTTTACACCTTCTTCAACTTTTCCAGTTTTGGGCGATGAGTTTTTAAGTAGTTCAGCCTTTTCAAATCCTTCAAATTGCTTTTCTTCGGCAGTATAGTCTGTGCCTACTTGAACTTTATTAGCTAGCAAAACTTCAGGAGCAAGGCTTGCGCCATTTTCATCTTGATAGCGTACAATCACAGATCCACGCTTTTTGATATCTGCGTAAGATTTCATTTTTGTGCCGCTTATAACACCTGTAGCTGATTTATCTAGAGAAAAGTATTTATCATCGCCTCGGTAGATTTCTGTAGTTGCAGAAATTGGGTTTAATCTATTCTCGTTATAGTTAATTGTTTTTTCGCTAGTATCCAAAATGGCTAATCTTGGCAAGAACTGATACAAAGCTTTATCATCGGCAATTTCTACAATCTGATAAGCAAGCTCGTGGCTTGAATTTTTTATAACTTTATATTTTAAGTTTACACCAGTTCTAAGCAATACTCCTTTTGAAGTAGCATTATCACCAAAGTTAGCATATAGCTCCTGAGTATTTATACTGCCAACTGCGCCCTCTTTCGGATTCAATTTCGTATCAAATGCAATACCAGAAGATTGCGGTAGCTTCATCTTAACAATGTCGCCTGTTTTAATATGTTTAGGGTCATTCTTGTCAGATTGCATCAATCCAAAATCAAATATAGTACCATTTAAATTTTCACCATCTTGGCTAGAGGCATGAAAAATATTAAACCTAAAATCGACCGCTGGCAATGTTTTATTAACACCACTAATTGTTCCAGTTTTATGTGCAATCTCCTTATTATTTACTTTTACAGAATGCTCAATATTATATTTATGGTTAGTCCAAGCAGCATAATTATAAGCTACAACATCTATTGACAATTCCATATTGGTAAATTTTTTAGCCTGATCATTGAATATTAGTTTATATTCTGAGTTTCTAGCAACACTCTTTTCCGGAATAATTTTTTCTGCTTCAGCATTCCCCTTAATAGCCCTCCGAGCAAAACTGCCAACATTATCTTCAGCTTTAACAAACTTTATCTTGCCAATGATTGTATCTTTATAACGAATGTCTCTGCCTTCTAGCCCAGTATCGTTAAGGCTTTCAAATCTAAGATCAATATAATCGCCAGCATTGATATTCTGCCCATTTTTAACATTTATATTAACCTTAGTATTAGTCCGGTTATACGTACCACCTGATTGAAGTTCTTGAATATCCCCCGTTGCGTCAACATCAATTCTCTTTGCTGTATCAGCAAACACGGGTTGAGTTAAAAACATAGCACAAACGGCACCCATAAAAGCATAGACTGCTATTTTGTTCTTAAACATTTTTTCTCCCTTTATTTTTTATTACTTATGCTTAAAATTATAACTAGTTATGTATAAAAAGTCAAGATTTTAAAAATCACAAAAAATAAATCTCCACCGTTAATAGTGGAGATTTATTATGAATATGCTATTTATTATTCATTAACACCAAGTTCGATACGCGAGAACTGTCGAATAACAATGTTTTCACCGAGCTTAGGGATTGCTTCTTTCAAGAATTGTTCAACAGATTTGCTGTCGTCCATAATGTAAGTTTGTGAAAGAAGAACTTTTTCAGCAAAGTATTTTTTCACTTGGCCATCAACAATTTTGGCAGCAATTTCAGCTGGTTTCCCTTCTTTCGAAACTCGCTCTTCTGCTTCAGCTTTAACACGAGCAATTTCTTCAGCAGGAATATCAGCTTCGGTAGTGTAAACTGGCGCCATAGCAGCAATTTGCATAGCAATTTGGTGTGCGAAGTTTTTGAAATCTTCAGTTCGTGCAACGAAATCAGTTTCACAGTTAACTTCAACGATTACGCCGATTCGACCACCGTGAACGTAAGCTTCAACCAAACCTTCGCGAGCTTCGCGGTCACCTTTTTTCTCGGCTTTTGTTAGACCTTTTTTGCGAAGAGCCTCAAGAGCTTTGTCGAAATCGCCTTCAGCTTCAACAAGGGCTTTTTTGGCGTCGGTTAAACCAAGACCTGTCAATTCTTTAAGTTTTTTAATTTCTTCAACAGAAACAGCCATTTTTATCCTTTCGAAATTTAAGAATTATTTATCAGTTTTAGCTTCTTTAATAGCTTCAATTGCATAATCCAAAAGCAATTTAACACCTTTAATAGCGTCATCATTTGCTGGAATCACATAATCAATTCCATCTGGATTTACGTTCGTATCAACAATCGCAACTACTGGAATATTCAAAGTTTTAGCTTCACGAATTGCGTTTGCATCAGCGATAGCATCAGTTACGAACAAAATTCCTGGGCGGCCCATTAAGTCTTTAATTCCACCGTATTTTGTGTTTAACGCTTCAATTTCTTCAGCATATCGTTGAACTTCAAGTTTTGAATATCGTTTTGCAAGTTCACCGCTGGCCATTCGTTTTTCAAGAGTTTTCAATTTCTTGATTTGCTGGTTTACAGTTGCTGAGTTTGTAAGCATTCCGCCAACCCATCGTTCAACAACATATGGTTGTTTTACACTTTCAGCAGCTTCACGAACAGCTTCTTTAACTTGTTTTTTAGTTCCAACAAAAAGAACTTTTCGGCCAGATTCAACAGCTTTAGTAATAGCTGGAAGAGCTTTTTCAAGACCTTCAACAGTTTTAGTTAGATCGATAATGTGGCTATCTTGACGCTTACTGTGAATATATGGCGCCATTTTTGGGTGCCAGCGTGAAGTTTTGTGACCAAAATGAACGCCAGCTTCAAGCAACTGCTTGATATCAACTTTTACAGACATTTTAACTCCTTTGTCTTCATTTTTGGGGATAATTTCGAAAAACTCTCGAAAGGAATTCTCCCAAAAATTGTTTCATTAATTTATATTACTGTTTGATTATATCATATTTAGAGCAAAAAGAAAAGAGGCTTTTACCTCTTTTCCATTTTTCTAGTTATTAGATTAAAACTTCTTTCGAATAGCAACTGCACTACTGATCAAAGTTAGAATCACAGAGCTCAACGCAAGCAACGCATTAGAATTCTGTCTTTCTACACCAGTATTTGGAGCTGTAAGACCTTTAAAGTTAAGTTTTGCAATTTGCTTATCAACTTTACCAAATCGTTCATTTAAGTTGTTTTCGATTCGTGAAGCTAACTCGGCGATTTTTGAATTAGTATATTCATTAGCTCGTTTTTCAGCCTCTAGAGATTCAGTTTTAATTTTCTTGAGAAGTTCGTCGATTTCTGCCCAAATTTCAGAAATAGACTCCCAGATATTTTCAACTTCAGCATCTAGATCTTCAAAATCAGCTTTTAGATTTCCAACTTCTGATTCGAGGCTATTAATTTTGTCGCCAAGCTCTGTTTTGAGAGATTCAATCTTCCCGTCAAGTTCTGTTTTAAAGCTATCAAGTTTGTTATCAAGTTCTGAAACAGAATTTCGCAAAGATGCTAATTCAGCTTTCAAAGCTTTAATCTCATCATCTTGAGAATCATTTTTAGCTTCTAAATCAGCAATTTTCTTTTCTAGATCGTTAATTTTAGCTGTAAATTGAGTTTTTGCTTCTTTAATTTGAGATTCAACTTCAGCCTTCTGAACTTTAACGTAGCTAATGATACCATCTTTTTCAGTTTTAACGTAGTTAATGATGCCATCTTTTTCTTGAGCTACGTGCTTTAGGATACCGTCTTTTTCGGTTTTAACGTAGTTGATAATACCGTCTTTTTCGGTTTTAACATAGTTGATGATACCATCTTTTTCGGTTTTAACATAGTTGATGATACCGTCTTTTTCTTGAGCGATTCGATTATTTGTATTTTGAATACTACTCTTCAACGCAGCAATTTCATTTCTAACTTCTTGCCGTAGATCATCATTAGATGATTTAGCCACCTGAGCCACATTATTAGCTTTTAAATTATTTATCTTTTGTTTTAGTAGTTCAATTGAGTTGCGAACAGCAATCTGATTTGAAGCACTTAGCCCAGCTAGACTATATTGAATACCCGACTCATATTCAGCCACATACTTATTAGCAGTCTCTAGATCTGGTGCTTGAGCAATTTTCTTCTCAAGAATATTGAGATAACCGTTAATTGTAGCCATATGAGTGGCCTCTTCCTGTTCAGGCGTTAGGGCATGAGCTTGGTGCCCATATCCAACCGTGCTTATTCCAGAAATAGCAAAAACCGCAACGACAGCTGGAATTATAATTTTATTCTTCATAAAACTCCTTTAATTTTATATTACAATATCAAATTACATCATTCGCAAACTATTTGCAAGCATGAGCTTAATGTTTTATAATATCTATTTGTACTTTAATTTTTGTTATTGATTTTACTTGAATTATCTGCTAAAATTAGAAGGTTATGAAAAAGAATTTACATCCAACCGAATATCGCCCTGTCGTATTTAGCGACGAGGTGGCTGGATTTGCTTTCTTGACTCGCTCAACAGCAGATTCAAAAGAAACTATCAAATGGGAAGACGGCAACGAATACCCACTTGTAAAAATGCACATCTCGAGTGCTTCTCACCCATTCTTTACTGGTGAAGAAAAAATCATCGACACCGAAGGTCGCGTTGATCGCTTCAAACGAGCTCAAGAAATGGCAGAAGCTCGCAAAGCTGCTTTGGCAAACAAAGCCAAAAAACAAGCTGCCGAAAAAGCTAAAAAAGCTGAACGATAGTTTATCTAAAAAAATCTTGCAGTTAAATGTGAGATTTTTTTATTTTACTATTCTACACGCCAATTAATCGGTTCTTCACCATTTTGTTCTAAAAATTTGTTCGCTTTCGAAAATGGTTTTGAACCAAAAAATCCACGCCGAGCTGAAAATGGCGAAGGATGCGCGCTTTCGATTTTAAGGTGTTTTGGATTAGTTATTCGAGCGCCAATTTTTTGTGCATGTGATCCCCACAAAATAAAAACTAATGGCTTTTCAAAATCATTCAAGAAATCAAGAATATGCTCCGAAAATTCCATCCAGCCAAAATTTGCGTGGCTCGCCGGCTTACCTTTTTCAACGCTAAAAGACGTATTCAAAAGTAACACACCCTGCTCCGCCCAAGATTCTAAAAAACCATCACTAGCCGGCTCAATTCCTAAATCGTCTTTCAATTCTTTATAGATATTTTGTAAGCTCGGCGGAATTTTAACACCTTTTTTAACCGAAAAACTCATGCCATGTGCCTGTCCTTCTCCATGATAAGGATCTTGACCAATAATTACAACCTTAGTTTTTTCAAGCGGGCATTTTTTGAAACAAGAAAAAATCTCTTCTCTTACGGGAAAAATCTCTTTCGAAATACGCTCATGCTCAACCTTTCGCCACAATTTTTTAAAATACGGTTTTTTGGCTTCGGATTCAATAAACTCACGCCAAGAATTAATTTTCATACAAGAATATTATCATAAACGCAATAGTAGTTCAACATTTCCCTTTTGAGTAACTTTTTGATATAATATTTTCATATGCCAAAAATTGATTTAAATCTTGAAAAACTTAAAACTGAGCGCGAAGAAATTCAGGCTTTTTTGAGCGAGCCGAATGCTTATTCTTCACCTGATTTTTCCGCCAAAAACAAGCGATTTACCGAACTTGAAAAAATTATTGAACGTGGTGAAATGCGTGAAAATCTTGAAAAAAATATCGAAGAAGCACGCGAACTTGCTAGCCTTGAAACGGGTGAGCTTGCTGAACTTGCCAAAATGGAAATTACCGAAAGCGAAGAAAAGCTTACCAAACTTGAGCAAGAGCTTTTTGAAATGCTTCTTCCTAAAGATCCAAATGATGAAAAGAACGTGATTGTTGAAATCCGCGCAGGAGCTGGTGGCGACGAAGCCTCCCTTTTTGCGAGCGAACTTTACCGAATGTATTTGCGATATTGTGAACAAAATGGCTTGAAGACCGAACTTTTGAGTGAATCCGCCAACGATGCCGGCGGCTATAAAGAAGTTGTTTTTGGGGTAAAAGGTGACGCTCCTTATTCAAAATTGAAATTTGAAAGTGGCGTTCATCGAGTTCAGCGTATTCCAGCTACCGAATCTCAAGGCCGAATTCACACTTCAACCGTAACGGTAGCAGTTTTACCTGAGGCCGAAGAAGCTGATATTGAAATCAATCCAAATGATTTGCGAATTGACGTTTATCGTTCGGGCGGTCATGGTGGCCAAAGCGTGAACACAACCGATTCCGCCGTGCGAATCACTCACATCCCGACTGGAATGGTGGTTACAAACCAAGATGAAAAATCACAAATTAAAAACAAGGAGAAAGCCCTTGGAATTTTGCGTGCACGCTTACTTCAAGCTAAAATTGATGAGGAAAACGCCAAACTTATTGCCGAACGCCGCAACCTAATTGGCTCTGGCGATCGCTCAGAAAAAATTCGAACTTATAATTTTCCGCAAGATCGTATCACTGACCACCGAATCAGCTTTTCACGGAGTAATATTCCTGGCGCAATGAATGGTCAAATCTCTGATATATTTGATCATCTCCAAGCTGCTGAGCTTGAAATGCTCGCCGCCAACGCATCGGAGCAAAATTAATTTATATGCGAGAAAATGTAAAATCCTGGCTACAATCCGCAAGTCAAAAGCTAAAAAATGCCGAAATAGCAAGCGCAGATCTTGATGCTGAGCTAATTTTGGCAAGAGTTCTAGACACAGAGCGTACGACTCTCCATGCTTATCCAAACCGAAGACTAACTCGCCAGCAAGTTTTTCATGCTAATAATTGGCTCAACAAACGACTAAAACGAATACCTCTAGCCTACATTTTTAACGAAAAAGAATTTTTTGGAAGAAAATTTTATATTAACGAATCAGTGCTTGTCCCTCGCCCTGAAACTGAAACCCTGATTGAAGTTACGAAAGAACTCGCCCAGAATGACGATAAAATTCTCGATGTTGGTACAGGATCAGGAATTATCCCCATCACTTTAAAACTTGAACTCCCGAAAACTGTTGAAATTTTTGCAAGCGATATTTCACTTCACGCTTTAGCTGTTGCAAATTTAAACATCAAAAGGCTCACCAGCAAAGAAATTCAGCTTTTTGAAAGCAACTTATTAGACAAAATCCCCAGCGAAATATTATCTCAAATCACAATATTAACAGCTAACTTACCTTATGTTGATCGAAACTGGGTTAATTTTGAAGCTCAAAACGAACTACATCACGAGCCGCAAATCGCTCTATATGCCGAAAAAAATGGCTTGGAATTAATCTTCTCACTTCTTGAACAAGCGCAATTTCTCCCCAATCTTCGAACAATTATCCTAGAAGCTGACCCTCAACAGTTTGAGCAAATCGAACAAAAAGCTGCTCAATTAGGCTTCCAAAAAATCAAATCAAAAGATTATATAATTGCTTTTTCGAAATAAATTATAAATGACCAAAAGTCCTACAGATCCAATACTGCAGGACTTTTATATATCGTACAATTTGCTAGGCTATGCTTTTCGGAGAGAGATTTTAGCTTCTTTACCCTCAATCTTCACATCTTGCGAGAACTCAAGCCCATCGTTAGAAATCTCAGTTTTTGCAGCTAGAACTTCTTTTACAATTTCTTGTTCAAATTTTTTGAACGCATCAAGAAGATCAGCGTTTTCAGACGTAAAGTTAAGCTCAATTCGATCGTCGACATTTAGGCAAGCTTTTTTACGCGCTGCCTGAATATGGCGAATAATCTCACGCATCAAGCCTTCTGCATGAAGCTCAGGAGTTAATTCAAAATTAAATTCAACACCCTCACCACCAAACTCAACACTTTTAACGTTTAATTCTTCCATCAAAATTGGCGCGAAATCAAAAGATTTTGCATTTTGCGGAACTTTTACACTGGCTAGCGGCTGGCGAATTTTTACGCCATTTTTTGCTCGAAGCGCAAGAGCTTCATTCACATAGCCACGAACTTTGGCCATTTCAGCAAGTAAGCTCTCATCAATCTCGCCAGCTTCTGGCCAATCTTTCAGATGAACTGAGCCATCACCAACCATTTTGCCCCAAAGCTCTTCTGCCAAGAAAGGCACAAATGGAGCAAGAATCAACGCAAGATAGCTCAAAACATAGTGGAGCGTTTGATAGGCCTGAAGTTTATCAGCACCATTTTCACTCTTCCAGAAACGACGGCGGGAGCGGCGCACAAACCAGTTCGAAGCATCATCTAGGAACGGCAAAACACCTTCAAGTGCGCGTGGAATGTTATAAACGTTCATATTTTCAGTGATTTCATTTCGAAGCTCATGAACACGGCTTACAATCCACTTATCGAGTGGGTTTTCAAGATCTTTCGAAGGATCTTTAAGCTCACCGTTAAATTCCCAACCGTCAACACTAGCATACATCGTGAAGAAATCATACATATTCCAAATCATTGAAAGCTTGCGCGCAACATCTGAGACGTCCTTATCGTGAAGCGCAAAATCTTCACCATTCAAAAGTGGGCTCGTTAGTAACAAAAATCGCAAACTATCAGCTGAATATTGGTCCATTAGCTCATTTGGATCGGTGTAGTTTCCAAGAGATTTACTCATTTTTCGGCCATCATTTCCAGCAACAACGCCGGTCGTAATCACATTTTTGAAGGCATTTTTACCAAACAAAGCAGTATTTACAGCATGAACATAATAGAACCACGCACGAACCTGGCCAATATATTCAACAATAAAATCACCTGGGAAATTCTTTTCGAATTTTTCTTTGTTTTCGAAAGGATAATGGAACTGCGCAAATGGCATTGAACCACTTTCAAACCAACAATCAAGCACTTTATCAATTCGAGTGTATTTTTCGCCATCAATTTCGAAAGTAATTTCATCAACCCAAGGTCGGTGATAATCTTCAAGCTCGACACCGCTCAACTCTTTAAGTTCAGCATAAGAACCAACCACACGGATTTTACCACTTTCGGATTTCCAAACTGGCATTGCCGTCGCCCAAAAACGATCACGCGATAGATTCCAATCTGGTGCAGCTTCAAGATTTTTTTCGAAACGGCCGTGCTTCAAGTGCGCTGGGAACCAATTAATGTTTTCATTTTGCTCAAGCATTAATTCTTTTTGACCTTGAATATCAAAGAACCAACTTGGGTGAGCTCGATACATTAAGCGCTGGCCGGTGCGTGGATTGTGCGGATACTCGTGACGAATGTAATCGATCTTCCAAACTACACCACGCTCTTTTAATATTTTCGCTAATGGCTTATTAAATTCCCACACATCTTCACCGGCAAATTCACCGTGAAGGTATTTTCCATATTCATCAAGAACGTGAAAAACTGGAATTCCATATTTTTTACCAAAGTTAAAATCTTCTTCACCATAAGCTGGTGCAGAGTGAACAATTCCCGTTCCACTTTCAAGAGAAACATAATCTGCACCCCAAACTTTATAAGCGTTCTCTTCACCTTCACCAGAATATTTCGAATCTTCGAAAAGTGGTTCGTAGCTCAAGCCAACTAATTCTGCGCCATCGATCAAATTTACAATTTCGAAAGGAATCGGTTGCTTTTTCTCGTCAACAAAAACTTTTTCGAGCAAGTCTTTTGCTATAATAAAGAATTCATCACCAACTTTTACTTTTGCGTAAGTAATTTCAGGATTCACAAACAAGCCCATATTGGCCGGCAAAGTCCAAGGAGTTGTTGTCCAAGCGAGCATTGCAGTTTTATCGCGTGAGCCTTCTGTATCTTCGAAATCTTTCAACCAAAACTTCACAAAAACGCTTGGGTCGGTCACGGTTTTATAGGCATCATTATCCATTGTAACTTCGCTTTTCGAAAGTGGAGTTGCCCACGCCGTATCATACATTAGAACGCGTTCACCTTCGTAAATTTTACCCTTTTCGTAAAGAGTTTTAAACGCCCACCAAACGCTTTCCATAAAATCTTTGTCCATTGTTTTGTAAGCATTTTTAAATTCAACCCACCGGCCAATGCGATCAATTGTATTTTCCCAAAGCGCAGCATTCGAGACCATGCTTTCGCGCGCGGTCGTGATATATTCGGCAAGTGAAATTTTTTCACCAACTTCGTGCCGAGAAGTGATACCGAGCTTTTTCTCGACAAAGTTTTCAGCTGGCAAACCGTGCGTATCCCAACCCCAACGGCGTTCAACTCGCTTGCCAAGCATCGTTTGGTAGCGCGGAACGACGTCTTTTACGATTGAGCTAAGAAGTGTTCCGTGGTGTGGCACACCAGTAATGAATGGAGGGCCGTCATAAAACACGAAAGCGTTATCTTCGCTACGGTTTTCAACTGATTGCTCGAAAGTTTTTTCTGCTTTCCAACGCGCCAAAACATCAGCTTCATATTCTTTTGCTCTTCTTCTTGAATTTGCTTGAAATTTCATTTTTCCTCCGTTTAAATTAAAAATCACCTCTTTCAGATTCGAGAACCAAGCAAACTCGGCGATACCATCTCGATTCCAAAAGAAGTGATTCTTTTAGCCCTCAATTTTAGCTTTTACGGAGCTTTCCCGCCCAGTTCTAATCAGTTTTTCTAAACCTTTCTTCTGGGAGCTTCGCGGTTGATGACCGCTCATTTATCAAAATAAAACGCTTTTACAATATTATTGTATCAAAATACAAAGATATCTTCAAGCTTTTAAGCGTTTTTTTACTTTATTGGTTAATATTGTCTAACCATAAAAGGTATATATAAAATTTTACATTCAGTTCCCTGACAATTTAGAATATGATATAATTATTTCATCAATAAGATAGATAACGCCATAGTTATAGTTCCCTGACAATTTAGAATATGATATAATTTGACACACTATATGCACGAATGCCGAACAGTTATAGTTCCCTGACAATTTAGAATATGATATAATACGTTCAAGTTCATTCATTTACATACTTCAGTTATAGTTCCCTGACAATTTAGAATATGATATAATTTTTTAATGCGTTTTTGCACGGCTGCGTTGTGCATTTTCTTATTAGTTGCGCGGTC
>CALIJI010000006.1 GCA_938017895.1 uncultured bacterium
TCTATTTAGTAATTACGACCATGACTTAATAGACTATAACGACTGGGAAAAAGGTGAAAAAGAGTTAGAAGAGAAGCGACGACAATCACTTCTCAAGATTTTAAACTCAGGTAATGCCATTCACCAGCTGAATGAGCTTATTAGCCAAGCCAAGATTCCGTACACCATAGGATCTAGCCTGGGATCTATAGATTATCCATCCATCGAAAACATGCTATTGCCTAAATTCCTCAACGAAAATAAAGCTGAAAAAGAATTCATTAGTAACTTCATTTATACGAGATATTTCTATTATAAAGGTGACGTCAGCTGGGTTGATAAGTTAGATTTTGCCAACTGGAATAACGAACAGAAAATTCTACTTCTCCTAGCTTTGCCATTTAGCCAAAGCACCTGGGACCTATTGGATACACAACAAAATAAAGACCTTACTAAAAGATACTGGGATAGGGTCGATAATTTTCGACGTACGGATGACAAATATTCCGAAGCTGCAGTTAAGAATCTTCTGAAGGCAAAACGCCCCATAGCTGCAATTGAATATATTGCCTCAGCGATCATTATGGGTGATAGCTCCATCAAACAGCAAATTGATCCAGAACTATGCCTAAAAGCACTAATAATATCATTAAATACCACCGAAAACATTTCAGGCGCAGATAGCTTATGGTACGCAATAGGTAGTGTATTTAAATATTTATATGACAACATTGACTATACAATAACTAACCTATGGGAGGCAGAATGGGCCTACCTTGAACTATTTGTAGAACACGACATAGGACAACCGCGAGCATTAATATATCGAATTGCAAATGACGCAGATTTTTTCTGCGACTTAATTAAGATTTACAAACCAGACCCTCACGACACTAAGCACCAAGAGCTTGACGAGGCTATTCAATACAGACTATTTAAAATATTATCATTAACATTTAATGACTTTACGATCATGCCGGGCATAGACCAATATGGCACATTTCGAGAAGATAACTTTACTGCCTGGATACACAAGGTCGAAGAGATATGTAAGACGAGTGGACGCTTAGACATTGCCCGGTCTGTTATAGGTGGATACCTAATAAACTCCCCTGAAGATAAAAGCGGCTTATGGATCAACAAAACGGTAGCAGAAATTTTAGACCGAAATGATTCAGTATCCATGAGGTCCGGATACGGCAGAGGAGTATATAATTCACGTGGTGTTCATGCAGTGGACGAAACGGGCGAGACTGAGGCATCCTTGAGAGATAAATGGCGTAATCGCGCAGTTAAGGTTGAGACTTTAGGTTTTATAAATCTTGCCACATCACTGCGTGAGCTTGCAGAGACTTACGAGCGAGAAAGGAATTATGTAATAGGTAAAAAACAATCCAGAAAACACTGATTGTTATGCTTGTAAAATCGACATAATGATGTGATAAACTCTTAATAGACTTAGGAGGTAATAATTAAGGATAATAAAAGTAAAATGTAATAAAAATTTTAATAAAGTTATATATACTAGATATATGGATTACAAAAAGAAACTACAAGAAATCATTGACATCAGTGGTCTTTCGCAACAGTTGCTAGCCGATGAAATAGGCACGTCTATCGTAACTCTCAACAATTGGCTGAACGGCAAGTCGGTTCCGACTCGTAAAGCTCTATTAGAAAAAATTGATGCGCTTTATAATAAATATTTACAAAACGGAGACAAAGACTCAATAGGCAAAAGAATTAAATATTATGGCATCAGAGATTTAGCGACCATGTTTTATTTAAAACCAGCCGTAGAGCTACTTGAAAACTTTAATGAAAATAAAACCAATTACGACATCAATGATGTTTTAGAGCTATACAATGTTTATGTATATGTTAAGAACAAGGTTTTCCCAAAAGACCTCGATCAAGACAAGGCAGAAAAATTTATCAAGCTTAAGCCCAGTATGCTTAAGGTAATCTCATCTTTCTTTAATACAATAACAGAAGAAAATATCTTAGAGATAATTCAAGGCGTTGGATTTGATTACCACGACGATCTATTGAGGCTTCTCGCAGAACATAAGGTACACGAGAGAGTGAGCTCAGGAAAGATGATGCAGGCACTCAATTCTTCAAAAGTTGCTATCTGGAACATATTGGCCAACAAGAAGATCGTAAAACAATACGAGCAAGAGATAAAAGCACTGATTTTATCTGATACAGATAATGCTGAATATATTATCCGGAAATACTTTGAAAAAAACGAAGACAAAGACATTCATTTGCCTGAAAGTCTTACGAAAGAGGAAGTGTACGATATACTGGAGAAATATCTGAATAGCACGAACGCGAACCCTAACTATATGCAATTAATTGCTCAGGCAAAACCAATTCCAAGCAGGGGTATCGACGATAAAATAAAACTACTTGCAAGACAAAAATATAAGGCGTGGAATGATAATTTCTTTAAAGAAAATGAGAGTAATTTGATATTTGCTACAAAAGTGGCTATATCTGACTCTCAAAAAGAGCCTGTTGATATATCGCAAGATGGTCAGGTCTTTAAGTTTACCTATAGTAGAAAATGGCTAAAAGAACACTCGGATAATTTATCAGTGTTAAGCAATTTTATACATATTTTCCCGATTGTAAACAAACATATGCTTCTTACATTACCATCATATTCATCACAACTAGGAATTTTTGAGCGCTTTATGAAAGTTGCTGGACGCGATGAATATCCTGAAGGTGCTCACTTCCAATTCATAGACCAAAGTACCCTTATACAAACGATGATGTGCGAAAATTTCCTTCGTTCGGAAGGTAAGGATCTTGAAGGTATAATTGCTTGGTATTTTAATGAATACCTAAAGGATGCATTTGGTGCTGATGGTTTTAGCTACGTAGCGTCAAGCACGAGTGCTACATACCTCGAAAGGTGTAAACATGTTTTTAGTGAGATGGATAGCGTTATTAAACAATTCAAATTATATGTCGAGAATGGTAGCATAGATCAAGGACTTTTGGCGATTACATCCAAGTCTCCCGATTATAAGGAAATTCCTAGCCAGTTGCTAGGCAAGTATGTATATACGACGGAAAGCACTGAGATATTTGAAATAATGTATTACCTCTTTTCCGACCAATCAGTACTAACGTACATAGATGACACTCTCAAAGATAAGGATTTTGCAAGCCTACTGACTAATTATGAAATTAAATACCGTGAATTTCACGATTATCAAAAACAATCTCTAGATAAGCTTATTGAGTGGGGGATTATCAAAAACGCGTCGAAGCGCTTAGTATTCCAGAGTAAGCTACAAGTGTCGATATTGAGAAACCTGTTTCAAACAGAGGCGTTAAATTATCATCATTACTCTACCGACAGTAAAGCTGAGATAAACGCAATGATTGGTAGAGGTTGGCTAATGAAAGAGGGGTCACTTCTGACTAGATCAGAAGCAAAATATTTTAGCTACTACTTAAATCAAAAAGAATTTAGTAACGGATACGATCTTCGAAATATCTATATGCATGGGACTATGTCTAAGGATGACAAGTCAAATGAGGAGAAGCATTATAAAACATATATCATAGCATTAAGGTTTCTAATAGCATTAATTATCAAGATCGACGATGATTTCTCTGCTAAATAGTCTCGAATGCTATTTTGGATATATAAAATTCTATTCAAGATTCATGATTCAAGGGGACTTCACTTTTAAAGTAGTTTTTTGCAAGACTAGTAATAATGTTTTGTAGGGATACAATATTTAAGCTAATAGAGTCGTTGTAGTTTATAATGTTCGTACAGGGATGAATATTGAGTTAAATGGGCTCGAGAAGAAGATTTAACTGAACAAATGTTAGAGCATTTAAGAAAGATTCAACCAACGACCGAACAATTTAAGCAGGTAGTAGAAGTTGCCAAATCTTCAAATGGGATTATGAGAAATCGTATTAAAAATGAAAAGATAGTTATTCGTGCATAAATCATAAAATATGAAAACCGAATTAGTAGACTTCAGGACTTATACTTAGATTGCGAAATAACCAAAGATGAATATAAAAAGAAGCAACAAGAAATTTCTAACAATCTTAAATTATTGAATGAAAAATACGACAATATTGGCGAATCTGGGCTTAACTTCTATGAAAACATCACCGCAATGATGGAAGTAGTATTAAGTGCCTCTGATATTTTCGAAAGTTCTAATATAGAAGAAAGGAATCACATTCTTGAAATTGTATTTCAGAACCTTAAACTTCGAGACGAAAACTACTGTTAAAATACAAAAAACCATTCGACAAAATGGTCTTTTGTAAAAATAATTCCGCCTGGCTGGGATGGAGGGATTCGAACCCCCGAATGGCGGGACCAGAACCCGCTGCCTTACCACTTGGCGACATCCCAATGTAATATAATTTTAGCAAAGAAACCAACTGAAGTCAAGATAGCTATTATCTAGAATTACTTTTTCGCCACTCGGCAATTTTAGTATGATGACCGCTAAGTAGAACTTCGGGGACTTGATAACCTTGATAATTTGCCGGACGGGTGTATTGAGGGAATTCAAGATTGTCGCCATGCGAATAGCTTTCTATTTCGGCGGAAGTCTCGCCACCGAGTACGCCTGGCATTAGACGTACAACAGAGTCGATTAATACCATAGCAGGGATTTCTCCACCTGTTAAAACAAATTTACCGATAGAAATTTTTTCATCAACGATTTTAAAAATCCGCTCATCAAAACCTTCATAATGCCCGCAAAGTATTATTAGGTCATTATTTTGCTCGGCGTAGTTAGCGGCTTTGGCTTGGTTCCAGATTTTTTCGCTGGGCGACATAGCAATAACACGCGCTTGAGGAGAATATTTTTTAGCGAATTCAACTGCCGCAAAAAGAGGTTCAGGCTTTAATAGCATTCCGTCGCCGCCGCCATAAGGAATATCATCTACTTGCTTTCGTGGGCCGATACCGAAGTTGCGGAGGTTTATAATCCTGAATTCTACGGCGCCGTTTTTTTGCGCCTTCCACATCATAGAGGTGTTCAATACTGGCTCAAACATTTCAGGGAAAAGGGTGATAACTTGAATCTTCATCGGTATAAATTTTAACATTTTTATACTATTTTAGCAAATTTATATAAACTAAAAATCCAGCCACAGTATATCGGCTGGATTTTTAGCAAGTATAAGCTCTCAAACTTTTCTTAGTTTGCTCGCATTAGAGCTTTCCGCAGTTCAATTTTAAAAGCATTCACGAAACTCCACATAACGCTTGTGCTTTATGAACTAATATTATTATATATCAAAGTTATCTAAATCTGCAAGCTCTTTTCGAGTATTTTTTGCGAAAGAACTTTGGTTTTCCACAGCTTTAACTGTTGAATTTTCCACAGCAGAAGTTTTATCTTCGGCGCTATCAATGATTTTAAGATTGTATCGAGCGTCATTTTTAGAACCTAATGCACGAAGTAGTGAACGAAGGCTCTGTGCAGTTGCACCACGACGGCCGATTATTCGGCCCAGGTCATCAGTGTTTACAGTTAGAGTTAGCAAAACTCCTTTTTCGTCAATTTCTCGTTCGACTTTAACGTCTTCTGGATTTTCGACTAAATTTTTTACAATATATTCAACAAATTGCTGGTCAATTGAGGCCATCTCAGTACTCCTTTTAATTTAGCTTATGATTTGATTTTATCATAATTTATATATTTTGGCAATGTAGAGAAGACAGTAAAGATAATTATAGAGATAATCATGATTGATGTGTAGATCGGGAATGTTTTTGCATTCAAAGTGCCAATTTCGAGGAGTGGTCGGAATAGAATCGCTGAGGCAAAAAGGGCAATGAAAGTTTCTACTACCAAAGCGAATCGTAGCCAATTGAACGGCAAGCAGGCACGAATAACCGATAAGAAACTGATTGATCCAAGTAGATAGTAGGAAGCGGTTGAAATATCTTGCGTGCTCCAACCGTGGTTTACTCCAAAAATTCGAACAAATATAACTGAGAAAATCACTATTAAAGCGCTCGGTAGTGCTGCAAACATTGATTTTTTAAGAAAATCTTTTTCGATTGGATTTTGGTTGCGTTCAAAGGTTAATATGAACGGCGGGAATCCTTCAATTAATTGGTCGATAATAGTTATTTGGATTGGTATAAATGGAAATATCAAAAGCATATCGGCGCCTAGTGCTAGACTGCTGATGCATATAATAGCTAGCAAGAATGAATAGATTGTTTTAATGAAAAAGATTGGTGCGATGCGAGCAATATTATTGACGACACGACGACCTTCAAATAGTATCTCTGGCATATCATTAAAGTCGGAATTTAATAAAACTAGGTTAGCAATTTGACGAGTAGCTGGGTCGCCTTCTGCCATCACAATAGAGCAATCAGCTTCTCTGAGGGCTAGGATGTCGTTTACGCCATCGCCAGTCATAGCAACAGTTCGACCTTTTTTCTTGAGGGTTTTAATGATTAATTTTTTCTGATGTGGGGAAACGCGGCCAAAAATAGCAGTTTTTTCAGCGATTGCACGAAGTTTTTGATCTGAAACGGTTGAACAATCAATATAACTATCGTAGTTTTTAAAACCGGCTTTATGGGCGATATTTGAAACAGTGATTGGATTATCTCCAGAGATGATTTTGAGATCAACTTTTTGCGAGCGTAAATATTCTAGAGTCTCACGAGCACCGTCGCGGATCGGATCGGTGATTTCTAGTACGGCTAGTTTAGAGATTTTAGCAGGAAGCTTGATTTTGCGATTATCGATTTTACTATCTGAAAAAGCAAGTGCTAACACACGAGAACCACGAGATTGGGCCTCTTCAGCTTGTTTTGGTGATTTATCGAAAATTATTTCAGGGGCACCGAGAATAATTGTGCCAAGATTGACAATTTCCATCGATCCCCATTTACGATCGCTTGAGAATGGGATGATATTTTCCGCAGAAAAATCATGTGTAGTTTTGTTGGTAAATTTACGAATTGCCGTAGCAGTTTGATTCGAATCTTCACTAAACTGCATATATGCGGCAAGTATTTGCTGGATCTGCTCGTCTGAGAACTTCTTTGATAGAAAATGAATTTCCTCGACTTTCATTTTTCCCTCAGTGATTGTACCGGTTTTATCAAGGCATAATGTATCAACTCTAGCTAGAGTTTCAACTGAATACATCTCTTGAACTAGAATTTTTCTCATTCCAAGTTTAACTACCGCAGTTAATAGAGATGTGATCGTGAGAAGGGCGATTCCTTTTGGTAGCATACCTAATAGCGGAGCAGCAGTATAAATGACGGATTGTTTAACGGGTAGGGATTTAATTAGGAGTGCTTCAAGAAAAAGGGCAACACCAAAAGGTATTATAATTTTGCCTGTAAATTTAGCGATTTTGTTGAGCGAATTAAGGATTCGAGAATTGATAGGTTTGAGAATTTTTGCCTCGGCCATAAGTTTTGCAGCGTAATTTTCTGCTCCAACCCTTGAAACTCGGGCGAGAATTTTCCCGCTAGCCAGAAAACTGCCTGATAAAACTTCGGATCCATTTTCTTTTAGGACTAAGTCGCTTTCGCCAGTTAGCATTGCTTCATTAGCTTCAGCTACGCCATGCACTACAACGGCATCACTAGGTATTTGCTCGCCGGCGGAAAGTTCTATAATGTCACCGAGGACAATTTCTTCCGGATCAATTTCTTGTTTACGACCACTGCGAATGACCTTTATTTTTTCACGACTCATTAAATTGAGTTTATCGATCATTTTTTTAGCGCGAATTTCGATAGCAATTCCTGATGCGCAGTTAAAAATAATCGCCGCAAAAAAGATTGTATTTGTCCAAGCTTGAACTGCTAGTAGCGCGATGAAAATTACAAAATTTAATAGATTAAAAAGAGTAAAAACATTACGCTTAAAAATTCCCCAATATCCGTTGCTGGAATCGTTCTCGAAAACATTTTGATTCCCCAGCTCAATTTGCTTTTTTACTTCGTTTTTGGTTAAACCGCTTATTTTTTTATCCATGTTTTATCCTATTTAGCATATTCTGTGGCGCGAGTCTCGCGAATGATATTTACTTTTATAACGCCTGGGTATTGCATCGTACTTTCGATTTTATCAGCAATATCGCGGGCCATTTTTATAGCTGAAAGATCATCAACTTTTTCTGGGCGGACGATAACACGAATCTCTCGACCGGCAGAAATTGCAAAAGCTTTTTCTATGCCGCTAAAACTAGTGGCGACATTTTCAAGCTCGCGCATACGTTCCATAAAATTCTCGGCTGCCGCGTTGCGTACTCCTGGGCGAGATGCACTCATAGCGTCAGTAATTTTTACTATAATTGCTTCCGGAGTTGTTGCTTCAATATCGTCGTGGTGAGCAGCGATTGCATTTACGACGCGTGGATCCATACCGTATTTTTCGGCAAGTTCAGCGCCAATTTGAGCATGTTTACCCTCTATTTTATGAGTCACGGCTTTACCTATATCGTGGAAAAGAGCAGCGGTTTTGGCGATTTTAATATCAGCTCCAATTTCTTCAGCGATTAGGCCGGCGACGTTTGCCATTTCAGTTGAATGCTTAAGGACATTCTGGCCGTAACTCGTGCGGAATTTTAATTCTCCTAAAAGACGGAGCATTTCTCGAGGTAGTCCAGAAAGTCCAACTTCACGAGCAGCATCTTCACCGGCGCGATTGATTTCTTTGTCGATTTCGCGTTGAGCTTTGGCGACAACTTCCTCGATTCGAGCGGGGTTAATTCTACCATCTTTCATAAGCAATTCGAGGGTTAGCCGTGCAACTTGGCGGCGTACTGGATCAAAGCTCGAAAGTACAACCATTCCGGGAGTGTCGTCAACTAAAACATCAACACCAGTTTCTCTCTGGATAGCTTGAATATTTCGGCCTTCTTTACCAATAATACGACCCTTCATTTCATCATCAGGAAGCTTTAGTGCAGTTACGGTGCGATCAGCGGTAACTTCGCTAGAAATTCGCTCCATAGCAGAAACTAGAATCATTTGCGCCCGTTCTTCGGCATCTTCTTCGGCATTTTTTTGAAGTTTGGCCACTAGATTAATCATGTCTTGAGTCATTGATTTTTCGGTAAGCTTCATTAGTTTTTCAGCGGCTTCTTTTTTGGAAAGTTTAGCTATTTTTTCTAATTGATCTTGTTGACGGTTTCGGATTTCAAGGACTTCTTTTTTAAGTTCTTCAACCTCTGTCTCTTCTCGGCGAAGTTTTTCTGCGCGCTCATCAATTTGATCTAGCTTTTTATCGAGATTGATTTCACGCTCAGCTAGTCGATTTTCGGTTTTTTGAAGTTCCTTTCGGCGAGCTGTTTCATCCTCGGTGGCCTTGTCGGTGATTTTAAGTGCTTTTTCGTTAGCGCGCTCTAAAATTTCAGCTGATTTTTTCTGTGCATGAGCGATAATTTTGTCCGAGTTGTTTTTAGCGTTTGCTGAGCGAACTTTCTCATACGCAAAAACGCTACCGCCGCCGGCAACTAGACCAGCTATCAGTAAAATTATTTCCATATTGTTCCTTTCATCAAAAATTAAATAAAAATTCAACGGCTAATGCCTTATATAATTATAACATAAAAAACAAGATAAGGGCAGAATTTGGTACAATTTAAAAAGCCCCGAAGGTCTAATTCTATTTCAGTTTGAAATCTAATCTTGCAGGATATTTTTTATCAATTCCAGCTCTGCTTTTTTAGAGTCGCGTTTATCCAATTCTGGAAGAGTGATGGTTTTACGATCTTTGATTTTTTGATTGAATTTTTCTAACCATTCTTCCAACTCTTTTTCCAAAGACCTCAATATTTTTAGTATCTCTGGATACTTATCTTTGGCATTTATAATTCTATGCCCAAGCATTGTAGCGTAATACGCTTCTGATGTGCATGGATCGAGATGGAAAGACTTGTTCATTGCGGAATAGGCACGATTTAAGATCTCTAAAAATTTATCTAACGAGATTATCTGTTGTATAGTATAATCTTGTTTGTTCAAGATCAGCATTTTATTATTTTCTAGTATAGCAATACCTTTAAAGATAATTTTCTCGGTCTCTCCAGTTTCGAAACACATATTAGTTTCTTCAGACACTGGCTCAAAATTTTTGCCGATAAAATCGACTTCGCCCACGTTTTTTACAAATTCACCTTTGCCATAAATAGCGATAGTTATATCAGTTATCGGATATAACGTAAATGTTCCGAATGAGCATTGGATTTCCTTGCTATGCTCAAGGCGTTTGCCTAGTAGTTTGGAAATATCTTTAATATCAATTAACGATATGTTGTTTTTAGTCATGAAAGGTTCCTCCTTTTGGATTTGATATTGTAATTATAACATATAATACAAAAAAAATAGTAGGCAAATCTTTATATAAAAGTTTTGATTTTTTGAAGAATTAATCTTGTTTTATTTTTGGCGAGTTTAGCTGGTTGAAGCTTGTTAAAATTTGCAGATTTGTGTATAATTTAATTATGTTAATGGCTTTTTTTTCTTGGTGGTATGGTAAGGGTTTGGCTTGGAAGGCAGAAAAAATCCTAGTTAGCTTAGAAAGGACGATGAATACTTTTTCGTTAGGTCTTTTAGTCAAAACTTGGTTCGCGCCGTTTCGACAAATTGATGCCGTGGCTAGTGGTGGGTCTTTGGATGTGCGAATACGTAGATCTCTAGATAAATTGATATCGCGGTTTATTGGTGCTTTATTAAGAACTAGCGTAATGATAATCGGTGGTATTTTTATTATAGTTAAATCAATTTGGGGCATCTTTTGTCTAATTTGCTGGTTAGTGATGCCAATTTTGCCAGTGGTTTTTATTGCTATGTTCTTTTCTGGATGGACTCCTAATATTCTTTCGACACTGAAAAGTGGATTACAAAATATTAATACTCCAGTAAAGTCATCTCAACAAGAGCATAAGACTAAATCAAATATTTTTAATTTTAGGGGAGTCAACCAGTGATTTTTGATTATGAACACGATCGAGCTAAAAAAGCGCGTATCTCAGTAGCGATTAGACCCTTTTTAACACTTCTAAAGATATTGAAAATTTCAGCAATTATTACAGGGTTAGCTTTACTTTTGATGGAGAATTCTCAGGGTTGGCTAGTATTAGTAGTAGCAATAGTTCCTTTTGCATTAGAGAATTGGTGGCAAGGAGAGCTCCACCGACTAGCGCCAAATTTAAATTCTGGCAAAATAGAGGATTTATTAGCAAGTAATATTTTGGGTAGATTATCAAAGAAGCCGACTTCAGAAGAGATTGCTAAAATTATCTTGAAAAGTTCAGGTGGAGCTTTTATTGTATCGAGGTTTGGGCTAGGTAGCGCAACGATTGAAAGTTTAGCTACTATTCCACAGAATTCACCAGAGAATATTTTTCGGACGGCGACTGAAATTCGCCAGAAGCTTCAAACTAACACGATTTCTGGCTCGGTATTGACACTGGCAATTGTTAAAAATTATCCAGAATATGATAAATTGCTGGCGAATTTTTATCTTGACTATGAAGATTTAGAACGAGGTGTTAAGTGGCATGATCATATATTTTCTCTGCTTAATAAAGCAAAAAATCCTATCAAGGATGGTGGCTTAGCGCGTGACTGGAGTTTTGGCTGGACACCAACGCTAGACCGCTTTGGCAAGAATATTACTAATCAAGTTTCTGGCAATATCCTTATGAGTCCTAATCTTGAGCAGCATGAAGATCTTGTTCATAAGATGGTTGCTCATTTTTCTGGAAATGGGCGGCAAAATATAGCGCTAATTGGACCAGATGGCGTAGGGAAAAGTACGGTAGTTAATGCGTTTGCCTATCGAATTCTCGACGGTAACTCTGGAGTGCCATCTAACTTGCAGTATCGACAAGTTATTTCACTGGATTCAGCTTCGATTATTGCTGCAGCACCTGGGCGGGGTGAGATTGAGAATTTAGTGAACTATATTTTAGCAGAAGCTTACGCGGCTAAAAATGTTATTATTTGTCTAGACAATGCTCAGCTGTTTTTTGAAGAGGGGGTTGGCTCAGTGGATATTTCGAATGTTTTACTACCGATTCTTGAAGCTGGTCGAGTACGAATAATTCTTACAATGGACGAACAACGATTTTTGCAGATTTCAGCCAAGAACCCTGCTCTTGCAGCGGCTCTTAATCGTCTCCAAGTTCAACCAGCCGGATTTGAGGAGACTCTGGCTGTTATGGAAGATAAGCTGCTAGTGTTTGAACAACAGTATAAAGTTTTTTATCGTTATCAAGCTCTAAAGGAAGCTTATAGACTTAGCGCGCGTTATATATTTGATCTTGAAATGCCAGGTCGAGCTGTTAAACTCCTTGAGATGTCGGCGAGCTATGCTAATGATAATCTAGTTGACGCAACTTCAGTAGAAAAAGCAATTGAACAAACAATGAATGTAAAAATTTCTACTGCGCGAGTTGATGAAGAAAAAGATACTTTATTGAATTTAGAAAAATTATTACATGCGCGAATGATTGGCCAAGAGAGAGCTGTTTCAGCTGTAGCGAATGCCTTACGCCGAGCTAGGACTGGAGTTCGGAATCAAAATCGACCGATCGGTACATTTTTATTCCTTGGACCGACTGGTGTGGGTAAGACTGAACTTGCTAAGGCGCTAGCAGAAACATATTTTAATGGCGAAGAAAATATTATCCGCCTTGATTTGAATGAATATGTAAACCTTGATGATGTTTCGCGTTTGATTGCGGATGGTTCAATCGACTCTGGGTCGTTAACCTCTCAAGTGATGAAAAAACCATTTTCGGTAATTTTGCTCGATGAAATTGAAAAAGCTCATCCAAATGTTTTAACTGCCTTATTGCAGGTTCTTGATGAAGGAATTTTGCGCGACGAAAAAAACCGTGAAGTTTCATTTCGTGATGCAATTATTATCGCGACTTCTAACGCTGGAGCTGAGCGCATTCAAGAATTGATTGCACGTGGTTATGATTCGAAAAATTCGGAAGAACTGATTGTAAATGACTTGATTGCTAGTCGCGAGTTTCGCCCGGAATTCTTGAACCGTTTTGATGAAATTGTAGTTTTTGAGCCGCTTTCTAAAGATAATTTACTTCAAATTATTGATTTAATGATTGCGGGCGTAAATAAAACCCTAGCAGGACAAAAAATCACTGTATCAGTTTCACAAGAGGCTAAAGTTTTATTAGCTGAACTTGGGTATGATCCAAAACTTGGCGCACGTCCAATGCGACGTGTGATTCAAAAGGTTGTCGAAAATACGATTGCACGCAAAATGCTTTCGGGTGAGGTTAGTGCAGGCTCAGATATTATAATTGATGAAAATATAGTCCGGGAAAGTTTATAACTTAAAAATGAAACAGCTCTTTCAGATTGGGTTTGATTTAGCTTTAGCCTCTCTTAGTCCTATTATTTCGTGGTTTACGTTGAGTCTAATTTTAGATTCTCGACTTATTAATGTGTTTTCGATTACTTATCCACTTCAATTTGCATGGTTAATGCTGCGTGATATTTTTGGTGTGGGCGCAAATTTAGTTTCAATAAAGGTTAGAAATCCAAAGATTGCTGATGCTGGAATTTTTACCGGTTTGATATTTTCTGGGATTATTTTTGGGCTAGTAGCACTTAATATTGATAAATTTATTATTTTCATGAATGCTGATCCTGGTGTTTATCGAGACTTTTGCCTTTATATTACGCTTCAACTTTGGATTCAGCTAGTTTTTTGTATAATTTTGGATAAACTTTATTATCAAGATAAAAACAAAACTGCAAACAAATATTCAGTAATCTTTAATCTATTGAATTTTATCGTTTTGATCGGTGCTTCATTTTTAACTAAAAATTCAAAAATAATAATTAGTGCAACTTTACTGACGATTTTCACTTTTACTCTTTTTGTATTTATTAGAGAAGTGCGAAGAGTTTCTTTCGAGTTCAATATTTTAAGATCAATAAAGATAAATTCTATGGATTTTGGTGAAAATTTAATTTTATTTTTTGTTTATCTTTTTGGGATTGGGAAAGCTTTTTCTTTTGGTGAAGAGTATGCTTTGGCGATAACTTTTGTTACGCTAATAACTGATATTCAATGGGATGTCGCTACAGCGATTCCGGCTAAAGCTAAGATTGACATTGCTAAGAAACGTATGAATTTCCCTAAAAGTTATAAGAATTCTTATGTCTTGATTTTTGTACTAATTTTGAGCTCAATTATTGCTTTTATAAGTATGAAAAATTTTTACGATTTAAATCTAGGTATTTCTGTTATTTTTGTAATAATTGAGTATTTGGCATTTTTGCTATATCCTCAGTATCGATTAAAACTAGATTTTATTCAGCTAAAATTTTCCGCTAAAATTGCTACTTTTATAAAATCTTCTGCTATGGCATTTCGGCTTCTTCTAGTTATTGTATTTGGCCCCATCACTCCACTTGCTCTAAGTATTGCTCAAGTATTAGCGCAATTATATCAGGTGATATTTGTTAATTTAGTTTTTAATCGAAGATATAAAATACTTTCCACTGGGAGAGCGATTCGAAAAAATCAAAAATAAAACTCCGAGTATAGAACTGCGGAGGTTTATTTTGGAGGGCCAGGAGGGGCTCGAACCCTCGACACCCTGCTTAAGAGGCAGGTGCTCTAACCAGCTGAGCTACTGGCCCAATGATTAAATTGTATCACACTTTTTGTGATTTTGAAATATTTTATAAATTTTTTGGTACCCCCGGTAGGACTCGAACCTACGGCCAGGAGGGTAGAAACCTCTTACTCTAATCCACTGAGCTACGGGGGCTGACCTAAAACAATTATATCAAAAAATATTTTAAAAAGCAAAAACTCCGCAAAGAACGGAGTTTTCACTAAAACAAAAAAGATCAAATGGTGCGGGCGGAGAGAATCGAACTCTCATCACTTGCTTGGAAGGCAGGTATATTAGCCGTTATACGACGCCCGCATGTTTTAATTATAGCAAATTTTTCTGTTAAATCAAGAGTGTTTATTTGAAAAATAAATTAGTTATGGTAAAATTTAACTATGAAAATGAATGACTTTGTGGTAAAGGCTAGTTTAGAGGATGTAGCCCACAGTAGTGGGTATGCAAAGGCTCAGAGTGGGTCTAATTTTGGAGCGACAAGCTCAAAAACATTTACCGACCGTATGTCTATTGATCGGCGCAATACAAAAATCAGGGCATACAGAGAATCAAAAATCGCTCAGATGCGAGCAAGTAATGTTAGGGATATTTCAAGATCAGCACAAACTTCTCTTGATAAGATTAGATCTCGTCAGAAAAGTAGAAATATCGATTTAGAGAGTCCCCGGGCGGATTTTGTAGATCGATTAAGTAAAAGAGGGTTGCAGAGCGTAAGAAGTGAGTTGCCCGTCCGGAGTTTTTCTGAAATAAAACAGTCTGGTTTAGCTGGGCGTTATGTAAAAGCGAATTCACCATCATCTCAAACATCCTCAGCGCAAATTAGTCCAGATTTTTATCGCTAAAATTTGATTTTAGTATTGGTTTATGATAAAATTAGAAAGCCGTGGTGATTGTAGCTCAGTTGGTTAGAGCGCTGGATTGTGGCTCCGGAGGCCGTGGGTTCGAGTCCCATCATTCACCCCAAGAAATTATTTAAAACCGCCCAAGCTATTAGTTTAGGCGGTTTTAGTTTTAGATTGTAATAGTTTCTATGTGTGCTCCGATCGAATTTAATCTCTCCGCAAAATCTTCATATCCTCGATTTATATTATAAACATCTCTTAGTGTGGAGATTCCCGGCGCGGCTAGCATTGCGATTAGAACGACAACGCTTGGACGTAGGGCAGGAGGGGCGACTATATCGGCTGGCTTCCACTTGGTTGGTCCCGAGATATAAACTCTGTGCGGATCGACAAGTTGAACTTGAGCGTTTAAGCGTGATAATTCAGTAAAGTAAATCGCGCGGTTTTCATAGCTCCAGTCATGAACTAATGTGGTGCCTTTTGCAGTTGTTGCAATCAAGCCCAAAAAAGGCAGGTTATCCATATTTACTCCAGGAAATGGAAGAGAATGAAGTTTATCTTTGGCTGATGTGAGTTCAGATTTCTTAATTTTTAAGTCCACTAGACGAGTTTTTTGGTTGTGAGAAAGATATTCGTCTGAAATATCGTATTGCATGCCCATTTGCTCAAGGACAGCAATTTCAAGCTCTGTAAATTCAATCGGTACGCGTTTTATTATTAATTCAGAATTTGTTACTAAAGCTACCGCAACAAATGTAATTGCTTCGATAGGGTCTTCGCTAACGCAATATTCGACATCTTTTTCAATTTTGGAGACACCATGAATTTTGAGAATAGTAGTGCCGATTCCTTCAATTTTAACACCGAGTTTTTCGAGAAAAAAACAGATATCTTGGACCATATAGTTAGGGCTAGCATTGCGGATGATAATTTCTTGACCAGATAAAGCTGCTGCCATGATAATATTTTCGGTGGTTGTATCGCCACGTTCGGTAAGGAGAATTGGTTTTGAGACATTTTTAGGTTTATTTATAACCTCGTAAAAATCTGTTTGGGCTGTTATATTTGCGCCGAAGTGTTTTAAGCCTGCTAGATGTGGTTCAATCGTTCGCGTTCCTAAATTACACCCTCCAGAGAAAGGAATTTGGAAACTTTCGTACTGATGAAGTAGTGGCCCTAGGAACATTAAGATACTGCGAGTGCGCTTTGCAGCTTCAATATCCATATTTTCGAAGTTTAATTCGGTTGGTGGTATGATTTCGAGATCGTTATCTTCATTAAGCCATTTCGTACGAACGCCAATTGAATTTAGGACTTCAATGATTCGATTAACTTCCTCAATACGTGCTACTCGTCGCAAGGTTGTTTTCCCCTTATTGAGAAGTGAGGCGCAAAGTAGCCCTACGGCAGCATTCTTCGAGGTTTTAACTTCAATTTCGCCAGACAGTTCTCGTCCTCCATGAACTCGAAAATTAGTCTTTTTGTGGGCATTAACAGATATGATTTCACTAGAAAGTTCTTCGGAAATTCGTGCTAGCATTTCTAGTGTAATGTTTTGCTTGCCGCTTTCGATGCGATTGATTGCGCTTTGTGATGAACCGATTTTTTCGGCTAGTTCAGTTTGAGTTAGTCCGCGACCGATGCGGAATTCCTGAATTAAATGTCCTATTTTTTCGAGATAAGCTTGATTATTTTTCATGATTAAATTATATCATGAAATGAATTTTTATCACAAGTTTTTGAGATTTATTTTTTATAGGTAATTTGGTATAATTGAAACAATTGAATAAGGAGAAAAATGTTCGATAAAGAAGTTTTTGAGGCGATAAAAAAAGAAGAGAATCGTCAGCGTGAAGGTCTAGAATTAATCCCGAGCGAAAATTATGTTTCAAGAGAAGTATTGGTGGCCCTTGGCTCAGTTCTAACCAATAAATATTCTGAAGGTTACCCTGGTAAAAGATACTATGGTGGGCAGGAGAATACTGATATCATTGAAAGTTTAGCAATTGAGCGTGCAAAACAGCTTTTTAATTGCGACCATGCGAATGTTCAGCCGCATAGTGGTGCGAATGCGAATGAGGCAGTTTACAACGCTTGGCTAGAGGTTGGAGAGACAGTTTTGGGAATGGATTTAGCGCA
Organism: uncultured bacterium; assembly: GCA_938017895.1. Classification (GTDB taxonomy): domain Bacteria; phylum Patescibacteriota; class Saccharimonadia; order Saccharimonadales; family Saccharimonadaceae; genus Nanogingivalis. The sequence goes on from CALIJI010000006.1 coordinate 17,637, forward strand.
AGGTGGACATCTAACCCATGGATCACCAGTTACTAGAAGTGGTAAAATTTATAACTTTGTACGTTATGGCTTAGATGAAAATGGTGAAATTAATTACGATCAAATTGAAGAATTAGCTGAAAAATATAAGCCAAAAATTATTCTTGTGGGATTTTCTGCTTACCCTGGCGAAATTGATTACGGACGAATTGCTAAAATTGGCAATAAATATAACGCCATGCTCATGGCTGACGTTGCGCACATTGCTGGCTTAATTGCTGGAGGTGTTTCGAAAAACCCATTTGACTACGGTTTTCATGTTGTGACGACTACAACACATAAAACCCTCCGTGGCCCTCGTGGTGGAATGATTCTTTCGAATGGAAAAGTGGGTAATCCGCTCAAAAAACCAGCAAAAACTCTCGAGAATCTCCCAACTCTAATAGATCGTAGTGTCTTTCCGGGAACTCAAGGCGGCCCACAAATGCATTCAATTGCAGCAAAAGCAGTTTCTTTTTATGAAGCGCTTCAGCCTGAATTTAAAATTTATGCTCAACAGGTAGTGAAGAATGCTCAAATTTTGGCCGAAGAACTTTCGAAAAGAGGTTTCAAGCTCGTGACTGGAGGCACAAAGAATCATTTAATTTTAATTGATATTTATGCAAGTTTTGGGATTGATGGTAAAGTTGCTGAACGCGCGATGGATTTAATTGGCCTAACTCTAAACGCTAATTCGATTCCTGACGATACTTTGCCAATGTTTACACCTAGCGGGATTCGTCTCGGAACGCCAGCGATAACTTCTCGCGGAATGAAAGATGCTGATATGGTTCGAATTGCTGAATGGATGAGGTTGGCGATTGAAAACCGCAACGATGCTGAGAGACTTGCTGAGATTAAAAATGAGGTTAGTGAATTCGCTAAGCGTTTTCCATTACCTAGCGATAAGGAGTAATTAGATGCTGAAAAAAATATGGAAAAATGAAAAAAAAGATAGAAAGCTTGAGCTTATTGGTCTTTTAGGTGTTGTATCTGGCTTTTTATTACTTACTTTACCAACACTAGCTAAAGCTTCAATTTGGTTTGATGAAGCTTTCTCGGCATATTTAATTCGTTACGATTTTGCTAAAATTTGGCATTTTACTTCAGTTGATGTGCATCCACCGCTATATTATTTTGCGCTTAAGATCTGGAGTATAATTTTTGGCACGAGTGATTTTGGGCTTCGCTCGTTGTCGGTATTTTTTGGCGTTTTGACTTTAATTTTTGCTTTTTACCTTATTAAGCGGATTTTTAAATCGACAAAAACTGCACTTTTGTCGATAGTGATGCTTGCAATTTCACCGATGTTTGTTCGATATTCGCAAGAAATTAGAATGTATATGATGGTAGCATTTTTGTCAATCTTAACGGTTCGAGCCTTCTATGAAATTTATTTGGCCAAAAATTCTGAAAAATCAAAAAAGAAATGGCGGATTATATTCGTCTTGTCGGCTGCGGCTGGATTATGGACTCAATATCTCTATGGGCTAACGATTGTAGCCTTATGGCTTTGGCGGATATGGGTGTTGCGAAAAGAATTTTTTGAAAATAAAATTTCGTTTTGGGTAAAGAAACTTTTTGGTGAAAAATGGCTTGTTTTAAATATTTGGATTATAGGATTATTTTTACCATGGATTCCATTCTTTATCACTCAAGCTTTGAGTGTGAAGAGCAGTTTTTGGATTAAGGATTTGAGTTTTAATACCATTCCAAATTATATTTCGAATTTCTTCACCTTTGTTAACTCTGGTGATCTTAATGGATGGTGGTGCTTGGTTATTTTTGGTGTAGTTTGGCTATTGGTTGTTGCAGTATCTAGAATCCCTAAAGATAAAAAATATGATTTTTCTTTTCTAGAGGCGATGGCGATTTTGCCTGTAGCAGTTTTATTTTTGCTAAGTCTGCCGCCATTTAAATCAATTTTCGTAGATCGTTATGCTTTGAGTGGAATGGTTTTTGCTGCGTTGATCTTAGGTTCTTTAGCATCAAGTATTCCTAAAAAAAGCAAAAAAATATCAATTGCTTTATTTGTACTAGTGATCGCGAGTTTTATTTATGGTAATTATGAGATTATTCGCCAGAGTGGATTTTCCAAAACATCCAACGAGACAACAGAGACACGACAGATAATAGAGAGAATTAAAAATATTGCGGGTAACAATGAACCAATTGTGGTAACCTCGGGATATTTTTATTATGAAGCTGCTCAATATTCAACTCCACAAAATCCAGTTTTCTTTACGGGCTGGAATCAAGACTATAGAATCGGCTCTTTGAAAATGCTAGAAGAAGAATCAGCGCATAAAATTACCGATATTAAAGAATTTTCTAAAAAATATTCAAAAATATGGATGGTTTATAGTTATGGCGAAACTCAGAAAGACGGATTAGACTCGAGCTGGTCGTTGGTAAGTCAAGCTTTATTCAAGGATAAACTTACGGGCAGTAATCGCTATCTAGTTCAGGAATTTTCTGTCAAAAAATAGACTTCACAAAAAAGGGTGCTTGTGGTATAATTATTTCATAAGCACCCGTAGCTCAACTGGATAGAGTACTTGGCTTCGAACCAAGCGGTTGCAAGTTCGAATCTTGCCGGGTGTACCAAATTCAATAAACAAATTGCCGTTAGGGCTTTTTATTTTAGTTTAGAATTTGCATTAATTATTCATTTCATGATATAATCATATCATGTTAAAGTTTAAAAATCTTACAATTGAAGAAAATATAAATTTAGGCAAAATGACAACTATGCAGCTTGGTGGTAAGGCTAGGTTTTTTGCTAAGGTGAATAGTGCTGATGATGTTCAAGTTGCTATCCAGTTCGCTAAAGAGAATAGTTTGCCTATTTTTGTGCTTGGCGGTGGTAGTAATACGATCGTTCGTGATGAAGGCTTTGAAGGTTTGGTGTTGAAAAATGAGTTTTTAGGAGTAAAACAAGTTGATGAAGATGATAGCTCTAAAACTTTCGAACTCGGTTCTGGAGAAAATTGGGATAAATTTTGTCGTTGGTCGGTTGAACAAGGGTTGAGCGGTTGTGAGGCTATGGTGATGATTCCTGGAACGGTTGGCGCTTTACCAGTTCAGAATGTTGGTGCTTATGGTCAAGAAACTATTTCTATTTTTGAAAGTTGTAAAGTGATAAACCTTAAAACTGGCAATATTGAAATCTTGAATAGAGAGCAGTGTCGTTTAGGCTATCGTTCAAGTATTTTTCGTGAAGAAAAAGCTGGTGAGTATTTTATAATATCTGTAAAGCTAAAATTGTTTAAAAAACAACAGAAGATCCCGCTTTATTTTTCGGTTGAAGAATATTTTAAAAATCATTCCATAAATCCTGCGAAAGCAACTCCAGCTCAAATTATGGAGGCTGTGATTTTTCTTCGCTCGGAAAAACTACCGGATCCTAAAGATATTCCTAGTGCGGGTAGCTTTTTTAAAAATGTTGAAATACCAGATGTCTCGGCGAGGCAATTTGCTGTGAAATTCCCTGGTGTAATTATTTTTCCAAGCGAAAAGAAGGGTTTTTCTAAGATTCCAACTGGCTGGCTAATTGATAAGGCTGGACTACGTAGTAAAATTATTCATGGTATGCGCCCACATGATAAAAATGCCTTGATTTTAACCAATGTTTCTGCGAAAACATATGCCGATTTAGCAGCTGCGAGAGCGAAAATCCAGCAAGAGGTTAAAAATAAATTTGGTTTTGAAATTGAACAAGAACCGCTAGAAATTTAGGCTGAATAAAAAATGACCTACAGTAATTAAGGTCATTTTTTCAATTTTAGATTATTCTTCAGTCGTTTTGTTTTCTTCGGAGACAACCTCAGCCTCTGAAGTTTTATCTTCGGCAGTAGAATCTTCCGTTTCTACTACATATCCTAGGATTGTTCCTTTAGCAAGGCTCTCTTTTCCTAAAGAATCGTTCCATTGGTTTTGGCTAAATGCCATTTGGCAGTACCATATAATTGTTGTAATTCCCATAGAAACAACTCCAAGTGGGAAAAGAATAAATGAGCTAGCTTTATCGAGTTTTTTGCTAATTTCATTTGCTGCTAGACACATAAATACAAAGTGGATAATTAAAGCGATCCAGCCAAGCCAAGGAATAAATCCCGCCAGAGCTAACAATGATAATGCGCCGTTATATCCGCCAAGTTCAAAGAAAAGCCAAATATTATAGTATGGCACCCAAGCTTTCCACGCAGGTAGACCAGCTTTTTGGAATATTTTACCTAGGACTAAAGAGTGAAATATATATGCTGCAGCGCCAATCACGATAGATGCTATAATAGCAAATACAATAATTCCAGCAGCCCCACTTATTGAATCGCTATAATATGGGCTTGAATAATATGAATTATAATTATACATTAAAACCTTTCTTTGGATTATTTTTACTGTATTTATTATATCTGTAAAATTTGAAAAAATCAAGCATTCAAGTTATAATTTAATAATGAAAATTTTGAATGGTGCTGAACTTAAAGATTTTATAAAAGAGCGTCAAGCTAAACAGGTGCGTGGATTGAGACAGAGCTGGAAAGTTTTTCCGAGGTTGGTTATTTTTTATTCTAATGAAGATCCTGTAATTGAAACTTATATGCGCTTGAAAATTTCTTATGCTGAAGATATATTGATTGAAGCTGAGAAGCGTTTTGTATCTCCTGAAAATTTAGCCAAAGAAATCCAGAAAGCAAATTTAGATGAAACTATTCATGGAATTATCGTTCAGTTGCCATTAAAAAAATCGTCTGGAGAAAAAATTGAAGGAGAGGAATTAAGGTGTATTTTGAACCAGATTTCTCCGGAAAAAGATGTCGATGGTTTGTCTGGTGATATTTTTATTTCAGCTACTGCACAAGCTATTAATTGGCTTTTAGTGGGCTATAACATTGAACTCCGAAATAAAAAAATCGCAATCGTTGGTCAAGGCTTATTAGTGGGTAGACCACTCAGCAATATGTGGCTAAAGTCTGGTTATGATGTAACTGTTTTTGATAAAAATAATTCCGGCGAGATGAAAGAATGTCTTTCGAAGTTTGACATCGTAGTGAGTGCGACCGGTGTTCCTGGCTTAATAACATCGGAAATGCTTAAACCTAATGTCGTTGTTGTTGATGCTGGAACTGCAAGTGAAAATGGTATTATTAAAGGAGATGTCGCTGAAGAGGTTCGGCAAAATCGTAAAGATGTTACTATTACACCGAAGATTGGTGGAGTTGGTCCTTTGACTATCGCCTCTTTAATAGATAATGTAATTATTTCTGCGCGAAAAATCGCCAACCGAAAAGGCCAGCAGGATTTATAAAAATTAAGATTTTAATGCTAATTTTACTTTTTCTACCACTTGCCGGGGTGTTAAATTTGCCTTTACAATATAGTTAGTGATTTCAAATTTATCTATATCAATGGGGATTTCGGTGCGATCGGAGTTAGTTAGCAGAATTACAGGTAGATTTTTAAATTTTCCAGAGCGAAGTTTCTCTAGTACTGAAATACCATCAAGGCTGGGAATTTTTAGATCCAACAGTAACAAGTCAGGAGCTTGTTTTTCTATCATTTCTAATCCATCTTTTCCATTGTTAGAGATTTCAACTTCGAATCCGTCTAACTCAAACTTCATTTGATACATTTGCGCTATAACTGCGTCATCTTCAATAATTGCAATCTTAGTCATTAGAGTAATTTTACCATAAGAATAATGAAAGTTCAACTTAAATAAAAAACAGCCTATCTATAGAGAATGGCTGTTTTTATTCAATGAGCTTAATCGCTCGGAGAAGCGGTCAAGCTATTAAATCATTCTTCGGCTAGCAATGTAATAACCAGCAGCGGTTGTTAGTGATCCGATTGCTAAGATAGCACCAAATCCTTCAATACCAGTTTGTGGTAATTCGGCAGGAATTTGTGGTCGTGGATTCTCTGGAGTTGGGTTCTCTGGAGTTTTTGGTTTTGGAACTTCAATCCGTGCGCTATCGCATCCATCTTTATCACCAGGTATTGTTGGAGTATCAACACAAGCTATATTTGTAGCTTTCATATTTGAAGCTGTTGCCTGTGATTTGATAATTATTTTTTCACTTTCACCAACTTTTAGAGTAGGGATTGTATAAGTGAAGTCATCACCAGAAATTATACCTTTATCTGTACTGATGAATTTAACATTAGCAGGTGCTTTATCAGTTACTTTAACATCTTTCAAATCAACTTCGCCGGTATTTCTAACAACAATTTCCCAATTAAAATCTTTATTAGCTTCGGTAGTAATATTTTTCTTTTCGTTAACTGTTTTAACGATCGAGACACCTGGAGTTTTAACTTTAGGCTCTTCTTCTACGATAAATTGATTTTCACAGTTTGAATTGTTTGAATTATCGCCAATAACTTTAGCTACGATAGTATACTTACCAGTTTGAGTGAATTCAATTTGGAATTTTCCACCATTATTTTCGAAAGTTTTTACAATTTTACCGTTAGAATCTTTGATTTCGTATTTTACAATAACTTTTGAAATATTTTTCTGTGTGTAGCTTGTTGAAATTTCAAACTTCGTGCGTGAAATTTTAGTGATGATTGTTGAATTACATTTTACAAGCTTTTCTTCTTGAGTAACTTCAAAAGTTTTTTCACAATTTACGCTTGTTGCCTCACCATCTTTAGTAATTACGGTAGCAGAAACGGTATATTTACCTGTGGCTTCTGATTCAAAAGTTAATTTTGTTCCGTTATTAACCATTTTTTCGGCTACGACTTTACCGTTAGCGTCCTTGATTATATATTTAACGCCCTTGAATTCGGTATTTTGAATTGTCTTTGTAGTAGTAAATTCGAACTTCGTGCGTGAAATTTTATTTATATTCAAAGCATCACATTTATAAAGTGGTTTTGGTGTTTCGCAAACTTTATTGACTTTTACATCAGCTGTTGAAGATTTCTTACCTACGCCAGTAGTTGCGGTAGCGGTATTTGTTAATGTGTGCGATCCACATTCGTCGTTAGTTACTTCAGCTGTGAATTTCAAAAGAGCATTGCTTCCAGCTGTGTAGTGGCCAATATTTGCACCGCCTTTTACTAGGCTGTCGGTGATATTTAGTGATTTTGGATTGCTTGCGTTCTTTAGGTAGACACTTCCAGGAACAATCTTTACACCATTTGGAAGTTGGTCGGCGATAACAACATCATTTAGTTGAGTTTCGCCAGTGTTTTTAAATTCTATTTGATAGTCAACTTTTTCACCTTTTTTGACATCTACTGATTTTACCCAGCCTTTAGTTCCTGTTTTGCGAACTGATTTTTCAACTGTGAAATCGCCAGTTTTTTCAACTTCAGCCTTGACTGTGAAAGTTACCCAACCTGAATATTTGAAACATCCAGGGATATTTCCGTCTAATTTGTCATAACCAAGGAGCGTACCGTTGCCATTTACGATAGAATCGTTTAATTTTGCGCCACTAGTGAATACGTTGTTTGTATATTTAGCTGAACCTGGCACGTAGCTTAATTTGAAGTTTTTATCGCTACTAAAAATAGCTTGATCGAAGACTGTTCCAGGTTGCGCGTTATTTGCACTCAAGAATCCGTCGATTTGAATTTTTTTAGCAGAATATGTTGGAACGTTGAACTTTGCAGTTGTTCCATTTGCAACTAGATTTAAATTATCAGCTGCGTTGTTGTGGACATACATTCGAACAACATACTCACCACTCTCGGTAATTTTTAAGTCATCTGACCACTTATCATTTGTATTAGCTAGTTTTCGGATTCGCACGAAGTTTCGTTCGTCACCAATATCTGGGTTGTTTGTAATTGAGTTGAATACAACTCGAGTTGCTGGTTTTTCGATAGTGAAAGTATCTCGGTTTGGACCCCAAGCCCACACTAATCCAGCAGGAATAATTATAGTTGCAGCAATTGCACTCAATGCCACGGGGTGGCTTTTTGCAAAATTAGCAACTTTTTTAAGAAAGTCTCTCATTTTTCCTCCATTAAATTTAATAATAAAACTATATCATATTTTTGTCAAAAAGTCAATCTATTTAGTATGTCGTAATTGCTAAACCGAATTGTTAAAAACTTACAATCGAGCTAATAAAGGTTATCAAACTTGGAAAAGCCCCCGCGCAAATGAGCGCAGGGGCTAGAAAGGTACTTTTGAGTCCCTCTAGCGAATGGGCTAGAGAATCTCGAGAGAGTTACCAATCATCGTCGCTAGACACTACACCGTTGTTGGTCTGGGTCTGAGCTTTTTCTTGATTGGCAGCTCTTTGTGCCGCTTCCGCGGCATCTTGAGCGGCTTGTGCTGCAGCTGCCTTTTCGGCGGCTAGAGCATCATCTGCAGCTTTTTGAGCTGCTTTATGCTCGGCCTCAGCCTGCGCTTGTGCCGCCGCCTGAGCTGCAGCTTGAGCTTCGGCTTGCGCCTGGGCCTCAGCTGCCGATTTTGTCACAGCTGACTCATTGTCGCCTTGGTATGAAGTACCAGGTGATGAGTCAACTGTGGCGTTTTCACCTCCAGTCGCCCCTGGCCGGACATTATTAGTGTCAGCCGCAACCACTTTAGGATTGCGTTGGGGTGCTTCGGCGATATTTTTCGCCGAAGTGCCTGGCGGTGGAGTGCCAGGAGACGGTGGTGTCCCTGGCGTTGGCGGCTCCTTAGGCGTTGGTGGTGCCTTCGGAACCGTATTGTTGCCTCGAGGAACATCTTTTGGTTGCTCCTCGAGGCGGTTATTCGCGCAGAAATTGCACTTTTGTACTTCTTCTCCGCGCGAATCCTTGAATGCCAGGACTTTTTGTCCCGACAGGTCCTGGAGTTGACTACTGACAATGTAATTGCCATTTTTGTCAACTCCATCGGTGAAGGCTTTAGTTCCCTCTGAGAGGGTCTTAACCTTCACTTCGTTTTTTTCAATCTGTGGTTTAAGTAAGTAGTAATACTTAAACCACAGTTCCTGAGCCTCTCGGCTCATGTATTCTACCCCGTCAATCTTTACGGTAAGATTTTCGGGAACCTTTTCATGGAGGACATTTCTGATCATGCCCTCCATTGCTGCAGGCGACTTTGCGGTCATCTGCAGGTCCATCCAAGCGGCTTGCTGAGGGTCGCTTGGTAATACGTTGGAGTCAGCGGTGTCGCTGACTCCAACACTACTTGGCTTAATGAGACGACCAAACATGTTGGTCATCTCATTATTGTCCACCTTGAAGAAGTCGTTCTTCAGGGTGGAGTCATTAGAGACAGGTATCTCTTTTGGTGATACCTGCTCTTTTTTAGCATCGGTCGCTTTTGCGGCTGATGCTGCATTACTACATGCGGTTAAGCATGTAGTAGTAGCTAGTAAGAAGATGGCTGCAATTGCGGTCATCTTTCTGCTTGTATTTTTTCTCATCTCTTTTTCCTCCTTTTTTTTATTTTTCGTGCTACTCTTGCGCATTGAATAGCAGGAAAGAGATGAGTCGTCTCACGACGACAAAATCGCCAATCTCCTCCGTGCGCGCTGTGAGGAGGTTGGAGAATTAGTCGTCGCAAAACTAGGGGTTTAATCCCCTTTATTAGCCCGATTGTTAAGCGGCATTGACAAACCTCGCTTTAAAACTCTGTCAACTAGGCAGATTATAGCACAAAAAACTTAAAAAGTCAATAATTAAGAAATATTTAGACATAAGCGCAAGCAGTTTAATTTCTGATTAAAAATACCAAAATAAAAACCGCCGAGCTAATTTACTCGACGGAAAAAGTACTATTCTTCATTCAGCCAGTCAGCCAAGACTTTCTTGAATGACCGGCCGGATTTGCTTCTGCCGTATCGCCAAATTAGAAATGTGATGATGGCGATACCGATTAGGTTCTGCCAGATACCTGTCGAATCTAACAAAACCATTCCAACTAGCAGGAACGCTACTCCTTTGAGTTTAGCTTTCCTGACTAGGTTTTGCCAAACAAGAGTGTACTTGTCTAGCAGTAATAAGAATAGCATTCCTATAATGAAATGTATTCCTATTACGAACGTCATTGTGTCTACTCCTGGAATCCAGGAGAACAGACGAATGACGAATAGCATAAAATAAACGATTAGATAAATCATTTTTTCACCCCCAAAAAATAATTATTCGTTAAGATGTCTTATCTGAACGAACTTTCTCGACCGATTCCGAGAGCTTGTATATTATAATATAAAATGTTAATAAAGTCAATGCAAGAAAAGTCCAAGTACTAAGTTTTTACGCTTAAAATTATAAAATAATAGCTTGATTCTGGTATAATCTAGAGAGAAGAGAACTAGAATAAGAAAGGCAAAAATGGACACGCGAAAGCCAAACGGTGCTGGCAAAAAATATGAAAAATACGCAGAAAATCGAAAATATGAAGGTGAGTATTATAATTTTTATGATAGAGTGATGCGCGACGACTCGGTTATAGAGAAATTTGAACATTTTGCACTGGTTGAAAACTTATTTCCGTATCAGATTTGGGACGGTTTCGAGGTTGAAAAGCATCTGCTAATAATTCCGAAGAGGTTCACAGAGACTATTAGTGATTTTTCGCCAGCAGAAAAAGAAGAGTATTTTGAAATTTTGTCAAAATATGAAGCTCAAGGTTTTTCAGTTTATGCTCGTGCAGCGCAAAATGTTCGAAAAACTGTTAAGCACCAACACACACATTTAATAAATTTAAATTATAATCGGCGAGTGCGTTGGCTATTTAATATTGCGAATAAAATTCTTTGGTGGCGTAATTTCTCTGAATAGTTTAGTTGATTTTTAGTAAGAAAAATGGTAGAATATTTAAAGTTTTATAATAATTTTTAAGAGAAAGAAAATATGAAATCAGAGAATATTCGAAATGTAGCGATTATTGCTCACGTCGACCACGGAAAAACCACTTTAGTGGATGGTCTTTTAAAACAGAGTAATACTTTTCGTGAAAATCAGGCTGAAATGAGTCAAACACTTTTGATGGACTCAGGAGATCAAGAGTCGGAGCGCGGAATTACTATTACTGCAAAGCAGACATCAATTTATCATGGCGATTATAAAATTAACATTATTGATACGCCGGGGCATGCCGATTTTTCTGGTGAGGTTGAACGCACGTTGAATATGGCGGATGGTGTAATTTTGGTTGTGGACGCTCAAGAGGGACCAATGCCGCAAACAAAGTTTGTGCTTTCGAAAGCGCTTGAACTTGGCTTAAAACCAATTGTGGTGGTGAATAAAATTGACAAACCAGCTCGTCGAATTACAGAAGTAAATGATGAGGTTTCGGATTTATTTTTGGAGCTCGCTACGAATGACGATCAATTGTTGTATCCAACTTATTATGCAATTGGTCGCGACGGCAAAGCTTGGCCAGAAGTGCCAGAAAATCCTGAGGCAGATGCAAATTTTGAGCCGATTTTTGATGCGATTATTAACGAAATTCCTGCGCCAAAAGTTGAACTTGAAGGTGATTTTCAATTGCTCGTAACTTCTTTGACTTACGATAATTTCTTAGGAAAATATGCAATCGGGCGAATCTCACGTGGAAAAGTGAAATCTGGCGAGCAGATTGCACTAATTAAACGAGATGGAACTGTTAAAAAAGCTAAAATTGATAAACTCTTTGCATATCGTGGTTTGAACCGTGAGGAAATTCAAGAAGCCTTTGCTGGAGATATTGTAGCAATTACAGGTGTTTCTGAAGCTGAAATTGGTGAAACTTTGGCAGATGTAAATAATCCTGAAGCTTTGCCAACAATTGAGGTTGAAAAGCCAACTCTTTCGATGTATCTTGGCCCAAACACCAGCCCGATGAAAGGTCGTGAAGGCGAGTTTACAACTTCACGTCAAATTGGCGATCGCCTAAAGAAAGAGCTCGAAACAAATGTTTCACTACAAGTTGAAGAAAGTGGAATTGGTTTTATTATTTCAGGTCGTGGTGAACTCCACCTTTCTGTTTTGATTGAAACTTTGCGCCGTGAGGGCTTTGAGTTTGAGGTTGGCCGTCCGCAAGTAGTTACTATTCAAGAAGATGGGTTAGAAAAAGAACCGGTCGAAGAATTAATTATTGAAGTTGCGCCTGAATTTGTTGGTGCGGTGAGTCAAGAAATGGGGACTCGCCGAGCGGAAATGCGTGCGCAAGAAAGCCTGCCAACAGGAACTACTCGCTTAACTTATATTATTACAACGCGTGCTATGATTGGTCTTCGAAATCTAATGTTGACTGCTACGAAAGGCACGATCATTATGAATAGCTTGCCACATGGTTATCAAGAGGTCGGAGCTAAAATTCCTTCAAGCCGAAACGGTGTATTGATAGCTTTCGAAAAAGGGGTGTCAACACCTTACGCTCTTCAAAGTGCAGAAAGCCGTGGTGAATTATTTATTGGCCCAGGAACTGAAGTTTATGCTGGAATGATTGTTGGCTTAAACAATCGCCAAGAAGATCTTGAAATTAATGTCGTGAAAGAAAAACACCTCACGAATATGCGTTCAAAATCTTCTGATGGCGCGGTTCAATTAACGCCATATACAGATTTAAGCCTTGAACAGTGTATTGACTTCATTGAGGATGATGAACTTCTTGAAGTCACGCCGCAGAATTTGCGTCTTCGAAAGCGCTATATGGATTCAAATGAACGTAAACGAATGAAGAAAGCTTAAAATAAAATCACCCCAAGGACCAGAACGGGGTGATTTTATTTTGCTAAGCTTCGCGTGATTTGCGGACATTTATTGCATAAGATTCTTCTGATTGGTTAACTTCAATAACTTTAAACAAGTTCGTTTCCTTTCTATAATCAATTTATTTTAAATTTTTATTTTTGACTTGATTATGTCAGTATTATAACACAAAAATATTTATATGTCAACAGGATGAAGTTTGTTTGACAGAGCTTAGTCTTAAAGATATAATATTGCCTATGGTTATAAAATTTTTAAGAAAAATTAGGCAAAAGCGAAATTTTTGGTTTCTAGCTAGATTCGACGAGATGAGTATTCTGTATATCGCAAAATTATTTCGAAGTTTTGCGTTGAATCTTTCAGCTGGCTTTGTGTTGATGTATTTTTATAAGATTGGATATGGTTGGAATGGAGTTTTATTATTCTTGATTTTGTCGTACGTAGTAAAATTGATTAGTGTTTGGATTGGTGGTGCTTATATCGCGAAGCACGGGCCAAAACATGGTATTTTGCTTTCGAATATTCTAAATATACCTATGCTGATTATGGCGTCTTTAACTCCGAAATTTGGAGTATCTATGGCAATTGCAACAATGATTATTCAGGGATTTGCTATTTCGATTTATAACGTTTCTATTTATGTTGGCATGTCTAAAGTGAAGAATAATAAGAAAGCTGGCGGGCAGTTGGGAGTTCTGTATAGTATTGATAAAATTGCAGCAGCATTATCTCCGATTATTGGTGGCTGGCTGGCGATTTTTATTGGAATGGAGTCAGCACTTTATATCTCAGCAATTCTTTTTGTTATGTCAGCTATTCCTTTACTTTCAACTAGGGAAGTTATGAAAAACGATATTAAATTAAATTTCAAGACATTTCCAGTAAAAAAATATCTTAATAAGATTTTTATTCCACAGATTTTAACTTCGGGCCCATCATCTACTATTCATTTTATATGGCGTATTTTTGTGCCGGTATTTATTTTTTCGCAAGCAAATTCTTATGGTGTGATTGCGTCTTTGGCTAGTCTATCGGCGATAGTTTCTATTATTGCGGCAATTGCTTTCGGAAAGATAGTTGATAAAAACCAAGGCGGAATAATGCTCAGAGGATCTATTTTTACTCGTGGTCTAATAAATCTTTGTCGTGGAGTATTTATGATGAACCCATTAGCGGTTATTTTGACGAATATAGCAGATGAAGTGTCGGGAGTTGGCTATTCTCTGTCGAATCAAAAAGGCGCATTTTTTGAAGCGGATGATTCAGGTCGACGAATCGAATATTTTGTGATTTCGGAGACTTTTTTCTTCATAGGTTCAACTTTATATACTATTTTAGCATTTGTTCTGTTTTTGGCTTTTGGAGCAGAAACTGGCCTTAGAATATTTTTTGCCATACCTGGAATAATTCTTATTCTATTAGGTAGGATAAAATACACAGTTTATGAAACAAAATAGTTGATTAATCAATAAGCTTGTGCTAAAATTGTATCAAATATTTTCAAAATAAAAAGGAATAAAATGTTTAATAAAAAAACGATTAGAGATGTTGATTTGCGCGGTAAAGTAGTTTTATTGCGGGCTGATTATAATGTGCCAATCAAATATTCCGAAGGTGGTGAAGAGAATATTTTGAATGATTTTCGAATTAGATCAAGCTTGCCGACAATCAAGTATTTATTAGAAAATGGCGTACGAAAAATCATTATAATTTCTCATCTGGGGCGTCCAAATTCAGTAGAAACACTCTCTGATTTAAGTGAACTAGAGAAACTACCGAATGGAAAGCGTAAATTCTCATTGCGGCCAGTTTTTAATAGATTACGAAAGATTTTGGCGGAAGATAATGGATGCGATTTGAATGAATTTAAAACTGATTTTCCGATGAATTTTCACGCAACGCCAATTTTTGCCCGAACTAGATATTCGGTTTCGATGAAAGATGCGGATGATAATTATAAAATTGAAATGCTTGAGAATTTACGATTTTCAAAAGACGAAAAAGCTAATTCATTAGAATTTGCAGAAGCACTGATTCAAGTGACGGGAGCTGATTTGTTTGTTCAGGATGGCTTTGGAGCTGTGCATCGTTCGCATACGTCAACCAACGCAATTATTAAAAAAATACCTAGCGTGGCAGGATTTTTGCTAGAGAAAGAAGTTTCGACGATTTTAAAAGCTCTCAAAAATCCAAGAGAACCTTTTGTTTCGATTATGGGAGGAGCTAAGATTAGCGATAAGCTACCTTTGATCGAAAAATTTATTAACCTCTCGAATAAGATGATTATTGGTGGAGCAATCGCAAATACTTTTTTGCATTGGGCTGATTTTGAAATTGGCAAAAGTAAGATTGAATTTGGTCAAGACGAAGTTATCGAAGGAATTATTGAGCGAGCTCATCAAAAATTTGGCAAAAATTTTGGGGCTGATTTTATTCTTCCTACCGATGTTGGGGTGGGTACTGAATTTTCTTCAAATTCTAATCGCATAAATAAAAATTTAAATGAAATAAATAAAAACGACTATATTTTAGACTTAGGGGACTATTCTATCTCACGCATAACGCAAGCTATTGAATCAGCCAAAACTATAATCTGGAATGGGACTGTCGGTGTGAGTGAGCTTGAAAATTTCGCAAAAGCTTCTGAGGTGGTTGCTGTGGCGATTTCTCGAGCTACAAAAAATGGTGCAATTTCAATTGTTGGTGGCGGTGATACTTCTTCTTTTGTGTTAAATTGGATCGAAAAAAACCCAGAGGTTGCTGAATTTTCGCTTATTTCAACGGGCGGCGGTGCGGCATTAGAATTGATGAGCGGAAATAGTTTACCGGGATTAGAGATTTTGCCAGATAGATAAGCATAAGTTTTACAAAGATAATAAAAAATGATAAAATTTAAGGAAGATGATGAAAAAGAAACTTGTAATCGGTAACTGGAAAATGAATTTAAATATGCACGAATCAAGCATTTTCTTGCATAATTTAAGCGAAAAAGTAAAAGTACATCGCGATATTGATGTTATTTTGGCTCCTTCAACTTTTACGCTTCAATCATTGAGTTTACAGGTTAATCATCGCCAGTTTAAATTAGCTGCTCAGAATTTTTATTGGCGCGATCAGGGCGCTTTTACCGGTGAAGTGTCTGTTTCTCAATTGCGAGGAATTGTTCAATACGCGTTAGTTGGACACAGTGAACGGCGAAATATATTCGGCGAAACAGATAAAGATGTTCGGGCAAAGGTTGCGGCAGCGATTCGGAATAATATTCGACCTATTTTGTGTATTGGTGAAAATTCTGACGAAAGAAATTATGGGGAGACTGCTCTGGTTATTTCGGATCAGCTTATAGGCGGTTTAGCTAATGTTTCTAGCGAAGATATCGAGAAGGTAGTGATTGCTTATGAACCAGTTTGGGCTATTGGGACTGGTGTAAATGCTATGCCAGAAGATGTTCGAAAAGCTGCGCGAATGATTCGTCGTCAGATATCAGATTTATATGGTCAGAAAATTGGTAAAAAAATTCAAGTCGTTTATGGTGGTAGTATTGAGCCGGAAATTGCTGGTGATTATGCTAAAATGCAAGAGATTGATGGTCTTTTGATGGGTGGTGCGAGCTTGAGTGCGGATAAATTTAGTCAGATTGTTGAAAAAATTTACGAATCAATAAAATAGAAAAGGAAAAATATGCGAGATATAGATTTTGATGAATTAGATAGAGCGGTAAATCGCTTTTTGGGTAAACCAGAAAAAGTAGAGAATCTTGAAGATGGGGCTAGTGATACTAATAATCCAAAAGAAGAGTTGAATAATATCGATAAGAATGGCAATGATAATATTGTTTTTTCTCGTAGGCCAGCTATTGATGCGGGTGCATTTCATACTAATTTAGCAGAGAGGAAACTTGATAGAGTAACGGAGTATTCTTATGACACATCTAAAAGCGAGATTTTTAGTAGTGTTAGCTTGGAATCGGATAGTGCAAATAAAGATATGGACGATAAGCCTGAAGTAATTCAAGTTAAAATTAAAAAATCAAAACAGCAAATTAAAGATAACTTTAGCGAAAAAACTTATAGAAACCACAAGAAAAAGTCAAATGGTATTTTAGATAATTTTGATAATTCAAGATTTGAGGAGCCTGTCCTTGATGATTTTAGCGGTAGATTTAATGAAAAAATAATTATCTCCCCACCCGTAATCTCAGAACCTCAAGAATTTGAAAAAGTAATGCCCGAGTTAGAGTCTAAAGCTAGCGCTGTAAAAGATTTTTCTGTAGTAGATAAAGCGCCCGCTGTTGATATATCGGCAGCAGATACCTCTCCTCGAATGTTTGAGCGGGATGTTCTACCGAAGATAACCGTACCAGAGCGTCCTGGCGTGTTTGAGATTGAAGAGAATGATGACATTAGGGTTTTTGGCGCTAAAAAACCTGAGGTGCAGACCATTTTGGTTGAAGAAAAAACAGATGACAAGAATAATATTGATGATGAAATTGGTGCTATAGATAGTTATCGGGTTGATAATAGTATTGAGGTTCCGCAGATAAAACAAGATGCCGAACTAGAAAATATAGATTCGGGATCTGATAGTTTGTTGAAAACTTCAATTGATGTAATAAAAAAAGACGATGTTCAGCTACAGCTACCTAAAGAAAAAGATCAACAGAGCATAACAGAAGAAGATATCGCGTCTGAGCCTACTGTCCGTGCACCATTTTTACAGAATGCAAAAATTGAAAAACGCCCTCTTGGTCCTACTCAGTCTACTGTTAAACAAATATCTAACTTTGACATAAAGCAAGCTGATCGAAAACAGAGATATGATCAGGATGATATTAATTCGAAACCTACTACTCCAATTTTGAGTCGAGATGAGTATTCTAGGCCTGTATTAGCTAAAAAGAAAAAAACAGGATGGAGTGTTGTTATTATCATATTATTGATGTTAGTTATTGGTGGGGCTGCTGGTTTTGGAGCGTTCTTATTGCTTAATATGTAGTAGATTTCACACTTTGATAGAAGTAGAAAAAAAATCGAGGATATGGTAAAATATTCTCTATGAATGCACAAGAAATCCGAAAAGCTTATCTAGAATTTTGTCAAAAAAATGGCCACGAAGTGATTGAGCGCGCTTCGTTAATTTTAAAAGATGATCCTACAACTCTTTTTACGGGGAGTGGAATGCAGCCGCTCTTGCCATATCTTTTGGGCGAAAAACATCCAAATGGTGTGCGATTAACAGATAGTCAGACTTGCTTACGAGCGCAAGATATTGATGACGTTGGTGATAATCGCCATACGACATTTTTCGAAATGCTTGGAAATTGGTCTCTTGGCGATTATTTTAAAGAGCAGCAAATTCGGCAATTTTTTGGATTCTTGACAGATGTAGTAGGTCTTGACCCTTCGAGAATATACGTTTCTTGTTTCATTGGTAATGAAAAATACAATATTCCGCGCGATGATGAATCGGCAGAGATTTGGCGAAAAGTTTTTGCCGAAAAGGGAATTGATGCAAAAATTGTTGAGCTTGATACGGCTGAAAACGGTGACAAGCTTGGGCTTCAAGGCGGACGTATTTTCTTCTATAATGATAAAGAAAACTGGTGGAGCCGTGGTGGTGGCTTAGATTCAACGCCGATTGGTGATCCTTGCGGGCCAGATTCAGAAGTTTTTTATGACTTTGGTGAAGAAAATCATGATGCTAGTTTTGGTGAGGCTCACCCAGCAAGTGATAGTGGTCGGTTTATGGAAATTGGTAATCAAGTTTTTATGCAATATCGACGCATGGAAGATGGTTCTTTCGAGCCGCTTGAAAAGAAAAACGTCGATTTTGGCGGCGGCTTAGAAAGGATTGCTGCAGCAAAAATTAATAATCCAGATGTATTTCAAATTAGCTTGATGAAGCCAATTATCGAAAAGCTTGAAGAAATTAGTAGTAAAAATTACGATGAAAATAAAATTTCGATGCGTGTGATTGCTGACCATTTGCGAAGTGCAACATTTTTGGCAGTCGATGGATGTACTCCTTCGAATAAAGAACAGGGCTATGTGATGCGAAAATTTATTCGTCGCGCGATGGCGAAGGCTTTTGATTTGGGGGTAGAAGATAATTTTGTTGAACAGATTGTGCCGGTAATCGTGGATATCTATGCGCCGGATTACAAGGAAGTTGCTTCAAAGTCTGATGAAATTATTGCAGTTATGGTTAAAGAAGAAAAAGCTTTCCGCCGAACACTTCGAAAAGGTTTGCGAGAGCTTGAGAAATTTTCTCAAGATGGTTTAACCGGTGTGGAATTATTCCAGCTTTATGATACTTTTGGTTTTCCGCTTGAACTTTCAACGGAAGAAGCTATCCGACGTAAAATACCGCTTTCGAAAAACTGGCGCGAGGAATTCGACGCCAAAATGAAAGAGCAGCGCGAACGCTCGCAGACGGCTTCGAAAGGTAAATTCAAAGGCGGGCTTGAAGGGCAAACTCTTGAACATCGTAAGCTTCATACGGCTACTCACTTGATGAATGCAGCGCTTCATAATATGTTTGAGGGGCAAATTGCGCAAAAAGGTTCAAATATTAATGCTGAAAGACTTCGCTTTGACTTTACTTTTGACCGGAAATTAACGGATGATGAAAAGCAGCAAATTGAAGATATTGTCAATGAGCAAATTTCGAAAGGTTTGGAGGTTTCTTGGGCAGAATACCCAACAGATTACGCCTTGAATGAGCTGAAGGCGATCGGTGTATTTGGTGATAAATACGGCGAGACTGTTAAAGTCTATACAATGAAAGCCAAAGATGAAAAACCATTTAGTGTTGAAATTTGTGGTGGGCCTCATGTTGATAATACGCGAAAACTTGCTGAAGGCGGTAAAAAGTTTAAGATTGTGAAAGAACAATCTTCGAGTGCTGGCGTTCGGCGAATTAAGGCTATTTTGCGATGATTCAAAAAATTAAACGCGGAACTATTGTTGTTGGCTATCCTGGCGTTGGAAAAAGTTCAATAAAGCATAAGGACTTTATAGATTTGGAAAGCTCTGATATTATTTATGTTGATAATTTGGCTTGGAAATATGGCAAAGAAAACGCAAAAGGGCGATTTGATAGAGTTCGAAAAGATAATTTTCTTCATATTTATTGTAACGAAATTGTAAAAAATTATTCGCCAGATAAAATTATGGCGGTTTGGAACAATAAGAAAGTTATTGATTTTTTAGCTCAAGAAAAAATGCCATTTTGTGTGGTCGCTCCAATGAATAATCCTAAAAATATAAGTGAGTTTGTTAATCGATACAAAAAACGAGGTAATAATGAATCTTGGATTTTTGGAGTTGACAGAAAAAGCGGTGTAAAGGGTTCTCTTGAGAGGTTTAATGCTGATGAATTTCGAAAAAAGTATGATTGCGAGGTTTTCGAACTGGATAACAAAACTTTTTTGAGCGATATTTTGGAATTAGAAGACATAGAAATAATCTTGTGAAAATTTGCAAAAAAACCTTAAACGGTTTATAATACAAACAGTATGTTTTTTAGAAATAAACAATCGGAAGAATTAGTTGACAACCATATTGTTGCTCTTGATATTGGAACCGAATATGTTAAGGCTTTAATCGCTGAAATTGATGGTGAAGATATAAAAATTATTGGTGTTGGGCGCGCTCATCAGGAATCTTCGGATATGCATTCCGGAGCTATTGCTGATATTGCTGGGGTAGTCAAAAATTGTGAAGACGCTTTAATTGAAGCTGAAGACCAAGCACAAATTCAGGCCAAACGCGCTGTTGTTGGGATTGCTGGTGAGTTGGTTAAGGGGGCAACTAATACAATTCGTTATCGTCGTCCGCAACCATCCCGACCTCTTGATGAGGCAGAAATGGAATTTATTATTGATAAAATTCATGAACGCGCTCAGCTAAAGGCTCAACGAGAAATTGCACTTGAAACCGGTAATAAAGAAGCTGAAATTAAACTAGTCAATTCTGCTATCGTTGGTATTCATATTGATGGGTACAAGGTTTCTAATCCGATTGGTTTTCAGGGTAAAGATGTAGCTATTCAAATTTATACAGCATTTGCCCCAACTGTTCACTTGAGTGCAATTGAGCGGGTTGCGAATGAACTTGCTTTAGATTTAATTGCGATTGCGGCTGAACCTTTTGCGGTTGCGAGAAGTGTTGTGGGGAATGATTCTTCATCTAACTTTACGGCAATTTTAGCTGACGTGGGTGGTGGAACTACTGATATTGCTATTGTTAATGATGGTGGTGTAGAAGGTACTAAAATGTTTGGTATCGGGGGTAGGAGTTTTACTAACCAAATAGCTAGCGAGCTTAATTTATCATACGCTAATGCCGAGAAATTAAAATTGAATCTTGAAAATGAAAAGCTAAAATCGAATGTTGCAAAAGAAGCCATTGATGCTATCGATAATACTCTTGATGTGTGGGTTTCGGGTGTAGAGCTGGCTTTGGGTGAATTTGATGACCTTGATTACTTACCTAATAGAATTCTGCTTTGCGGTGGTGGGGCTAGCCTTTCCGCTTTAACTGATAGGCTTAATGATAGCGACTGGTGGCGAGATTTGCCTTTTACTAAGAAGCCGGTGATTAAATATATTGAACCTACAGAAGTAATAGGCGTCGAAGACTTAACTAAAAAGATAGTTGACCATACTTTCATTACTGCAATGGGCTTATTGAGAGTGGGATATGATACCTACATTGGCGCAGAAAATGCCAATGAAAGCTTTAAGGATAAACTTAATAAAATTTTACGGAATTAAGACTGGAAGGTATTTATGGAAGAAAAAGCTAAAAAAACTGTAATTTATATTGATGCCGAAGACGAGATTACGGATATAGTTAATAAAATTAAGGAATCGAAAGAAAGAATAATTGCTTTAGTTCCACCTAAAGCAGTCGGGATTCTTCGTAGCGCTGTTAATTTACGAATTCTAGCGCGGACTTCCAGAAAAGATAATAAGCAGATAGTGCTAATAACTAACAACTCTGCTCTTTTAGCTATGGCTGGTGCTGCAAAAATTCCAGTTGCCAAAACACTTCAAAGTAAGCCGGAGATTCCGGAGATTGATATTTTAGAAGTTGATGGCGAAGATATTATTGATGGAGAAAAGCTACCAGTATCTGAATTTGCTGGAAAGACGACAGATCAAGAAGAAGCTGAAATGTTGTCGAATTTAGATATTGATGACAATAAAAGTTTTTCTAAAAAGGATCCAGATTTCTCTAGAGAAAATAAGAACAAATCGAATAAAAGCATAAAAATACCAGATTTTAATAGCTTTCGAAAGAAGATTTTTATATTTGGTAGTTTGGGTGTATTTTTCATTATTTTTTTGGTATGGGCGATATTTTTTGCACCTTCAGCAAAGGTTATTATATCCGCCAAAACATCTAATTTAGGTATATCTGAGACGGTTAAGCTTTCTTCGGATGATAATAATTTAGGGGATAAAAATTTACCCCTTTCTGTTAGAACTGTAGAGAAAATATCAGAAACATCTTTTGATGCAACTGGGGTTAAGGAAGAAGGTGAAGCTGCAAAGGGTATTATAAGGCTATCGCAGAGTAGTGAAAGTGACCCTATGACTATAAAATCTGGAACTGCATTTTCTGCTGGAGGGTGTAATTTTGTCACTACTGAAACTGCCGTAATTCCTGGCGCAAGATTCTCACGGGGGAGTGCTTATCGCCCTGGATCAACTACTGTTTCAATCAGGGCAACACAGATTGGCGAACAGTGTAATTTATCGCCACAAAGCTATATATCATCTATTAGCGGCGTTAGCGCAACTGGAGAACAGCTTTCTGGTGGTTCTAAAACAGTCAAGAAAATTGTATCAGAAGCTGACATTAATAATGCTAAGTCTAAACTAGCGGAAAATGATAACGAAAAAATTAAAGCTGAGCTTATTGAAAAATTTGGTAACGATTATATTATTCTTAAAGACAGTTTTAGGGCTAGTGTCGGTGATGCTATTTCAACGCCAGCAGTTAATAATGAATCTCAGAATGGTAAAGCTACCCTTAAAGCAACGTCAGTTTACACGCTCAGCGCGATTTCTAGAAAAGACGTTAGAAATTATCTCGAAGCAAGCATAAAAAAGAGAATAAGTAACCAAAAAGAGCAACAAATATATAAAGATGGAGTTGACGAGTTGATAATTTCAAATTATTCCGGAGATTTTAAGAATGCTAGTGTTAAGTTTCAGACTACTGCTAAAATTGGTCCAAGGATTGATAAAGATAGTCTCAAGAAGAAATTATACGGTAAGCAGTTTGGGGAAGTTCAATCATTAATAGGGGGTATTGATGGTGTGAAAAATGTTGATGTTAAATTTTCATTTTTCTGGGTGACTCGTGTTCCATCTAATGATAAGAAAATTGATATTGAATTTACGGTAGAAAAATAATGTCCAAAAAAAATTTAATGTGTCTTGATGTCGGTATTCGTAGGATTGGTATTGCGCTCGCAGATTCTGCTATAAAGATCGCTATCCCTTTCACTACTATCGAGACAGACGAAGAAACCGACTCTGAGATTGACGAAATTAATAAAATTATCGCTAAAGAAAATATTAATATACTAGTCATTGGTTTGCCGAGAAACTTAAGTGGAGAGGAGACAGCGCAAAGCGCTTATACTAAAAAATTTGCTGAAAATTTCATATATTCAGTCGATGAGATTGTCTTTCAAGATGAGAGTTTAACCTCTGTGCAGGCTGAAAATCTTTTAAAGAGCTACAAAAAACCCTATACTAAAGGAGAAATAGATATGCACGCTGCTACAATTATTTTACAAGACTATTTGGAGGAGAATTTTTAATGGATACAGATATAAGAAAAGTTTCAAAAGAGGAATCTTTGCCTGACGCTAATCATATTGATGATATTAGGGTTGTAAATGAGAAGACTAATAAACAAGAGCCTGATAGTCCTAAAAAGAAAAGAAAAAAAAGGTTTTTTGGTTTTTTTGCAGGATTTGTTGCTTTAATCATTGGGTTTTGCGTAGTGGTATTTTTTACTTATAAAAAAGATATCATTTTTTCTAAACCGGGTGGTATGGTGACTTTTAAAGTTGAAAAAGGTGATACTGTCTCGTCGGTAGCAGATAAATTGAAAAAAGCTGATTTAATAACATCAAAAATTTCTTTTGAAATTTATGCTCGACTTCATCAAAAAACTAATTTAAAAACTGGATCTTACGATTTATCGAGTTCAATGACGATCCCTCAAATTATTGATAAAATTAATAAGGGTGAGATTCAAAAGAATATTTCAGTGATGTTTGTTCCTGGTGGGACGGTAGCTATGGCTAAAAAAACTTTATTAGCAGTTGGATATATTGAGAATGAGATTAATCAGGCATTCGGCAAAGATTATTCGGCCGATTTTCCTAGATTATTCTCTGGTAAGCCTAAAAAAACAGATCTAGAAGGGTTTTTATATGGTGAAACTCACACTTTTCAAAAAAATACTAGTGTAGAAAAAATTATTCGTCGTTTTTTGTCAGATTTCGAGCAGGAAGTTATTAGATTGAATCTTGAAGAGAAGTATAAATCCCGAGGTTTGAGCTTGTACGAAGGGATTACTCTAGCTTCAATAGTTCAAAAGGAGACGCTAAATGATTTGGATGATAAAAAAATGGTTTCGGGTGTATTCTTTAATCGTATGAAGGCTGGAATGACTCTTGGATCGGATGTCACGTATCAATATATTGCAGACAAGTTAGGTGTTGAGCGGGATTATAATCTAAATAGTCCATACAATCTACGTGTCCATAAAGGGTTAACACCAACACCAATTTCAACCCCTGGAGTTTCTACTTTGGAAGCTGTAGCTACTCCTGCTAGCCATAATTTTCTATTCTTTTTGAGTGGTGATGATGATAAAACTTATTTCGCTAAGACTGATCTTGAGCACCAAAAAAATATTCAAAAATATTGCCAGAAAAAGTGTAAAATTATTTAACCAAAATAAGCACTAAACTTGACTTTTGTATAATTATTTGTTAAAATTGTTAGGTAAATTAATATAGAATGTTATATTTTGTGGAACGTTTTGTATTAAGGCACCTGCCAGAAACTGTCGTAAGAGCGCACGATTTCACTAATATTAACTAATAAAGGTCGACACCGTGCTCGTTTCGAAAGAAGGACAGGATTAAGGTAGTGCGTCGCAGTAATGCGTCTGCGGGAGAAATTTTATTCGTAATCAAAAAAAGGTGGATTCACCTAAAATTGAGATTATTAGTCATCACTCGATGAAAGATAATCGGTTTAAAAAACTTTTGAGTAAGAAAAATTTAATTTACCTTTCTGTATTTGCTATTATTATAGCTACTGCTATATATGGTGGCAAAATCTCAGAACAAAAGAAAAATGACAGTTTTCTAGCTAAACAGTCTGACAGGGTATTGGATAATGCTGCTGGAGAGACTAATAGCATAAAAACGTCAACAGTGGATGAAGTTACTGAGTCTAAGGTTGTTGCTAGTCTAGCTGAAAATGCAAATCTTGCCGTAGCTCCAAGCACTGTCAATTCATCAATATCGCTTTCTATTTTGAGTGACTCAAAGATTTCTGATACATCTGGTCCAGTTGAAAAACCGAAAGTGTTAGAAGTCTCCGCTGAGAAGAGGGAGATTGTAACCTACAAAGTTGAGTCCGAACAGTCGATTCAGTCGATTGCTGACAAATATGGTATTACGGCTCAGACAATTAAATGGGTTAATAATTTAAAAGGTGATAATGTTGAAGCAGGTAAAGAGCTTAGAATTCTGCCGGTAGACGGGATTATATATAAAATTAAAGAAAATGAAAAAATAGACGGAATTGCTACAAAATATCAAGCAAGTGTTGAGCGTATAGTTTCGTATAATAGACTTAAAAATGAGACTGACACTAAAGCTGGAACTGAAATAGTGATTCCTGGCGGTGTTTTACCTGAAGAAGAGCGTCCTGATTATGTAAGGCCGGCTGTTAATAGAAGATATCAGACAGCTTCTGTGTCGAGATCTGCACCTTCTTCATCTTCTGCGCTTGCTTCAAATTTCAATGCTAAGGCTGGTAATGCTTACGCTTATGGATACTGTACTTGGTATGTATATAATCGTCGTCCTGATATTGGTAGTTACTGGGGTAATGCTACCTCATGGGCTGCCGCTGCTCGTGCTGCAGGATTTACGGTCGTACAGGGTATTCCAAAGACTGGATCTATCTTCCAATATGGTGGTGGATATGGGCACGTTGGAATAGTTGAATCAGTGAATGAATCGGCTGGAACTATGCGCATTTCAGATATGAACGGTATTGCTGGTTGGGGCGCAGTTGGCTATAGAGATGTGTCTATCAATCGAGCTTGGTATTATATCTATTAATTATTAAAAGATATATGGAAAAACGCTAATAAAGCGTTTTTCTTTTGATTTAAAAAATGGTATAATTTAAAAGATATGTTTGTAGATACAGCTAAGATTTTTGTTCAAGCCGGCCGTGGCGGAAATGGTGCGGTTAGTTTTCGAAGGGAACTTTATATCGAAAAAGGCGGTCCGGATGGCGGTGATGGCGGAAGGGGTGGCAATGTTATTTTTCGAGCAACTAAAGACCTAAATACATTGTTGAATTTTCGCTATAAACCTGAACTTAAGGCTAAAAATGGTGAAAATGGTTCAAAGAGGAATAAAACTGGAAAGTCTGGTGAAGATTTGATCGTCAAGGTCCCTGTTGGGACTTTAGTCAAGCGAGACGGAGAAATCTTAGCTGATTTAAAAGCTGACGGAGAAGAGGCTGTGATCGCTCGAGGTGGTGATGGCGGCTTTGGGAATGCTCACTTTAAATCTTCGGTTCGGCAAACTCCGCGTGTTGCTGAACTTGGTGAAGCCGGTGAAACTTTCGAAGCTGATTTAGAGCTCAAATTGCTTGCTGACGTTGGTTTAGTTGGTTTTCCGAATGCTGGAAAATCTACATTTTTGAGTGTTGTTTCTAATGCACGACCAGAAATCGCCAATTATGCTTTTACAACCCTTACTCCAAATCTTGGCGTTGCGGAAATTGATGGTTTTAATTTATTAATTGCGGATATTCCTGGCCTGATTGAAGGAGCGAGCGAAGGTAAAGGGCTGGGGGATGCATTTTTACGTCATGTTGAGCGAACGAGTGTTTTACTTCATTTGATTGATATTTATGAAGAGAATCCAGATGAACAATATAAAATTATTCGTGAAGAATTAAAAAAGTATCAACCCGAGCTTTTAGATCGGCCTGAAATCATTGCTTTGACTAAGTCAGAAGGAATGGACGCCGAAATGATTGACTTTCAGATTTCGAAACTTCGTAAAGTGGCTGACAATTCACAGATTTTTGCGATTTCTTCAAGTGCGCATCAAGGCTTAAAAGAGGTTCTTCGTGCACTTCGAAAACAAGTTGAAGAATCTAGAAATATGCAAGCCGAAGTAAATCTTGATGATGAAGAAAATGAAGAGATTGCTGTAATATCTCTATCTCAGGATGAAATCAATAAGGCTTGGACGGTTGAATTTAATGAAGAAGAAAATATTTTCGAAGTTAGTGGTGAAAAAATTGAAAAATTTGCTCGCCGAACTAACTTTATGAATGTTCATGGCGTGAATCGCTTACGTGATATCTTGCGAAAAATGGGAATTGAGCATGAACTCCGCCGAATGGGTGCAGAAAACTCAAGTATAATTTCAATCGCTGGCAATCAATTTGAGCTTGTTGACTCGAATTGGGAAGATTAAAATATAAAAAAGTGTAATACTTTGCAATCATATTTTGCTAGAAATGAAATTTTTTCGCAATACGTGTTAAATCTTTAGCTAATATCTTATCAAGAATTTTTAAATATTCTTGATAATTTCGAACTCTTCCATAAGTAAAAAATTCTTCACGATAAAAATTTACGATTCTTTCGGTTGATTCGCGAGTTATTTTTTCGCTATTTTTGATATTTTGTTTAATTATTTCAAAAGTTTGAACGTTAATTTCGCTATTTTTGATTTTTAAAAATTCCTCATTAATTATTTTTTTGAGATTATTTTTATTCTCTGATTTAATTTTTGAACCAATCACGAAAAAGGGATGGTTTCGGATTGTGTTGAGATGAGGCTCAAAATTGATCCCGTATAAAATACCTGCGTCCCTCCCTCGCAAAAAGGCTTTGCCAATTTTTGGGCGAAAAAGATACGACATTAAAATATAAAATGAAGCTCGCTCTTTTTCGGTTAAGGGTTGATCTGTATGAAAAATTTTACAGATTTCATCAATAGTTTTTGAATTATGATGGGTTGAAAAGCCTTTTTGGTTGATTGCGGGGAGGTTTATAGTCGGCGCTTCTCCTGATGGTAAATTTATTTTATTAATTTCTTTGATAAAATATTCAAGTTCGGTATCTGAAAGATCAGCACAAATAATTATTCGAAGATTGTTTTTAATATAATTTTTATGATAAAATTCCTGAATGTCTAAAAGATTTATAGATTCCAATTCACTAAGATGCTCTTTTGTGTCTTTTGTATCAGGAAAAACTTCTTTTAAAGCCTTTTCGAAAATTTGAATCGATGGCCTTATGGATTTATTTGTAATTTCAGTTTCAACGATTTTCTTTTGATTTTCAAAATCTTCTTGAGAATTTGGTATTTTTGAAATTGAATTTACTAAAATATCAAAACATTCTTTTGAAAACTCTTTTGGTGATGTGATAAAAAATCTTGTTCGTTCGTAGAAAGTATTGGCGTTTGAATAGGCGCCAAATTTTAAGAATTTTTCGCTATTTTCTTTTGGAAAAGCGGCAATCAGGTGTTCTAATATATGTGGAACTTGTGATTTTTGTGAATGATTATAGCCCGCATTAAAATTGAATTCCAGATGAAAAGTATTGGGGTTTGAGTTTTTTATATAGAGCAGCTCCATATTATTAATAATCATTTTTTTTGCTTTCATAAAATCCTTTCCTAAACAAAAGACGCCATAAATGCTGGGTCTACAGGGTTTATGTCTGTAGTAATTTCATACCAAGATCCACCATCTTAACAATTACCAGTCTTCCCGTAATTATCGGGGTTTAAGAAATTAGCTAAAGACATATTTTTGTCTCTTTGTTTTTATTTATCATATAAGAATATAATTATAAGATAAAATCACTAAAAAGTAAAGAAAAATTGAAAAAAATAGAGAGATAGAGTAAAATATAGCCATGAAGACTTTCTTTTTTTATGATTTAGAGACTAGTGGATTTAGCCCGCAAAATGACCGAATTATGCAGTTTGCAGGGCAGCGAACAGATGAAAATCTTAATCGAATCGGTGAGCCTGTTAATATTTTGGTTAGATTGAACGATGATGTTTTGCCAAGCCCGAGTGCGCTAATGGTAACAAAAATTAGTCCGCAAAAAACAGTTGAAGAAGGCTATACTGAGGCGGAATTTGCGAAAATGCTTGTTGAAGAATATTTTACGCCGGATACAGTGATTATTGGATATAACAATGTTCGATTTGATGATACTCATATTCAGCACCTTTTGTGGCGAAATTTTTACCCACCATATGATTGGCAATGGAAAGAAGGTCGCTCGCGTTGGGATTTATTAGATGTGGTGCGAATGATTCGGGCGCTTCGACCAGAGGGGATTAATTGGCCATTTGTTATAAATGAAGAAACTGGTGAAAAATTCGCCGCTAATAAGCTAGAACTTTTAACTAAAGAAAATGGAATTTTGCACGAAAATGCTCATGATGCAATGAGTGATGTTGATGGCTTGATAGATGTTGCGCGACTCTTGAAAGAAAAACAACCTCAAATCTTTGATTATCTCTTTAAAATTCGCTCAAAAAATGAAGTTCAAAAACTAGTTAATCTTGAGAATCCAAAACCATTTGTTTATACATCTGGTCGCTTTAAAGTTGAGCTTGAAAAAACTACTGTGGCTTTTCCGATTGCGCCGGCTAAAAACAAAAATGTGATTGTGTGGGATTTGCGAGTTTCGCCTGAAAAATTTATTGATTGGAACGAAGAACAAATTCTAGAAAATATTACGGCGGATTTTGAAACTCGTTCGCAAGCAGATTTTATGTCACTACCAGCTAAAGTCTTGCAGTATAATAGATGTCCGGCGGTTGCGCCAATGGGTGTTTTGACTGAGGAGAATCAGCAAAGGTTGAAGATTGATTTAGACGAAATTCAAAAAAACTTGGATATTTTGCGAAAAAATCCACATTTTGTTGAAAATATTCGTTCGGCTTTCGAAAAGCGAAATGATAAATTTATTGATCAATCCGCTGATGGTGAAAAAAAATGGCCTGAAGCTCAATTGTACGACGGATTTTTGCCGAGCTCTGACGAGCCAAAAGTTTCGGCTGTACGAAATGCTAGTGCGCGCGAATTGGCGGATTTCCATCCAGATTTTGCAGATGAGCGACTTGATGATTTGCTGATTCATTATAAAGCACGTAGTTTTCCGAAGAGCTTAAATGCTAGCGAAAAGGCTTCGTGGGAAGAATATCGTGCGCAAAATATCCAAAAAATGCTACCTAGATTCATGGAGGAATTGCAACAGATTTCACTGTCTCAGAATTTGAGCCCGCAAGAAGAGTTTATTATTGAAGAAATGAAGCTCTGGCTTGAAAATATTTTACCAGAAGCTAACTAATCTATAATCCCGATAAAAATAGTGATAATTCCTAAGATTGCATGGCTTATGGTTACTCCAGCGAGGTTCTTGGTTTTAAGATACTGCACTTACGCTTGTGCGTTATTTTGTTAACTCTTTAATCTCCGGTGACCATTCACCGGCTGAGATTTTTTCGTTTTGCTTGTTTAATGATATAAGCTTGCGAACCTCTTTCGGTAGATTATCTTCTGGGTGTTTGAAGCCTGTTGTCCACTGATAACCCTTATTATAGCCTAGTTCCTTGGTAATTTTAGAAGTAGAATTTCTTAAGTGTAAAGGAATAGGGGCGTTTGGGGCTTTTTTTGCTAAGTTATAAGATTGAAACATAATTCCGGTAGCTTCACGTGATTTTTTAGATTTTGCTAAAGCTATTGCAGTGTGAAATAAAATATATTTTGCTTCGGGCATTCCTATTTTTTCAACTGCATCAAAAGCAGAATTTGCCAAACCAAGAGCACCATTTCCAGCTAACCCAATATCCTCACTTGCAAAAATAATCATTCGGCGGGCGATATATTTTGGATCCTCGCCGGCGTTTAGCATTTTAGCTAGATAATAACCAGTAGCATCAGCATCACTAGCTCGCATACTTTTAATAAAAGCTGAGATTGCATCATAATGAGAGTCGCCATTTTTATCATAAATTAAGGTTGAATTTTCGATTGAATTTTTAATAACTTCTGGTGTAATATTATTTTTTTCAAAATTTAAAATTAATTCAAGGTTTCCAAGTGCATTTCGAGCATCGCCACTACTTATTTTAGCGAGAATTCTGAGTGCTTCCGGCTCTATTTTTGTTTTTGGCGAAATTTTTTCAAGCGCATTTTTAATGATTTTCGAAATCTCCTCAGTATTTAAAGGCTTGAGTGACAGAACTCGACTTCTTGAGAGTAGCGGTGTGATAATTTCGAATCCTGGATTTTCGGTTGTTGCACCAATCAAATTTATCAATCCACTTTCAATATGCGGCAAAAAAGCATCTTGCTGTGATTTGTTAAAACGGTGAATTTCATCAACGAAAAGAATTGTTCGCGTTCCAAGGTTCCAGTTTTGCCGAGCATGTTCGACAACTTTTTCGATATCTTTTTTGCCACTGGTAACGGCCGAAATTTCAATAAAATCTGCATTGACCTCGTTCGCTAAAATTCTTGAGAGAGTAGTTTTACCAGTTCCAGCTGGCCCCCAAAAGATTAAGCTAATAGGTTCTTTATTTTCGATTATTTTTCGTAAAATTCCATTTTTACCAATAAGGTGAGATTGGCCAATAACTTCATCTAGCTTTTTTGGCCTCATTTTTTCAGCAAGGGGAATTCTTTGCAGTATATTCATTATGAAAATTATATCATTTTTTAGATTTTCGGCAAAGTTCTTGCGATTTTTAGAATATTCGTGTATAATCTGGATATGTGGCTCTTTAGCTCAGTTGGTAGAGCAGAGGCCTGAAGAGCCTTGTGTCCCCAGTTCAAGTCTGGGAGGAGCCACCAGAAAGCGACTTACTTAGGTAGGTCGTTTTCTTTTGTTTTGAAAAAAAATCTAAAGCTGGTATAATCTAAGTTATGAAAATTAATACGAAACCACTTCCCGGAATGATGGAGCTTTTACCTGAAGAGCAAATTGAATTTGATCGAATTTTAGGTGTAATAAAAAAATATCATGAAAGATTTGGCTTTGTATCAATAGATACTCCGGTTATTGAGCGCACGGAAACTCTACTTGCAAAAGCTGGAGGCGAGACAGAAAAGCAAATTTACCGCTTTAAGAAAGGTGATAACGATTTGAGTCTTCGCTTTGATTTAACGGTTCCAACCGCTAGATTTGTTGCTGAAAATTTTGGTCAACTACAGTTTCCTTTTAAACGCTCGCAGATTGGCAAAGTTTATCGAGGCGAGAGAGCTCAAAGAGGTAGATTTCGTGAATTTTATCAGTGTGATATTGATGTGATCGGTCGCGGTGAATTAAGCTTAAAATATGATGCAGAAGTTATCGCGGTTATTTATGAGATTTTTCGCGAATTAAATTTTGGTGAGTTTATAATAAGGATTTCAAATCGAAATTTGGCGACTGGTTTATTGAAGAGTTTGAATCTAGAAGGAAAGGCGCCTGAAATTCTTGGGCTAATTGATAGCGCTGAAAAAATTTCTAATGAAGAATTCGATAGGCAACTTCTATCTTTTGATATCGGTGATTCTGCACAGAAAATTAAGCAATTTATTGAAATTTCTGGTGATAATTCAGATATCTTTAAGCAGTTAGAGCTAATCTCTGATGGGTTATCTGATAATAATCAATTCAATAAAGGTATTTCTGAATTAAAAGAAGTTGTTGCGATTCTTAAATTAATGGGTGTAGAGGAGAAATTCTTTAAGATTGACACCCTAATTATTAGGGGTCTTGATTATTATACTGGTACTATTTTTGAGACAAACTTACTAGACTATAAAGAGATTGGATCGGTATCTAGTGGTGGACGCTATGATAACTTAAGTGAGTATTATTCAAAAGAAAAATTACCTGGGGTTGGCGCTTCAATTGGCTTGACGAGACTATTTTGGTGCTTGCGCGATCTTGGTCTGCTGAATTTTTCAAGTAAGACATCGGCTGAATTCTTGATAATACCATTCAGTGACAATGAGTTATTTAAGGCTTTTGAGATCGCTAAACAACTTCGCGATAAAGAGATGGATGTCGAGGTTTTACTAGAGGAAATGAGAATTGCTAAAGCTCTCAAGTTTGCTGATAAACGTGGCGTTAAATTCGCTCTGGTACTAGGAGAGCAAGAAATAGAACAAAACCGGTTTGAATTTAAAAATATGGCAACTGGTGAAAAAATTGATCTAGTAGAGTTCCTAAAATAATTTATGTTTATTTCTTTGTCTATTTATGCTATAATTTTTTTATGGCACCTTGGCGGAGTGGTTACGCAGAGGTCTGCAAAACCTTTTACACCGGTTCAATTCCGGTAGGTGCCTCCAAAATTATTTAAAGAAAGGTAATATGGAAGAAAATAAAATCCAAAAAGTAGAACGAGTTGTAGAAATCCGAAAAGGTGAGAATAATCAGACGGTAGTTTCTTCTCAGCCATCTATTATGCAATTACAGACCCGATCAAAAAAGAAATATAGCCAAACCGTTCAAGTAGTGAGAAGCGTTTGTGTTTGGATTGTGATTTTGATGACTGCTTTGATGGCGATGGTTGCGTTGATTGCAATGTGGGCTAACTTAGATGGAGAGATTGTTGCTAAAACTTTCGGCACTATGTTTATTGTTGGCTTTGCTGCTGGAGTTATTATGCTTGTTGCCCCAGCGCTTGATAAGACTGAGCAATAATAATTAGAATTATAATTAGAGCGCGTCTTGATTTTTGGGGTTAAGGCGCGTATAATAAAAATATGCGCGAGTGGCGGAATTGGTAGACGCGAGGGACTTAAAATCCCTTGACCTAAACAGTCGTGCGGGTTCGATTCCCGCCTTGCGCACCAATAAATTTAAGGAGATAAAATAAAATGGAATTAATAATTGCTGTTATAGTTATTGTGCTTTTGATTGGATTGTTTGTCTGGGCGCAGTATAACGGTCTTGTCAAATTAAATGAGCGTGTAGAAGAAGCTTGGAGTGATATAGCTATTCAGCTTAAATATCGTGCAGATTTGATTCCTAATGTTGTTTCTACAGTAAAAGGATACGCAACTCACGAAGAAAAGGTTTTTGCTGAAGTGTCAGAGGCTCGATCAAAATTAATGGGCGCTGGTAGTGATGTTAAAGCTGCTGCAAAGGCTGAAGGTGAGCTTTCGAGTGCTCTTAGCCGTTTGATGGCTATTTCCGAGAACTATCCTGATTTGAAAGCTAATGTAGGATTTATTCAACTACAAAATCAACTTCAGGAAATTGAAGATAAGATTCAAGGTGCGCGCCGATTCTATAATGCTGGCGTTCGTGATTTGAATATTAAAATTAAAGTTTTCCCAACAAATATTTTTGCTAAGAAACTTGGTTTTAATGCTCGTGAATTCTTTGAGGTAGAAGATCGAGCTAGTGTTGAAAAAGCTCCAGAAGTAAATTTTTAAGGTTAGATTTCTGGAATGTATAGTTCAATCGCCAAAAATAAACGCAATACGGTTGTAATTTTTACGGCATTTATTGCAATTATTTCGGCGATTGGCTTTTTTATTTCAAATTTTTACCATAACTATTCAATTTTTTGGTGGACTTTTTTTGGGGTGTTAGCTTATGCTGGAATAGATTATCTTTTAGCGGCGAAAATTGCGTTATCAATGGCCGGTGCTAGGGAAGTTTCTAGACAGCAATCACCTGAATTTTATGCAGCAGTTGATTCGTTATCAATAACGGCAGGTATCCCTATGCCGAGATTGTTTGTTATTGATGACATTTCTCCGAATGCTTTCGCGGCAGGAAATTCACCCAGGAATGCAGTTGTCTGTGTGACGACTGGTTTGCTGGAACTTATGGATAAGCCTGAACTTGAAGCTGTTATAGCGCATGAGATTTCGCATATAAAGAATTATGATATTCGAGTATCTATGGCTGCTGTTGCGCTAACGGCTGCGATTGGCTTTTTAGCAGATATTGCTTGGAGATTATTTTTTTGGAATGATGATAAAGATTCTAAAAACCCTATAGAGATAATCGTTGGACTGATTTTAGTACTAATCTCACCACTTTTAGCTGCGATTATTCAGTTAGCTATTTCCCGGGAACGAGAATATTTAGCTGACGCTTCTGGGGTGATGTTAACAAGACATCCTGATGGAATGATCTCAGCGCTTGAAAAATTAAAAGCAAATTCTATTCCTCTCAAAAAACAATCTTCGACAACTGCCAATTTATATATTTCTAATCCACTTAAAAAGGGTGTGATGAATAATCTATTTTCGACACATCCTCCACTAGATAAGCGGATCCAGCGATTAAAAGATAATAGTAGGAAATTTTAGGTCATGGCTAAGAAAAAATATAGATCAGATGAAGAGCCGGTTTCGGCGTTATATTTTTACTGGATTTCATTTAGGATTTGGCTCCGTAAAAATTTAGTTGAACGTTTTAATAATTTTCGAAGCCGTCGCTTTCATCGTAGCTTTCGTTTAACTCGTAAACAAGATTATCAGCGACCCCTTGAAATTGCGGGCTACTGGAGCTTTACTAAGGCTGTTTTTCATACTATTTCAGAAAACAAGAAATCTTTTCTGTTGTTGATGGTGGTGATAGCTGTAGCTAATTTTATTTTGGTGGGTTTACTTGATCAGGATTTTTTAAATAGCTTAAAGGATATAGCAAATGCTACTAATGGTGGACTACTTAGCGGTGGATGGGGTGAATTGGGCAAAGCAAGTCTTGTAGTTCTTTCGACGTTTTCGACCGGAGGATTGGTGCGTTCACCGAACGAGGCTCAGCAAACGACAATGTTTCTAATCGTTATGTTTGCTTGGCTAGCGGTTGTTCAGCTTTGTCGTAATATTTTTTCTGGAAAAAAGAAGATTAGTGTTCGTGAAGCACTTTATACTTGCGGAATGCCGATAATACCTATGTCTATAATAGCTCTGGTAATTTTAATTCAAGCTATTCCAGCATTTTTGAGTGTAATTATTTATGGATCGGCGACTGCCACTAAATTTGCCTCACAGGGCGTGGAGCAGATGATGTTTTTTGCAGCTATTGCACTATTGGTTTCTTTGTCTGTCTTTTGGATTATCGGGTCGGTTTTTGCTCTAATTATAGTGACTATCCCTGGCACTTATCCACTTCAGGCTTTAAAAATATCTGGTGATATGGTGGTTCAGCGACGCCTAGCTATTCTTTTTCGTGTTTTATGGTGTGTGTTTATTTTGGCGGTTATTTGGTTTGCTATTTTAATCCCTTTGGTTCTTCTATCTAATTGGTTGAGCTCAATTACAAGCTTTTTTACTGGTTTACCAATTGTTCAGATTGCAATGGTATTATTGACGAGTTTTTCTCTAGTCTTCGCTGCCGTTTATCTTTATTCACTTTACAGAAAGATCATTGACTATGACCGACAAAATTAACTCTCGATATCTTGATTTAATAAAGTTATTAAATAGATATTCTTTTGAATATCATTCATTAGATGAACCTAGTGTATCGGACGCGGTTTACGATTCGCTTTTTGCGGAATTAAAAAAAATCGAAGCCAAAAATCCAAATATTATTTCGCCTAATTCACCAACTCAACGTGTTGGGAGTGCTGTAAGGGGCGGTTTTCAAAAAGTAAAACATACTAGTCGAATGTTAAGCTTGAACGACGTTTTTTCAGAGAAAGAAGTTGAAGAATGGTTTGCTCGAATTAAGAAACTTAAACCAGAATTACAGGAAGATTTTTTTTGTGATATTAAAATGGATGGACTTGCTTGCTCAATTATATACGAGGATGGTGAATTCGTTCGTGCGGTTACGCGGGGTGATTCATTTATCGGCGAAGATGTCTCAAGTAATGTTCGGACAATTAAAAATGTGCCGATGTTCCTGGAACGTGGTCCTAATTTTTTGCGCCATGGCAGAACAGAGATTCGTGGTGAGATTGTGATTTTGAAAGATGATTTTGATAGGTTAAATAAGGTTCAGCGAGAAAATGGTAAACCTGAATTTGCTAATCCACGGAATTTAGCAGCTGGAACTATTCGCCAGCTTGATCCGAGTATTGCCGCATCTCGACCGCTCAATTTTCGGGCGTATGATTTAATTTGTGAAGATCAGGATGAAATTCCGACTAATGAATTCGCTTACGAAGCTATATCTAAGGTTGGCATCGAGTGTAATTCTCAAGCTCGCAGGTTTAATTCTATAGAAGAGGTACTTAAGTTTATTAATAACTGGAGTGAGGATCGGAAAGATTTGCCATTTAACACTGATGGGTTAGTGGTTAAGATAAATAATCGTAAAGATTTTTTCGATCTTGGAGTAGTTGGGAAACAGCCCCGTGCGGCGATTGCTTTTAAATATTCTCCTGAAGAAGCTACTGCGGTCGTAAAAGATATCGTAATCTCTATTGGTCGAACTGGCGTGGCGACTCCGGTAGCTGTTTTTGCGCCAGTTCAGGTTGCTGGAACGACTGTCCAGCACGCGAGCCTACATAACGCTGATGAAATTGATCGGCTGGATGTTAGGATTGGAGATACTGTGGTTATTTTTAAAGCAGGAGATATCATCCCGAAAATTAATCGTGTTTTAAAAGAGCTTCGAACTAATGAACTGCCTAAATTTAATTTTGAGCAGGAACTTGCTAGGCAATACCCTGAAGTTAAGTTCGAGCGGCCTACTGGTGAAGTAGCGTATCGGGTTAAGGGGATTAACTCTAGCATAATTTTAAAGAAAACAATTGCTTTCTATGCTTCAAAGGCAGGGCTTGATATCGAAAACTTGGGTGAAAAAAATGTTGACTTGTTAGTTGAAAAGGGCTTAATTCGGGATTTAGCTGATATTTATAATTTGAAAAAAGAAGATTTATTGAATCTTGAGCGTTTTGCAGAACTTTCAGCAAATAATCTTTTGCGAGCGATTGATAATTCTAAAAATCCAGAACTTGATAAATTTATTGCAGCGTTAGGGATTAGGTATGTTGGCGGTGAGACGGCTAAACTTTTAGCGGAGAAATTTGGTGATTTTGATAGTTTACGACGTGCCGAGTTAGAGACGCTACTTGAAATTGATGGAATTGGTCAAAAAGTAGCGGAAAGTATTTTGGCTTATTTTTCAGACGATGATAATCTGTTGATATTGGAGAAAATGTTTAGCTATGGGGTAAAGGTTAAAGATTTCTCGAAAATTGAGGGTGTTTTGAATGGTAAGAATTTTGTAATTACTGGTGTGTTAAATAGTATGTCGCGTGAACAGGCGGCAGAAAAAATTGAGAAGCTTGGCGGAAAATTTCAAAAAACAATTTCAAAAACAACTGATTTTTTGGTAATTGGTGAAAAGGTTGGCACAACAAAAATTTCGAAGGCCAAAAAACTGGGTGTAAAAGTTATGGATGAAGATGAATTCTTGAAAGAAATAAATGCAAACTAGAATTATTGCAGCTTATCCTTGTTTGGGTAAAACTACTCTTTCAAAAATATCTAAAAATCGATTTTTAGATATGGAATTTAATGAAAGTAGTAAAACTAAAATGATGAATGAAGCTGAAAGATCTCATTTTTTTGATTTTTGTGTACAGAAAATTGAAGAAGAATATTATTCGGGCAATTTCGAAATTATGTTTATTAGTGAAGATGATGAGATTTTAAAGCGATTACTTTTAAAAAAGATTAGTTTTATACTTATTTTACCAAATATTTTTAAAAAAAGAGTGATGCAAGAGTATAAAAGGCGCGTTATATATCGTTCTGGTAAAAGTTGGTGGAATAATGTTATTGAGCCGGAAATTATCAATCTTCAAAACAGAATTGAATTTTACAAAAATAATGAGCTGGTTGAGGTTTACTTAACTGATGAGAATGAATATATTTGCGATAAGATCGCTTTATGGTGATTTTTTGATTTTTATACTATTTTTGGTATAATTTAAAATAGTATGAAAAGATATAATCCGATTGGAATTGAAGAAAAGTGGCAAAAAAAATGGGATGAATCAAAGCTTTATGAGGTTGAAGCGGATTCTTCGAAACAGAAAATGTATATCTCGGGAATGTTTCCGTATCCAAGTGGGGCAGGGCTTCATACTGGACATGCAAGGAGCTATACAATCGTTGACTCGATCGCGCGTTTTTATCGCCAGCAGGGTAAAAATGTTTTAAATCCGATTGGTTGGGATACTTTTGGTTTGCCAGCAGAAAATTACGCAATTAAAACTGGAATTTCACCGCAAGAAGCTACAAAAACAAATATTGCAAATTTTAAAAAACAATTTAAACGACTTGGAATTTCAATCGATTGGTCACGAGAAATTAATACTTCAGATCCCGAATATTATCGCTGGACGCAGTGGATTTTTCGTGAACTCTATAAAAAAGGTCTAGCTTATCGAAAAGAGAGCTATCAGTGGTGGTGTGATAATGATAAAACAGTTCTCGCAAATGAGCAGGTTGAAAATGGCCGATGCTGGCGTTGTGGCGAAGAGGTTTCGAAAAAGCAAATGACTCAGTGGTTCTTTAAAATTACTGCATATGCTGACGAACTTTTGGCTGATATCGATAATCTTGATTGGCCTGAAAAAATCAAAACAATGCAACGAAACTGGATTGGAAAATCTGAGGGTGCTGAGATTGAATTTGAAATTGCTGACGGAAATGCAAAAGGTGAAAAAATTAAAGTTTTTACAACTCGACCAGATACTATTTTTGGCGTGGCATTTTTAACTATTGCGCCAGAACATGAATTGCTCGAAAAACTCTCTACTGATTTAACTAGGGAAAAGATTGAGGAATATAAGAGAGAGTCTCTCAAGAAATCTGAAATTGAACGCCAAGAGAATAAAGAAAAGACGGGAATCTTCACTGGAAGCTATGCAATAAATCCAGCAAATGGTAAGAGAATCCCAATTTGGGTGAGCGATTACGTACTTGGCGGTTATGGTGAAGGAGCTGTTATGGCGGTTCCTGCTCATGATGAGCGAGATTTTGAATTTGCTAAAAAATTTGATTTGGATATTATAAAAGTTGTTGAGAAGCCTGAGAGCATGGTGGATGATGATTCTTGCTATCATGGAGAAGGAGTTATGGTTAACTCTGGTGAATTTAACGGTCAAAAATCAGAGGATGTTCGCGAACAGATTTTAGGCTGGCTTGAAAAATCTGGAGTTGGCCATTCGAAAACTACATATAAAATGCGAGATTGGTTGATTTCTCGGCAGCGTTATTGGGGCTGCCCCATTCCTATTGCTTATGACAAAGATGGGAAAGAGCATTTAATCCCCGAGGATCAATTGCCTGTGATGCTTCCAACTTTGAGCAATTTTAAACCTGATGATTCTGGAAAGTCGGCCCTTGCTAAAAGTAGAGAATTTATTACAGTTGAAATTAACGGTGAAAAAATGACTCGTGAAACTGATACGATGGATGGTTACGCTTGCTCAAGCTGGTATCTTTTGCGATATGCTGACCCTCAAAATTCTAAGCAGGCTTGGGATCCTGAGCTTGTAAATTACTGGGCGCCAGTTGATTATTATGTTGGCGGCGACCACGCAGTTGCGCATTTGTTATATATTCGTTTTTGGACGCATGTTTTTAGAGATTTGGGACTGACTAATTTTGCAGAACCAGTTAAAAAACTTCTTTATCACGGATATATCAATGCAGAAGATGGTTCGAAAATGAGTAAATCAAAGGGGAATACTATTGATCCGCTTGAAGTCATCGATCAAGGATATGGCGCAGATTCACTTCGAACTTATGAAATGTTTATTGCTCCATATGAAGTTGATGCATCTTGGGACTCACGAGGGATAGCTGGAGTTTATCGTTTTTTGAACCGTGTTTGGGTTTTAATTCAAGAATTTATCGAATCCGAAAAATCTACTGAAAATCTTTCGAATTTTGCTGAAGTTCAAAAAATCCAGCATAAAACTATCAAAAAAGTTACTGAAGACTTTCACCGTGAAAGTTTGAATACGGCCGTGGCGGCTTTGATGGAATTCGTAAATGAGCTTTATAAAATGAAGCTTGAAGGCTTTTCAAACGATTGGCAATTTGTTCTAGAAGATTTACTTAAAATGCTCGTTCCGTTCGCTCCACATATTTCAAGTGAACTATGGCAGCAGCTTGGAAATGATGACTTTATAGAAAAATCTGGTTGGCCAAAATGGAATCAAGAGCTTTTGAAGGCTGATGAAATTCAAATTATTGTGCAAGTTAATGGAAAATTACGTGGAAAAATTAAAGTTTCGCCTGGTGCTTCTAAAGATCAAATACTAGATCTGGCTAAATCTGAAGAGAATGTTATCAAACATTTAGCCGGAAAGCAGATTGTGAAAGAAATTTTTGTGCCCAATAAAATTATAAACCTAGTTGTTAAATAATTTAAATAACTGCGTTCCGCTAAGAGGACGCAGTTATTAAGTTTATTATTTTTTATCATTAGGCGTGAAGTCGCGTGGAGAAGCCTCAACTGTAACCCAGCCGTCATCATCTATTTTCTGATTAGTGAAGGACTCAACTCCCTTGGACGTATTTCTTACGTTTTCAACTCGAGTAATAAACATCTTGTCATCCCTGTCGTAATACACATCGCCCGATAGATTGTATTCAACATCAATTTTATGAGTTCCTACTGCAGAATGAAGGTTCTTGCCTAGTTCATTCACTGTATCTCCGGCGTGAGATTTATTCGTTGTGCGTATAGCGCTTCCTTCTTCGACTTTCAAGACTCCGCCGTTGCTTGAGACCTTTTCTACGGTTGGATCGTCAAAATCAATATGTGTCTGATCAAGATCTTTTTTACTTGTACCTTCAAGGACTTCATTTACAGGGTTGACCGTTAAATTGTTGATTTGCTCGCGCGATTGGTGCGATTTTATTTCTTTAGCTATCTGTGCTCCACCTGTTATTGTAACTCCGATGGCCGCTAATTTTGCTATTTTTTTGAGTGTAGCTTTTTTACGAGATGGTTTTCTTTCTTGAATATCTGTATGACTATCTAATTTTGTCTGATGCTCAAAATTATCTCCGGATATCAAATCTTGAGCTTGATTATTGGGGCTTTTTCTTAATTCCGAAATAAATTGAGGCTGGTAGCTAGGGTTTGGCTGGTCGATGTAACCTGGGCCTACTACATATTTATTATTCATATTTCTCTTTTTCTTTTTAATTTTGTTATTTATATTTCATATTCTAGCATAAAATAATTATTATGTCAATAGTTTAAATAAAAAACTGCTTGATTTATCTTAAAAAATCCTGTATAATTACTTCAAAGGCAAATAATAACCTAAAGGAGAACTTTAATGGCACAGCCAAAAAAGCAGAGTAGCCCTCGAAAAACTGGATTGCGACGCAGTCACTTGCGCCTTGATTTAGCTCGACGAGTAAATAAGAAGTCACCAGTAAAAGTTTATACAACTAAAAAACAATCTGGTAAAGCTTTGAACAAGCAACTCGAAGAAAATAAAACGCTTGCAGCTTAGTTTGCTGGCGTTTTATTTTTGTTTGACAAATAATAATTTTATATAATAAAAAAGGAAAGAACCTTACGCAAAATGGCATCAAATAGACACTTAGGACGAATTGTCGTCCTTCAAACACTCTACGAATACGAATTTCGCTCACAGTCAGAAGACAAAAACGTGGATTTAGCGGATATTATCGCTCGAAACATGGAGCGTTATGAAGACACTATTGGTGATAAACAATTCGTTCAGGATTTGTTAAATGGGATCGTTGAAAGACAGGTTGAACTAGATACTAAGTTGCAACCAATGGCGCCAGAATGGCCAATTTCGCAAATTTCTCGAATTGATCGAAATGTGCTCAGAATGGGTCTTTTTGAACTTCTTTATATGCAAGAAACTGTTCCGCCAAAAGTTGCTATCAATGAAGCGGTTGAGCTTGCAAAAGCGTTTGGTTCCGATAATTCAAGTAAGTTTATCAACGGTGTTTTAGGCACGGCATTTAAACTGTTTGTAGAGGAACAAAATGGCGAACAAGAAGGTTGAAAATTTTAAAAAATATTTTAATCGTAATAGAAGGATCTCAATTCAAGAGATTGTTCGTGAACCTACGGCTGGTGGTGTAATTTTTCGGCGCAATCAAAAAAACGAAATTGAAATTTTGCTTATTCAGGATTCCAAAGATCGCTGGACAATCCCAAAAGGCCATATTGAAGAAGGAGAGACTGCGCAAGAAACAGCCCGCCGTGAGATTGGTGAAGAGGCTGGCTTGAAACAAGTTGAGATTCTTGGCTGGCTGGGCAAAATTAATTTTCGTTATCGGCGAATAGATAAATTGGTCTTGATGACAACTCAAGTTTATTTAGTGAAGGCGCTGGGTGATACTAATGCAATTCAGAAAGAAGACTGGATGAATGGTATTAAATGGTTTAGTTTTGCTGAAGCGTTGGATGTGATTGAATACGAAGATATTGGAAAATTAATTTTGCTAGCAATGAAAAAAATTAGACAGGAGAAATTATAGTGAGTGGAATTTTGCTAACACCTTATCATGACTGGGCAAAAGAAAAGCTTGGCTATGATTTTAATGATATACAGCTCTTAGTAACGGCTTTGACACATCGAAGTTATTTGAACGAGCATAAAAAATCAGCAAGCGAACATAATGAGCGCTTGGAATTTTTGGGTGATGCAGTCTTGGAGCTTGTTACGACAGATTTTTTATTTTCTAATTATCATGAGCCAGAGGGTATTCTAACCGCTTGGCGTTCGGCATTAGTTCGAACTGAGAGTATTGGTGCGGCTGGTGA
This sequence comes from uncultured bacterium, assembly GCA_938017895.1. GTDB lineage: Bacteria > Patescibacteriota > Saccharimonadia > Saccharimonadales > Saccharimonadaceae > Nanogingivalis. Next base: position 61,394 of record CALIJI010000006.1, read on the forward strand.
GCGTCTTGGCTACGAAAAACTAATTCGGATGTCGCGCGGCGAAAAACATGGTTCAGCGCGCGCTCGCCAACAGATTTTGGCAAATGCGTTTGAAGCTACCACTGGGGCGATTTATCTTGATCAAGGCTATGAAGCTGCTAAAAAATACATTACAGATAACATTTTATCGACTTTACCTCAGATTTTAGAGGACGAATCTTGGCGTGATCCTAAGAGCTATTTGCAGGAAATTTCACAAGCGCGCGATGGTTTCACGCCAGTTTATCGAGTGTTGAGTGAAGATGGTCCAGATCACGAAAAGATCTTTACTTTGGGCGTTTTTGTGGGTGAGAATAAAATGGGTGAAGGTGAAGGGCCAAGCAAACAAATTGCGCAACAAGAAGCCGCCCGCGAAGCTATTCGTAAGTATAAAACCCAAAAATAAAAAGAACGCTAGTCGCGCCCTATAATAATAATTACTTCGAACCTATCATTATCTTGACTTATAGTGATGGATTTAAAGTTTTTGATACTATCATCTTTTTTGATAGCTTCCAAGCGGTTTTTAATTTCTTCCGCTTGGTTTTCGTTTTTGGCCGGAATTCTAGAAATATTTCCTTCGATATTTCTAAGAATTTTGGTTTTTAGCTCAGCCCTTTCGCCCTTTTCGTATAAATTAGAGATTGGGCGGAAGGCAAAAAACCAGATATACACAAAAAAGCATATAACGATGAATATCAGTCCTAGATACTCACCGCCATACTTTTGCCAATCAAGGCGGATTTCCGCCCATCTTTTTTTAGACATAATTTTTACCTCCAAAGTGCTAATATAAATAAATTATAATATAAAATTCTCTATGAGTCAAATAATTAATTGCTTGCTTTTTTTGCTTAAATCTGATAAAATAAAAAAGCTATAAAATTTAATAAAGGGAAACAAGAATGCTAGCAATCAGATTACAGCGAATTGGTCGCAAAGCTTATCCTGTATATCGCTTGGCGGTTCAGGAAGCGCATCGACATCCGTCGAGTGGGCGCGTAGTTAGCTACGTTGGTTCATACAACCCACACACAAAAGAAGCCAGAATTGAAAAAGAATTGGCTGAAAAATATCTTTATAACGGCGCACAGCCAACTCCACGAGTTGTAAAACTTTTGGAAGAAGCAGGAATTGAAATGCCAAAATGGGTTAAAAAACCTGCACAAAAAACTCGTGCGATCAAAAACGCCGAAAAGCTTCGCCGTAACCAACCAAAAGAAGAAGTTGCCGAAGAAGCTTAATTCTGAAAAATCACTTTTCATTTCGAAAGGTGATTTTATTTTTTGGCAAAAGAAAAAAGCCAGCAAATATTTGCTGACCTCTGACTTATTTGTTAGAGCGATCGATTTTGATGACGGTTTTGTCGCCATCTTTATGCGTCTTATAGTTCAGACCTAAGTCTTCTAGGACATCTATATATTTCGATAGCTCTTCGTTGCTTATCGAAATTTCATCTCCTTTTTTGATTATATCTTCTTTGATCCTGTTTTTAGGTTCCATGTTAAGATATAGTATAGAGCCGAAGGTAGTGATAAAGAGTAGCGCTAGCAATAAAAGAAACCCTAAACACCCTCCAGCTTCACGATAGTAACTGTTATTTTTAGCCATAAAAGAACCTCCAAACTTCCGAAATGAGCTATTCGGCGGGTAGATAAATAATTATTTTCTTTTTCTTACCTCCGGAATTTTGTATTTTGTAGTCAAGTTCTAGCTTTTCGGCAGCTTCTATATAACTAGTAAGACTGCTAGCATCCTCGACTACAATTTCCTTTTGGGGTTTACTCTTTGCTGTAGATTTTCCTCCATAGATAAAAACCCCTCCTAATAAAAACATAGTTAAGACAATAAATGCTAGGCAGCCACAACCGCCATTACCATTATCTTTTTCTGTGTGATATGACATGTAAGATACCTCCAAAAATAGAATATATAAATAATAACACTTTTAATTTATCTTGTTAATCATTTGCTAAAAGTGTTGGGTTTTGTTAAAATATTAAAAAGCATAAACGAAACGAGGAGTGGTGGGAAACTATTTTGATAAAATAAATAAAAGCTACAAAGGGCAAGATATTGAAGACGTTGCTGAATTTTATTCGGCGATTGATCGTGAAAATTTGACCAAAAAACTTTCACCTGAGCGACCTTATGTTTATTTTACGATGGAAGTCTATGACAAGAGCAACGGTATTAAAGGTGGTGGTGGCTTGGGGGTGCTTGCTGCGGATACTCGGCGAGTGGCTGAAACGCTAGAGATACCTTTTGTCTGCGTAACGCCGTTTTATCGCAAGGAAATTAAGCAGTCGATTGAAAATCTTGATCAGAAAGAAGAATTCATTTCTGTCTCACCCGAGGATTATGGGTTCGAATATCTTGATGATGTGGAGATTTATACTGAAAATATGCCGCCGGCTCGATTGAATATTTTTCAGAAAATTCTTGGTACGACACGATTTTTGACGATGGGCGAGAGTAACTTTGGTGAGCTGTATGCCGGTGATGGTTCGGGTGATCATAGGCTTTATCAAGAAGTTGCGCTTGGTTTTGGCGGATATAACGCTTTGAAAATGATCGGGCTAAAACCATCGGTAATTCAATTAAACGAAACTGCAACGATTTTTGCGGCGGTGGCGCGGCTTGATGAATTAATTCGCAATGGAATGAACCTTTATGAGGCGATTGTTTATGTTCGTAAGCATACGCTTTACACAAATCATACTTTAGTTCAGGCTGCGGAAAGTGAATTTTCTTTTGATCAGTTTGAAAGAATTGTTCTGCCAAATATCCAATCTTCGGCGCTGAAAACTTGGATTTCGGGACTTTTTCGTGACGGAAGATTGAAGCTTTCGACGCTTACGATTGAGCTCGCCGAGGCTAAAAACGGTGTGAGTCGACTCCATGCGCATGTTGCCGACTATAAAAATATTAATGGCGATAAGGTTAAATTTAAGGCTGTTACAAATGGAATAGATCTAAAGACTTGGGTTTTGCCAGAGACTTTGCGTAGTTTTGAACAAAAAGAAATTATTGATAAATTTGGTTTGCCAGCAGAAAAATATAAAGCGAATATCTTGAAAATTTCGGCGGCAGAGATTCGTGAACTACGTAAACTTGGCCGAGCTAAACTCAATGAGATCTTAAAAACGCGTAAAGATCAATACGGGCGCGTGGTTCAAATTCCAGAAGATGCAATATTGTTTGATTTTAAGCGGCGGTTTGTTGATTATAAGCGGCCATGGATGCCATTTGAAGATGTATCTAAATTAAAGAGAATTCTTCAAGAATCTGGAGCGCATTATATTTTGACTGGAAAGGTTCATCAGGGTGATACGCGAATGCGTGCAACATTAAATGCTGTTCTTTCAAAAATTGATTCTGATGATTTTTTGCGTGAGCGAATTCATTTCATTCAGGACTATGACGAACAGCTTGGCTTTGCCTTGGCGGTGGGGTCTGATGTGGCTATAAATGTACCGATTGTTGGCTTAGAGGCTTGCGGAACTTCGTTCATGAAAGATCTAGCTAATTTGAAGCTTTTAATTTCAACGGCAGATGGTGGTGTAGCAGACATTTCGCCCACGCCTTGTCTGGAGGTTTCCGGAGTTAATTACGAGCAGGAGGTTTTGGTACTTTATGTTCAGATGTGGCGAGCTATTAGAATTTTGAAGGATGATACATTACTGGAAAAGCAGATTCAGCACCAGTTGAGAGCATATCTACCGGTAGTGAGTGGTGCCCGCATGATGAAGGACTATCTTGATTTAGTTTTTGGTAAATAGTCGGTTATATAAAATAAACCTCTCTGGGTTTATTTTATTGCTCGTAAAAGCTTCCTGCACTGTATCTTTTACCGCTTAGAATGTCATATTCGATCATCTCGTAGTCTTTTAGTTCTTGTGTATCTTGCGAGCTAATTTTTTTGGTTAGGGCGGGATTTTTCTTGGAATTTTCTAGTAGAAGTTGCTGGAATGGAGAAAGTTTAGCGCCGATTTGGTCAAAGATTTTAACTTGGAGATAGTTCAAGCTAATTTGATTGAGTTCTTTTTTGTCTGTATTGAAATTGCTATAGATGAAAAGCGGCGTACTTTGGGCGTCGGCTTTTTGATTGGAGTTTAGTAGTGCGCTAGCAATTCCTGGCCAGTGATCACCCCAAAATATAACAATAGTTTTTTCGTTTAGCGTTTGAAGCTTTTTGATAAATTCTTTCAAGGCAGTGTCGGATTTATTAATTCCTTGAATGTAAGTTTCCCAACTTTTAGCCTCCGAATCGCTACCGGCAATATTTTTAACCGGGAAATCATTTGAAGAATAAGTTCCGCTATCGTAAGGCATATGATTTTGCATAGTTACTAAGTGAACGAAATCTTTATTTTTAGTAGCTTTTAGTTCGGCTAAGACTTGATCGAAGGCGACTTCGTCAGAAATATATTTAGAATTATCGATTTTTGAAGTATTTTTAAATTTAGATATATCTATAAACTTCTTAAAGCCTAAGTTTGGGTATACGACATTTCGTTTGTACATTGTACCGTTGTAAGGATGAATCGCAGTCGTTGAATATCCGTTTTTAGCAAGTGATTTAGCTAATGAAGGTGTTTGCGGATTGCTAGGTAATAATGCGGTGTAAGGCACTGAATTTAGGAAGTAGTTCGATAGTCCGGTGACGGCTTCGAACTCGACATTGGCTGTGCCGCCGCCGTATTCGGCAGTAGCGGTGCGCCCAGATGTATATTTTTTGAGGATTTCTCGAGTGTAAGGAATCGGATCGTGCTTGCCATAGTCGTAGAAATTTTTAATCTTGGCAGGATCTACAAAGCTCTCGCTCATGATAAACACAATATTTGGACTATCGATTGAAAACTTTTCGCGATTAGCGTTTTCGATATTAGCGATTTTTGAATATTTATCGACGATTTTTTTGATTTTGTCTTTAGAATAGCCATCTGGTTTTTTGGGCGCGGAGTTTTGAAAGGCGGAAATTGTACTGACGATATATCCATTAGAATCATAATTGTATTTTGCATCCGTAAAGTCGATATTTGAGTTTAGCCAATCAACTTTAACGAAAGTCCCTTTGCCATAGAGCTGGGTTCGGAGGAAAGCAGTATTGAAAGCTAGAAGAGTTCCACTAGCCCCTAAGATGATGATTTGTGCTAGTAAACGATATTTTTTAGGAAAATTATAGTGGGGTATTTTTTTGATATTCTTATTTAACCAAAAACTGACAACGAGGATTGCGATTATTAGTAGGACTGTGAGCATTAAATTGCCCCAGTTCACCAAGTCTTTTAGAGTTCCTGCTTCAGAACCCATAGTTAGATCTTCAGGCAAAAACGGCACATTACGCGAGCGGATTTTTTCGTCATTGATAAACATAATAATCGAAATTACAGAATAGAAAATCCCGATAGACCAAGCGGTGCTACCTGCTATCCCAAAAAATAAAATAGCGACAATATTCATAATTAACACACTATAACCGTATATTTCTGGATGTTCCATGATGAAGGCGAAAGCTCCATCCCAGCCAAATTGTCGGCAGAAGATATAAAAAACGCTCAGCCAGCCAGCTATAAATATTGCGGCGATTTTTATGATGAATGCTAGATTTTTCTGGTTAGAACGTTTACTTAAGAATTTCGCTGCTTTGGGAAATTTTTGAGCGAATATTCGCCAAACCTTTTTAGGAAGTTGTTCTGGTGTTTTAGATACTTTTTTAATTTTATTTTTTAATAGATTGAATTTATTGCAAATAATTCTTTTCATAATTTTATTTTACCATTTTTCAGTTTTTAAGCCAAATTTAAGCACGGCGGTTTATAATTAAAATGTGATTCGAAATAGAAGTCGAATCCAAAGGAGGAAGATGAAAATTTATCTAAGTAAACAAGGTTTTAAAGATTTGAAAAAGAAAATCGCCAAGCTAGAGCATGAGCAAAAAATGCTAGAACTTGAATTGCGTGATGGTGATATCAAGGAAGACTTATTGCGTCAAAATGATATTTTTGTGCGAATTGATGCTATACGTAGCGAGCTAAATGACAAGAGATTTCAATTACATAATGCTGAGATTTTACCTAAGAAAAATAAGCGAGTTCGCACTCGAGTGACGATTGGTTCGTTTGTAGAGCTGGTCAATCGAGCTACAGGCAAGATTATGAAATTCCAATTAGTTGATAGTGTTGAGGCTAATCCGCTTGCGGGAAAAATTTCAGCGGATTCGCCTCTCGGTAGAGTACTAATGGGCGCGAAAATTAAACAAGAAGTTAGCTGGATAGCTGGTCTAAAAACGATGAGCGCTCAGTTGGTACGAATCTCCTAATATATTCAAGATAAATAATCTAAAACAGCTCACGAGTGTGGGCTGTTTTTGTAGGCTTTATGGATATTTTTAATTATGATAAAATAGGATTTATGGAAATAATCTCATTAATAGCAATTATTTTGTTGGTGGCGTTAGTGCTATGGCAAAATTCAAAAATTCAAAAAATCGCTAATTCGCGCGATCAAGAAATAGCCACAAATTTAATAAAGACAGATTTAGTTGAACTTAATAAAAGCTTGAATGAATTGCGTGAAAATTTTGGCCAAAATTTAACAAGCTTTAATGAAAAAGTCAGCGAAAAGCTTGAGCGAAATAATTTTCAATTACAAAATTCAATGACTAAACAGCTTGGCGAAAGTTCGAAAATCGTCGAGGAAGTTTCGAAACGTTTGACTAAGCTTGATGAAACTAATAACCGCGTAATAACAGTGGCGGATGAGCTTAAGACACTTCAGAACGTCCTTCAAAATCCTAAACAGCGAGGTGTGTTTGGTGAGTTTTATCTAGGGCAAGTTCTGGAGAATATTCTCCCGCCTAATGCTTTTCAATTGCAGTATAAGTTTAGAAATGGTGAAGCGGTTGATGCGGCTATTTTTTTGGAAAAGGGAAAAATTTTGCCAGTTGACAGTAAATTTAGTTTAGAGAATTATAATCGTATGATTGAATCGCAGGGTGAAGAGCGTAAACAGCTGGCGAAGAAAGTCCAGCAGGATTTGAAAAGCCGAATTGATGAAACTGCAAAATATATTCGCCCTGCTGAGAATACTATGGATTTCGCCTTTATGTTTATTCCGAGTGAAAGTCTTTACTATGATATGTTGGTTGGAAGAGTTGGTTCTGGCAGTTCTGAGCGTGATTTAGTTGAGTATGCTTTTCATGATAAACGAGTTATAGTAGTTAGTCCAACCAGTTTTATGGCTTATCTCCAGACTGTATTGCAAGGGCTTAAGTCGCTCCAAATTGAGGAGCAAAGTAAAGAAATTCAAAAACGAGTCGGTCAACTTTCGACGCATATTTCTAAATATGAGGAATTGATGTCTAAGCTTGGCAAATCACTTGGCACTACAGTTAACCATTTTAATTCAGCACACCGTGAACTTGGCAAAATTGATAAAGACGTGGTGCGAATTGCTGGCGAGGATACTCGAGCTGGGGTAATTCCAGAAGCTGTTGATAAGCCTCAGATAGATTAATGATTTTTTAAACTAAAAGCCTCGACTGTTTGGTCGAGACTTTATTTTGTTTGTTAATATAGATTATTTTTCGCTATTATTTTGTAGCAGTAAGCTAAAACCGAATCCGGTAATTCCGCCGAGTAAAGCTCCACCGAGATAGGTTGCAATCGCCCAAAGTGTATTGGTTCCTTCAACGGTAAAGGCCTGAATTGCAATAGCTACAGCTGGATTGAAGATTGATGAAGCTTGGATTACCGTTGTAGCAAATCCAGCAATAATTAAAGCAAGCATCAATCCACCGCCAACACCTAATGCAACGGCTGTTGAATTGTGTTGTTTTTGGGAAGTGACTTGTGCTACAGAAAAAGCGAAAATCATTGAGCCAATAAATTCAGCTAGTAGTACAGCGAATTCCTTGCCTTCTGGGATTTTTTGAACAGCTGCAGGTAGATTTTGTCCACTCTGAGAAAAGAAATAACTGATTAATACGAATGCAAGCATTGCTCCTAGGATTTGAGATATTAGATAGCCTAACGCTCGACAGTGACCAATTCGGCGGGTTGCCCAAGCGCCTGCAGTAATAAGTGGGTTTACGTGAGCGCCAGAAGCTTTTCCGATAACTAGAACTATAAATGCTAGAACTAAACCACTTAAAAGAATATTACCTAATAATGTGATGTAGTTACCATAAGTTGTTAGTACAATTACTGCTGAAGTAAGAATAAAAGTCCCAATAAATTCAGCGGCAATAGCAGCAAGAGATTTTGGTTGAGTTAATTTATTTATAAATGTTTTTGGAAGGCTTTTTCCGCCTTTTGCTCTGACGACTTTAACGGCAGTTTCGGTTTTTTGAACTGGTTTTACGACTGTATTTTCAGTCTTTTTGGCAGTAGCTTTTTTTGAACTGGCTTTCTTTTTTGCCATTATTCCTCCTTTAGATTATACTTTTTAATTTTAGCATAAACTGTATTAGTTTTCAAATTTTAGACGCTTGTGATAATATGTTGTTATGGCTTTATATGTTAAACAAGATGATGAAAGAACGGAGCTGCAGCAGAGAATTGCGGCAGAACTTCGTGAAAAACAAAAACGCAATTCTCTAGAGAATGGAGAAATTGAGCCGCCTAGTAGAAACGGCCTGACACCGGATAATTCAAAATATTTAGAGGGCACTAAAGAGACGACCGGTTTGGCGTTTGTATGGCTGTTGTTAACTGTGGCAATATTAATTGCAATTGGTTATTTTATTTGGTTTTCAAAAGCTTAAGCAGTTTGATTTTTAGGAAAAGGTGTGCTAGAATTAAGCCATTAGAGGGTTGGGAATGTTTGATTTTTTAAAGAATAATACATCAAAAAGAATTGAACCTATAGGTGCTTGGGGCGATGGTACTGCGGTATTAAGTGCGATAGATGACGGTGTTGTAGCTATCGATCCTAGTGGCAATCTGAGAATTATAAATTTAGCCGCAGAGCGAATGATTGGATGGACTAATGGTGATGCAACCGGGCTAGTGTTTGATTCGGTTTTAGTTTTAGTTGACAAAGATGGCAGGATTCTTGATCGCTCGGTAAATCCGATCCAAAGAGCTATTTCTAGTTTCGAGAGCTTTACGAGTAGTGATTTATTTTTAAAGACGCAAAGCGGGAGAGTGCGTCAAATTTTTTTACAGATTAATCCGGTTGATAATATGAAAACTGGACTAGTTGTTGTCTTTCGTGATATATCTAGGGAGGTTAAAGAAAACCGAGAACGGGCAGAGTTCATCTCGACCGCTAGTCACGAAATGAGAACTCCTGTAGCTAGTATTGAAGGATACCTTGGCTTAGCTTTAAACCCTGCTACTGCTACGATTGATGATCGTGCACGTGATTATTTGCAAAAGGCTCATGAGAGTACTCGATATTTAGGTCAGCTTTTTCGAGATTTATTGGACATCTCAAAGGCAGAAGATGGACGCATGAAAAACGAACCTGTAGTTTTAGACGCTATATCTTTCACTCGGGATATTTGGGAAGGGCTAAAATCAAAAGCTGAAGATAAGAATTTAGAGTATGTTTTTATGCCCGATCAAAAAAATAGTAGCGAGAGGACACTAGCGCCTGTTTATTTTATTTATGCCGATAGGGATCATTTGCGAGAAGTCTTAGATAATTTATTTGAAAATGCTATAAAATATACTCCATCTGGTAGGGTAATTGTGAATGTTAGCGGAGATAATGATAATGTACGAATTTCTGTGGAGGACTCTGGTATTGGTATTCCGGCGGAGGATATTCCACATCTTTTTCAGAAATTTTATCGTGTTGATAATTCTGAAACTCGTGAAATTGGGGGAACTGGTTTGGGTCTTTATTTATCGCGCAAATTAGTTGAAGGTCTTGGAGGTAAATTATATCTAGAGAGTGAGTATAAAAAAGGTTCAATTTTTACCGTTCAGCTACCCAGAATAGATCGTAATAAGGCTGAGAAATTAAAAGAAGAAGAAAGGGCTACCACTAGTAACGAGACAAAGCAAGACAATGAAAAAATACAAGATTATATCAAGGAGGCTCCTCAAACGAATATTATTCAGGCGGATCCTAAAGAAGATACCATCCCTGTGAGTAGTCCTCTTGATCTGACACAATTCCAATATTCTCAGCAGGAAGTTAATCATCAACCGAATTACAAGAAGCCCGACACTAACATTAACCCACCTGTACAGTTTGGCGCCGTGAGCTATTCTCAAGAACGCCCTACCGAATTACCCCACAACGAGCCTAAGCTAGGTATAAATAACGAAAACATTAAGACTAGTCAGCCACCTACATTATCCGAAATTGAAAGAATGCGTGAAGAATATGTTCGTAAAATGCTAGCTGAGCGTAGGAAATAAAATTAAGCATAAAAGCTTTGGGATTTTAATAAAAGTAATATATAATAGGAGTAATATGACAAAGATTTTATTAGTAGAAGACGACAAAAGTTTACGCGAAATTTATGGAGTTCGTTTGCTCGCAGAGGGTTATGATATTGTTTCGGCTGGCGATGGCGAAGAGGCTCTTGCGATGGCTATTAAAGAACGTCCTAATCTAATTGTTTCTGACGTTATGATGCCTAAAATTTCAGGCTTTGATATGTTGGATATTTTGCGGTCGACTACAGAGACTCGAGGTATTAAAGTAATTATGATGACAGCGCTTTCAAGCGAAGATCAAAGGAAACGGGGTGAGCAACTTGGCGCCGATCGTTATCTAGTTAAGTCTCAGGTTGGTATTGAAGATGTTGTAAGAACTGTTCATGAGGTTCTCGCTGATGGGCACTTAACTCCAGAACAGCGTACTGCAGATAAACAAGGGCCACAAATGCCTGTATATCATGATCAGTCACAATCGCATAATGCAACTTCAGGAGTTATGCAACCTGCTACGCAACCAATATCCTATCAGAATGACGGAGCTTCATCTTCTTCGCCTGTTCAAAATGGGGATTATTTGTCTGGTCGGCAAGGTAATAATGGTCAAGCGAGCTCCTTGCCACAACCTACAGCCCCTTTTTCGACCAATAGACCGGCTGGGCTTGGGGAGCGAGTAATTCAGCCGCCAGTCCAAAACTTAGAAAGTGAAATGAAAGAAGCTCAATTTGAGGCGGAACTTAATAGCGTGTTGGGAAGTTTTTCTAACCAGCCGGTTGATATTCCTGTAGACATAAACCAACAGTCTATTACTCAACCTCAGTCTCGGTCTGTTTCTCCTGTTCTTGAACAGAATATAGAGCCTCGAATCTCTCAAGCTGCTGAAGAAGCGATGACGCTAAATACCCAGGCAGCTAATTCAGCTCAGGTGATCAATCAATCAATGAGTGGTCAATCACAACCTCAAGCGTCCGCTTCTACAGTATCTCGAGATGATGTTGCGACTCCTTCTAGGCAAATTTCAGTTAGTCCTCGTTTTGGAGCACAATAAATGATGCAGTCCGCTCAAAATAAAGAAAAAGGAGTGGGGGAGCGTTTAAATAAGTTTTTAGCTCTTCAGCTTGGCGTTTCTAGGCGTCAGGCCGATGTCCTGATAGCTTCTGGCAAAGTCGCTATAAACGGAGAGACTGCAAAACTCGGTGCTAGGTTTTTTAAAGCTGATGAAATTACATTAGGTAATAAAAAAATCTCTAAAACCCCAGAAGAAAAAATCTATTTACTACTAAATAAACCTCAAGGTTATGTTTGTTCACGCAAGAGGCAAGGTGATAATGAGACAATTTATTCTATTTTGCCCAAAAAATATCATAATCTCAAGCCTGTCGGTCGTCTTGATAAAGATTCGAGCGGACTAATTTTACTTACTAACGATGGTGATTTTGCTTTTCAAATGACTCATCCAAAATTTCGAAAAATTAAGGAGTATCTAGTTAAAATTAACGTGCCATTGGAGCCGCTTCATCAGCAGATGATTGCTGATTTTGGTGTCAATTTGCCAGATGGCAAATCTCAGCTTGGCCTTGAGCGACTTGATGATACGCGGAAATTTTGGCGAGTTTCTATGAGTGAAGGACGAAATCGCCAGATTCGTCGGACCTTTGCGGCTTTGGGCTATACTGTTATATATCTTCACCGCACTATTTTTGGCATTTATAGATTGCCTGAGGAAATGCGTGAAGGTGATTTTTTTGAACTAAAAGAAAAATAGCCTTCTGATTGAAGACTATTTAAAATATATCCTCCTTAACTAGCGGAAGAGAGTTTTTCTGAACTGACAGAAAAACTTCATTTAAGAGATGTAGCGAAGAGTCTTCTAATATCTCACAGAATAGCTCATTCTGTTTCGCCATTACCTCGACCACCTTTTCTCGACTGTTCTTAATTGAGCTTCTCAAAATGTAGCTTTTTGGGAAGGACGCAATTTCTATCGCGTCATCCTCTTGAAATCCGCTACATATTAAAGCTCTAATCAGATTATCGTTTAGATTTATGATCTGTTTTTTTCTATTAGCGACATTAACCCATAAAGAGTCTATCTCACTAATAACCCCATTATCCGCCAAGAAAGAATCCAACCAATCGAGGTTGTCAACGACTTTTTCGAAGTCGCTTTTATTACGACTATCTTTTTCATATAGATAGTATTGCGGATTTTTAATAACTTCTGCGAAAGCCTCTCTTTGCACATTAGCCAGTTTTCGCCGTTCTTCAAGCGAGAATTTTTGCTTATGCGCAAAGAGTCTTGCTATATGCTTAATAATATTAAACATAAAAAGTACCTCCTAATTTCAAAGATTTTAACATTCTAACACATTTTTCTATAAGATGCAAACATAAAAGCTTAAGGTTGAAGGTAGTCCCTTAATCTGGTATAATTTATTTACTATGTCTAAAAATCTCCCTAAAGTTGCAATTATCGGTCAGGCGAATGTCGGAAAATCTTCGCTTTTTAACCGAATGATTCGTGCTCAGCAAGCCGTTGTTGCGCGAGAAGCCGGAACGACGCGCGACAGCGTTCTTGGTAAAGTTAATTATAAAAAACAGGCTTTTTGGCTGATTGATACGGCTGGCTTAAAAGACCCAAACGATGAGTTTGAAGCCACGATTCAAGAACAAATTCAAGATGCAGTTGATGCCAGTGAATTGATTTTGGTAGTTCTTGATAGCACCAAGCCTTTTTTGAACGAAGATCGCTTGATTGCAAAAAAGGCTTTGAAATCTCGAAAGCCAGTAATTTTAGTTTTGAATAAAACTGATCTAAAAGGGAATTTACCGAATGAAGAATTTTTGCGGCTTGGTATTAAACCGATTATTCGAACTTCTGCCGAACATAACGCTGGCGTCGATGAGCTCTTGACCGAAATTGCTGAAAAAATTCCAAAAGTTAAAGAAGAAAAACGCGATGAAGATATAATTCGTGTGGCTTTGGTCGGCCGCCCAAACGCTGGAAAATCCTATCTTTTTAATACGATGGCAGGTAAACAGCAGGCGATTGTCGCAAATGTCGCCGGAACAACCCGTGATACCAACAAAACGCAAATTCGCTTTAATGAAAAAACCATCGAAATTATCGATACAGCTGGAATGCGAAAACTCGGCAAACAAGAAGTTGGAATTGAGAAATTTAGCGTGCTTCGAACTTTGAATGCGATTGATGAAGCTGATATTTGTTTGCTTTTAATGGACGCCAACGAGCTCAATACACAGCTTGATCAACGAATTGCTGGCTTAATTAATGATGCCGGAAAAGGGATGATTATCGTAGTTTCGAAATGGGATAGTGTTGAAGGAAAAGATGCTTACACTCGCGACGCTTTGGCACCACGAATTGCGTATTACTTCAAATTTACCCCTTGGGCTCCTTTAATTTTTACAAGTTCAAAAACTGGCCAAAATGTAACCAAAATTTATGATTTGATTTTAAAAGTTCACCACAACCGCGCAAGGCAAGCAAAAACTTCAATCTTAAACCAGCTTCTTCAAAAAGCAACTCAAGCCCATCCGCCAGCAGGTTTGAAAAATACTCATCCAAAATTGCGCTACATCTCACAAAGCGACAGCAATCCACCTTGGTTTATTATTCACGGCTCGAATTTAAAATTTGTTCACTGGAGCTATAAACGCTACTTGGAACGCTTAATTCGTGAGAATTTCGATTATTCCGGAACACCAATTAAGTTTTCTTTCCGTGATGAAAAACAAATCAAAGAAAACCGCGCAAGAATTTCAGCCGGTAAAAAAGTAATCAACAAAAACTCTGGCGCGCTCAAAAAAGCAACCGACACACAAAATAAACGCGAACGCAAACGCGACGAAAAACTCGCTCGAATTCAAAATCAATAAATTTCACCCCGCGCTTGGGGCGATTTTCGAAAGGATAAAATGAAAGTCATACTTTTTCAAGGTAATTTCCCCGAAAAATACAACGGAACTCGCCATAATATCGGCTTTAATTTTGCAGATTATTTAATAAAAAAATTTAACGCAAAATTTCAAGAAAAGCCAAAATTTAAAGCATTTATTGCCGAGATTTTGCTTTTTGGTGAGAAAGTTTTGCTTGTTAAACCAACAACTTTTTATAACAAAACTGGATTTTCAGCACGAGCAATTTGCGATTTTTATAAGGTGGATTTTCGAAAAGATTTTTTAGTGATTCATGATGATCTTGATTTGGATTTTGGTGTAGTTCGCGTTCGTAAAAGTGGTAGCTCAGCGGGCAATAATGGATTAAAATCCTTAATTTCGGTTTTTGGCGAAGATTTTGTACGAATAAAAATTGGCGTTAAAAATGAATTTTTGCCAAAAATTGGTGCAATGGATTTTGTCTTGGCAAAATTTTCGAAAAATGAAAGCGAAAAACTACCCGAGATTTTTAAAATTTGTGAAGATTTAATAGAAAAATTTGCAAAAGATAAACTAGAGAACTGTAAAGTTTCAAAAATAGTGATATAATAGATTTTAGATATAATTTAAGATAGAAAAAGGTAAAAATGATTGTATTTTTTGGTCCAGCGGGTGCTGGTAAAAGTGTTCAAGGTAATTTGTTGGCAGCACGAAACGATTGGCGCTGGCTTGGTGCGGGGCAACTTTTACGAGATAGCAAAGATCCTGAACTTCTTGCGCAGATGAGTACAGGAAAGTTAGTTGACCCAGAAATTGTTAATCGCGTTATGAGTGAAGCTCTTAATCGCGCAAATAGCAAAAATGTCAAACAAGTTATTCTTGATGGTTACCCACGCCAGCTTGCTCAGGCGAAATGGCTAATTGAAAATAAGCAAAATCATGGTCGAAATGTTGATCTGGTGATCGTTTTAGAAGTTCCGCGCAGTGAATTAATGCGCCGGCTTGAAATTCGTGGCCGACTTGATGACACGCCAGAAGTTATTGATGAACGACTTCGAATTTATCGCCAAGAAATGTATCCAGTTTTGAATTATTTTAATGAAAATGGCGTAAAAATTGCTCATATTGATGGAACTGGTACGGTTGGGCAAGTTCACGACCGTATTATGGAGGAAATTGAATCGTGCGAAATTTAATTACTGGAAATAAAACTGAAGCACAAATTCAAGCAATGCGTGAGGGTGGAAAAATCCTCGCGCGGATCTTGCGTGAGTTGACTGAATTTGTAAAGCCTGGTATGACTGGCCTTAAGGTTGATGAATTTGCTCGTAAAAAAATTAAACAATATGGAGCGAAGTCGGCTTATTTAACGCCAGAGGTAAATTTTCCAGGTGTAGTTTGTATTTCTAGTAACGATTGTATTGTTCATGGTGCGCCGAGCGACGTCCCTTTTAAAAAGGGGGATGTGGTTTCTTTTGATATGGTAATTGAATATAAAGGTATGATGACAGATTCGTGCGTCACGACGGTAGTTGGCGAGGAGCCAAAGGGTGCGGTTAAATTTCTATTAAATGAAACTCAAAAAGCTCTCTCTGCTGGAATTTCAGTTGTTAAGCCTGGTGTAAAAACGGGTGATATTGGCTACGCCGTTGAAAAATCACTAAAAAAGGCCAAGCTTGGCAATATCCGAGAACTAGTTGGTCATGGTATCGGTAAGACGATGCACGAAAGTCCAGAAGTTCCGAATCAGGGCCGCAAAGGTACTGGGGAAACTTTTTATGAAGGTGATACTTTTTGTATTGAACCTATGGTGACTCTTGGCGGTTGGAAGGTTGATTTTAATAAGACAGACAATGGTTGGGATGTTTTGACTCATGACGGATCTATTGGATGTCATTTTGAGCATACGGTTTTAGTAACTAAGGATGGCGTTGAAATTCTGACAATGGAATAGTCTAATGCAGCACTGTCATACTCATAAGTCTGGAAGAAATTTAACCGTTGCGATTTTACTTAATTTAGTATTTTTTGTCGTAGAATTGATATGCGGCAACTGGTTTAACTCTAAAATTATTCTCGCCGATGCACTTCATGATTTAGGTGATGTTTTATTGTTATCAACTTCATTGATTATGGATAAGGTATCCCGAAAAAAGCCAACTTTTAAATATTCTTATGGTTTTCGTAGGCTTGTTGTATTTGGCGCGATTTTGAATTCTACCGTTCTCCTTTTTGGATCGTGGCAAATTGCTAAATGGTTGTATTTTGAGGTTGTATTTTCTCATAAGCACCCTTATGTAAATATTCCAGGTCTTTTAGCGGTGTCTGTTTTAGGTATAATGTTTAATTTGATTGCTGCCTTGCGTGTGTATGGCTCAAAAAATATTTTAGATAAAACAGTTTTTACTCACTTGCTTGAGGATTTATTGGGTTGGGTTTTGAGCTTTTTAACTGCTGTATTAATTGGATTTACCGGCTTGCATCAGCTTGATCAGATTGTGTCTGTTTTGATTTTAATGATTGTAGTTTGGAATGCGCTAGAAAATATTTGGCGAATAGTTGGTGTTTTATTTCAAGCGGCTCCCGATGAAAAAGATCTAAAAACTATAAAAATAGAAATTATGAAAATTCCAGAAGTAAAGAAAATTGATAGTATTCATTTTTGGAGTCTTGATGGAGAATTAAATGTTTTTACAGCGAGGCTTTTTATTGATAGATCGAGCGATCTAAGTAAGATCCGGCGTGTAGTTTCCAGAATATTAATGGAATATTCAATTGTTGATTCCACGCTTGAGCTAATTGAAAAATAAATTGACACATTCTAAGAGTGATGCAGATTATAAATAAAAGTTTGAAGAATCGACTTTTTACTGTTTTTGTGATAGAATTATAAGTAGTTATGGAACAAATTCAACAGATTAGAGATGAACTTTTGGCGGAACTTCAGACGCTTAAAAACCCGAGCGATATTTTGAAATCGCCAAAAATTAAAGAACTTTATAAAATTATTCCAACTCTGCCAAATGAGCAAAAAGGTGAATTTGGCGCAAAAGTGAATGATTTAAAAAATGAAATTCAGGCTGAAGTTTCGAAAAAACTTGAAGAAAAAGAGAACGACGAAGTTGAAGAGATTGATATTACCGCACCTTTTGCAGAAAGCTCTCGCGATAAAATTTCTCGAAAACCACAACTTTTGAGTGCGAAAAATGGTTCGAAGCATCCACTCCAAAAAGAGCTTGAAAAAGTGATTGATATTTATACGCGAATGGGCTTTGAAGCAGTAGAGTCTCGCCAGATTGATAATGACTGGAATATGTTTGGCGCGTTAAATTTCCCTGAAAACCATCCAGCACGAGATGGCTACGATACTTTTCGAACTGAAGAAAACTTTATTCCGCCAGCCCATACTTCAACAATGCAGAACCGTGTTTTAAAACATGGTAAAAAGCAACTTGAAGAAGAAGGCCAGATTGCGCATGTTTCTTATGGGCGAGTTTTTCGTAATGAAGATTTAGACGCTACGCATGAACATACTTTCTATCAATGCGAGGGTGTTTTTGTGAGTAAAACTGCAAACTTAGCGCAAATGCTTGGCACGCTTCACGCCTTTTTTGAAGAATATTATGGTCAAAAACTAGAAATCCGCACCCAGCCTGGTTATTTTCCGTTCACCGAACCAAGCCTTGAGTTTTTAATTGAGAAACCTGAAGCACTTGGCGGCAAAAAAGGTGAATGGCTTGAGATGCTTGGCTGCGGAATGATTCATCCAAATGTGCTCGAAGCTGCCGGAATTGATAGTAAAAAATATCGTGGTTTTGCTTGGGGTGGAGGAGTTGAACGCCTTGTAATGCTTAAATATGGAATTTCAGATATTCGTTATTTCGAAAGCGCAAAATTAGAATTTCTAAAGGAGTTTTAAATGAAGAGGGCTATTATTATTCATGGGTGGTCAAAATTTGAAAACTGGAAGCAGCTAGATAGGCCTTCGCCAAGTAATGCGGCTTTTATTCCTTGGTTGTCTAAGCAGCTGATGGTTAGAGAAATTCATCCTATTGCTATTGAAATGCCTAATTCTTACGCACCAAATTATGAAATTTGGAAAAAGGAACTTGAAAGATTCGAATTGGACGAAGAGACTATTTTGGTTGGCTGGTCTTGTGGGGGTGGATTTTTACTTAGATATTTGAGCGAAAATAATATTCGGGTTAGAAAACTAGTTTTGCTCTCACCGTGGATTGGGACTTTTGATAACGATATAGATAAATATGAATTTGATGAATCATTCTTCGATTTTAATCTTAGTGAGAATATTTACGAAAGAGTCTTGGAGGATATAATTTTACTAGAAGCTGAAGATGAGAGTAAAGATGTACTTATGTCGATCGAAAAAATAAAATCAAAATTGAAAAATATTAATTATAAAATAGTAGAAGGGTCGGGTCGACATTTTTTTGAAGAAAATCAACCTGTAGTTTTAGAAGAAATTTTAAGGAGTAATAAATGATAATTTCAGTAAATTGGCTTAAAAAATTTGTTCCAGATTTGCCAGATATTAGTGAACTTTCGAAATTGATTGGTGCAAGGCTGGTTGAAATTGAAAGCATTGAAAATTTAGGCGAAAAATATAAAGATGTAATTATTGCTAAGGTTGTTTCTGCGCAAAAAGTTGAAAATTCTGACCACCTAAACCTATGTAAGATTGATGACGGTGGTGTTAGAAAAAATATTACTCGCGATGAAGATGGGTTTATTCAGGTGGTTTGCGGTGCGCCAAATGTGCGAGCTGGTATTTTTGCGGCTTGGCTTCCACCAGAATCGATCGTGCCAGAAACTTTCGGTGGTGAAAATTTTAAGCTTGGCGCACGAAAACTTATGGGCTATATGAGTAACGGAATGATAGCGAGCCTTCGTGAGCTCGGTTTGGGTGAAGAGCACGATGGCATTCTTGAAATTTCGCCAGAGGTTTTTGAAGGCGGTATTCAAGCTGGTGATTCTTTTGCAGAAAAATTTGAATTAAATGATTTTTTGCTTGAAGTTGAAAATAAAAGCCTGACTCATCGCCCAGATTGTTTTGGGATTATCGGTTTTGCTCGTGAAGTTGCAGGAATTTTGGGCCAAAAATTTGAAAACCCAGATTGGTATTTTGAGCGAGAGAATCAATCATTTAAAGCTGCAAATATTGAGGTAGGAATTAAAGATTATGGAATTTGCGAAAAATATTCGGCAGTAATTTTAGATGCTTCAAAAATTTTGAAAAATTCAGCTTTAACAGTTGAAAAAACTTATCTTTTACGCTCAGGAATGCGACCGATCGATACGATTACA
Organism: uncultured bacterium; assembly: GCA_938017895.1. Classification (GTDB taxonomy): domain Bacteria; phylum Patescibacteriota; class Saccharimonadia; order Saccharimonadales; family Saccharimonadaceae; genus Nanogingivalis. The sequence continues at coordinate 81,037 of CALIJI010000006.1, forward strand.
GATTTAGCGAATGAGCTTATGCTTGAATCTGCCCAGCCGCTTCATACTTTTGATTTTGATAAACTAGCTAAAATAAATGGCAGTGAAAATATTAAATTAACGGTTCGTAAAGCTTTCCAGAACGAAGAATTGGAACTTTTGGATGGTAAAAAAATCTTAATGAGCGAAAATGACATCGTGATTGCGACAGGGCAAAATGCAGAAGTTGCTGTTACTTTAGCTGGGGCGATGGGTGGTAAATCAACTGCAATTGATGAAAATACAACACGGATTTTAGTAGAAAGCGCTACTTTTAATCTTTATAATTTACGCAACACTCAGATGCGTCATGGAATTTTTTCAGAAGCGATTACGCGATTTACGAAAGGTCAGCCAGCTGGTGCAGTTTTGCCAGTTTTAAATGAATTTATTACGCGGTTCGAAAAACTTGGTGGTGAGAGAATTTCACAAATCGTATCTATTGCTGAATCTGTGAATTTTGAAAGAAGCCCAATTTCTGTAAATCGCGCAAACGAAGTTCTCGGAAAAGATTTTTCTCAAGAAGAAATTACTCAAACTCTTGAAAATGTTGGCTTTGAAAGCTTTGGTCAGGATAAATTCCTTGCTCCGTTTTGGCGGACTGATATCTATATCGAAGAAGATTTAATTGAAGAGATTGGTCGTTTGAATGGCTATGATGAAATTCCGCTTCAATTGCCATTACGGACTTTTAGAGCTGCAAAATTGGCTGAGATTGATTTACTTAAAAAACAGATTCGTGAAATTTTAGTTGCAAGTGGCGCTAATGAAGTTTTGACGTATAGTTTTGTGCATGGAGATTTGATTGAAAAGGTCGGGCAAAATCCACAAAATTCTTATAGGATTGTTAATTCAATCTCGCCAGATTTGCAATTTTATCGACAGACAATTTTACCGAGTTTACTTGCGAAAGTTAACCAAAATATCCGTGCCGGTTTTGATGAGTTCTCGCTTTTCGAGATTAATAAAACGACACATAAATCATTAGGTCTGAATGATAAAAATGTACCGAATGAATCGCAACGTATGGCATTTGTTTATGCCGACAAAAAGGGCGAGGGCGCGTTTTATGAAGTGAAAAACTATGCTAATTTTATATTTAGTAAGCTTGGTGCTCAGGTAAGTTTTGAAAAATTTAATATAGATTTCGCTCCACTTGCGACTCAGTTTGAACCTAAGCGAGCTGCAATTTTGACTTTTGAAGAGGATGGATCTAAGCAGCTTTTAGGCGCTATTGGTGAATTTAAAAAATCAGTTCAGAAAAATTTGAAGTTGCCAGAAAACTCTGCTGGATTTGAGATTGATCTAGAAAAGTTATTAAGGATTATCAATGATAAAAAATCTTTGCGCGGAATATCTAAATTTCAGAGTGTTGAGCGCGATATTAGCTTGCGTGTTTCGCGAAGGCTAGCGTTTGCACAGATTTTTGACACTTTGCGTGAAAAATGCCAAACTTTTGGCGATGAAGTTTTAGTAGAAATATCACCTATAGACATTTATAAGGTTGATGAAAAAACAAAAAATGTTGCTTTGCGCTTTAAGATTATGCCTTTTAATAAGACTTTAAGCGGCGATGAAATTCAGCAAATTATGAAACAAATCGAGCAAGAAGCTGGTAAAAAACTAAATGCAGAAATAATCTAAGGAGGAAAATGTCAAAGAAAAAAACTTTACAAACTGGAACTAGCCGAGGACAGAGGATTGCTATCTGGACAATTTTGATTTTAACGGTTGTGTCGACTGCAGCTCTCTACGTCGGTAGTCTTTTAGCTAATAAAAATGAAACCGCTGATGCTAAAGTTCAGCAAGATAGAATAGCTAAATATCAAAAAGCTTATAAAGAATATCAAGCTAAAATTGAAGCGCAAGGAAAAGAACTATCGGCGAAATACTACGACTCTTTCAAGGAATATGAAAAATATCCAAGCGCATTCAATGCTTCGAGCGTGAAAGAATTGAAAACTACTGACCTAAAGGCTGGTGATGGCGAGGAGATTGGGCAAGAATATGCGGCATACTATATCGGTTGGAAGCCGGATGGTACAGTTTTTGACGGAAGCTTTAGTAAAGGTGCTTTAAAATCTCCTTTGAAAATTTCTAAAGGTAGTAAGATGATTGATGGTTGGACAGAAGGTTTAAAGGGTGTGAAAATTGGTGGTATTCGTGAAATCACAATTCCTTCAGATAAGGCTTATGGTGCTGCTGGGAGCAATAGCGCTGATAAATCTAAAACTATTCCTCCAAATACGCCATTAAAGTTTATAGTTATGGTTATCCCCGCATCAGAAGTAAAAGATATTGATTATCCAGATTATACTAAATTTTAGGAGGTAGAAGTGATAGATTTAGTTATTGTTGGTGCCGGTCCGTCGGCTCTTTCCGCGGCGATTTATGCTGCTCGAGATGGTTTAAGCGTTAGAGTTTTTGAGAAAGAAGTTATCGGTGGAATTATTTCAACTTCAGAACTTGTTGAGAATTATCCAGGCTTTGAAGATGGTATTTCTGGGATTGATCTTGGTCGAAAAATGAGAGAACAAGCTGAAAAATTTGGTGCTATAGTTGATTATGGAGAGGTTACGGAAATTCGGGATCTAGGCGATAGAGTTAGTATGAGGGTCGACGGAGATTATCTTGAGGCGCGTACAGTTCTTTTAGCGGTCGGTAATTCTTATCGTAAACTTGGATTGTCTCGTGAGGATGAATTTATTGGTCGTGGAATTCATTTTTGTGCTACTTGCGATGGGGCATTTTATGCTGGGAAAGAAGTAATTACAGTTGGCGGTGGAAATGCAGCTGTTCAAGAAGCTTTGTTTTTGAGTAGATTCGCGTCAAAAGTTAAAATGCTTGTTAGAACTGATATAAAAGCTCAGGATATTTTACAAAAACGGTTGCAAAAAGCGGTTAATGAAGGAAAAATCGAGATATTTTTAGGTACCGAGATTGATGAACTTTTGATTGAAGAACTCAATTTAGGAGATAAAATAATTGGCGTAAGAGCTTGTCAGCATCTTGATGGTAACACTCGTGAATTTAATATTTCAGCGGAGGCAATTTTTGAGTTTATTGGCCTTGATCCTCAAACGAAGTTTCTTGAGGGTTCCGGTATAGAACTAAATCAACGTGGAGAGATTGTTGTTGATGATAAATTTAGTACTTCATTAAAGAATATTTTTGCAAGCGGAGATGCTATAGAGAATGCAGAGCGCCAACTAGTTATAGCGGCAGCAAGTGGAGCAAAAGCAGCGATCGAAATTTCTAAAATATTACATAGAGATTAGCGCTATTAAGATAAATATGGTATAATATTTCTGTTATGTATAAGCAAAAAAATCACCAGAACCTGATGATTATCCTAAAAAACTTTTTAACTATGTGTACGGTACTCTTGCTGGTAATTGTTTTAGTTTTTGTTATTCAGGGATGGGTTATTAATTCTAAAGGTGAAACAGTTCAGACTGGCTTGGTTCAATTTGCTTCAAATATAAGTGGCGCTACTGTTGAGATTGGTAAAAAAACTTTAAACGAAAAGACTACTACTAAGTCTCAAGTGATTCCGGGTGAATATGAATTTAAGATTTGGCGCGAAGGGTATGAGACTTGGTATAGGAAGACTTCCGTGAGAGGTGGGCGGATTCTATGGTTGAATTATGCACGATTGATACCGAAAGAGAAAAAAGTTCAATCATTTTTTAATATTGAAAACGTGAAAGCTGTTAAATATTCAGTCGATAATAAAAAGGCACTAATTATTGGTGAAGATTCTGTGGGTATAGCTAAATTTTGGATTGTCGAATTTGGAGAATCTCCAAAGATTTCTGAAATTAGTCTTCCTGAAAAACTTTTTGATAGAAATTTAGCGGACGGAGAGAAATATTTACAGGGAATTGCTGGCTATTTAACTATTGAAAATTTAAGCGAAAACGCTACTCGAGCAATTTTGAGATGGAAAAAGGATGATTCTCAGAAATGGATTCTGGCTGATTTTAATGACAGCTCTAAATCGGTGAATTTAAATGATAATTTTGGTCTTAATTTTTCTAAGATACGGCCATTAAACAGAGATTATTCTAAGTTCTATGTTTTATCCGAAAAAGCACTTCGAGAGTTGGATTTTGATAGGATGACTATATCTGCTAATTTATTGAATGATATTGTAGATTTTGAAAATTATAATGATAGCGTATTGTCTTTTATTAAGCAGGATAAAGAAGGAATATTCTCTGTTGGTATTTTCGAGAAGGGGAATCAGTCTGTAATTTTATCAAAAGATAATAGTTCTTTGCCGAAAATTGCCATTAGTAGATATTATAACGAAAACTACGTTCATGTTTTAGCTAACAAAAAGCTCCAAATTTATAAAGGATCTGACTGGGTAGGAGCAAATAAACCTAAGCTTATTAAAAAGGTAGAGTTTGATTTTGAACCGACTGGTATTAATTTAAACCAAGAAGGCCGAATTGTTAGTGTTTCTTCGAACGATAAAACGGCCACTTACGATATTGAAACTAATAGTAAGTATGATATAGCTAGTGGGGATCTTTCTTGGCTTGATAATTTCATTCTATATAATTTTAAAAATGACAAGATTACCTTGCGTGATTTTGATGGGTATAACGTTCATAGTGTTCTAGAATGCTCTCACGATTTTGGCGCCATACTATCAAGAGATGAAAAATTTATCTATGGTTTTAGGCAGAAAAAAGATGGTAAATTTGAACTAGTAAGATTAAAAATGATTTTATAGATTACTTATATGCTTTATGTTGTAAACAATTGAGAGTATTGAAATATTATAAATAAAGAATAATTTCAAGGAGGAAAATTATGTTTAAACAAGTAAAACTAAATTATGATTTTAGTGCTTTAGAGCCTTATATCGATACATTAACTATGAAGACTCATTGTGAGAAGCACCACGCAACTTACACTAAAAATTTTAATGAAGCCGTGGAGAAGTCTGGTCTCTTGGGTAAGTCAGTAGAAGAAATTCTTTCTTCTCTTTCTTCTGTTTCTGATGAATCTTTGCGAGATACTTTACGAAATAACGGAGGTGGATATTATAATCATAATCTGTATTTTTCTATTATGAGTCCAAAAAATAAAACTAAGCCCAGCTCGGCTTTAATGGAAGCCATTGAAAGGGAATTTGGTTCTTTGACTAATTTAATAGAGACTTTGGAGAAAATGGCTATTAGTCAGTTCGGTTCTGGTTGGGCATTCCTTTCTGCAGATAGGGATGGGAGACTTTATGTAACTAAGTCATCGAATCAGAACAACCCCTTGATGGAAGAAGGAAGGCACACTCCTATATTAGGTATTGATGTTTGGGAACATGCTTACTATTTGCAATATAAAAATTTAAGGGGAGACTATGTTAAGAATTTCTTTGAAGTCCTAGATTGGGAAAAGGTAAGTGAAAATTACGAAAATAGTTATAAAACAAAATAACAGCTAATCAATAAATAGCTGTTATCTTGTTGGTACCGTGGGCCGGACTTGAACCGGCACGAGCTAATGCTCACCAGATTTTGAGTCTAGCGTGTCTACCAATTCCACCACCACGGCATTTTGGTTTTGCTTATTTACTCAAAACTGAATCTATTGTATAATAGATATAAGGAAAAATCAAGAGAAATGGATAACGAAAATAATCTTCAACCACAAAATCAAGGCTTAAGAATACCACCTAGACGAAGTACTCAGCTTACCGATTCTCAGCGTCAAGCTATGATTGATTATAGGCGAGAAAAAGTTAATCAGATTTACGCTGGAAAAACAGACTATAAAACCCCACAGACTAGCCCAATTTTAGACAGCGAAGTTAGCCATAACTTGACTCAAGGTGATATTAATAGCCAAAATTCTAAATTAGAACAGGGTTATAATTCTAATGCTCAAAACTCACTTAATTCGTCCAAAAATTACCTTGGAGACTCGAAAAAGATAATCTCGCCTCTTGACTCAGTAACCCCGAAGCAACAAGGAGCGGTTAAATATTCTTCTGCATCTATGCAAGCTAAAAATCACCCAGCGCAAATTAATAGCACAGCTCAGGATCAGTGGAGACGATATCATGCGGCTTGGCAAAATTATTATCAAAAATATTACGAAAGTTATTATACAGCAGCCCTTAATCAGCAAAAGAAGGCAATAGCCAACATTCAGCCGGAACTTATCGAAAATCTAAGTGAAGATCAACGACAAAAACGAGCATTAATAAAATTGCGACAAAATATTGCTGAGAAAGCTAGAGAGAAAAGTCAAAAGATTAGAAAATCTCGTCATTTTATGCCTATTGTATCTACTGGTTTAGTTGTGGCTATATTCCTATTTTTGCAATATAATCGACTTATTTTTGCTACTGTTGAAGCTTACGTTAGTCCTGGAAATGCTACTGCTCAAGAAACAATCCAGACCCCAAATTCTACTATATCTGTTGGCAATGACCCAAAATTAATTATTCCCAAGATTAATGTGGATGTGCCGGTAGTATATGGAGTTGGGAATGATAAAAAATCCCAGCTTGATGCGATGAATCGTGGTGTGGCGCATTTTGCAGTGCCTGGCGCGAATAGTGTTCCTGGGCAGGCCGGAAATGTCGTTTTGAGCGGCCATTCGAGTAATGATGTTTTTGATACGGGAGCATATAAGTTTATTTTTGCGCAGCTTGAAAAACTTGAAAAAGGCGACGTGATTTACGCTAATTATAATGGAACTCGATATTCGTATGTAGTACGAGAGACTGAAGTTGTTCTGCCAACTGAGGTTTCAAAGGTTATAAAAAATGATGGAAAATCTTGGTTGACACTAATCACTTGCACGCCATTAGGTACGGCGAATAAGAGGTTATTAGTTTTTGCGGAGCAGGTTTCTCCAGATCCAGAGTCGAATAAGCAAGCTGAAAATACGGCTGAAGAAAGTAGTTCTGCTGTAGAGCTACCTAGAAATTCAAAAACATTTTTTGAGAGATTATTCACTTGGGATTGGAGCTAGCTTATTGTTTTGTATGGTATAAACTGCTAGACATATTTAACTGTTTGGTTTCTATTAGAATAAAATGCTAAAGTCTTGAATGGTGGTATGAAAAGATGTAAAATATAACTATGGAATACATAATTAAAGATATCAAAGGACGACAAATTTTAGACTCTCGCGGTAACCCAACGGTTGAGGCGGATGTAATTTTGGAAAACGGAGCTTTTGGCCGAGCGGCAGTCCCAAGTGGAGCGTCAACAGGTTCAGGTGAAGCTCTTGAACTTCGTGATGGCGGTTCAGCTTTCGGCGGAAAAGCCGTGACAAAAGCAGTTTCAGCTGTAAATAATCAAATTCGTGAAGTCTTAATCGGTAAAAATGCTGAAGACCAGGAAGCGATTGATAGAATCATGATTGAGCTCGACGGTACAGAAAATAAATCTTCCCTTGGAGCAAATTCAATTTTAGCAGTTTCACTTGCTACTGCAAAAGCTGTTGCAAATGCAAAAGGCGTAGAGCTTTGGCAATATATTGCCGAAAAAACAAATTCAACACCAAATCTTCCACTTCCAATGATGAATGTGATGAATGGTGGCGCACATGCTGGTTGGGCAACTGATATTCAAGAATACATGATTATGCCGGTTGGTGCAAAAACTATTTTCGAAGCCGTTCAGATGGGCGCAGAAACTTTCCACGCTTTAGCAAAAGTTTTGAAAGCTAAAAATTACCCAACAACTGTTGGTGATGAAGGTGGCTATGCTCCAAAAGTTCAAAACGGCAACGAAGAACCACTTCAGTTAATTTCAGAAGCTATCAAAGACGCTGGATATGAACTCGGCAAGGATATTGCTTTTGCTTCAGACCCAGCTTCAAGTGAATTCTATAAAGAAGAAAAATATGATCTAAAAGCCAACGATGCAGTTCTCTCAAGCGAAGAAATGATTGAATTTTATGAAAATCTAACCTCGAAATATCCATTTGTTTCGATTGAAGATGGCCTAGCTGAAAACGACTGGGATGGATGGAAGGTTCTTACCGAAAAACTTGGTTCAAAAATTCAGCTTGTTGGTGATGATCTAATGGTTACAAATTCGAAACTCCTCCAAAAATCAATTGATTTAGGTGTTGCGAACGCAATTCTTATTAAGCCAAACCAAATTGGTTCTTTGACAGAAACGATCGAAGCTGTAAAATTAGCACAAAATAACGGATATAATACTGTTATGAGCCACCGCTCAGGTGAAACTGAAGACGTGACAATTGCGCATTTAGCGGTAGGATTGGGCTGTGGACAAATTAAAACTGGTTCACTTTCACGAACTGATCGAGTTGCGAAATATAATGAGTTAATGCGTATTGCAGAAGCTCACCCAGAGCTTGAACTTGCGAAACCATTTAATAAGTAACATAATATACAAATTTGATAAATTTAGACAGATTTGAGTTTATACATTCTGTGGTTAGACTAAAGACGGCTTAATATGGGTCGTCTTTTGGTTTTAATTATTCTATGATGTTTTCGTTATCTTCTCCTGCCTTGTTATTATGGTAGATGCGTATTAAAAATAAACAAAGCGAAGACATCCGTTGTAGGTTTTTATTTAGCGATTAAATTCTTGAAAAAAATAACCATTTACGGTATGATATACATAAGCTAAATGGAGAGAAAATGAGAGAGATTATAGAAGTAAATGGTATCAAATACGATGCTATAACTGGACAAAAAATTGAAATTTCAAATAAACAAGCTGCTTATTCTGCGCAAAATATTCACGATAATTTACAGCATTCATCAACTCTAAGCCGTAAGTTTGTTAAGAGACCTGATGGTATAGGTTTATCTCAAGCTCATGCTATTGAGCAATTTAAGATGCGTCATAATTACATTGAGGCGCGTAAGTCGGCTATTCTTAGATCTGGTAATGAGTCTCATGCCCAAATTTCTAAGTTCGAGGGCGTCCGTGGGTCGGCTGGGCGTATGATTTCTCCTATATCTTCGCAGAATAAAATAATCAGTAAAACTGTAGATGAAGATCCTATTCTTCCTGTTCAGGAAAATCCAATTCATCAAAAAGCTCTTGCGGCAATGCGCGAGCAAAAGATCACTAAAAGACTTCAAACACCGCAAGAGATTAAAAAAAGCGCTATAGCTACAGCTCTTGAAAAATCACAAGATAATGCTAAAAACATAAAAAAGATTCGTGGTGTTCAAAAAAAGAGTTGGTTTTCGAAGCGAGCTGTAGGCTTTGTGGCGAGCTGTTCATTTTTGATTATATTCTTTGGGTATTTTGTTTATATAAATTCTCCGAATTTATCAATCAGGGTAGCTGCTATTCAGTCCGGTGTTAATGCTAGCCTTCCTCAATATTCTGCTAAAGGCTACAGTCTAAAAGGTCTGGCCTATTTTGACGGAAATAGTGTTAATTTAAAATATATTAATGGTGAAAAATTCTACAAGATAAAACAAGCTCAGACTTCGTGGGATAGTGTAGCACTACTTGAAAATTATGTTCAGAATAAATGGGATCGTGATTATTCTACGTATCAGGAAAAAGGACTAACTCTTTATAAAAATAGAAATAATGAGGTCACTTGGGTTAATAATGGAGTCCTTTATAATATTGAAGCTAACAGTAATCTTTCTAATGAAGATATCAGAAAGATTGCTAGTAGCTTTTAACTAATTGAAAAAAAGCCAAAAAATGCTAATATAGATATATGAAAGCAAGAACTCGTTTTGCGCCAAGTCCAACTGGCTATATTCATGTTGGAAATGTTCGAAGCGCACTTTACCCTTATTTAATTGCCAAACAAACTGGCGGAGATTTTATTCTACGAATTGAAGATACTGACCAAGCTCGATTTATTGATGGTGCGGAGGATTTAATTCTTGATACTTTAAAATGGCTCGGTCTAGATTGGGATGAAGGTCCAATTTATAGCAAAAAAGATCAAGAAAAAGGTGATTTTGGGCCATATCATCAAACTCAACGTCGTGAAAAATATCTTGAGTGGGCGCAGAAAATGATTGAGAAAGGCTTAGCTTACGCTGACCCATATTCACCAGAAGAAGTTGAAGAATTTCGAAAAAAGGCTAAATCTGAAAAGCGTGCATTTTTATATCGCAACCATCGCCCGGAAAATCCGCCAGAATGGAAACTTGGAATGCCGCTCCGTTTTAAGACGCTAGAAATTAAACGTTATACTTGGAACGATGCTGTGATGGGTGAGCTTTCGGCTGGTCCTGAAGCTTTAGATGATTTTATCTTAATTAAAGCAGACGGTCTTCCAACTTATAATTTTGCGCACATTGTTGATGACTTCGAAATGAAAGTTACACATGTAATTCGTGGCTCAGAATATGTTGCTAGCACTCCAAAATATCTTTCGTTGTATGAAGCGCTCGAAATTCAGCCACCAATTTTAGCTCATTTACCTCATATCTTGGCGCCGGAAGGCAATAAGAAGCTTGGTAAACGCGACGGGGCAAAAAGTGTTAGCGAATATCGAGCAGATGGAATTTTGCCGGAAACAATGCTAAACTTTTTGGCTCAGCTTGGATGGAATGATGGTACTGAACAAGAGATTTTTACTAAAGAAGAACTAATTGAAAAATTCTCTCTTGACCGCGTGCAAAAATCTGGCGCAAGGTTTGACGAACAGCGACTTTTGTGGCTCAATGGCCAGTGGATTCGCAAAATTTCTCTTAAAGATCTATTTGAGCGTGTGCAAGATTTTTGGGGAGAAAATGCTAAGAATGCTAGCGAGGAATACAAAAGGGAAGTTCTTAGTCTGGTTTTTGATCGATTAAAAACACTTAAAGATCTCCCACTTGCTAGCGAATATTTCTTTGCTGAACAAGAAGCCGATTTAGAGATGATTTCGAAAAATAAGCAGCTTAAAAAACTTGAAAAATCGCAAATCGTGGAACTTTTAAATTTGGTTATTTCTGAGTTGGAGCAGCTTGAAGAGTGGAATGATGATAAAATCCAAGAATTGCTAAATAGGTTGCTTGAAAAGACAGGCCAGAAACCAGGAATCCTATTCCAGATTATTCGGATTTCATTAACTTGGGCTCCATTTTCGCCAGCCTTGAACCAAACTCTGCGAGCGATTGGTAAGGACGAAAGTATAAAACGTCTTAAAAATTCACTACAAGAAATTGAAAAAATGTAAAAATAAGCTCCGTGACAAACGGAGTTTATTTAATATTTTCGAAAATAATTTTAGCGATTTCTCGTGGTTTTTCCATTGGCAGTAAATGACCACTTTTTTTTATGATTTTAAAATCTGCACTTGGAAAAAATGTTCGAAAGGACTTTTCTTGGAAAGGTTTAACTGTTGTGTCGTTATTTGCTATAATTACTAATTTAACATTATTTTTATTTTTGAAAGCATTATTGTTTAGCGCTATTGGTATGGTTTTTTTCTGTGCAAGTAATTTTTTAATTGAATTTTGACAAGCAAATATATTTTGGTAGATATTTTTACTGGCTTCTAGCGACCATGTTTTTTGAAGTGTAACGGCTTTAATTGGTGAAAATATCGGTATATTTGACAATATCATTAAAAGGCTAGAGTTATAAGATGACTTCATTCCAAGCAAGAAAGATCTACTAGGATCATAGACCGGATTTAGTAGTACGGTAGGTATTTGGTTGGATATTTTTGGGTCACTTGCTAGATAGCATCCAAATGAATGAGCTACTACAAGACCAATCTCGTTTATTTTTTTAAGTTCAGAGATAAGATCTTGATAAAAAGAATGGTAAGTATCGATACTGCTGAAAGAGTGGAGTGAACTTTTACCATGTGCTGGTAGATCGCATATGATTATTGAATATTTTTTAGAGAGCTCATAGCCTAGAGGTGTAAGCCCGAAATAATTACCTCCAAATCCATGGAGAAGTACAGCCGTCGGTTTGTTTTTTTGGATATTTTTATATATTGAAATTTTTATATTATTGATTTGGACGAAATGATGCTGTAGGTTTTTCCGCCAAGCTTTTAAGTTCATTTCTTAATTATAACATTTTTTATATAATAGTAAATATTACTTTTATAAATGCTTAAGCTATGTTATAATTTAAGTCTATAAGAACAGGGTTTTGATAAAGAAAGGTAGAAATGGCGAATCCTTTACGGCTAGTGATGATTAGACACGGTCAAAGTGAGTCTAATATTGTTCAGCAGCATCAGAAAATTGGTGGAAAGTTTAAATTAGAAGATGAAATTAATACTCGAGTTGATTGGAAGCAACGACTAAGCCCACTTGGGCGTGAGCAAGCAGAAAATGCAGCTCATCATCTACAAGACATCTATGGCGGAATGGATTTTTTTGATAAATTATATGTTTCGCCGTTTGTTCGTGCGCGAGAAACAGCTGTCAAGATAAGTGGCGAGACTAATTTGCGTTGGCGAATTGATGACAGATTGAGCGAACGAATCTGGGGTATTTATGGGGTGGTTAGTCGTCAGGAACAGAGATCGCACTTTCCATTAACAGCTCGTTTAGCGAATGATGATCCATGGTATATCAGATATGATGGCGGAGAGAGTCTTTTTGATGTTTATACTCGATTTAAATCCTTTCGCTCTAAGTTGTGGCAAAAGCATTCAGGAGAGAACGTTCTGATTGTGGCGCATAAGCAGCTAATCCAGACAGCTTGTTATGATATTGAAAAAATGCTTCCTGAAGATTGGGATAAAATTTATGACAATCGTAAGTATGATGTACCAAATCTTGGTTTAATTGAATATTCTCGTGTGAATCCTTATGATAGTAGTGATGTCCGTGATAATTTTACTTGGCGAAGAGTATTGAATTTGGGTGGTGAAGATATCCATATTATTGAAGACTGGGAGGAGTTTATTGTGGATAAGACATTTTTAACAGATGAACTAAATGAACAGATATCAAAATATAAACCATTTTTATAATTCATCAAAAACTATTGCTATATTAAAATACTTATGCTATTATAAGAGCATAGTTGATGTGCTAACAATAGGGCGATTGTTCTTATTCATCTCCTAAATAGCACTTATTAAATAAAAACAAATAAAACAAACGCCCCTGGGTGGGCGCACATCAGCAAAATAGCCGACTCTTGAAAAGGAGCCGGTTATTTAGTATAATTTAAAAAGATTATGTTTAAGAAGCGAATTACTAAAAAGCTTGAAAAATATGTTAAGAAATATTTCAAGCGGCACCAGAATATAAAACTGATTGTAGTGGCAGGGTCGGTTGGAAAAACTAGTTCTAAATTAGCAATTGCCACACTTTTAAATGAAAAATATCGAGTTAGGCTACATACGGGTAATCATAATACTCATCTTAGCGCACCAATTGCTATTTTAGGGATTGATTATCCTGGTAATCCGCGTAGTTTTTGGGAGTGGCATAAAGTCTTTAAGGCTGCTCGAAAAAGAATCAAGTCTCCATCTGAGAATGAACCACAAGTGATTATTCAAGAATTAGGAACAGATCGGCCGGGTGATATTGAAAGATTTAGTAACTATCTTTTACCCGATATTGCTGTTATTACGGCAGTAACACCTGAGCATATGGAGTTTTTCGAAAATATGAATGCTGTTGCTAGAGAGGAATTGTCTGCGGCGAATTTTGCAAAAATTGCAATATTGAATAGAGATGCAATTAGCTCAGAATATTCAAATTTAATCACCAATCCTAATTTTTCAACTTATGGTACAACTGTTTCGGCAGAATATAGTTTTGAAGTTGATGATTTAAACCTTGTTGAGGGTTATATAGGAAAAATGAATACAGCTGAATTCGGTCAGATTCCAGTCAAGATTAAAGTCTTTGGAGAGCATTCACTTTTGCCCGTAACCTCTGCGGTAGCTGTGGCAGTGAAGATGGGCTTGACTCCCAATGAAATTATTTCTGGCCTCGCAAAAATCCAACCTGTATTTGGAAGGATGAATTTTCTGCGCGGAGTAGAAGATTCTATTCTGATTGATGATACCTATAATTCGAGTCCGGCGGCTGCAGAGGCGGCTCTTCGAACACTTTATAATCTCCATGTACCATCGCGTATAGCTATTTTGGGAGATATGAACGAATTGGGTTCTATTTCTGCGGTTGAACACCAAAAAATTGGTAATTTTTGCGATCCGCTATCTTTGTCTTGGGTTATTACAGTTGGGGATAAAGCAAACCAGTTTCTTGCTGCTGCAGCTCGCAATAGAGGCTGTCAGGTAAAAACTTGTGCGAATGCTATAGAGGCGGCCACTTTTGCGCGAAAAGTTATGGAGAAAGGTTGCGCTATTTTATTGAAAGGATCTCAAGGTGGAATTTTCCTTGAAGAAGCTACAAAAATTTTGCTAAAAGATAAAAGCGATATTTCGAAATTAGTCCGCCAAGATGAGAAGTGGACTCGTGAGAAGAACGATTTTTTTGAAACTTTTTCAAATTTTGGAGAGGATGAAGTATAATGGGTGAAATTATTCCAATCGTTGATGAAAATGATAATGTGGTTGACCGTGTAGAGAAGAGCTCTTTCGATAAATCTACAGGTAGGATCTATCGTACAACTTCTCTTTTTTTATTCGATTTAGATGGTAGAATATTGATCCAGAAACGAGCCGAAACAAAACAAACTTCCCCCGGCAAATGGGATTTAGCTAGCGTGGCTGGTCATGTTAATTTTGGTGAGACATACATCGAAGCTATAATTCGTGAAACTAAAGAGGAGATTGGTCTTGAGCTATCGCCTGATGATATTCACTATAGTGAAAAGATTTTTACTGAGACTAGCAAAGGGAAACGGCGTTTTACGCAGATTTTTTGGGCAGTTGCAGATTTTAGTTTAGAGGATTTAAAAATTGAAAATAGCGAGATCTCAGATGTGAAACTAATTGCTCTGAATGAATTGTCTGAGATGATTGCTGAAGATAGGGACCAGTTTGCTTTCTATAATAATTTTGACTTTAAAAAATTAGCTCAAGAAATTAGCAGAAGTGCACGATAGGTATAATTATTCGCAGGCGATTTTATAAAGAGCAATCCCTGCTGCAACCGATACATTAAAGCTTTCTTTTTGTCCAAACATGGGAATCTCAAGGTGTTTGTCGCAAAGAGTGAGTAGGCGTTCTTCTATACCATTCACTTCTTCTCCTAGAAGGAGTGCTATTTTTGCGTGTTTATCTGTGGAAAAATCTGGCATTTTAATTGATTCTATAGACTGTTCTAGCGCTATAATTTCAAACCCTTCAGATTTTAATTTGGCGATTTTTTCTGTGATGTTTTTTGATATTTCACACTGGATAATTTTTTCTGCGCCAAGAGCTGTTTTATGAATTTGTGTGGTAATTTTTTGTGCGATATGGGGGAGACGATTTGTTTCTTGAAAATTTTCATTATCTAAGATTGGAAAGGGCGAATATCCACTAAAAATAACTCTAGATACACCAAAGCCCTCGCTAGTTCTGAGGATTGAGCCGATGTTGTGGGTTGAGCGAATATTGTGTGCTAAGACAATGATTTCTCGATATTGTTTTCTATTTTTATTTTCCAGAGAATTAGGGTTTTTCATTACATATACTTTAACATCTTTGATTGAAAAAATAAACTGGTTGTGCTAAAATTGTGCTAATGGATGAACAGAAAATTCAACAGCGAAGACGTGATGATGAAGAGCGCGCAACGGCTAAACGGGCGGATATTTTAGGATTAGTCTATTTAGATACACGAGAGTTTGAAGATATCTTTCCTTTAGTTAAAGATATTTTTTCAAATGAACAAATGTATGCAGCGAAACTTGCTCCACTTCAGGAAGGAAATGCCGAAGAGAATCAGCCATGGAGAGTGATGATTACTTCACAAACTCCAAGGTCGGTAATCCAAAAGCTAAAAAAATCATATGAAGACAAAGGTAAGCAAATTGATTTTTATTTGATTTCTGAGTTTGCTTGGAAGAAAATAATGCGTCGCTACGACCCCCCTAAAGAAATTATTTATGATAACATAACTATCGCTGGCGAAGGTGATAGCGCTACGTTAAGTCAAGTATCGCAGACTTTAGCGGGTGTAGCTAGTGATAAAGTTTTTGATTATCTAATTGACCAAGCTGATCGTCTTGGAGCTAGTGATATTCATATTGAGAATCAGCGTGAATCAATACGTATCAGGATGCGTGTTGATGGTGCTCTTCATCCTGTTGCAGAACTTTCTCGTGATCGTTATAGGGTGATTATGGGTGAACTTTCTTCGCGCGCAGGCGTATCGAGCGCTTCAAAAACTTCACAGTCGGGTCACATTCAAAAAGATATTTATCGAGATGGTGGCTCTCACTTATTGAATCTGCGTGTTGAAACTGTTCCAACTATGTATGGAATGGATGCTGTATTACGACTATTTAACTTTGACGAATCAATGCTAAATTTGGATTTGCTAGGTATTGAACCTAAAGAACGTGCTGAAATTGATGAGATTATTTCACATCCACGAGGTATGGTATTGATGGTTGGTCCAACGGGATCTGGTAAGTCAACAACTTTGTATTCGATTTTAAACGCTTTAAATACGACCGATAAAAAGATTATTACTCTTGAAGACCCGATTGAGTATGGCATTGCTGGAATTTCACAGATTCCAATTGATACGACTCATGGTGCAAGTTTTGCGGATGGTCTTCGATCTATTCTACGCCTTGATCCAGATGTTGTAATGGTGGGCGAGATTCGTGATGTTGATACTGCGAGGACGGCGATTCAAGCTTCAATTACAGGGCATCTAGTGCTTTCTAGCTTTCATGCCAACTCAACTTCGGCAGCCTTTTCGCGAATGATTGATATGATTGGTCACAATCCAATATTTTCTAGTGCGATTAGACTGCTTATTGCACAGCGGTTAGTGCGTCGCCTAGACGACAATAAGCAAGAATATATACCCAGTGAGGCTTTAAAACAATGGATTCGTGGTGTAATGAAAAATGTTCCGAGCGAAAAGATACCGCAGGATATATCTGGGGATTTTAGACTATGGAGGCCAATTTCAAGTACAGACAATCCGTTTGGGTATAAAGGGCGAATTGTTTTGATGGAGCAGATGATTGTCGGTGAAAATATCCAAGCTTTTTTGCGTGGTGAACGTGGTGTGATTTCTACTGAAGCAATTGAGGCTCAAGCTCGTGCAGATGGAATGTTAACCCTAGTTCAACAAGGTATTGTTATGGCTCTTCGTGGCGAGACAACTATTGAGGAAATCAATCGCGTAATTTAGTCTTTACAAATTTATACTAGTTTGTTATAATATTTCTTGAATTGTATATATTAAAGTAAAAGAGAGAAAATATGAGTTTTGAATTAATCAAAAAAGTTAATCAAGCGCAGCAAAAAGACGCTGTTCTCGATGTGCGAAGTGGTGATACTGTTCGTGTTCATCAAAAAATTAAAGAAGGTAATAAAGAGCGAATTCAGGTTTTTGAAGGTGTGGTTATTCGAACCGACCGTAAAAAATCACACACCTCACGAATTACTGTTCGAAAAATTGCAAGTGGTGTGGGTGTAGAAAAATCATTCCTTCTTCATAGTCCGCTTGTTGAAAAGATTGAAATTGTTCGCCGTGCTAAGGTTCGCCGAAACTATCTTTCGTTCTTGCGAAATCGAAGTGGTAAAAGCGCTCGCCTTAAGCAAGTTGCTTTCGATCGTGAAGCTATAAATACCTTACCAGAAACCCCAAAAGCAGAAAAAGCTGAAGCTACAAACGAAAAAGTAGAAGAAGCAAAAGAAGCCTAATCTTTGGATTATAAAATCGCCCATAGCAGTGGGTGATTTTTATATATGTAATTGAACTTGTCTTATGGCTTGCTTAAAATATACTTTCTTCCTATAATAAAAATAAGTGATGAAAAATAAAGATATAAAACAAGAACTCAGAGCTTTGGCTGAAGAAAAATATCGTCAATTTTCGATGAGACTATTGCCTGGTGTTAATAATATCTTAGGCGTAAGGTTGCCGGCTTTGCGTAAAATTTCAAAAAAGATTATTAAAACGAATTGGCGAGGGTTTATTCGAGATAACGACAATCAATATTTTGAGCAAACAATGATTGAAGGTATGGTTATAGCTGGAGCAGATTGTGACTTTTCGGAAAAACTGGAATTGATTGAAAAATTTATACCAAAGATCGATAATTGGTCGGTGTGCGATAGTTTTTGCAGTAGTTTGAAGATTTCAGAAGTTAACAGGTTAGAATTTTGGGAATTTCTTCAGTCATATTTTGCTTCGGAGGATGAATTCGAATCTCGTTTTGCTGTTGTGTCGGTGATTAGTAATTTTATAGAGAAGGACTATCTGGAGCAAATTTTTGAAAAATTTAATAATATGAAAAGTGATGGTTATTATTCAGAAATGGGCGTTGCTTGGGTAATTTCAGCGATTTACGTAAAATTTCCAGATGAAACATTATCTTTTTTGCGGCGGAATAATTTGAAATCGAGGACTTTTCAAAAGGCTTGTCAAAAAATAATTGAATCTCTTAGAGTTAGTGATAGTGATAAAGATATTATTCGTGAATTAAAGAAGGGTTTTGATGATTCTCGGAATTGATGAAGTCGGTCGCGGGGCGTGGGCTGGGCCGTTGGTTGTGGGGGCTTGTGTTTTAAATGATGCTCGGATTGAAGGCTTGACTGACTCAAAAAATCTCTCGAAAAAGCAGCGCGAAAAATTAGCAAAAGAGATTGCTGATAGCTCTGCGATTGTTGGTTTGGGCTGGGTGTCTAATAGTGAACTTGACGAAATTGGCTTGAGCTCTAGCCTGAAGCTTGCCACGCGTCGTGCAGTAGAAAAAGTTCAGCTAGAATGTCGAGAGCGAAAAGTTAAATTTGATGAAATTATTATTGACGGCACGGTAAATTTTCTTACTGATACGCCCCTCGAAAAGTATGCCTCCACTCTAAAAAAGGCGGATTTACTGATTTCGAGTGTTTCAGCGGCAGCGATCTGTGCAAAAGTTGCCAGAGATAACTACATGAGTAAGTTAGCTATCGAACCGGAATTTTTAGTGTACAATTTTGATAAAAATGTTGGGTATGGCACAGCTCAGCATCGCGCCGCTTTAGAGCAATTTGGAGTAAGCCAAATTCACCGTAAAAGTTTTAAGCCAATTGCTGATTTATTGAGAAGTAATAAACAAATAGATAAAGAAAGTCTAAAAGAAGATAATAACAAAAAAATAACTACTAAAAAACTAGGAGACCGAGCAGAAGACTTTGTGGCTGAGTTTTTAAAGCGAGAAGAGCATACAATTCTAGCACGAAATTGGCGCACTAAATTTTGCGAGATTGATATTGTTTCCCAGCGAGGCACAGTATATTATTTTACGGAAGTTAAATATCGGAAGAATGATGATTTTGGTGGTGGTGCTGCAGCTCTCTCTAAGCGAAAAGTGGAACAGATGCGGTTTGCAGCGGAGCTTTTTGCACACCAGAACAGTTTATTGGATGTGGATATGCATCTTATAGCTGCAGTGGTCGAAGGTGAGCCAGACTTGGCGATTGAGTCAATTTTTGAAGTTTAAAAAACCAGCGTAATAGCTGGTTTAATTTCATGAGTTTATAGGCTCCAGCAAATTATAAGCAGGCCTATAATTTCTCAGAAAATTGTCCTCGCTAAGTTCTTGATTCTTTCTTGCGAGAAAGTCAATAAAGTTCTTGACACCAACAATTTTTATAATCTCTGTTGCGAAAATTATTTGATTTTTGCCTATTGGATTTAGGCTTTCTGAGAAGAAAAGAGATAATATCTTCTCTCCGTAATGGGAGAAATTGTTTAAAGACTGGAGGTTATTTATAATTTCCTCCATGTTTTCTTGATTCGACGCCCTCCAGTTTTTGCAATTGAAATATTTCAGGAGGAATTTTTGGTGCTCCTCTGAGTATTCCATTAGGCAAGTCTGTATTAGTCTGTATTCTAAGTTTTTATTACTGCTCTTAATGTAAGCAATAATATCGTCAGAGAATACATACCTAACAATATTATATTTCAGAATGTCATTAGATATTTCTGGATATGGCTCTTCCAGCGTTCTTTCTACAGAAAAACGCTTTCTGGAACCATCGAGGATCTTTTGTATTATCTCTTCGGTCACTCTAACATCTCCATCGGCGCTACCGATATGATCAAAGAAGCTGTCGTAGTCCTTTTCTTTAAGTATAATCTCTTTTATGATTGTGCTATTTGTTTCCATGTTTTTTACCTCCATAAAAATATTTTTGCGAAACAAATTAGTCTAATTATAGTAAAATATTCAAAATATGCAAGCATTAGCAGTTTGTGAGGACTGTTTGCATGGCGGATTTTTCAGCTTGGGTTACCCAGAGCTTATATTTTTTCTTGACTGAAATTTGACGCTTAATATATTCGCAGCGAAATGATTTGTTTGAAGGTAACCAAGTTGCTGCATCACTATCGCCTTTTTGCTGATTTGCGGGACCGTCTGAGGCTAGCAGATTTAAGGGATCGTTGGCAAGTTGTTTTCTTTCTTCTCCGGAGATTTGTTGTGCGCCTTTTTGCCAAGCATCAGAAAGTGCAACTACGTGGTCGATTTGAACGGCGGAAGCTTTTTCTCTAGAAAAAATAATTTGTTTTCCCGTGTATGGATCATCTAATATTCCGCTTATAATTTGGCATTTTGAATTTTCCCGCGCTTCTTTTAGATCACGTTTCAAGATACGGTTTCGAGTATCACAACCGCTAGGATCTTTAGCCCATCCTTTACCGAATTGTTCGCGTGAATAACCTGTTTTTGGCGCGCGACCTTTAACTTGGAGTGAATTTAGGTCTTGTGAGATTTGTGATGTTTGCTGATTTGGACTTTTCTTGCTCCAAAAATCTGGATTAGAAAATACTGCAATAATTGATAAGAATACAATTATTATTAAGCTCAAAATACGGCGTTTTTGGAAGGTTTTTTCATTGCTCGACATAGCCACATTATAACATAATCATTTTTAAAATATAATTGTGGCGCTGTGTGATGTGTGCTATAATTTTAAGTATGAAAAATATTAACAAAATATCAATTATAATCAGTGCGTCGTTGGTATCATTGGTAGCGGTTGTTGCTATTTTTGGCATTTTCTACGCTCAGGATTTTAGCGATTTTTTGAAGGCACAAAATTTTAAGCCGAGTGAAAAAATAACTCAAATTACTTCAAAAATTAATTTAACAGATCGCGCTAAGACAATTTTTTATGCTACAAATCCACGAGTTTTATCGGGCCAAGATTTTAATTCTAGTTGTTCTAAATTAGTCGAAAAAAGTACAATTTTAGGTTGTTATAATGATGATAAGATTTCGATTTTTGATGTTGAGAATTCTGAACTTGATGGTGTCGAAGAGGTGACTGCTGCGCATGAATTATTACATGCAGTATGGAATAGAGCAAGTAAATCCGAACGAGACAGATTAAGTAAGGAGATAGAAGAAAACTACAAGAAAATAAAAACTCCAGAACTCGAAAAAACTGTAGCTAATTATGCTATAACTGAGCCTGGCGAGCGTGTAAACGAGCTTCATTCTATATTGGGTACTGAATTCTCTGGACTTTCAAGTGAGTTAGAGGCTCATTATGCTAAGTATTTTAAAAATCGTAATGATATTGTAGCTATGAATACTCGGTATAAGGCCAAATTCAAGAGCTTGGAGGATCGCGCAAAAAGTTTAGATAGAGAATTGAAAAAGTTAAAAGCTGAGATTAAACAGGAAACGACAGATTATTCAAATAAGCTTCAGTCTTTAAATATGGCTATTCTTCTATTTAATTCTCGAGCAAAAAGTGGTTACTATCATAGTCAGGGTGCATTTAATGCAGATCGTTCGAGTTTGGTTGAGCGCAGTAATTCTATGGAGCAATACCGCAATCAGATAAATTCAAAAGTTACAGATTACAATTCAAAAGTTGTAGAACTTCAACGAATCTCTAAACAGATCCAGAGGCTTTATGACAGTCTAAACTCAAAAATCGAAAAGGTTGATGGCATTAAATCACTTTAAATATTAATATTTATATGATAAAATTAATGTTGTGGTCAAACTAAAAACAAAATTTATATGTCAGAATTGTGGTTCTAGCTACCCGAAATGGATGGGAAAATGTGAAAATTGTGGTAGTTGGAACACTCTGATCGAAGAAATTGAAGAATCTATCGGTAAAAACGCAGTTGCAAAAAGTATCGGAAAGGGTAAAATTTTACAAACCCAAAATTTAGATGAGGTTATTTCAAACAAAAAGCAAGATCGAATCTCTACGGGGATTGCTGATCTAGATAATGTTTTGGGCGGCGGAATTTTGCCGGCTGGCGTTTTATTGATTGCAGGCCAGCCAGGAATTGGTAAGAGTACTCTCTTGATGCAGGTTTCGTCGTGTATCGCTCAACAAAAAAGAGTTTTGTATGTATCTGGGGAGGAGTCGGCTGAGCAGGTGGCAGGCCGAGCGAAGCGTCTGAATGCCGAAAAATCGCCAAACTTAAAATTTGCTAGTTCAACTTCTGCCGATGATATCGCGGAGACAATATTGAACGGTAAATTTGATTTAGTTGTAGTTGATTCGATTCAGACATTAGCGATGAGTGAAGTATCTAGTGCTGCGGGCAGTGTTTCGCAAATTACTAATTCATCTAATCTAATTATTCAGGCGGCAAAAAAATCCGGCACCGCAGTCGTGTTAGTTGGCCACATTACAAAAGAAGGTTCGATCGCGGGTCCAAAAACGTTAGAACATCTAGTTGATGTCGTTTTAAATTTTGAAGGTGACCGCTATGGTGGTTTTAAGGTTGTGCGAGCGATCAAAAATAGATACGGATCAACGACAGAAGCGGCTATTTTTGAAATGGGCGAGAATGGTCTTGAGATTGTTGAGAATCCATCGGCCGCCCTCCTTGCTGAGCGACGAAATACGGATGGTTCTATAATTTTGGCAACCCTTGAGGGGACGCGTCCAATATTGGTGGAGATCCAAGCGTTAGTTTCGCCGTCGAATTTTGGCTATCCAAAACGAACCGCGAGTGGATTCGATCTAAATCGATTAAACATTTTGATTGCGGTTCTTCAGCAGCGAACAAAACTCGATCTTTCAGATAAAGATGTTTTTGTGAATGTTGTTGGTGGGATTAAGCTTTCTGATCAGGCGGCCGATTTAGCGGTTGTGATGGCGATTGCCTCGGCGGCCGCGAAGCGCAAACTTTCGGATGGCATGGTAGTTTTTGGCGAGATTGGGCTTGGTGGTGAAATTCGTTCTGTTGTTCAGGCGGAAAGGCGCATCGCCGAAGCGAAAAAACTTGGATTTACTAGTGCGCTTGCGCCAAAAACTGCTTCAAAAAATAGCTTTATTGTGGCGGTGTGTGATTTGCGCGAGGCTTTAATTAAATATTTACAATAATAAAAAGGAAAATATGGATACATTTTTATTGCTCATAATCATTTTTTTAATAATTTTTTCATGGAAAGATTCTGCGCCGATTTTTCAAAAAGCTCGTAAGCGAGTATTGGTTGATACTTCAATTTTGATCGATGGTCGATTTTTGGCGGTGGCAAAAACTGGCTTTGTTAATTTTGACATTTTGATCCCGCGTAGCGTGGTTGGGGAATTGCAAATCCTCGCTGATGGTGGTGATGATGATAAAAGAGTTCGAGCTCGTTATGGCTTAGATATTATTTCGGCTCTTCAAAGTGAGCCAAAATTAAATGTGAGTATTTTAGCGGATAGTAATTCAGCAAAGGAGGGTGTAGATAATCGATTGATTTCGCTAGCTAAAAAACTTAATGCCGAGATTTTAACGGCTGATTATAATCTAAATAAAGTCGCTAAGGTTGAAGGCCTAGAGGTTCTGAATATTAACGAATTAGTCCAATCGGTTCGTGCGGATTATTTACCGGGCGAAAAAATAATGCTTGATATAACCGTAAAGGGTAATGAAAAAAAACAAGGTGTGGGTCATTTGCCAGATGGAACAATGGTGGTTGTTGAGAATGCGGAATCTCTTGTTGGTACAACGGCAGAAGTTGAGTTTATTCGATCGTTGCAGACGGCTGCTGGTAAAATGATGTTTGCTAGAATTGCTGGCTCAAAAACTTCAAAGGTTGATAATCCTAAAAGTAAAGGTCGAGCTGTAAAGAGTTCGAAGATTGAAAAACCTGCGCAAAATATTCAAATAGAAGCTTCGAAAAATGAGAATAAAAAATCTAAACCTAAAAAAACTGCCAAAAATAAAAACAATATTCAAAAGTCGATTAAATCTAAGCAAAAAGCAGCAAAATCTAAAATGTCAATTCGTCGTCGAACACAGCAGTCAATGGAAGCTGATCTTGTGAAGCTTGCTAATAGAGAATAAAATTCACTCTTTAATAAGTTGAAAAACCCTAAAAAAGATGCTAAAATTTTAAAAAGAAGAAAGGAAATTATGGCAGATTTTAATAAAATTTTAACTCCTGGTGATTATAAAAATGGAATTATTAATGTTGTGGTGGAAATTCCAACTGGCTCAACTCATAAAATTGAATGGAACCGTGATTTGGCTGTAATGCAACTTGACCGCGTGGAACCAAAAGCTTTTGCGAAGCCAACTAATTATGGTTTTATTCCGCAAACTTTGGATGAAGATGGCGATGAGCTTGATGTTTTACTTATTACGAATGATCCACTTACAACTGGAATTTTCCTAAAAGCACGAATTTTGGGTGTAATGAAATTCGTTGATGATGGAGAAGTTGACGACAAAATTATTGCCGTACCTGCTGATGACCGTGACACTGGAAATGCTTATAAAACTTTGGCTGATTTACCAGAGCAACTTATTAAACAAATTGAATTCCACTTTAATCACTACAAAGATTTGAAAAAAGCTGGCACAACAAAAGTTGAGAAATTTGGCGACATGGAAGAAGCTAAAGAAGTTATCGCAGAATCGATTGCACGCTGGAACGAGAAATAATTATTGATTGAAATCGGGCTTACAGGCTCGATTTTGATTTTATTTTGTAATAAGAAAAATCACCCAATTGGATGATTATTGCAATATTTCTATGATTTTTCTTAGACCATCTCTAAGCGATTCACTTGGAGATATTACTATTATTTTTTCTCCTATTTTTTTCAGCGATTTTTTTGCTTGTAATATTCTGTGTGATTCACTCTTCGTAAATCTACAATTCCAAAATCTACATCGCCTTTATTTGCTAGCGTTGCAAATTTCTCACCATGGCGACTTTTACCTGAATCAATTAATTTTGATCCTGGGGCAAAAAGGCTGATAAAATCTTTAGCATGCTTCCCACCGTCGTTGCGACTAAGAAGAACTATCTTGACATTCGACAATATCATCGCTTCATTCTCTAAAATACCAAACGGTAACTTCTTTTTAGCTACCTCGAAATTTTCTTTTGGCGTTATGATTTCCTCGCCATATAGTAAATCAATCCACTCCAAGAAATATTCCGATAAATCTTCTGGAACTTCTATTGGATTTTCCTCTAGGGCTGGCTTAGGTAAATTTCGCTGACTAATAGCAAAATTACTTTTATGCCCCATTGAAGTTTTATGAAAGAAGAATTTATGAAAATTAATTTCAAATTTTTAAACAAAAAAATATCAGAGTTTGTTTTAGATGTTTTGACACCATACTTCAAAGAGTTATTAGGAAATCCAGAAGAATTTAAGACATACTCACTTGGCTACAGAGTAAGAAATATAATTAAGACAGATATAGAGAATATTTTTTCTTACACTAGTAGAATTACTCCAGAAAAATATGATGATGCTACTAATCAAAATAGTAATATGTATAAGAAATTGTTGCAGACTACTTTAACCTATATAAAGGATTTAAAATACATGCAGTGGCTTAACGATAGGGAAAGAGTAGAAATAGATTCGGAAGAAGATATAGAATGGTACTATTTACAATCTTCAGATATAGAAAGATTAAAAGATGGTTGGTTTGAAAAGTATAGTGAATACCTCTCGAATAATCACTTAGAAAAATTTGGGCAATACATGGAAGCAGATGAGTATCAAGATTTATTTGATGAAAGTTGAGATAGTGCTCATTATAAGAGAAATAAAAACTAGAGGATTTTTTATCTCTAGTTTTTATTTCTAAATTTACGTGATATAATGAAAGGAGTTAAGATTTGTGCAGAGGATAGAGTAATGTATAGAGAAGTAGTTTTAGAGTCATTTGAGTATATAGAGGACGAACTATCTACTGTTATTTTAGGAAACTCACTGGAAATCATGAAGAGTATGAAAAGTAATAGTGTGGACTTAATCTTTGCTGATGAGCCATACAATATTGGAAAAAACTTTGGGAATAATATTGATAAATGGAATTCTAAAGAAGAGTATATTAAATGGAATAAAGCTTGGATTAGTGAAGCTATGCGGTTATTGAAAGAAGATGGAACTTTTTATCTGATGACTGCAACACAATTTATGCCATATATTGATATTTTTGTTCAAGAAAATTATCATGTATTAAGTCGAATTATTTGGTCATATGATTCATCAGGTGTTCAATCGAAAAAAATGTATGGCTCACTGTATGAACCAATCTTAATGTTTACGAAGAAGAAAGGTAGTAAAATAATATTTAATAGTTCTGATATATTAGTAGAAGCTAAGACAGGGGCAAAACGTGGGTTAATTGATTATAGAAAAAACCCACCAGCTCCTTATAGCACGACTAAAGTACCAGGGAATGTTTGGAATTTTCCTAGGGTACGATTTAGAATGGATGAATATGAAAATCATCCTACTCAAAAACCAGAGGCTCTATTGGAGAGAATAATTAAAGCTTCCTCAAATGAAGGAGATATCGTTTTTGACCCATTTGGGGGGAGTTTCACTACCTCAGCAGTTGCCAAAAGATTAAATAGAAAATCAATCTCTATTGATATGAATCTGGAATACTATAAAATTGGTTTACGTAGATTAGGTTTAGCTGAAGAATATAAAGGAGAAAAACTAATTAAGGATAGAAATAGAAAAACAAATAATAAAAGCAAATATGTTAGGGATACAGATAGCAAACAAGTAGAACAAAAGGAGTTACTATAATGTCAGTTGCAAGTAATAAAAATATTGAAAATTTTGTCAAAGAAGAATTAATTTCTATTTATGGTGATGAAGGTTGGAAACAAATTTATGATAATTCCCCTTTGCTACAATATCTTAATCTAAAGAGTGGTGCTATTCATGGAAATAGTAAAAGTCGTCGTTCATTAGCGAATTGGTATGCCATATATTCTATATTATGTTTTTATATTGAACAAGGATTTGAAAATAATAAAAGCGATTATTTAAAATTTGAGGGATTTCAATATATACTCCTTTTCAACTTCCAAAGGACACTGTATGGTGGTACAAAGTTGCAGAACCATGGATTTAATTCTCGGGCCAATGATGAGTTTGCTAATAAAACAGGGAGTGATGTAGGCAAGCCTTTAATCGTGAAAAATAATGGTAAGTATTTAATTCATCCAGAATATTTATATGTTAACGGAATAGATATTTCTAAAGCAGTTGTGAATGTTGTGAAGAAATATCAGGAAATATTATTTAATAAGGATAATGTATTTGTTCAGAAACTAGATGCGTTGAAAGTATTGGAAGAAAATACTGAGAAAAAATCTGTTTTACAAGAATTTTTAACAGTTGATTCTGAAGCTCGAATTTTTGAAATTATTTCATATGCAATTTTAGAGACACATTATAAAAATCAAGTAGTATATTTCGGATGGACAAGAGATACTATTAGTGAAGAAAATTTACAGCTTTATAAAACTGGGAGAACAAATGCAAATGATGGAGGAATTGACTTTGTTATGCGACCACTAGGGCGTTTTTTTCAAGTGACTGAAGTTGGTTCATATGAAAAATATTTTTTAGACATGGATAAAGTTAATCATTTTCCACTAACATTTGTAGTAAAAACGATTCAGGATAAACAAGATGTTTATGACGCACTATTGGAATTTGGCACAGAAAAGTCAGGTGGATTAGAAGTATTAAGAGAGCTATATCATAGTGCTATTGAAGAAGTTATTACAATAAATGAATTATTGTCTTGGATGGAGGAACTAAATGAAGAAGATACAAACTTCTTGATAGAAGAAATTGATAGGTATTTTAGGATTGAAATGAATATGGAGTTTGAATGATGGAACAATATATTTCTGAGGCACTAGTTAAAGCAGGAATTGATTTAGCAACATTAGCTTTCAAAGGAACAACTACACTAGTAAATAGTAAGATTCAATCTTTGAAAGAAGAGAAAAATGCAGATAAGTTACGCAATAAATACGATGAGATAATAAGTGAATTGTTATCGGAAAGAGAAGAAGCGATACGGATAGCTCAAGCTTATAAAGAGGAATATGAACGCGTGAATATTGGGGATGATGATATAGAATATTTACATAACACATTGAAACAAGTTATTACATTGCTCTCATCCTTTAAAACAATGGATGCGGAACAACAGTATTCTATAAATCAATTAGTTGCACTACTAAACAAAGATACTTTAAAGACCATGCAATTATTAGGTTTTAATTACAAAGAAGCAATTGGGGAGCCATTGACAGAAGTTTGCTCTAATGCTATTAGGGAAAAGCTTGGAGGAGTCAAAAATAGACAA
>CALIJI010000007.1 GCA_938017895.1 uncultured bacterium
TCTAGTTTAGGTTTGACTAAGAAACGCTACAAAGGAAGACACGAACGTCACTAATGTTTACAGTTTTCAAAAGGTTATTATAGACAAATAAAATTCTGTTTGTAGTCTTATAAGGATTTATTTGAGAAGAATACATTTAAAAAGACGGTTATTTTGAACCGTCTTTTGTTTTGCCTATAAGATGTGTGAACTCAGATTATGTTTAGACTGCTGAATGTCAGACTATCTAGGGAGTTCTTTTTTTATTTTTTGGCTTCTTATTAAAAACAGAACTCCATTTTTATTAATGGAGTTCTAGAACAATTAAGTTTTCAATATGGGGTGTTCGCGGGAAGAAATTATATCCACGAGAATAAATTATTTTATATTTCTCGGCTAAAATTGCGGTGTCGCGAGCTTGAGTTACTGGATTGCAGCTTAGGTAGATTATTCGTTGCGGTTCAATCTCGAGGATCCTCTCGCAAACTTTTTTATACATTCCGGCTCGCGGTGGATCAACGATTAAATTAGTATCTTTTTTAATGAAATCAAGTACCTTTTCGCTAGGTGCAAGAATTGCCTTTGTGCTATTATTTCTGTGTAGCTCATTAATATTGCGCTTCATTTCTGCTACTGCACTTTCGTTGATTTCGACTAAAGTTAAATCTTGTTTTCCGATTGTTAATCCAATAGAGCCGACACCAGCATAGAGATCCAATGTTGGTTTATGAGGATCGATAAATTGCTCCATGTCGCGTAGAGCTTGCTCATAAACTGGTAAATTTATCTGAAAAAAGCTTTCGGTAGCGTAATTAAAATTAATTCCTAATATCTGATCGCTAAGCTTATCTTCATTTAGGGCTTGTAGCTTTTTAGTTATAACGCTTGCCGGTGATTTTGGGTTAGAGAAAATTAATTCAAAATTTTTGAACCCTAGCGAGTGTAGTTCTTTATTGTTAAATAGCTTAAAATCTTCATTTTTGACATATAGTTGGGCTGAGATCTCGCCCTTTTGGTTTGTTCTAATTAGTAGAGTTTTTAGGTCTCGATTGGGAGTTTTTCTCACGCGTAAAATTTCTAGTATTTTTTGCCCAGCTTTATTTATTTCGTTTTTTGCAAGGCTAGTGCCAGTTACGGGGACTTTTCCCTTCCCTCCGCGTTTGAAGAATGCTAGATTTAGTTCACCGTTGCTGCTGTTTTCTTCAGATTTTTCCCACCAAAATGAGAATTCAACTTTGTTACGATATTCAAAGATTATATCATTAGAAAAAAAGCTTTCTTGTTGTGGTAGATCTATATTTTCTTGCCGAAAACTTTCACGGATCAATTCTTGCTTGGTGTTCTGTTCGAAATCGAAGTTAAAAATTTGCCACGGGCTAGTCGAAAGAAAACTTTCTGGGTCGCGTGGTTTAATTCTTTTGGGAGATTTTTTGATAATTTCGACAGCGAACCCTTCCATAAAGCTCGACTTATTCTTTGTAATTTGGATTTTAGCTGTTTCGCCAGGTAAAACGCCCCATGCGAAGATTTTTTTACCGTTTTCGAGTGTGCCTAGAGCTTGCCCTCCGGGAGTGATTTTGTCAAATTTCGCTATTTCAAATTTAATTTTTCGCGCCATATTTTCCTATTCTATCAAATTTTTTGGTTATTTTCTATTATTGCTAAGGATTTGCCCTGCGATGCCCAGATCTCTAGCCAATCTTCACCTTTTAATTCGCTCGGTTTTTTAGTTCTAAATTTTAGGCCGCAATTTTGTCTATAAAAATTAGGGACTGCAAACATTTTGTCGACAAAATCGTTAAATTTAGGTTGTTCTTTTAGTGGAATAAGTGAAGTTTCGTGCCGTTTCATCTCAAAAAATACAGTCTCAACCGCTGGCGGTGGTGTAAAGTCCGTTTTATGTAGGGGTTTCTTTATTTTGACTTCAAAGAATGGAAAAACTTTCACTCCCAAAGCTGAGGTAAAGTTTTTGTCGCCAGCTATTAGTTTGCGAGCAAATTGTTTTTGTAGGATTAAATAGATGCTTTTAGGCTGGTTTTGGGAAGTTATTAATTTATTGATAATTGGTGAGCTCAAATGAAATGGAATATTTGCGCAAACTTTATAATTTTTTGGTAATTTCGAAAGATTGAAGTTTAGAAAATCTGCGCATAAAATTTCAACATTTTCTAAGTTTTTAGTGTTGTTTTTTAGTTTTTTGAAAGTTTCACGGTCAAATTCAGTTGCCAAAACTTGAGCAGATTTCTTGCTAAGGGCAAAAGTAAAAACGCCGCTTCCAGCGCCAATATCTAGCGTAAAGTCTCGTTTTCGGATATTACTATGCCCTACTAACATTAGCGCTATTCGTGGAGAACGCAAGAAATTTTGCGAAATGCGGTGTTTTCGAGCCATTTATTCGTATCTCAAAGCTTCGATTGGGTCTTTTTTGCTGGCTTTACGCGAAGGTAAAGTTCCTGCTAAAAATGCAACAATAGCAATTACTACGGTAATCATTATATTATTTTTGATGGTGAATTTTGTTAAATTAAATCCATCCATACCCTTTAAGAAGCTTTCTGTTGCAAAAGTATTTAAGGCTTCTCCGGCAGCTTGAGCTAATATTATGCCTATGACTGAGCCAATCACACCAATTAAGATAGCTTCAATACTGAATAGTTGAAAGACTTTTCCGTTTGACAAACCCATCGCTTTCATTAATCCGATTTCACGAGTCCGTTCACGAACGCTCATGTAAAGTGTATTAATAATACCGAAGCTTGCTGCAAGCAATGCAATAGCCCCAAAAACAATCAAAGATCCAGTAATTCCATTTACGACGTTCATGATAGTTTCGACTTGGTCTTTGGCTGTGTTTGCTGAATAACCAGCTTTTTTAGCATCTTCCTTGATTTGATTTAACTTATCCTCACTTACTTTTCCTTCAATTTGAGCTAGAGCAGAAATACTTTTTTCTTTAGACTCTTTTGGTAGGCTTTTTGTCTGAAAATCATAAAATTCATTAAAGGTTGGCTCGTTAATTGTTACCATTGCTGATTGGATTAAGCTTTTAGCTGTTACGCCTGAAATTTTTTGAGTAAAGGCTTTAGTTTCGCCAGTTAAAGAATCTGAAACTTGAAAGGTTACTTTTTCACCAATCGCAGCTTGGGCATTTTTAAAGCCTAGAGGTTCAAGATAATCCTGAGAAATTGTTACCTCGTCTTTATTTTTTGGTTTACCCCCAGCTAGAAAATCAAAGTCAAATTTTTGTCCTTCAACTTCTACTATAAGAGATGTAATTGTAAGTTTCTTGCCGCCTTTATATTGAATATAATCTGGTGTTGCTATTTTATAGAAGCGGGCATTTTTAATATTTGAAATTTTGTTAATTTTTTCAAGATCTTTAGAATTTAGGGTCTGTTGAGTGTATCTAGAGCCAGCTTTTTTAGAATTTCCTTCTTTATATTCTTGTGGCCCAAAAGCTACACCATTATCCTGCTTTGGCTGAAAATAAATTATAGAGTCGTCACCAAAAACCGAAAGCTGCTTTTGGATATAATCATTCACGCCAATATTCACGGCAGAGGTTAATGCTATGGTAAAAGAACCGATACAAACCGCGATAATCGTCAAGAAAGTTCGACCTTTATTTCGCCATAAATTTGAGGCTGAAGTTTTAATCATATCTGAAATATTCATTATTTTTCTCCTTTTGAAATAATTTTACCGTCCTGGAGGCGGATTTGGCGATCACACTTTTCGGCTAGTGCTTCGTCGTGAGTTACGATAATTAGAGTGATCCCTTTTTCTTTATTTAGACCGAAAAGTAATTCTTCTACTTTATCGCCAGTATTTGTGTCAAGGTTTCCGGTTGGCTCATCGGCGAAAATTATTTTTGGTGAGTTAGCGACTGCGCGGGCTACGCATACTCGTTGCTTTTGTCCGCCAGAAAGGTTAGATGCTTTATTTCTAGCTTTATCTACTAGATCTACGGATTCAAGTGCTTTCATAGCAGTTTCTTTACGCTTTCGTGGACTGATTTTTGCGATTTTTAGCGGTAAAATTACGTTTTGTAAAACTGTGTCTTTTGGGTTCATGAAGAACTGCTGAAAAACAAACCCAAAAGTTTGGTTTCGAAGCTTATTTAGTTCACGTTTTTTCATTTTGGCGATATTATTACCGTTGATAAAAATCTCACCTTCATTAGGTTTGTCGAGCGCTGCAAGAAGATGCATTAGAGTGGATTTACCACTACCTGATTTACCGATAATGGCAACACTTTCCCCTTCTTTGATATTGAGCGATACATCGTCGAGTGCACGAAATTGTTCGCTGCCGTCCTGATAAATTTTTACTAAATTTTTTACTTCAATAATATTTTTTGACATTATTACTTCTTTCTAGATTAATCTCTTGGGATTTTTAAATCGTTATCTTGGGTAGGGTTTGGTTTTTTATGTCGTGGCTTACGACGCTTTTTTTGATCGTTAGATATTACTACACCTTTCTCTGCTAGAATTTTCGACAGATCTTTTAGATTATTAACTGAATCCTTTTGTTCGGCGCTATTTGGGCTAATTCTTTTTGGGCTGATCGGCTGCTTTGAAAAATCTACTTTTGTCGAATTAAACATGGGCTTAATCGGTTTTAATTCTGATTTTGGTACTTTTTGATCTGGTTTTTGATTGTTTTGGTTAGGTCGTGGAGCTACATTTTGGGTTGGTGCTGTCCACTGTAAACCTTGGCGCTCAGCCATAGCTTTATTAACTAATTGTTTTGGAGGTAAGAGTATGTCACGGATTCGTTGTTCTATTTCTGGTCGTGGAGTTCCATAATTTCGCCGTGTATTTTCAATGATTTTATCACTTAGATCATTGAATGGCTTTGGCAAAGTGAGAGTTGTAGCGCTGAAAGGTGTAGATTTTTCGCCATTAATAATCATGCTCATTACAAAATGACGATTGTTTAAACCCATTAAGTCACTAGCATCAAATTGTGGTTCGAACTGCTTAGCGAGAATCGGTGCATCTTCAACAGAAACTCGGAATGAGATAATCGAGCCAACATTTCCGAAGACGGCATTTTTAACACTTTCAGTCATCTGTGAAACATATTGGTTGGCCACTGTTAGAGTTAAACCATACTTTCGGATTTCTGAAAGAATTACAGCAAATGAATCAGTTGCGAAGTTCTGAAACTCGTCAACATAAAGATGAAATGGTCGGCGATCTTCTAGTCTTTCGATATCCGAACGACTCATTGCAGCAAGCTGAATTTTGGTTACAAGAAACGAACCAAGAATTGCGGCGTTGTCTTCGCCGATCAGACCTTTAGAGAGGTTGACGACTAGGATTTTGCCCTCATCCATAATTTTACGGATGTCAAAAGTTGATTTTGGCTGACCGATAATATTGCGGATAATAGGATTTGCGGTAAATGCTCCAACCTTGTTTAGAACTGGCGCGATTGCTTCATTAACTTGTTTTTCGCTCCACTGGCCAAATTCTTGTTTCCAGAATTGAAGCACACTCGGATCCTTACAATAAGTTAAAGTATCTTTACGGAAATCACCGTCGGTCAAGATTCGAGTAATGTCGAGCATTGTTGGCTCTGGCCGATCAAGCAGTGCCAAAAGTGAATATCGCAAGATATATTCAAGACGTGGACCCCAAGAATCACCGAACATGCGCTTCAGCACGCCAATAACTTCGGATGAGATATTTGATTTTTTGCTTGGATCGTAAACCTCGAGCGGATTAAAACCAAGTGGAAACTCGGTATCAGCTGGGTTGAAATAAATAACGTCTTTTAATCGATTTTCAGGAATAAATCGCATATTATTCATCGCAAAATCACCGTGCGGGTCGATAATTGCATAGCCTTCATTATGATAAATATCAGAGAGCGCTAAAAGCTCTAGTGATCCAGATTTACCAGTTCCCGTTTGACCGATAATATAAAGATGTCGTGATCGGTCGCGTTTAAACATTCCAAACTGATGATTAATTCCACGGAAATTAGTTAAACCAAAAGCGGAAATATTCTCGTCGTGTGCAGGGTCGCCATTTAAAATGGGTAGTTTAGCTGGCGGCTCAGCAGTTTTGCTTGATGCCCAAACAATATTTGGAGTTTCTACGTTAGTGTGCGGTAAATGCCAAATACTAGCAAGCTCTTGGATATTTAAAATAAAACCGCCATCAAAAAACTCACGATTTTCGAATTTACTAATCCTTGATCTATCGAAGGTCGCGTTTACCATCTTAAAACCATTTAGGTTGGTGCTATTGAATTGTTTAAATGTTCCGGTGAGTGCTTGAATTTGTAGCCGAGCAGTTGTCTCATCATCGCCCAAGAATGCGATACGAATTTTCACTTTGTAACCTAATTTAGTTGCTTTTTCTTCAGCCTTAGACACTCTAGTCTTATCGCGTTCAGAAAGTTCCTTCTTTGCATCGTCTTTACCTGATTCTGGTGCTTTCCACAGCGCTTCAAACATTCCCAATAACCATTTTAGATCAAAACTAAATGGTTTTTTGCCGGATTTTATATTTTTGATCCATTTGTCTGATTCTTTATGCCAATCATCTGCTATCGGCCGAACTAAAATTTGCGCCCACATTTGCGAATTGGTACCATCTAATTTAGCTAAAGTACCGGTAATACCCGCTAGAGGGTCAACCTCAAAACCATCAAAAGTCTTAATTGGTAGTGCTTCATTATCTATTAAATCAATATCGGCTGAATAAACAACTGGTTTGAGCTGAGCTGTTCCTATGTAATCTTCTTTCGCTTCATAGATTTGAACTGTTGGGTACTGAGAATAGATCTGGCCTTCAATAAAATTTTGCAAGATTCGAGGCGCCCAGACGTAAAAGCGAATCGCACCATTAACAGAGACGATCTCAAAGCTTAAATGTTCTTGAACCCCACCGTTATTTTTTAATTCTTGAGCATCACGCAGGATTCCGTGAATCGAAGCTAGCATTTGTTCGGCGGCGAGCTCTGATTTGTCGTTAGTTTTTGGAATTTCTAGCGCCAAAAGAACTGCATCGGTGTTTAGTGTTTGTAATTTGTCGATTTTTTTATAATTTTGACGCGTTAAATAAGCCAAAACTAGAACGATTGGAATCCATACAATCGGGCTAAATAAAAAGGTAAAAAATGCTTCCATAAGTGCATTAATCATAGCACAAACATGATAAAAAGTCAATGTTAAAAGAATCCTGACAGATGTAGACTTTATTTTGTTTTTTCGATTTTAATAAAATTATCAATCTCTTTTTGTGATTTTAAAATCACGGTTTTATTAGAGTTGTTTTTGCAAATTTTATTAAATAATTTTCGATGTTTTGGTAGCCTTGTTCGAATTATATTGACAAGAATATTTATGCCGTATATTTCAAGACATCCTTTTCCACCGCCAAGCCTTTGCTTGCCTCGATTATTGAAAAATCTTTTCAATGAGCGAAAGAAACACTTCGATAGACTTAAGTCTAAAAAAATTATCATATCAGCCTCATTGGCTCTCAATTCTAATTCTTTATAGGTTGTTATTCCTTCTATAATCCAAGACGGATTAATTCGAATTATCTGATTTACACGATAAGTTATCGCCTCCTCTTGATAGTTTAGCGGAATGAAGCGTTCGCTATCCACGATTTCATCAATGTGAAATATTGGTATTTTGTAGATCTTTGATAGATTTAAAGACAATGTTGATTTTCCTGCCGCTAAATGACCAAAAATAGTGATTTTCATTCATACCCCCCTTATAAAGTCCTATAACCAAATATCTGTAATGATTATAACACAAATTTATCTAAAAAATAAAAAATAAATAAGCCTCAATCTAGGCTTATTAGAAATTGAAATTTCGGAGGATAATATCGGCATCTTTCCAATCCTTGACTAGGATAGTTTTATTTTTATGATGATTCATTATTTGCCGCATTCTTAGATATTTATCAGGAAATCTATCCCGAAATATCCATAAGATAGATCCTAAGTATAATCGTTGAACATGACCTTCTGGTAGGTCTTGTCTTGGTTTACCATAGTCTTGCCGATTTCTTTTGAAAAAATTTAAAAAGCAATTATGAAAAGGTAGGTCGAAGATAATAATTTTATCAGCTTGATCTTGAATGTCAGTCATAAAATCTTCATTTTTAGTCCCTCCCTCAATAATCCACGATTTGTGCTCTAGGATTCGATGAATCTCGCTATCAACTACAGTAGGGTTTTTCTTTTTCCAATCTTTATGATGACGAATTCTATCGAGATGATAGATGGGGATTCCTAATTTTTTAGATATTTTATTTCCAAATGTAGTTTTACCAGCCGCCACAAATCCAGTGATAAAAATTTTCATATTTATTCTCCTTTCGAAAAGTTCTAAAATTAAAAACATTATAACACACCTCCCCTAGCAGTCCAAACCAATACATCATTAAGACTAAATACATCAAACCTTATAACCTAAATTTTAGCACGCCAGCTAGCGTGCTATTTTTGAATCTAAAAATTTACTTGACTCCCTGTCAATCCCTCCAGAAGCCTATGAGCACTAAATTTTATAAAAAATAGAAGCTATATTTACACCAATTTTAAAAGGCAGTCCATCCAAAGCGACATGACTTTTCTGCTAAAAAAGAAAGAGTTCGTTTACTAAGGAATTATAACCATGCGATTATTTACTCAACAAAAAATACTTTATAAAAATCTGTAAAGGAAAACTGTTGTCTTTCCAATTTACTATCGTTTAACCTTTTGGTATAATTAACGTGTAAGGTATTTCTTAAAACAGCATCTTGATAATTTACAGTAAAATTCAATCATATTTATAAACAAGAAAGGCTTTATGTAGGAAATATGAAAGATGTTGATAATAGCAATTCAATAAATTCATTTTCGGAACACGTTTTTGAATTTGCTCACATGAGCGAAGACTCAAAAGAAGAATATCAGTTAGCTTACCCTCTCATTTTTAATCACTGTCGATTTGATTATTTAATTAAATATTTATTCTTAAAATTTTCCGAATCCGACTGGCATCGTCAACTATATATAAATCATATCAAATATTTTAATAATTTTCAGGAAATAAACTTTCCTTCCCGAAATACAGGCGAAGATTTTATAAAAGATTTTGAAATGTTAAGCTCTAACTGAAAGATTATAAATAACTATTCCAGTATTTAACCTCTTAAAACTTTAGAATAAATATCTCCAGACGAGGCTCCTTTTATATATTTGTCATGTCTTAAAAAATCTTGTTTCATTGCTACTATTTGAGCTCGTTCATAATCTGTTAAGTTAAGCATTCTTTTATGGAGTTGCTGACTCCCATTCACCATTAGTGGCTTCTTTTCGTGAATATCCACTAACCAGATATCAAAATTCCATTCGTTTCCATTAAATAAAACTGTTAATCCAAACCAGATACCATTCGGTCTAAATTCTTTCTCTATACCAAAATTTACCAAATCATGCATTTGTATTTTTTGTATTAATGGAATTTTCGCTAGTTCTTCTATTAATTTTGCACGCTCATTAAAATCTGAATTTCCAAAAATTGAAATATCTACATCTCGAGCAACCATAGTTCTATACAAGTAGCTACCTTCAAAACGGACATCCCCAAATTTAGTTAAAATTTTTTCTATATTTGTTTCTTTTAATACTTTATAAGCTTCAATTTGTATATTTTCCATATTTACCTTTTCTTGATGAACTACTTTACTTATATCACAATACCTGATAAGTTTAACCAAATTATTATAACACATTTCGACTAGCTGTTCAAATCAATTATAGTCTAAATTTTAGCACGCCAGTTAGCGTGCTATTTTTGAATCTAAAAATTTACTTGACTCTTCCACCCAAGAGAGTTATCATGTCACCACAAATAAATTTATGGAGGTATATCAAGATGGAAAAATTACGTCAAGCCAATAAAACGTATTACTTCGAAACCATGAAAGAGCGCTATGATGTCAAAGAAAATGAATATCAAGCTAGTCTACGGAAAGAACTCACCAAAGCCGCCCAACGTATAGCAGAACTAGACACCATCATTCAAAAGCTCTATTAAAAGCAACTCTTGGGTGGTATTAGTGACGAAAGATTTTCGAAACTCAGCGAGGGTTTTGAGGCAGAACAAGCGATTTTAAAAACTCAAGTGATGGAAAAGCAGACCCAACTTTCTGAGGTGGTTAAATCGGCAGATAACATCGAAAGGTTTCTCCAAACGATTTGAAACTATACCACTATTGAACAACTAACTCCGCAAATCGTAAACGAGCTTGTCGATAAAATCGTCTTTCATCAACCGATTGGGCGAGGCAAGAAGCGTCAAGTAAAGATTGAGCTTCACTACCGTTTTATCGGGGAACTCTAAAAAGCGAGCCTACAGGACTTGATTTAAACTAAAATTAGTGAACTGCTCAGGGAGGGGTGGATATTATACCACGACTATCAAAATAAAATAAGCCTCACTATGGAGGCTCACCTTTTGTTTTTAGATATTTTTCGCTAAACCGTAGGTAGCTTTAGCAACTCGTACAAATTCTTTTTTGCTTTGAAGATTTAGAAGAACTGTTGTTTCTTTGACTTTTCTCTTTTCTAATACGCGCTTAACTATTTCGTCGCGATAAAGTGGCTCACCTGCCTCTTCTAGGACGGCTGTAATTGTGTCTGCCACAGTGCCTTTTTTAAAACCCCAATCGTCGAGTGCGTAAATTCCACGACCAATCAAGACAAACCTTTTATCTTTGATTAATTCGTTATGGATTGCTTGAGTGGTGACATCTTTTCGGCTAAAGTCACTTTCGCGAATTTCTTTTGCGATTTCAGAAAAATGCATTGGCTCTTTTTTTGTTCCTAGAATCACAAAGATTTTATCGCGAATATTTTTTGGATTTACACTTGGCCATTTCTCGAGGCCCCATAGGTTATTTAGTGAGGCGAGATTTTTTGAAACACTAGCAATTGCTTCAATTTGACTTGGGTGTTCATAAGATAGTTTTGAGTCTAGCTCGTCTAATGTCATTGGACTTTTATTCTTTTTGATGATATTGACAATTTCATCGATTGCTGATTTTATTTTTCGCTCGTCGCCATACTCTGCATTTGCTATAGCGCTAAAGTATTTATCATTCTCTTGCACTACTACAAGTTTACTGCTAATTTCTGCAATAAATAATAAATTCGAAATATCTTGCTCTGTAGGTGTTTTTTCAAGATATTTTTCTACTAGATTCTTAGTTTTTGATATCCTTCCAGATTCTGCTAGATGTCTAATAAGTACCTTTTCTATTTCGGCTAGGTGTTCAATTTCACCTTTTTCAGCAGAGATTTTAAGGCGAATTAAAGCAGCTTTTTCGAGCTGACGAACTCGTTCGCGAGTGATGTCGAGACGCTCACCAATCTGTTCGAGTGTTTCTTTCGCTCCATTAAGTCCAAAGCGACGTGTGATAATTTCTTGCTCTCGTGGTTGTCCAATTATTTGGAGAGATTTGTGAACAAGGGCTTCAATCAGCTGGATTTTTTCGTTTTGAATCTGGTTATTATTTTCCATACTTTCCCTATTTGGTTAAAATTAATATTTTTAAGTTAAATATTATTCTAAAATAATATTTAATAATTGTCAACACTCATTCTCTCTTTTTCTTAAATTATTATAACACAATTTTGCGACAAAAAACAAAAAATGCTATAAAAATTTATTTTTTAAACTTTTATAGCATAATATATTTATGTATATGTTATTTTTTCTTAGTGATGGTTTTTCGCTTTGTGGCTTTCTTTTTTGTAGATACTTTCTTTCCTGACTTGCGTGTTTTTGCGATTTCAACTAATTCTGCGGCTTGTTTTTCGGTAATTTTTTCAATATCTAAATCTTTTGGAAGAAGTGCTTTAATTTCATTGCTGGATATATATTTTCTCCCAAATCCACCTCGAGAAATTATGATTCCATTTTTAAATTTCTTTAAAATTCGTTTTTCGTCGGCCTTCAGTTTTTCTTCGTAAAGCATTTGCGCCTCAGTTTCAGTAATTTCGAAAGGCGATATCGGCTTAATACTTACAAAAGTGTTTTCGATTTTAATGTAAGGACCGTATTGACCGATATTGGCTGTAATTTCTTTAC
Organism: uncultured bacterium; assembly: GCA_938017895.1. Classification (GTDB taxonomy): domain Bacteria; phylum Patescibacteriota; class Saccharimonadia; order Saccharimonadales; family Saccharimonadaceae; genus Nanogingivalis. The sequence goes on from CALIJI010000007.1 coordinate 12,101, forward strand.
CGTCCTCAGTTTTGCCAACTTTTCGTGGCAAAAGAAACATTTTCAAAGCACTTTCGAGCGAGACGGTTTCGATTTTTTCGCCAGCTGGCATCGGCGCGAATTTCACTTCTTCGCCCTCAACTTTATTATCGCCAAGCTGAATCATTGGTCCAAAACGGCCAAATCGTGCAAAAACTTTTCGTCCAGTCTTTGGGTCGACTCCAATTTCGCGAGCGGGCGCTACAGCGTTACGATCAATTTCTCCTGAATCCATAATTAATTTATGGAATGGCTTATAGAAGTCGTCAAGCACTTCGAGACGATTTTCTTCACCTATAGCAATTTTATCAAAGTCATTCTCTAGGTTTGCTGTCCAGCCATAATCAACAACCTGGTTAAAATAATCGTTCAAGAAATCACTCAAAACCTCGCCGCTTGCAGTGGGTAGTAGTTTTCCTTTAGTTGAGCCAGTTTTCTCTTGAACAACTTCGCGGTTAATCTTATTTTTCGAAAGTGAAATTTGAATTACATCGCGCGGATTTCCTTCTCCTTCGCCTTTCAGGGCGTAGCCACGAGCTTGAATTGTATCTAGAATTGTAGCATAAGTTGATGGGCGGCCAATTCCGAGATCTTCGAGTTTTTTAACAAGAGAACCTTCGGTATAGCGAGCTGGCGGACGCGAGAAAACTTCTTTTGCGATAATTTCATTAAAATTTAAATTATCGCCGTTTGCAAGTTCTGGCAAGAATTCATCTTTTTTTCCGTTAGAATAAACTTTCAAGAACCCATCAAAAACAACTTTTTCTCCTTTAGCTTCAAAATAATTTTCTTGACCAGAAATTTCAATTTTGACAGTAGTTTTTTCGATTTTTGCCGGCGCCATCTGGCTAGCAAGCGTGCGGTTTCGAATCAGTGTATAAATCTTTTGCAAATCTTGACTAGTTGAAGCTTTTTCATTCGCTATTACAGTTGGCCGAATTGCTTCGTGCGCTTCTTGCGCTGTGGCTGATTTTGTGGCAAAATTACGTGCTTTATGGTATTTTTCGCCAAAAGTTTTCTTAATAAATTCTTCACTGGATTTAATTGCGAATCCACTCAAATTTACACTGTCGGTTCGCATATAAGTGATTTTACCAGATTGGTAGAGCTTTTGTGCAGCAGTCATGGTGCTTTTGGCTGAAAATCCAAGCCGTGCGTTGGCCTCTTGCTGAAGAGTTGAAGTTGTAAATGGCGCGCTTGGGTTGCGGGTGCCAGGAGTTTTTGAAATACTTGCAACTTTAAAGCTAGCCGTCTTTAGGCTTTGGAGAAAATCAGTTGCAGCCTTTTCGGTTTCGAATTTTTTATTAAGTTCAGCTTTTAGGATCTCGCCAGAATTTGGTACAATAAATTCCCCAGTAATTTTAAACGAACTTTTCGCACCGAACTTTTCGATCTCGCGCTCTCGTTCTACAAGTAGTTTGACTGCTGGGCTTTGTACGCGACCGGCACTTTTTCCGCCAGGAACTTTTCGCCACACAACAGGGCTTAAATCAAAACCAACTAGCCAGTCTAAAGTTTGGCGAGTTTGTTGAGCTTCAACCATTTTCATGTCAATTTTTCGTGGATTTTTAATTGCCTCTTCGATTGCATTTTTAGTAATTTCGTGAAAAACAATTCGCTTGGTAGTTTTTGGGTTTAATTTCAAAACTTCGCAAAGATGCCACGCAATTGCTTCCCCTTCGCGGTCTTCATCGGTTGCAAGCCAAACTTCTTCGGCGGCTTTAACGGCTTTTCGAAGCTCTGTGACAACTTTTTTCTTGCCGGGATCAACTTCAAAAGTGATTTTATATTTATTGTTTGTTTCAATTGGTCGGCCACCGTCTTTATTTTTTTTGGCAATCTGGCGAATATGCCCAACGCTGGACATGACTGTAAAATCTTTACCGAGATATTTTTCTATAGTTTTAGCCTTAGCGGGGCTCTCTACGATTACTAAATTCTTCATAAGCTTAATTTATTTTATCACTTTCAAAGTTTTTCTACAAATTTTAAAAAGTCTTAACTTTTAAAATTCAAGCTTTTACGGAGAAAATGGGTTTTTAGTACAGACTCAAATTCTACCTGTAGTGCTAAGCTTGTTGTAGCTCTCTTTTTTGATATTTTTGGGAAATTATTTTTTGTAGTTTTCGTTAACGTATTTTTGAAATTCTTGCATTTGTTCGAGTGAATAAGGTTTAGAATTTTCGCTATTCGTAATTAACTCTCCATTAATAATTCCACGATTTCGAAGGTCACTCTCTAATGAGTTTGCTTTTATTGCGGCCGCTCCGATACTGTCAAATGCACCATCAATTTGCTTTTTGAGAGAATAAATTACACCGCATAAAATTAAAATAATTACAGTAAAAATAGTTGAAATTATTACAAGAAGTTTGTTATTTTTAAAAAAACAGCTCTTTTTTGACATAGAATTCCTTTCATTTAAAATACTCGGACATATGAGTATCAGTTAGTTTACTGCTATGTAGATTGTTTGAGTTCGGTTACCATCGATCCAGACATTTTTAGTCTTATTAAATCTTGCTCCGTTTGATAAAATTCCTTCTATCATTACAGCTCTATTTCCACCGGGCCGAGGTGCAGTAACTGTAAAATGCCTACTATCTCCACCTTCCATTGAGCCACGATTACCAGACGATGCTCCATTAAGAATAATTCTTGATTTTACGACAGGATAGTCTTCTCTCCAGTCAAAAATATTTTTACCTTTTACTGGAACAACTTTCACGGTAACACCCGCTGTGTCTACTTTTACAACGGGTGTTGTTGTGATGAAAATATCTAAAACGGCAGTAAGGGTAAACAATATCACTCTTAATAAATCTTTAACTTTATTTTTCGATATACTTCACTCTTAATCTTTCTTTACAAAAAGATGTCCGAGATATAATTATATTAACATAAAGGTTTTTAAAAAAACAAGATTTTTTAAGTAGTCAAAAAAAGAGATTCAAAAAGTAAAATTATGAGTTAATGATAAGGTTTTTATCCAACTAGTAAGAAATTATTAAAGCTCGCCTTATTTTAAACATAACTACTTTGGTTTGAAACTTACTACGAAATCTGTTATAATCAAGCTTATGAAAATTGCGATTGCATCTGATTTATTCTGGCCGATGATTAATGGTATCTCGGTTTTTTCGAAAAATTTAGCTGAACAAATGACGGCGCGCGGGCACGAAGTTGTGGTTTTTGCGCCAAGTCAAAATGGTGAATATTATATCGAAGAAATCGACGGCTACCGCGTGGTTCGTTTAAGCTCGACCAACTTCCCTTTTTACCCAAACCAAACCGAAACTCTGCCTGAGCCTCGCAAAATTGCAGGTGGGCGAATTACTGTTCCACGGATTTACCTTCATAATGGATATAGGCTTTCTCTTCTCCCGATTCGAGAAATCCGCAAATTTTGTAAAGAAAATAATTTTATGCCAGATGTTTCACATATTCAATTGCAACTTTTTGTGGGTCAGGCGATGATCGATTTTTCGCGAAAACATAATATTCCGGTGGTGATTACCAATCATTCCAGCCCAGAGAACTTATTTGATAATTTAAAAATGCTTGCGCCTCTTTCACCTATTATCAATCGTACAGTTTTACTTTATACCAAACGCTTTGCACTGCAAGCAGATTATGCTACGATGCCGACTCAGCAAGCGATTGAGCGCCATTTTCGAAATCCAGAAAAAGCTAAAATGCCGATTGAGGCTGTTTCGAACGGTATTGATTTAAGCCGATTTACTCCTGGAAAGCCACCAAAAGAATTTTTTGAAAAATTTGATTTGCCGCAAAACTTACCGATTGTAATGAATATTGGTCGCGTTGATGCCGAAAAGCATATTTCAACCTTAATTTTGGCATTTAATGAAGTATTAAAAAATAACAAAAAAGCTCAGCTCGTGATTGTTGGTGACGGCACCGATCGCCCGAACCTTGAGAATTTGGTTTATAAATTAGGAATTTCGAAAAATGTTCGCTTCATGGGTACGCAACTTGGCGAAGATTTGGTGAATTTTCACCGCGCAGCTAGTGTGTTTGTTTCGGCGAGCCCAACTGAGACTCAAGGAATTGTCTTTCTCGAGGCGGCAGCTTGCGGTAAGCCTGTGATTGGTGTTGATGTTGGTGCGGTTAAAGAAATCTGCCAAGATGGTGTGAATGGTTTTTTGTGTGAAACTGATAATATTGAACAAATCGCCGAAAGTATTTCGAAAATTCTTGATAACAAAAAACTCGCGGCAGATTTTTCAAAAAATGGTCTTGAAATTATTAAGAAACACGATTTGAATTTTACAATTTCAAAATTTGAAGAAATTTATAATTTTGTGATTGAAAAGAAAAAGAGTGAGCCAAAAAATTGGCTTGAAAAACTCTCTCGAAAATTGAAGAAATAATATGATTCTTAGTGTAGAAATTACTGAAAAATCTTTTGGCAACAAACAACTTCTTCAGAATATAAAATTTAGCATCGATGAAGGCGAAAAAGTTGGTTTAATTGGGAGGAATGGAATTGGAAAATCCACACTTTTTGGCATTTTGCTTGGTCGTGACCAAGATTTTTCGGGCGAAGTAATTTTTCGGAAAGGTTCAGTTATTGCCAGCACACAACAGGAATATTCCAGCGCCGGTGAGCAAACTGTGCTTGATTTTATCTTAAATGATCTGCCGGAATACGCTCATCTTTCAAAACTTTTGCGTGAACTTCCTGAAAAAATGGGCGAAAACATGGCGCTGATCGAAAAATATACCGACGCCCTGAATCGCTTTCAAGAGAAAAATTTCCACTTTATTGAAGATAAAATTAAAGCTGAACTTCGCGATTTTGGCCTTGGCGGTTTTGAAAATCGCCAGATGAAAACACTTTCGGGCGGTCAGAAGCGCTTAGTTGATACGATTAAGATTATTCATTCGAAAGCTGATTTGGCACTCGTTGATGAACCAACTAACTTTATGGATTCGCACGCCAAAAATCGTTTTTTGAGTTGGATGAAAAATTCTCATGAAGCGGTTCTCGTCATTACTCATGACCGTGATGTTCTCTCAAAGGTTGATCGAATTATTGAAATTCGTGATGGCAAAACTTATATTTTTAAAGGAAATTATGACGATTATTTGCGCACAAATATGTTTTCGACTACCAATCAAATTCAAGATTTTGAAAGTATTCAGCGCCGAATTGCAAATTTGAAAGATAAAGTTCGCGAATATCAACGAATGAAGGAAAAAGCTCGAGATCCGAGTACGATCCAACGATTTAAGCGGCTCGAAAATAAATCACGTGAAGAACTTGCGGGTCTTGAAGAGATTGAAAAACCAAGTTTTTGGATTGATCAAGAAAATGTCGAAAATCTTGATTTTAAGGCGGCGAAATCTTATCAAAAATTTAAGGCTAAAAATGTTAAAATCGGTATTAAAAATGAAGAAACGCGTTCAGTGCGAAGTTTGGTGCGGGCAGAAAATCTTGCGCTCGGTTACGGTTCACTTGAAGATGCGCTTGAAAATAAAAATGGCGCAAAAATTCTTTTCGAAAATGTAAATTTTGATCTAAAAGTTGGCGGCATTTTGGAGATTTTTGGCCGAAATGGTGTTGGAAAAACCAGCTTAATTAAAACGATTTTTGGTGCGGAAAACGAAAAAGCGGAAATCTACGACGGTAATATTTTTCTTGACGAAACCGCGAGAATTGGAATTTATAGTCAAGAAATTAGTTCTGATTTTTTCGAAATGAACCTAAAAGATGCAATTGAGAAAATCTACCTTGATCAAAATATTTCAATCACGAAGGAAAAAATTTACCGAATTTTACACCAGTATCTCTTTTCTACTGAGGACTTCGAGACACCTATTCGTGAGCTCTCCGGCGGTCAGAAGGCGAGATTTCAGCTGATTAGAATGCTTTCGAATGAGCCACAGGTTTTAATCTTAGATGAGCCAACTTCGCACTTAGATTTACCGAGTATTGAAGAATTAGAATCGGCGCTCAAGAAATACTCTGGCGCGATAATTTTTGTGAGTCACGATGATTATTTTCGAAAAGCCATGCAATCTGGTAATAAAGACTATCAAATTATAAAAATTAGCGAAAAATGAAAAAAGGAGCTTGAAAGCTCCTGTATCTACCAATTTCGCCACGCTGACAGCCCATGAGCTGCATTCATAGCTGATTGTTGTCCTTTAATTCCTAGAATTCTAACGTCCTTAAATGTTTGTTGGGACATTTCATTCCAATCAATTTGTGTGTAGCTAGGTACATATGTACCAGCATCAATTTGAGAATTAATGCCGCCACGGAGAATTTTATTTGCCATATTTCACACCCCTTTTCTTTTTTGCTGTTCTTCAGCTCCACCATTCTAACGCTAACTAAAGGTCTTGTCAATACCTTAAATTAAATAAAAAACTGTCCAGCTCGCGCGGACAGTTAAAATATGTTAAATTAGACCTTAAAAACGCTTAATATCAAGTAGTTGAGAAAGCTTAGCGCGATCAAAACCAAGTACAATTTCGCCATTTATATCTGTTACAGGCACTCCACGAAACTCCCCACCCATTTTTGCGAGTAGTTCATCTCGAGCGACTGAATCATTTTCGACATCTTTCGCTTCAAATTTAATACCATTGTGTTCAAGCCAGTCTTTTTCGGCCGAGCAAAATCCACACCAGCTTGTTGAGTAAACAATAACTTTTTTATCCATAAATATAGTTTAGCATAAAAAGCTTAAAAAAACATTAAAAGCCAAGATTATTTTTTACTTGTTAGATACCAACCGCCATCAATATCACGATAAACATTGAGTTCAATTCCTTTGGTAAGCTCTAGATAATCAGCGGTAGCGCGAGCCTCTCTTTCGCTACCGTAACGTGTTTTATTTTGTTGTGAGACTTGCAATTGAAATCGTTGGAATTTAACTTTATGTTTATTATTTTTGCGCGGCATTTCGAAAATCCTTCAAAATTTCACGAACTTCATTAACGGTTTTGGTTTCCATTAGTTTTACCCGAAGTTCACTCGCGCCAGCAAATTCTCGCACGTAAATTTTGAAAAATCGCTTTAAAGGCTCAAATCGGCGTTTTTCGAGCTCGCGAGAATATTTTTCGAATAAATCAAGTTGAAGTTCAAGTAGGTTTAAATAATCACTTGAAGTTCGAGCGGTTTCTGGCGGATTTTTTTCAAAGCAAAATGGGTTTTCGAAAACGCCGCGTCCAATCATAATTCCATCAATTTTTGGAAATTTTCGCCAAAGTTCCAAGCCTTGCTCACGAGTTTTAATGTCGCCATTAATTTGAATTAGGGTTTCTGGCGCAATTTGATCGCGCAGCTCTAAAATTTCAGGTATCAATTCAAAATGCGCTGCAACTCTGCTCATTTCTTTCTTGGTTCGAAGGTGAATTGTTAAAACTGCAATTTCTTGCTCTAACAAAAATTTTAGCCAATCGTGCCATTCTTCTATTTTAGAAAAGCCAAGGCGAGTTTTAACCGAAATTGGCAAACCGCTAGCTTTTGCGTTTTTGATGATTTCGGCAGCAAGCTCAGGGTTTCGAATCAAATCACTTCCACCGCCACTCTTAATTACAGCTTTATCTGGGCAACCCATATTGATATCAATCGCTTGATAGCCAAGTTCTGGTAGTTTTTCGCACATAAATTTAATGTCGTCTGGCCGCGAACCCCAAATTTGGGCAATAATTGGCTGCTCGTCTGGTGTAAAAGTTAGTCGTCCGCGCGTACTGTGGATTCCTTTTGGACTGGCGAAACTTGACGAGTTAGTGAATTCGGTATAAAAAATGTCTGGTCGTGCCGCTTTCGAAACTACGTGTCGAAAAACTACATCAGTTACAGCTTCCATTGGCGCAAGCGAAAAAAACGGTAGTTTCTTACCGTTCTCCTCGCCTGTGCTGCTGATTATTTTTTGCCAAAAATCATTTTTCATTATAAAAATTTAAAAATCAGAATTGTGGTGACCTCACGGGGAATCGAACCCCGATTGCAAGGATGAGAACCTTGTGTCCTAACCGTTAGACGATGAGGCCATACAAAAATTTTAACAAATTTTGTTAGTAAAATCAATATTTTTGTAGAAACTATTAACTTTGTGGATGAAAGTTGTATAATATTGAGTGTTAACTAGCTAAAAAAGTAACTTTAATTTAGAAGGGGGTGAGATGATTGAGAGAGGTTTTAGCTGTAAAGGAAAAATATGGTCAGTTGATTCAATTAGTTAAAAATAGTGGCTGGCTAGGTGTAGATTACACTTTAGAAATCGGGGGTAGTATAAAAAAACAATCAACCGATTTAACATATATTTCTAAAGAATTTGACAAGTATTAAGAATTAAGTCATTTTTACAGAGGGGGTGATTCCAATGTACAAAGCTAGTTAATATCTGGGCTTCGCAGTTGCTTATTTTTTCGCAACAATCTGTTACATTTATATAGCGAGGCTCAGTCGGGGCGCAATTTGCGCTCTTTTTTCTTTTCTCTAAATATGTTAAAATACGTTAACGACTAAAACTAAAAACAAAGGAGCTTGATGATAAAATTTATTTTTAAATATGCTCGAAAATATTGGCTTGAGATAGTGATCATGCTTATCTTGACAATTTTTTCAGCAAAAATCAACTTAGAATTACCGCAATACACTTCAAAAATTATTTCTGAGGGTGTAGCCATGAAAAATATGGAGGCTATTTATTCTAATGGCTTTATGATGATTGGCTTGTCGCTAATAGCTGGAGGACTTATGCTGGCTAGTATCTTTTTTGCGGCACGTTCTGCTGGTGGAATGGCGCGTGATTTACGACGTGATACTTTTGCTAAGATTGAGAGTTTTTCGATGAGCGAATTTGGTAAATTTCCTGTTTCTAGTTTGCTTACAAGGATCTCAAATGATGCACGACAGTTTCAACAAACATTTACTATGACTATGCGAATGGGGATTTATGCGCCAATAGTAGGGGCTGGCGCAGTGATTAATGTTTTTTCGATTTCGGCATCTATGAGCTGGATTGTGGCAGCGACAATTGTCGCTATTATATCTCTAACTGCCGTCATTTCTATTTTTGCCATGCCTAACCTCAGCAAAATTCAAAAATTTATCGATAAAATGAATCTACAGTCACGCCAAACAATTACTGGCCTGAGAGTTATTCGAGCTTATCGCAAAGATAAAATTGAAGAATCTAAGTTCGATAAGATTAATGCCAATAGCTTGAAACTTAATATTTTTATTGATAGAGTTTTTTCGCTAATCTCCCCTTTTATGACGATGATTTCGGGTTTCTCTCTTGTTGCCATTGCATGGATTGGGTCGTATTTTGTGGCCAACAATACTATCTCGATTGGTGATATTTTTGCCTTAACACAATATACCGCTCAGGTTACTTTTGCTTTTTCTATGCTTTCAATGATCTTGGTGTTTTTGCCGAGAATGTTTGTTTCCTTAAAACGTATTCGTGAAGTTCTTGACACGCAAGTTTCTGTCAAAGACAAAAAACGCACTCAAAGAATTCCAGAGTTTTTCGATATTGAGTTTAAAGATGTTAATTTTAGTTACCCCGATAGTGAAGAAAAAGTTCTTGACGGCATCAACTTTAAGATTAAGCAAGGTCAGACAGTTGCTGTTATTGGTGGAACTGGTTCTGGTAAGAGTACTATAGCAAAACTAATCCCACGCTTTTTCGATATTGATAGCGGGGAAATTACTATTGGCGATATTAATATTAAAAATTTCGCACAAAAAGACCTCCATGAAATCATTGGATACGCACCGCAAAAAGCGCAACTTTTCTCTGGGACGATTCGTGAAAATATTGCTTACGGAAAGACCAATATGTCGGATGAACAAATTATTGATGCTCTAAAGATAGCTCAAGCTTGGGATTTTGTTCAAGGACTACCTAATGATTTGGATGAAAAAGTTTCACAAGGCGGGAAAAATTTCTCTGGCGGCCAAAAACAGCGACTCTCAATTGCGCGTGCGATTGCAACTAATGCGCCAATTCTAATTTTTGACGATAGTTTTAGCGCGCTTGATTATAAAACCGATTCTCTTTTGCGTGCCGAACTAACCAAAAAAACCAAAAATCAAACTAAGTTTATAGTTGCTCAACGGGTGTCCTCTATTGCTGGCGCCGATCATATTATAGTTCTTGACGATGGTAAAATTTCTGCTCACGGCAAGCATGGCAAACTACTGAAAACAAGCGACCTTTACCGAGAGATTGCTTCTAGCCAGTTATCTGATGATGAAATCAAAAAACAAATTAAAGCATTTGAAAGATCAGAATCTGCCAAGAAGAAAGGAGAAAAATAATGGCCCAATCTGAAAAACAAAAAATATCTCTCAAAACAGCAATAAGATTATTAAAATATTTTTCAGAGTTTAAGTTGTTGGTGACTCTGTTTATCTTGTCCGTGTCAGCTGGTGCTATTTTGGCTATTTTTGCGCCGCAAATTATTGGTGATTTAATAAATCTAATCACTAAAAACCCCAAAATGACAGCTACCGGCCCCAAATTTACTCCGGATTTCAAAAAGATTGGAGAGCTGGGAATCCTGCTGGTTGCGATATATGGAATTAGTGGAATTTTAGGGTATCTTCAGAATTGGCTAATGGCTAAAATGGCGCAGACTATTGTATTTAACTTACGTGATGAAACGTCCAAAAAGATATCGAAATTGCCACTTTCATACTTTGATAAGCGTAAAACTGGCGATATAGTATCTGTAATAACTAATGATGTGGAGACGATTAGTAACAATCTTGGCGAAACTATAAATCAAGTAACTTATTCGCTTATTACGATTGTGGGTGCGATAATTATGATGCTTAGAATCTCTTTTGAACTTAGCTTAGTTACTTTCGCGACTGGTGTAATTTCGGTTGGTCTAATTGGGCTAATTTCAAAATTCAGTCAAGTATATTTTAGTGATTTACAAAAATTTACAGGAAAATTAAACGGTCATACAGAAGAAATGCTTTCTTCTCACGAAATCTTGAAAGCTTATAATGGTGAGAAAAAATCAATTTCTTCGTTTAATAAAATTAACGAAGAGATGTTTTCTTCAAGCTGGAAGTCTCAGTTCTTCGGTGGATTAATTTATCCTGTTATGGGATTCATAAATAACCTCTCAACTTTAACAATTGCGGTTATCGGTGGTATTCGTGCTGCTAGTGGTCAAATTTCAATTGGTGATATATCAGCGTTTATGCAGTATATGAATCGCTTCAACCAGCCTTTATCACAGATAGCTAATTCCATGACTCAAATACAAACTACATTGGCTGCGAGCGAGCGCGTATTTAATATTCTTGATGCGGATGAAGAACCAGCTGAAGAGTTTTCAGGCCGTTTTAATAAGGAAATTCGTGGCGAAGTTGAATTTAATAATATTAGCTTTTCGTATTCAAAGAATAAGCCAGTTATTTCAAACTTCAATGCTAAAATCAAACCGAATTCAAATGTAGCGATAGTTGGGCCGACTGGCGCTGGAAAGACCACCTTAGTTAACCTATTGATGCGATTTTATGATGTCGATAGCGGAAAGATTAAAATTGACGGTATTGATACATCAAAAGCTTCTCGGGGTGAGGTTCGAAGTTTGTTCGGTATGGTTCTTCAAGATACGTGGCTTTTCAATGGAACTATTGAGGAGAATTTAAAATACGGCAAGCCAGATGCTACCCATGAAGAAGTCGTAGAGGCTGCAAAAAAGGCTCATGCCGATCATTTTATTCGCACTTTACCTGATGGTTATAATACTATTATTTCACAGGATGTTGATAATATTTCGGCTGGTGAAAAACAGCTCCTCACGATTGCGCGGGCTATTTTGGCGGATTCTCCAATGCTAATTCTTGATGAGGCAACCAGCTCTGTTGATACACGAACGGAGGCAACTATTCAGTCGGCAATGGATAATCTGACTCATGGGCGCACAAGTTTTGTGATTGCTCATAGATTGTCTACGATCCGTAATGCAGATTTAATTCTTGTTCTTGAAAAAGGTAATGTTGTTGAACAGGGCACTCATGAGAAATTACTGTCCTTGGGTGGTAATTACGCCAAGCTTTATCAATCCCAATTTACGGAGTAATAGTCTAGATTCTAAAGATTTACGCAAAGTTAAAGAGAGTTCTACGAACTCTCTATTTTTTTCTTGCTTTTTGCCATCTTTTTAAAATCCTTCTCCTTTTCGAGAAGAAATAGTTGTGATTAGCTACGTACTCTATTAACACTGGGCTTGGTTTTAATAACCTCATTCTGTGTTTTTTGTCTTTGGCCACAAAATTAAGAGTCATTGTGGCTAGTCTATTCTTTATAGATCTACCTAGGAGTATTGCCGAGTCTGGAGTGTATAGACTCTCTACAATATTCCAGCAATGACTTATATTGTCGCTGCTAATCCAAAAACTTTTTTTAGACATGAGATCTAGTCTCATTCTTAGTTCTTGGATTGAGGCTAAATTTAACGCTTCTGCCTCTGACTCACCCTCTTTAATAAGTCGGTAATATAGAAGTTGACCTAATAGATCGATTCTTGCTTCTATAATTCTCATTGAATAAATATTACTATTTCGGAAGCGATAAATAGAGTCAACTAGTCCCTTATAGGACTGGTCCGGAATAAGCTCGATAGCTTGCAAATAACTATCGTATTTTAGTCCGTGTTGTCTGCAGAAACTTGCAAAAGCTGTTTTTTCTTTTGCGCTGAGACTGCTGAGGAGTTCACTATTCCTTTTAGATCGGAATTAGCTAGCAGCAATTCTATTTCGTTTATTAGTAAAGTACTTTCCATTTTTTGTTCCTCCTTTTGGAAAAAAGATAAGTAATATTTTAACATATCTAGCGGTTTATTACAAATTTAAAAGCCCTCGTGCGAGGGCTCGATTATGCAGTCTTCAGCGTAGCATGCTGCTGTATTTTTCAGTAAGGATCTTAAAATCATTACTGAAAATGCTCATCGTATAGAGCTGAATATGCTCGGCTGCCGTCGAGTAGTTTCTTGTCCATTTTGAGGACAAGAAATGCCAGAGATCTTTAAGATCTGGCCTATGTAATATTGGCCAAGCTTTTTCTAGCTTATCAAAAGCTTGACGTTTATTTAAGTTTGGTAACTTAACCTCATAATAAGTTGCCAAACTTAGAAGCTCTATAGCTTCTACTGAATCGTCACGCAAGGCTTTTGCGAGCCTTGCTTCCAGTTTTACTCCATCGAATTCAGGGAGGATAAAACTATTTTTGGAAGCAATACCGATATTCTCAGTAGCTTCTGCAATTTTTTTTGCAATTATGTCTTCCATTTTTTTCACCATTAACTCACCTATAAATGGAAATAAGTGAGTCCTTTCTTTTTTTAGAAAGCCTTAAATGAGCGAGCCAAAAGCTCGTTTTTATTTTAAGCTTTCAACTGATTACGATTGTATCATATTTCTTTCCAACTGTCAAGCAGGTGCATAATGCTGTTGAACTAGACTAAATTTTATGCTAGAATATTTTCATACGGGCATAGCTCAGTTGGTAGAGCACAGGTCTCCAAAACCTGGTGTCGGGAGTTCGAGTCTCTCTGCCCGTGCCAAAAATGCATTTATTTTCCGCAAGCTTGGCGGTTTTTATTTTGTATATTTTTAAAACATTCTCGAAAGTGCTAAAATAGAATTAATATGTCAATAGTCGACAAAGAATTTGGTGAAATTAAAATTCGCAAAAATAAGCTTGCACGTAGAGTAAAAATATCTGTTGGTGTAGACGGAATTTTGCGTGCATCAATTCCCTATTATTCGCCGGAATTTGCGGTTAAGCGGCTAATTAATCATAATCGTGCGGAAATTCGCCAAATGCTCGCTCAACATAATTCTCAAAATATCTATCAAGACGGTGATTTAATTGGCAAAACGCACACACTTTTTATTCGCCATTTTTTGGGTAAAGAAACTAAAATTTCGGTCGATGGGAATCAGATTTTAGTTCAAGTTCCAGAATGCTTAACTTTTGGCGATTCATTGGTTCAGGCTGAAATTCGTAAAGTAGTTGTTAAAATACTTCGTAAGCAGGCCAAGGCTTATTTATCGCGTCGGATTGATTTTTTGGCCGAAAAATATGATTTTGAATTTCGGAAATTGCGTTTTTCGCACACTAGTACGCGCTGGGGGTCGTGTTCTTCTAGCGGAACGATTTCTCTCAATATTGTGCTGATGAATTTGCCGCATCATTTAATTGACTACGTAATTATTCACGAGCTTTGTCATACTCGTCAAATGAATCATTCGCAGAAATTTTGGGCGGAAGTAGAAAAATATTGCCCAAATTACAAAAAATACGTTCAAGAAATGAAAAATTTCTCACCAAGTATTTAGATGTCGCTTGCGCTTTTTTGTTGAATGTGATAAAATGGTTAAGTATAAATTAAAACAAAAGGCGGCCGATGAAAATCTTGATGCTCGGATGGGAGCTTCCTCCTTATAACAGTGGTGGTTTAGGTGTAGCGTGTTTTTATATGGCCAAAGCTCTGAGTGAACAAGGTGCAGATATTGACTTTATTTTACCTTATAAAAACAGGCACTCTGAGATTGATTTTATGAATGTTATTCATGCGACTGATTATTTATTTGATAAATTCAATGGTTGTGGTACTTACGATTCATCTAATTACTATAAAACACACACATCTGAAAAAGTTGCGCCAGATATTTATTCTATTCAAGAGGATTACAAAAAGTTTATCAAAAGATTCTTAGCTCACAAAGAAAATTGGCCAGATGTAATTCATGCTCATGACTGGCTTACGATGGAGATTGGTTTGCTCGCTAAGAAAATTACGGGTGCGCCGCTAATCTCGCATATTCACGCTACTGAATTTGATCGCGCTGGTAGTCAAGCTGGAAATAAGATCGTTCACGATATTGAATATCGCGGAATTCTCGGAAGCGATAAAGTTTTCGCTGTGTCCAAAAATACGCGCCAAGTTATTCTCGAAAAATATAAAATTACTCCGCAAAAAGTTAGCGTGGTTTACAATGCGATTGAACCGAAGGCTTTTGGCAACCCTGAAGATTATGACGTCCAAACTTATAAATATCTCGAATTTTTAAAGTCTCAAGGATATACAGTGCTTATGACCTTGACACGATTTACTGCTCAAAAGGGTCTGAGTTATTTGATGAGGTCGGTAGCGCTTGCGGCACAAAAAAATCCGAAGATCGCCCTACTCTTGGTCGGTGATGGTGAGCAGCGCAATGAACTTATTGTAATGGCGGCATCTTACGGTATCTCTGATAAAATCTTTTTTACGGGGTTTTTGCGCGGCAAGAAATGGCGTGATTCTTATGGGGTTGCTGACGTCTTTGTAATGAGTTCAATTAACGAGCCTTTTGGTTTAACAGCGCTTGAGGCTGCGCATTTTAATAATGCTTTAATTCTATCGAAACAATCTGGCGTGAGTGAGATCCTTAAAAGCATTCTAACTTATGATTTTTGGGATACGGAAAAACTAGCTAGTCATATTTTGGCGGTTTCAACTTCGCCAAAATTACTCCATGATCTTCAGATCGATGTCAAAAAAGAATACGCACGAATTTCTTGGTCGCAAATTGCTGAACAAATTATGGACGAATTTATGGATTTAGCGAGGTCAAAAAAGTGAAAAAATCAATAGTCCTATATCTTCATGTTCATCAACCGTGGCGGGTCAATGATTACTACAATCTTTTTGAAGTTGGTAAAAATTCTAAATATTTCAAAAAAGAACTACCAAATGATAGCAACACCAACGGTGCAATTTTTAAAAAAGTTGCTGAAAAGTCCTACTTGCCGATGAATAATTTGCTAGAAAAACTTTTGGCGCGTTATCCTGATTTTAGATTCTCGCTTTCGATTACAGGGACTTTTATTGATCAGGCGGAAAAATTCGCTCCTAAAGTGTTGGATAGTTTTAAGCGGCTTATCAAAACTGGTCGTGTGGAGATTTTGGCTGAAACTTACTATCATAGCTTAGCTTTCTTTTTTGATCGAGAAGAATTTGAAACGCAAGTTCGATCCCATATAGCGAAAATTCAAGAAACTTTTGGCGTCACACCGACTGCTTTTAGGAATACTGAGCTAGCGTATAACGATGAACTTGCTAAATGGGCTGACAAATTTGGCTTTAAGGCAATTCTGGCAGAAGGTTGGGATTCGGTTTTGCAGTGGCGAACTCCAAATCATGTTTATCGTCCACCGAATACGAAAAATATTCGTTTGCTTCTTAAAAATTATAGGCTTAGCGATGACTTGGCTTTTCGTTTTTCGAATCATAGCTGGGAAGAATATCCGCTAACAACTGCAAAATATATTGAATGGCTTAACGCGTCTAGCTATCATGGCGAGATAATTAATTTATTTATGGATTATGAAACTTTTGGTGAGCATCAATGGGCTGAAAGCGGGATTTTTAATTTTTTCGAAAGCTTTGTCGGGGATTGGCTAAAAAATAATCCAGATCATGATTTTGAAACTGTTTCTCAGGCCGCTGAGCGTGAGCCGATAGCGGAAATTTCCATGCCAAATACTGTCACTTGGGCGGACACAGAACGTGACCTAACAGCCTGGCTGGGCAATTCTATGCAACAAGAAGCAATGCGACTGCTCTACTCGCTTAAGTCTCGTGTTTATAGTTGCGGAGATAGCTTACTAGCTGAAGATTGGCGCCGCCTTCAAACTAGCGATCATGTTTATTATATGTGCACTAAATTTTGGAACGATGGCGATGTTCATGCTTATTTTTCCTCCTATAAATCGCCTTATGACGCTTTTCTGTGTTACATGGATGCTTTGCGTGATATGGATTATCGATTGAGGGATATTAAGGTTCAGACCAATAACTTGAAAGATATTTCAATCGACCCTCAAAAAGATTCGATTAAAACTAAGAGCATAAATAATAATTCTTCTGACGCTGGAAGTAAAACTTCTCCGCGAAAGAAGCAACATAAGAAGGCGACTAAATCTATCCCTCGGCCACCTTTTAATTATAATAATATGAAGAAAAATTGGGATTTTGTAGTAAAACGAGGTAAAAATGGCTAGATCAGTAATTTTAAGTAATGGTAATTTAAATATTGGCTTAAATAACCATGCTATGGTTGCTGATTTTTATTTTCCGGATAATGGCTATGAGAATCACACACTTGGAGATGAACTAGTTCATCGAATTGGCGTGCGGGTTGATGGTGAATTTTCATGGATGAATGATGATGGCTGGCAATTTGAATTTAGATATTTGCCCGATGCTTTAATTTCTGAAACGATAGCAGTCAACAATCAGCTCCAAGTCCAAATTGAGTTTCAGGATACAGTTGCGAGCGGTTGCGATGTATTTTTACGCCAAGTTAAAATAGTTAACTTAGCGCCATCTCACCGCGATTTTCAATTGTTCTTCTATCAAAATTTTGCAATAAATAGCGGAAAGCATTTCGCCGATACTGTTCAGTTTATTCCTGAGCAAAAAAGTATTCTTCATTATCGCGGTAAGCGGGCTTTTGTGGTTTTTGCTGAACGGAAAGATGCTGAGAATAATATCTTTCAAAGTTTTTCTCAGCATACGGTTGGATTATTTGGCATTGAAAATAAACTTGGCTCGTGGGTTGATTGCGAAGATGGAATTTTAAGCGGGTCTAATGTTGAGCACGGGCAAACTGACTCGGCTTTAGGATTTGATTTTGGCCTAAGCTCGAATCAAGAAATGATTTTTCAATATATGATTTCATGTGCAGATAATCACGATTTAGCCTTTCGGAATTCAGCTTTGCTGAGCGGCGAAGGTTTTATTAAGTATTTTAAAAAAACTCAACACTATTGGCGTAAATGGCTATCCCCTGCTCTTAAAATATCGCAAAAACTCCCTGAGAAATACCGCGATAAATTCATTCAATCTGTCATGCTGGTTAAATCTCATATTGCGGGTTCTGGTGCGCCAATTGCTAGCAATGATAGCGAGATGTTGCACCATGCTCGAGACAACTACTCTTATTGTTGGCCGCGAGACGCTCTTTATGCGCTTTGGCCATTGATTCGAATTGGCTATTTCGATGAGGCAGAAAAGTTCTTTGAGTTTTGTCTTGAAGTAAAAAATCCAGCGGGTTTCATGAATCATAAATATCTGCCAAATGGTGAACTTGGCCCTAGCTGGCATCCTTATTCTCAGGGTGGAGATTCGCAAAATCTACCGATTCAAATTGACGAAACTGCTAGTATTGTTTTTCTATATGCGCAATTTCACTCTAAATTTCGTAATTATTTGGCATTAGAAAAATTTTACCCAAGTTTAATCAAGCCAATGAGTGATTTTTTGGCTAATTTCCTGAATGTTAATAATCTCGTTAAACCAAACTATGAACTATGGGAGATGGATTTTCTTTCGACGACATATTCGAATGCGATTGTTTTTGCTGCGTTAAATTCCGCCGCAGATCTTGCTCGAGATTTTGGCAAGCCTCAAGATGCTTATCGCTGGCGGGCTGCTGCTGATAAAATTAAGAAAGCGGCAAATCAAGAATTATTTAATACAGATTTAAATTATTTCTATCGTGGGATTTGGTCTTCTGGCGAAAAAGACTCTAAGATTGATGCGTCGAGTTTTTATGGAGCATTTATGTTTGGGCTTTTTGATTTTAGTTCATCTGAAATTGAGAGATCTTTCGAATCTCTAAAGAAGTATTTTGAAGCGGAACGAAATATTGGTATTCCGCGTTTCGAGAATGATGTTTATTATCGTTTCTCTGATGATTATAATTCTAATATTTGGATAATTTCAACACTTTGGCAAGCGGAATTTTATCTCGCAAAAGGCGATAAACGACAGGCTGAACGGATATTGGATTGGGTTTTAGCAAGGAGCTCTTCTACTGGAATTTTGCCAGAACAAATCAATCCTCATAATCTTGAATGGCTTTCTGTTGCTCCATTAACTTGGAGTCAGGCTGAATTTGTTTCGGCACTACTTGACTTAATTTCTCTGGAAGAATAAAACTTATTTCGGAATTAAATTGACCTATTTGGATAAATATGGTATAATCAAGCTATGAATAATTTTCGAAAAACATTTTCAAAATATCTAGAGACTACAAATGAGCGCATAAAGCTACAGAGGTTTTATATTATTCTCACTGTAACGAGCTTTTGCGTAGCGAGTGTAGTTAGTCTTATCAGTCAGCAATTAGGTCATTTAATTATATTCTTGTCAATTTTAGCATCTGGTCTTTTTCTGGTTAATTCAATTATTTGGGTGATTGGTGTAGCTCTGCTCGAGACCTTTTCATTGTCTAAAAAACCTTCCTCTAAAAAACAAAAATAGTTTCAATTTTTGCATTTTGTATGATATAATTGAGCTATTGCCGCGATAGCTCAGCTGGTAGAGCGCATTCATGGTAAGGATGAGGTCTCGGGTTCAAGCCCCGATCGTGGCTCCAAGAAATTATCTCAAAGTCTTATGCTCTGCTGCAAGTAGGTTTGTTAGGTTTTTTAATTTTCTATCAATTCTATTTAAATTGTATCATAAGCGGTTCAAAAAGTCAATACCTACGTGGTATGATTTTTTAAATATGCCTTACGTAAATCTTCATTTACTACATGTGTATACATCTGTGTGGTCTGCACGCTTGAGTGTCCTAAGAAATCCCGCACCAGCAATAAATTAGTATTATTTCTTAATAAGTTTGTTGCGAAACTATGCCTCAAAATATGCGGATGAATATGTGTCCCAAATCCTGATCTTGCCTGTGCATTTCGGCAAATCTCTTGAACGGTAGATTTAGAAATACGCTTACCCGTTAACTCACTAATAAATAGAGCTGGAGATTCATCTGTCCTGAATTCTATCCATTCTTCTATATAGTACCAAGTTCGTTCATCAATAAAACAAAGCCTAGGCTTGTCGCCTTTACCAATCACCGTAAATGTACGGTCTTTTTTAATATCTATACAATCTATCGATATTAATTCACTTAGCCTAACACCACTAGAATATAAAAGCGAAATTATCGCTCGATTCCTTAAACGTTTAAATCTTGAATATCCTGCTCTTGGTGCGAAAACACAATCAATAAGCCTAGTGACTTCTTCCGATTCTAAAAAATCAACTACCTTAGTCTTTCGCTTTGGTATTTTTAGCAACTCATAATTCACCACAGGTAAATCTCGCAATCTTGCATATCTCAGCACTGATCTTAGACGAATAATATACAATCTTACCGTATTTTGTGATCGATTTTTCCGCCAGCTCGCACAGATCCTACTGGTATTTTCAAAGTTAAGACTTTTAATATCTAGATCTCCTAAATATTCTATAGTATATTTCCTTACAAACTCATGTGTCTCTAGTGTGCGATCGCTTTGTCCTCCTTGAATAATTATCCTATCTCGATATTCATCAAATAATTCACCAACCCTCAAACAACCTCCTCTTGAACTAATTAGAAATTAAAAAGAAATCAAAAAGAATTCTAATTAGAACCTAAAACTTAAATTTTTATCATTTTTCACTCATTAAAAATAAAATAATTCATTGCTAAATAGTAAATAATATTGTCTAGTATTTTACATTTATTTATTTTATTCTCCTATATTTTACAAATATTAGATAATATTATATAATAATTTAGCCGAAACGCAATAAACAACAGTTTTAGAAACTGTTTTTATAGTTTTGTCAAATTGTGAATTAACTTAAATTAAAATTATGTTTCATTGCTTGAAATTTTAGATAGCCTGAATTGTTGAAGCTTTTCGAAACTATCTCATCATGTTCATTTTGTTTTTTCTGCTCGCGTTTTTCAGCTAATTTCGAAACTTGACGATTTAAAAATTCTCGCACAATTTTTAATGTCTTGTTAATATTTTCTTTTTTCCAGATTTTAGCAAAATAATGACTAGCATTCTTAATTTTACCTGCTTTTTTCATTAATTTAACCATTTTAACAGATTGGTCAAATTCTTTTTCATAGTTAATTTGACGATTTCTAAAAACGCCTAAAAACTGCTCATCATCTATTAAGTCGCAAGCTTTGCCGAGCCGTTCGCGCATAGTTTTTATTCGACGGCCGCATAAAATAAAACTTTTTTCCATTTTCCCTCCAAAAAAGTCTTGACAAGATTTTTAGTAAAATGGAGCGGTTGGTTTTCGGCTGTCTCATTTTTCCAAGAAAGCAAAACGCCCCTACACTGATTTTCATCAGCGTGAGGCGTTTTTGTTGCTCCATATAGCTTTTTAATTATATCAAACTAATTAATTAAAGTCAACCTTGTTCTATATTATCATTAAATGTTATTATAGATAAGGTAAAATAAATGGAGTTAAGAAATGAATTTTAATGAATACCAAAACCAAGCAATTCAAACAGATGTCGCACATAGCGCTACTACAGATTCTGCTCGCTATAACGGTTATATGGAAAAAGCTCTTGGACTTGCTGGAGAAACTGGTGAAGTTTTAGAAATAATCAAGAAAATGATTCGAGATAAAGGTGGAATTTTTGAAACTACACAGGAAGATCGCGAAAAACTAAAAAAAGAACTTGGCGATGTCTTGTGGTATCTTTCCGCCCTAGCCTTTTATAATGATATTAAACTTGAAGATATTGCAAAAACTAACCTTGAGAAATTAGCTAGCCGACAACGGCGAGATAAGATTCATGGTAGCGGAGATAATAGGTAATCTGTAAGAAAGACAATTACTAAATAACTGGGTTCTTTTATTTCGCACTTTCTGGTATAATAAAAGAAAAAAGAGGTGGTTGCTATGAAAATAGGACTATTAATGCGTTATGATAAAGTCTACGGATTTTTTCATGAAGACGATAAAACTAAGCCAGTTGTACTGATTTATTCAGGAGATCGGACGGCAGAGTTTAGCACTTTCAGTTATTTAGTTGATGGACCGAAGGGAGTAGAAAAACACTACAAGTTCCTTCCAAATAATATTCAGCTAAGTACTTTCGAAGACGGTTGGATAGCCGCAGAATAAACCACTCATGATGAGTGGTTTTCTATTGTATTTTTGTTAAATAAAAGAACCCAAAACGGGTTCTTTTTTTCACTATTCGCTTTAAGCCAACTCACCTGTCGCAATCACTGAAACAGTAACATCAAGTTCCTGGCTAATTCTCGTTAGAGATGCTATCGTAAATTCAACATAAGTATTAGTCACGACTGTGCTAAATACGGTCAGTGGGTTTATTCCAGCGTTCAAGATCTGAACCGCTACCGCTGGTGGATTTTTAAATGCTTTAGGAAATTCAATCCTTGTTTTTTCATTCCTTTGGCGGAAGAAGTTAGCATTCCAATATGTCTGATCGAACCACTGCGTGCGAACTTGTTGCGTTTTATATTGAGTGGCTAAATTTCCAGACTGAATAATTTGCGCATTAGATTGCTTGAGTTTAGTCGGTTCGATAGAACCAGCTTTAATTCCGGTGCCATCGCGCAAAGACTCAAGATTATCAGACATTTTATTCATTTTAACCGCGGTTAAAACTTCATTCGGACTAAAAATTTGTTTTTCGTAAGCCATTATTTCTTAGCTCCCAACTTAAAAATTGGTTTTAGCCCAGCTAGTGCAGTCGCTACCGCTCCACTAATCGCTAAAATTTCTTTAGTATAATTTGGAATCAGAATCACACAAATTGTGGCAATTAACATATTCACTAAAATTCCAAGGTCAGCTACAAAATAGACTGTAGTTTTAGCTTTCTCACTGATTCGTGGCTCATAATCCGTATTTGCAATATTTTTAGCCACTTCTTCTTGCATTTTATCCAACATTTCAATCTCCTTTTCTGTTAAAGCTCTTTGTTCGGCTTTAACTTCTTTTTTATCATTTTGCGACACTTCATTTTTCACTTCACTTTGAGCTGCAATACCTTTATTTTCAGGTGCTTTTGGCTCATTTTCAGGCTCAACTTCATCTTCACCCTTAACTTTTGCTAAAATTTTACTAAATCTTTCGTCCGAAAGTTGCGCTGGACAAGCCGTCGCCGAATGGTCGCGGTGTTTTCCGATGTTCTTAACACCTAAAGCTTCAGATACTTTCCTCAAAACCTCAACATAGCGCTCATCAGTCACATTGTCGAGAAATTCAATTGTAAAGCTTTCGATATTGCTTTCGTGAGTTCCATTTGTGAAAGCTGTATTTCCTTTTGGCACAACTTGAACGATTTTATCATTCGAAACTACAAGATGAGCAGACTTAAAGCTTTCCTTGCGCCTAAATTCATTTGTTGTCGCTTCGATTGAATCATTTGCCGTGTTATGAACTGTAATTTCACGAATTGGTTGTGAATCCCGCTGTAATTCATCTACAAACTTTTTCTGGATTTCATAATCTTGTGGAATATTGCCAAAGTATTTTCCGTTATCATCTTTAAGGTTCTTTCGCCCATAGAACTGATTAGAAACATGAGCTGGAACTACTTCATCTACAAAGTCGAACTCTTTTTCGAAATCAGTAAATTCTGGTGCTTTATTCTCTGGAACTACTGCTTTACTTTCAGGTTGTTCCACCTTTCGAAAATCTCCAAGATTTGGCAACAATCCTTCTTTTTCATCGAAAGCTGAGAAATGAAGATAAACACCTGAACGCTGAGATTTGAACCAACGATCATCACCATTCACATTCTCGCCATAGACCCAACCAGCCATCTCAATATCTGAACCATCTGGATATGTTGCGAATACGCCAGATTGAGTTGTAGGTTCGTATCGAACATTAACACCAACACCTGAATTTACTACACGAACATTATCACTTTTCTCAACAATCTGAACACCACCAATTCTTTCGCTCCAACCAAGATATCGAAGTCCGTATATACTGAACCACTGACAGATTTCAGCAATTGAATTATAAATTCCTCTCGCTCCACTGTGAACTTCGCTGTCGTGGATTTCAATTCGTCCATCTCCATAATTATACGCCCATGCTACGTGTTCATATGGATCATATTCTCCGCTTGTGATATCGAAGAAGACCGGAACCCAAAGTCCAACAGGAGGGGTTTCTTCTTGATGAATGTTACCTGCTGCTCTTTGAGCTAGATATTCTAGCCCTGCCGAATCTCTACGAACTGGTGCATTGACTGCGTCATCCGCATATTGTAGACACCAACCAGATGTCGCTCCGATGTTAAGATTTGGGGTTGTTTTCTGAATATATTTTGCCATTTCTTCTCCTTATTTTTTAATTAACCCGCCATTCATGACAAATTGAATAAACGCTCCCAAAATCGCCAGACCCACCGCCCAAACGATTTTACTTTGGTTTTCTTCAAGTCGCCGAAGACGCTCTTTGTTACGCTCAGTCTCGCGTCGGACACTCTCAATGTCTTTTTGGTGTTCCGTGACTGATTTTGATAGTCCTGCGATAATCTCCAGCTGATCGTTTGTGTGCTCGACAATCTGTGTTAAGCTGTTAATTTTTTCTTCTAAGACGTCAATTCGTGCTTCGAACACTTCTTTGCTGATGTATTTATCTTCCATATTCCTCCTTTCTCCTTTAATGACTTTAGTAAATTTTTACAAAAAGAAAAATGCGACTCACTAAAGTCGCATATCTAATTTTATTATAACACCTGGACATTATTTTTTCAATATATTCATCTAATCAAAGCAGAATATCTCCACTGTCAAGCTTTGAAATATTGAGTGTAAACCATCTACGATCTGGTATAACCTGTAGATATAATTCTTGCCTAAAATTCGCTCGCACGCCACCTTTAATCGTCACACCCAAAATCGCACAGTTAAAATCCTTGTTGAGCGATTCGACACTCACGCCTACCGTGTCGCCAACTTGCAGGTGTGGAACCATAAAGTTCGAAACTGAATATTGCTGATTCGGCTCGGCATAATTATCAAGAAAAGCCTCACCAATCCCGCGCAAACTTTCAAAATCTGTCATATCGGACGCCCACTGCAAGGTGCTAGTTCGCCCAGCCGTCGTTTCATATTCAAACGGCTCGCCCAGCATTCCTGTCGAACTATCCGGATTAATCCCGTATTTTTCAATACTTGGCGCGTTTTGAACGATGACTGGTGTTTCAGTGATTTCGTTAACGATCGCACCATAGATCTCAGCATTTCCCAAATAAATCATCCGACCGCTGTTATTTTTAACCGTCAGCTTAAAGCTATCATAAAAATTCGTAAAAGTCTTCGTCACGCCAGTTGTGATTTCACTACCCGTCGCCTGAGCGTTCGCATAAAACTGAAAACTCCCATTCGCGTCTTTAACATATTTCAAATTCTCCAGCCCGCCTTCGTGCGACGGCTCAAACCAAAAATCTTTCGTCTTGCCGTTTTCGACCGCCCACTGACCGCCACGGTCTTGTTCTCTCATTTGATAAACCGTGCCAATTCCCGCTTCTCGCAAATACGAACTTTTCACTTTGACCATATTGATAATGTTGCTTTCCGAAATATTCAAATCCGTCAAGTTTGAATAATTAAACTCCCAGTTTCGCGGCGCCACATTCATCAAGCTCGAATTTTTCACAAACTTCAAAACACCATTTTCATCAGTATAAATCAACGCCGTTTCGTTGGTCGCTACCTCTTTGAATATCGCCGTCAGCTTTCGACCACGCGTCCATAAAAACGGATATTTTCGGCTCAAACTTGGGTCAATTTCATACTGGCCAACCCCAAAACCCTGTTCGCGCAACAAACTATCTAACACTTCGCTAATCGGCTTATTTTGAAAAAATGTCGTGTCAGTCTCTTTGCCAGCAAAATAAGTCATCGTGTCAAATGCTTCAAATTCAACCGTGTTCTCAACCAAATTCAATTTTGGCGCACCCAAAAATCCAGTGAAAACATTCATCAATTCACCATTATAGCCAACCGCAATCTTTACCGGTCGCCCGGCCCGCACTAAGTCACCCAAACTACCTCCGCCAGGCGTAAATCTTCCACTGCCGTTTTTAAGAGTAATCCTCGCCGTCGCCATAATTACGCCCCAGCCATAATTACTTACCTTGCGCGATACTTCAAAGTTTTTAACAAATTTGCTCTCATTAGCATATTCGTATTTGTCATAAAGTGTATGAATTTCGGTTGCGCCTTGCAAAGTATCGTCACCGTCCAGCGTGCTTGTATCCAGTTCAAACCAGCCAGAATCTTGCCGAATCTCCTTATCCCAGCTAATCAATACTGCAAATTCTGGCGACTTCACCGGCGATGCAGCTTCTCGTTTGAACCTTTCACTCACATTTTGTGCCACACTACACCTCCCGAATCGTTACAGTCAAAGGCAACAACAGGCTTTGTCCTCGCAAATAATCGCCCTCATCAATATCAGTGATAATTCCTTCAAACTCCAACACCCCAGCATGAACAGTTCCATCATTAAAGAATTTCACTGCTCCGCCAGCTTCCAGAGACTCAAAATACTGAACCAGTTCTGGCGTCGCCACGTCATAAATCAGCTTAACTCGATTTTTGGGCGTATATCTCTGGCGCTCCATCGTGCCGTTTATTGAATAGCTGTCAGTTTTAATTTTTTCAGGCTCGTCATTATAGCTATTTGGCATTTTTAAAATTTCAACATCATTAATCTTTATCATCGCATCGCTCCCATCTGTCCAATCGTCAAGCCTTGAGCTCGCAAGTTTCGATCAATAATTTTAGCAATTCGCACGCCGTCTTCATCGCTAAACTCTCGGCCAGAATTATCAACATTCACACTAATATTCAGCGTCACATTTTGCACACCACCACTTCCGCCGCGTTCAGCAATCTGACTCGCCAAATTCGAAATCCAGCCGGTGTTATTTTCAAGCGGCATCACCGCTTCTTTGCCAGCTTCACCAATCACGGCCAAAGTTGCGTTGTCCACCACACCACCCTTCGCTAGTAACGGAATTTTTGGAATATTTGGTTTCATCCCACCTAGCCCAGGCACCCAATCCGGAACCTTTACACTGTTAATACCACCAATAACGCCATTGATTAATTTAATCACCCCATTAATCGGCAGCTTAATCAGCCCAACAATCGTGCCAAATATATTTCGCACACCATCAGCCAGACCTCGTAACCCCTGAGTAATCCCATTCCACAGCCCAGCAAAAAACCTTGAAATCGGCTGGACCACATTATTATTAATCCAGTCGGTAATTGGCTTAATTACACCCATAAAGCCTTGAATAAATCCAGTCACGCTGTTAACAACACCATTCCACAACCCAGAAAAGAACCCAGCAATCGGCGCAATAATGTTCGCATTAATCCATTCAACAATCGGAGTAATCGCCGCTACCACGCCGTCAATAAACTCAGTCACGCCTGTCACTACACCATTCCATAAATCGACAAAGAATCCAATAATCCCACCAATAATCTCTCCGGCCGTCGATACAAAAGCGCCAATTCCTTCAACGACACCATTCCATAAATCGACAAAGAACTGCCCGACCGGCACAATTACATTA
Source organism: uncultured bacterium (assembly GCA_938017895.1). Classification (GTDB taxonomy): domain Bacteria; phylum Patescibacteriota; class Saccharimonadia; order Saccharimonadales; family Saccharimonadaceae; genus Nanogingivalis. Next base: position 39,573 of record CALIJI010000007.1, read on the forward strand.
TCCCAAATCCAGCCGACAAATCCGGCAATAAGCATAATTGCGCCAGCTATCAAATTAAAAATACCTTCAGCAATCGTCGCCAAAACCGCCACTACGAAAATAAACAAACCGCTCACTACCCGCCAAATCACATCAAACACTGGCGCCAAAAACGACATAACCCCATTCCACACATTAACAACCGTGTCAACTACAGCTACAACCGCACCGACAATCCCATTCCACACGTCAACAATAACTTTAACCACTTCGCCGACAACTTCAACCAAGCCATTCCATAGCCCGCCCAAAAATTCCATAAATCCTTGCCAGATTTGCTTGCCTATTTCAGTTTGGGTGAAGAACCAAGTCAAGGCCCCAACCACCGCCACGATCGCAATCACAATCCAGGTTATCGGGTTAGCAAGAAGGGCGGCCGCGAACCCCCAAGCTGCGCTCGCCGCAGTCATAAAGCCAGCTTTCGCCAAGCCCAGCCCAGCCACCAGTGCGTTCCACGCCCCTCCACCGAGCAACTTTAGGCCTTGAGTGATTTTCAATGCCCCATTGACCGCTTTAATAGCCTTTGACAATTTATTAAAGCTATCAATCGCTTTTTCGGCAAAAGCTATCGTTTTTAATGTCAGCCAAATAGAGCCAAGCGTAATCGACGCCGGAATCAAATTATCAATAATCGCATTCGCAACTTTAGTGATGGTTTCTTTATTTTCTTCAAGCCATTCAGTTGTTCGTTCGACTTTTTTTGACATATTATCAAACACGCCACCGGCCTTAATCTCGCCAGTCGCCGCATCTACGCCAATAATACTTAAGCCGACATTCGTTACAGCTTCTTCGAGGTTTCCCATTCGCCCAGCGTATGTTTCGGACTGTTTAATAGCGCCCTGAAACGCAAAATTTCCTTCGTCATTCGCCAGCGCCAAGGCCTCGCGCAAAATATCCGCGCTCACCGCACCTTTACTAAAAGCTTTATTTAAATCCTCAAGGCCGGTTCTCTTCTTAACCACATCTTCAAGAATCGGTCGCAAAGCACCAATGTATGTCGACAAAATCTTCCAGTCCGAATATTCCAGCTTTCCTTTACCAAACGCCTGTGAAATCTGCAAGCTCATCATTCCGAGGTCGGCACCAGTTGCACCAGCAATATCGCCTAAATCTTGCATCAAGCTCGGCAAAGCTTCAACCGAAACACCCATCGACAAAAAGCTTTTTGCAGTATTTTGAATTTGCTCGTTCGTAAATGATGTCTTTTTCGCAAAGTCATACAATATCTGCATGACCTTATTCGATTGCTCAATCGACCCTGTCAGCGAGGTGAAGCTGGCTTTCAAGCTCTGCAATTCACTGGCGGATTTCATAAAGGCGTTTAAGCCAAAACTTCCACCGATCGCCACGGCACCAAGAGCCTTAATGCCGCCTGCGATTTTATTAGCCATACTATCTGCAGTTTTAGCAACCGAATCAAAGGTTGCTTTGTTTTTACTGGCAAAATCTTCCACTGTTTTAGCAGCAGACTTCATTACCGTCGAAAAATTCGAAGCATTCGCACTAATTTTAATCGTCAAACTTTGACTCATCTCCTTTTTCGCTCCAACTCTTTCATTTTCGATTTTTCAATCTTAGCGTTAATATTCTTCATCATCATAATCGCTTGCGTAAAATCCTCCGGCTGGTCTTGATATTCTTGCCAAGTCCAGCCAAAGTCTTCACAAATCATTGCGATCTGAAACATTTCGGGGATTTCTCCACCACCATTTTTCGCCGCTTGCTCGTATTTTCGAGCGTCAGCAGCTATTTGTCTAAATTTGCGTCAGCCTTCTGCACAACTTCTTGAACAGCTTGAGAAATCTTCTCATAATCTTCTTCAAATTCGCTATCCATCAAAGCATCAAACGGATTTTCAGTATTTCCGCAATAATCCACCAAAAAAATCTCAATTTGTGAATCCACCAAATCCGTCAACGCTTGTCCAGAAATCGTCAACTCAAACCCTTCGCGCAAGTCTTTCGCAACATATTCTTTGCCGGCAAACATCGCGCGTCGAATTCGACTGCGATCTCGATTCTTCAAAAAGTTGCGAACCACCGCATACCGTCCATCAGCCAAATCAATTTTTATACTTCTACTCATCTTTTACTCGCTTTCTTCTTTCAAAATTAATATGTAAATCCGTTCACTAATTCCGCTTCGATAGTTTTCTTGGTTTTAACATCAAATAAAACTTCAAAGCTGATCGACTCGGTCGCAATATCACTCAAACCATAGCTTGGGTTCCAGCCAGTGATTCCAGCTTTTCCAGCGGTGATTTTCAAACTAGTCGGTGTTTTAGTGCCAACTTTGTTTTTGTCGTCAATCATCGCAAATTCAAAGGCAAAGCTTTCGCCAGTTGCGGCCATATCTTGGAATTTAGTGTCGCGAATCGTCTTCTCAAAGCTTCCGCTAATTTCAAAGTCCATGTTATAAATATCAACCACATCACCTTTACCAAAGTCAGTCTTCAAGTTTTTCTTAAATTCAAGTGAAAAACTCGTGGCTTTCACTGCTTGCGCGCTGGCAAGACCTGCCGCATTTTCAGCAATTTTCAAATCAAAGTGTTTTGGCAAGAATTCTGGTTCGTCAATATAACCCGCCACGATTTCATTACTCTCAACTCGCACACCTTTCTTCGACTTAAACGACATTTCAATTTTTGGGTAATCATCAGCCGACCAGTTAATTTTGAAGCTTTCGAGCATCGCATAGCTATATTTCTTCGCTTCAATCGCGTTTTTAATCGCCAAAGTTCCCGACAAGTGAGTGTTCGACTCCGAAAGCGTAAAGGTGTGCTGTTTTGCGTTCGTGTCGCCAGTCACGCCAGCTGTTGTCGCTTTTTGACCAAATACCAACGCAAGCCAATAATAAAGTCCTTTCACAAACATTTTGCCGCTGATTGAGCCTTCACCACTAATGTTCATCACATCAATCGAGTTGTGTTTAACGATTGTGTTATAAGCCGACTCGTTATTTTTCGTTTCAATATTGTCCTTGAAACTAAAATCAAGGTGTGGATAAAAATAATCTGGGCTTTTAGCTGTGCCGCGTGTAGTTTCGAGGCCGATTCCAACCGCAATTTTTCGTCCAACGATCGCATTTTCCATTTTTCGATTCCTTTCTTAAAATTAAAAAAACGACCCGTCAAGAGCCGTTAATCTCAAATTTTTCGCAAAAAGAAAATGCGACCCCTACAAGTCGCATATTGTAATTTAATTATATCATTTTAGACAGAGTTTTTCAAGCTATTTTTGAACCCTTCGAACGATTACATTTCCAGCAAAGCGTTTGCAAATTATCTTCAGAGGTTAAACCGCCTTTCGAAACTGGCATAATATGGTCAATTTCGAGCAATAAATTCGGCTCTCGCTCCAAGTTATTGCCACATTTTTTACAAGTATAATTATCCCGTTGTTTAATCTTCTCTCGCAAAGCAGAGGTCATCAACGCGCGCTGGCCAGCGGCACTTTTTCTGAATTTAATAATTCCACCCAGATATTCAATTAAGCTATTTAGTATCTTCGTATTTAAGTGTAGAGTAGATTCTTGGCTGGAATTTCCCCCGGGCGAAATATACCTAAACTTATATATCGGAACATAGGTATCCTTAAATTCGACTGGCTCAAACCCTAATTCTTTTGCAAATTTATCTTTTCGAGTCATCTTAAAGATAAACGGTGCTCGCTTACCGACGACCTCCAGAATCTTCGCGCGTTTATCTAAAAGAATCGAGATACCTTGCTCAACCGCCGAAAAGTCGTTTAAAGTCTTTTCAAACACCGCCAAACTTTCTTCATTTTGCGGAATATTAAAATACTTAAACAGGTATTTAAACGGTTGATTTTGTGCATTTCTCAAAACTGTTAACGAACAATCATATGTGTAATTGCTTGATTCATAGTCTTTCAGCGCTGGCTTCTTAAAATTCCATGGGCTTGTATTTTTGTTTTCAGCCACTCCATAATTAGTCTTATCAAACCCAACATACGCCATTTTCAAAGATTCGATATGATCGTTCATTTCGTTGCACTCATCAACATGTCGAGCAACTTTCTTTTTTAGATCAAGAAACTTATCGCTCTTAAAATAAAAGTATTCCCAAATATAATACGGAACAGTCAACGCTTTCAGAAACACCCAAAAAGCCAAAATAATCAAAATAATAGGAAAGCCAATCAATATTGCTATCAAATATCCCACAACAAACCTCGTATAATTAACAATAATTTTGCCTTAATTATAGAGCTTGTGATTATTCCTGTCAAGCCTTACACCGCCTGCCTATGCGTCACCCAAAACTCCAAACTCGCCGTTCGCACAAAAACTTCTTCGCCGAGCTGCGCCAAATCATAGCTCACTTCAACGCCTTCGCCAATATTAAATGCTAATCGCTCGCCGTTTAAACCAGCATCTTGATTTTTGATCAAAATCCCCAGGATCGAATCGTCCAACAATCGAAATTTTTCATCTCGCCCACACATAATCCTGTTCAGCGTGCCGTGGCTATTCGCTTGTTTGTTTCTCCCGCCCAAATCACGCGTCAAATCTACCGCCACCGTGACTCGCACCAACGCTCGCGTTTCGATTTCAAACGCTGAACTGTCCGCCACCTGCTGGCTTCGAAACTCCACAAAGCAAATCGGCAACTCGCTTTTCGCCACGCTCAAAGGCTCGCCCAAATAATAGCGGTTCTTCAATTCTTTCGCGCCATTCTCATTTAGTAAGTCTCGAATCTTCTTCAAGATCGGGTCTTGATAATTGTTATTGTTCATTATTTCTCCTCTACCAAATATTTTTGAATTGTTTGCCTGAGTTCGTCATAATCAACTTGTCGCACGCCCCACATTTTGCGTTTTGGCAATTTTCGTGTGCCGAGCTGATGAAAGCGAAAATACTTCGTGTCGTTACTTACCGTCAGCGAATCTTTATCAACCGCACCTTTGAATCCGTGTCGCATTCGCCCAGTTTTGCGCAAAATTCGCCACGGATAACTCTTTTTTCGGGCTTTCCACGCGCCGAACCCGCCACCACCGCGCTCAAAATTCGCATCAATCTGCTTCAAATAATAACCTCGAAACTCCGTAAAAGGTTTTCGCAAATCGTCCGCCTTCTTCCAGCGATTAGCAAAGTCGCGAACAATCGCTTTATCACCTTCAGTGCTCATTTCGATTCGAATTAACGACATCGTCCTCTCTTTTCGAACAAATCCACGCCTTCAACAATTTCAAAATCGCCGTTCAAATCTTCATCATCTTGTAGTTTCGCCAGGCGGACAAATTCAGCTTTTGCCAACTTGATTTTCGCATAACCATCTTTGCTACCATTTTCAAAATCCTGATTAAAACCATAATCTCGAATTTGTAATTTCCCAGCTGCATACAGCCGCACGCCATATCTCACCGCGTCCAAATTTCGCTCAACAAATCCAGCGTTCAATATCATTTTTAGCTCCGCCACCACTTCATTCCGCACTCGTTCCACCAAGCTTCGATTCACGCTCGAATAACTATAAAGCACGCGCACTTCTGCTGACTCGCCAAGCTTTTTGCTCAATACTACTCGCCCATTTTCTTCGTCAATATTCGCCACTTCGACGCTTTCACCGTTCGCCAACACTACCACATCCTCAAAGTCGACAATATCGTTATAATTTCGATCAGCCAGCGGAGCGTCGGCCAGAATAATCACTTTACCATCTCGAATCTCTGGATTTTCGACAGTTTGACGGTGAATCAAGCCAGCTTCTTCTAAAATAGCTTGAACGCTTTCGATTTTATCAATATTTTTCAAAATTTCTTCCATAAAACCTCTTTCTTTTCGTTGATTAGCAGATGTCGACGCAAGGTTGCGAGTAAAACACTCCTTGCGCCAGCACCCGCCAATCAGCGGGTTAAAACTATTTTCCAAGTCCAGCAACAACTCGTTGAGTATCAGCATAGGCTGCGTCAAATCGTCCGCGAAGACCCCAACTAAACACATCAGTTTCGAATGCACGGTCACTGTTCAAGTCGGTTTTTGCTACAGGCGCGCCAATTTTCACGCGCTCTGCGATAGTGAATGGCAAAATTCCATCGCCAGCCGCCACAAGTGCCCAAGTAGTGTCTGCAATTCGAGCGTCAACAACTAATTCAACAACTTTGTAGTTGGTGTTAGTTTCGCCGTTTGCACCATTCACAGTTTTCAAGATTTTTTCAGCTGCCGCACGGTTAGCAACACCGACAATCAAGTGGGTTGGTGTCGCATAAATTGGATCGCCAGCTTCATCCTTCATTCCGATGAGCTGATCATACGCCTTGCCAAAAGTTTCAGCGCTCAACGCACCAGCAACCAAGTTGTTGCGGTCTTTGTGAAATACAGTTTTGCCATCAGCCAATTTAGCAGTAAAGCCAAGCTGAAGAGCAGAAGTTACCAAAGCACCGTAATATTTAGTCGATTTAATCACCATTGCTTTGACTTTCGCAGGGATTCGGCCAATATTGTCGTCTTCAATATCTTCGCGCTTAACATCAAGAGTCGCTTCGTGAGTTCGTGGAATAATTGTTGCTACTGAATCAGTCGCTACTCCGTGCTGGCGCTCTGATTTAAATTCTTTCATGCCAGGAACGCTCGAAGTCGTCGCAATGTTTACCGCCGAGCTACTTGTTGGTGTTACATCATAAAGCACACCGGCGAGTGGATCTTTCACTTCTTTCACAGTTGTTTTGTAAACTGTTTGAATAGTGAGATTCAAATTTTTGAGTTTTTCGTTCATCTTCTTCTCCTAAATTATTATTTAATCTTAACTAATACTTCGCTCTCGCTCTTGATTCCGACGATTTTACCAATAACGATATCAGCTGTTTGTGTCGAAAGTTCAACTTTCGAAGCTCCTGCGATTTTAACATCTTTACCAAGGTCAGTCGCAACAGCCGAAGCTTTTTCGAAAGCAAACACGCCTTCTGCGTGGATTCGCACTTCTTCGCCACGGAACACATCAGCTGTATTTTCTGCCGCCACACCAAGGAATGGTTTGCCGGCTTCGCCAGCTTTCGCATTTCCAGACGCGTCAACGGTTACCAACTGGCCAAGTTTAATGTCGTTAGCACCAAATTCGACCGAAATCATATCTCCATTTTGTCGATAGAACATTATTTATTCTCCTTCTTTGCTTGTTTATAATCTTCTTCGTTCAAGTCAAACCGTTCGATGACTTTTTTATCCTCTTCGGTTAGCTCAACATCATCACCTTCGCCGTTGTTCGAACCAGCTTCGCCATCTTCGCTCAAATACCGCATATTCGGCATTTTCTCACAGAATTCCAAAATTAGTTCAGCAGGGGTTTTAGTGATCTCATCTGATAAGTGAATTTCTTCACTCGTCGCTTCGCTTAACGCCAAAAACGCTTCTTTTTGGGCTGGAATAACTTTACCGTCGCTGAGTAAAGCGTTAAACTTCTTTTCAGCTTCTTTTCTGGCAACTTCTCGCTCGCGCCACGCAACTTCAGCTTCGCGTTGGGCGATTTCAGCTTCGCGCTTCGCAATATCTTTCTCGCGGTTGACGACTTCGCCATCGTCAGAATCGTCGCTCAACTCTTCATTTTCTTTCGGCGCTTCAGCCTCTTCGAACTGCTTCTTAACTGACTCAACTTGGTCTTCTGGCACTTCGATTTCTTCGCCAGCTTTAACGAGTTCAATTTTTTCTTCGCCATCGAGCTCAAACTTCACTTCGACATCAAACTCGCGCTCATTCTTGATTTTTACGAATTTCATCCCTTCTCCTTCGTTATTAATTTCTTTATCACTAAACAGCATACTCGCGCTCGATTCGCCGCACGCCACAAACTGGTTCATCCCCTTAATGTAAGGGTCGACTACCAGCCCGACGTGTTTCAAAAGTGCGCCAACGCGCTGTCCAGTTTTCTTGTCCAAATAATCTTCGCTAAATCCCATCGAAACGTCCGGAATCAAGCGATTTTCGATTTTTTCAACCGTCTCTTCGTCGCGAATCTCAATCAGGGCATCAATTCCCTCGTCGGTGATTTTCAGCTCTTTGACTTCGCCACGATTCAACTCAGCCAGTTCAACATCATTTTTCGGGTGTCCAAGCGGCACGGCAACCACGCCATACTTTCCACTTTCGAAATTATCCACAATCTCTTTGGCGAAATCCTCATCCAAAACCATTTTTTCGCCACCGTTCGGGTTCACATACTCGCCAAACAAGCAAATCTGTTTCCAGAACTGCTTAAATTCGCTTTTTACGTCCGCTAGTCGAACTTCCAAATCTCTGTTGATAAAAATATTCATAAATAAACCTCTCAAGCGATACCAACTCGAGAGGTTTGAATTTATAACTTTTACATCAGCCCAAAAGAAAATGCGCCCCTTTCGAGTCGCATATCTGTTTCGATTATATCATCATCGAACAATATTGTAAAGATATTTTATCTAAAAATCTCAAAATTATCTGCCAAGAATTTTCGCTTCTGCCCAAGCGGGTCATTTTTTTCGAAATCCTCGCAAGCTTCTTTATCGCCAATATACAAAGCGCCCATAAAGATCTTCTCGACAGAATCATCTTCATTAAGAGCATAACACCATATATTGTCGCCGAGAATATCCTCAGAATCAAAAACTGCAAAATAAGCCACGCCGTCAATTTTGCCCAGCGATTTTACCGTATCAAGCTCATCTATTTTCGCAATTCGTTGAATCTTTTCCATTATTTGCCTTTCATTATTAATTTTAGCATATCTTGATCAATTTTTCGATCATCAACTCTCAACGCCCAAAACATACCTTTCGCCCTACCCGTCCAAGAATAGAATTCGTCGAGGCTTCTTATTTTGCCATTTTGCGGATCAATGAATCTCAAAACACCTTTCGAATTCTCAACCAAAATAGTATGCCCTGTTTTTTCTCGCCAAACCCAGCCAATTTGATGACGCTCGCCGGGCGCAATGTTGCGCAAATATTCCTTGAAATAATTCATATTTAGATTCTCAAACTCTCCGGCTTTTTTGTTAAACCTAAAGTTATAATAAATGTCGTCACTCTCAGCGCCCCACATCTTGCGAATATTCGCCAAACTACCAAAATTCTTGTCCAAAGCAGGCAAAGCCTCCACATCATACCCACGCCGCCGCATTTCATAAGTTGGCACGCATCGCTGGCAGTTCGTTTGATATTCTCGTCCAGATGAATAATTCGGGTTTGTGCCAGCCAACGCTTCTTTTCGGCTAATTCTGGTCTTTTCAGGCAAAACAAATTCATCATTTTTAATTCGAGCCAGCGCGGCCTTCTTGGTTTCGTCTTTCGAAATTTTCCCGCTATCAATCAATTCACTTTTCGTCATTCTTTGAAAACCATCTCGTTCAGCAACTTTCTCAACCCGTGGCACATTTTCCCCCGTCTCGCCACCTTCAACCACTCGCACCAAAGTTGCACGACAGCCAAAATGTCTTGGCGGAATCAAATCAGGGTTTTTCTTCCACTCCTTCCACTTCATGCGCTTGTCATCCAGGTAAGAACAACCAGCAGTTGTTCGCCCGTCCAGAATCGCCGCATATTCAATCAAATCTTCGTCATCAAAATCTGCATAAATCCCAGAATTCACTCCACGCCCCACCAAATAGCCGGCAGTTGGCTTGGCGCGCTTCACAAACCAACTCATAACTTTCGCAGCCAAAATATTTTTCAGCGCCTTGCTAATAACCGAACGATTATTATCTGCAAGCAAAACATCATTCACCAATTCGCTTTCGATAAATTCCGCCAAGTCTCGCGCCTGCTTTTCGAAAATCCAGTCGATATACTCCTCAGCCTCTTTGCTAAACTCCTTCGAATTTCTGCCAGCCTTCAACCCCTCGCGATTAGCGGCAAAAATCTTGCCTTCGGTGTAGCTCTGTTTAAAAGTCTGCGCCAACAAATCGCGATATTCATCAGGTAATTCAACTTCAATCTTGTCGCCAAATTCAGCTTCGGCGTATTTTTCAGCCAAATCTTCCGCCACCCGTTCGAAAATTGGGCGGCTAACTTCTAAAAAACGCTTTTCAAGCTCTTTCCATTTTTTGTCCAGGTTCTTGAAGTGTTTATCTGGCTCGGCGTGAGTGTGCGAATCGCTCAAATTCTGCTCACTCTTTCGAACTTCCTTTTTCGAAATTTCCAGCCCCAAACGCTCCGCCGTGCGGTCTTCGATCTGCTTCACAACCTCATCGCTAATCTTATCTTTTTCCAGTAACGAACGAAAGTTTTCATAAATCGCACTGGTCACGCTCTGGTCAATTTTGGCAAACTTAAAAACTGGATATTTCGGCTCGGCAAAATTAAGGTCGATTAGGTCAGCAATCAAAAACTGGTTAATGTGCGCCTCGAGCTTATCCAGAATGCTCTGCAAACTCATCTGAAAAACCCCAGCTTGACTCATGCTCAAAGCATAACTTCCACTCGAACTCGCCCCTTGTGTGCCCAAAAGCATAAAGTTTGCCAGCACCGAAAATGCCATTTCGCTTTTCTGCCGTTCAATTGACTGGTGCGGGTCGCGCCCGTCGCTGTCGAGAGTTTTAATATCAAAACCTTTCGGCATACCCATCGCGCTGTGAACTTTACCCAGCCGTGCTACTTTCGCCACAATAGAACCGAGCTTATTCTCCATTCCCGAATGCTCTTCCGTCTCAATCAGGATTTTCGTTTTAATCGCGTCATTTTGAAGAGCAATACTATCCAAATATTCCAACTTCTTTTTCTTATCCAAATTCGCCACCGCTCCAGCAAAAATACTTCGCCCATAAAGCATATCGAATTTTTTATTATGTGTAAAAAGAAAAGTCTTGTGCGCCGGAATCTCCACCGAGCCCACGTCAACATTTTGTTTCACGCCTTTATATCCGCCCTTGTCGTCTTTCAAAATCTCCACGCTTCGCGAATCTCGCAACGCCAGTTTAGCAATTTCCAAGTGCTCGCCGTTCAAGCGATACACCTTTTCGAATACCACAAAACCATCTAGTAGCGCCAACATCGCTTGGTCAAGAAATAAATCAAACGGTGTCTCCATTCCACCTTTAAAACTGGCTTCGAACAAGTTTTTTCGAACAAATTCTGCTTGCTTTTCAGCCATTTTATCGTTTTTGTCCGCCGGATAAATCTCATACTCACTCGCCAAAATCGGCATCGTCACAATATTGAATAAACCCGAAATTGTAGCGTCTTTCATCATCTGGCGATATTCGTGAATTTTTCGCTCGCGCATCAAACTACTCTGCTCGTCATCCCACGCGCCAAAAATGCCAGTGCCGGAATCCACCGCCTGACCAATTTCTTTTTTCAATTCCTGTTTTTTCTTGCCAAACATCCTCTCTCCTTTTTCAAGCCAAAATAAAACGACCCGCCTCACGGCAAAGTCGCATATCTGGTATTATTATACCATAAAAAGGACGATATTTAAAGAATTATTTTTTAGGTATAGGCATTTTTTCTACTAAGTTTCTAACAGCTATATCGTATTCTCGCTCGATATACTCTTCACTGTGCTTAAACCCAGAAGGTATTTTATCTTGCGACAAACACCTTTCATCGACATATACATTGCAATAATCTGCCGATTCGATAAAATCTATACCGCCGATTGGTGTATAGCAAGTAGTTTGAAATACTACAAAATAAAATGTTTCATCAACTAGCTGCATCCCCTCGCAAGCATATCTGATATTTATGATAATATATTTAATCCTCTTAAAAGCGTCAATTGACACTTTCTGGCTCCCCCAAATAGGTGTCAGTGGAGTACATACACTAAAAGAATACTCTTCTGAATCATTACTCCTAGGCTCTTCAACTTCAATAGTAAAATCATCTAAAATATACTCGTCAGCACTTGGATATATCGGAGGGTTTTTGCCAAAAAATATATTGATATCTTCACTTAAAAGAGTATTGAAATACTCGTCTACTAATAACAATCGACAATTTAAATAATAGTCTTTAATGAATTTATATTTATCAGAGGAAACTTTTATCCCTACTTTAATAGCAGAGTTGGCCTCGGGTTTAATGAAAGCATATTTAATAATCGGTGTAAGCTTAAAATTCGGAAGCCTACCGTCGGACAAATACATAGCTCGAATCAAATTTTCATCAAGCTTTTCACTTTTAGTTCCTCTGCGAACAAAATATTCTCCCACATATTCCCTCTTTGAGCCAGAGACTTTATTATAATTACTTCTTACTCTGTGTGGACTTAGTTCGCTTTTAGGTATATATATTGCGATTGGACTATTGTCGTCAGAACTATCCAGAGAACGAATAGAGTAGCCATGCAATTTAGGATCAAGAATATCAGTGAGATTCCTCTCAGCCCATTCCTCAAGATTAGCCTCCTCATTAATTAGAACCAATCCAGATTCTTTTCGTTTATCAACTCCAACGATCAAAATACCCCCGTCAGTGTTAGCAAATGCGCATATTTCCTTAGCTAACACCACTCGCATGTCCGCAGATTCAAATTTGTCACTAGTTAGGGGTTTTGTTACGCTTTTAAATTCAATCCAGCTAGATTCTCCGTCGTCTATATCTGACAGATAATTTTCTATATCTTTAACTGATTTAATTTTTTCGAAAACATTTTTTATTTCCATATCTTAATTATAACATATCACCCTCTTCCGGATTGTATCCACCCCCAAGCTCAAAATCATCAACTCTCACCTCTCCACCGCCATCTACCAGCAACATTCGCACAGTATAAACCATCGCATCAACCATATCATCGTGCGCACCATTCGGAAATTCCATCAGCTGATCATGTAAATCCTGAATCTTATTCGCCGAATTCAAAAAGTAAACCTGCCCGCTTTCAAAAAACCGACTCACTGCCACCAATCGACTAATCTTATCGCTTCCAGCTTTTAAACCACGCAATGGCAATCCTGCCAATAAATCCTTAAAAACCAAGCCCAACGCCCCATCCTCAATTCCAATAAACTGCGGCTCAAATCTCGCATATAATCGCTTAACATCTTCACCATTCTCGCTCACACTTCGTCGTTCATTGCCGACATAACGAATAAACACATTTTTGTTCTGGTCAAGACTCGCCACCACTTTACCCGTCGGGTCGGCGGTGTCGCGCTGACTGACCGCAGGGTCAACCGCCATCACCGTCTTTCGAATCACGCTCGACGCTGGAATTTCATCAATCCACTTAATCTGCTCGGGCTTAATAATCAGATCGTCTTCGCTCAACGGCTTATTTTGATATTCCTGTGCAAACACAATCGAACCCACATATTTTGGGTGATTCGGGTTATCTCGCAAATCCCTAAGCTCTGACAAATCCATATGTTCCGGCCATAAAGCGAACTCTTCACCTTTCGCATCTTTCATAATTGCAGAAAATAGCATAGTTCGCCAGCTTCGAAAGCCTTCCTTGCCGTCTAAAATATTTTGCAAAAGTGAATCATAATGCAAAATTGTTCCAATCATAATAATTCGACCCTTTCGACTCAACGCCGGCATTGCCGCCTTTCGAAACCAGTCTTTTAACTTCTTACGTTGATAAGCTGTTGCAACTTGTTCATCATTTTCCAGGTCGTCAAAAATAATCAAATCAGGGCGAGCTGAGCCATCTCGGATACCACGAATTTTCATTCCAGCACCTTTTGCAGTCCACCGCACGCCACTCGCCGTTTTAATATCGCCATCTCGCCACAGTTCGCCAGTTAAATCGCCATAAAGCCACTTTAAACGGATATTGCTATCAATCTCATCACGCAGCGCATTCACAAACTCCACACTCTGCGTCACAGTGTCGCTAATAATTAAACCAAATCGCACCTTTTGCTGGACTGTCGCCCAAAGTGCATAAGTAAAGTTAACAATTGTTGACTTAGCGTGACCACGGGGTGCACAGATAGCCACTCTTGAATTTTCGCCGCTAATCTCTCTCAAAATCTGCTTGTGAAAGTCCGGCGTTTCCAGTTCAATATATTCTTTTGAAATGAACCAGCCAAACAAGTGGATATTTTCGGGTCGCTTAAAAATTCCCCTTAAAACTTTACGTAAAAAAGGCTTATCGTGGCGATATTTGTCACAAACCCGCAAAATATCTGCTCTTGTTAGCTCTTTATTAGCTAAAGATTGCTTCGTCGAGCTCGGCATCGCTCAAATCCTTTTCTTTCTGAGCTTTAATCTTCAAATCTTTTTCATCGCGCCACCCGCAGACATTCTTCATCGTAAAAATCACAAAACTTGCGCTCGTCACGCCAGCAAGCCCGACATTGATTAAAAACTCCTCTTGTAGCTCCTTACACCTCTTATAGGCTTCGGAAAACTCTTGGTGCTTTTTACGCCATTCAGCTAAAGTATCTGTATTAACATTAATTTTTCTTGCAAATTTCGCAAAAGTCGGCATCGCATTTGCTACTCTCCTTTCAGTGGTCGATCCATCTCTTCTCATATCTTCAACAATCCGAGTTGCATCGACATCAAAATAAGCCACTATCTCTTTACAGTATTTCTGATTATATTTGGTCGGTCTACCTATAGTTTTTTTAGCTTGTGTTTTTTTAACCATAATATTCTCTCCAAAATAAAAAGCGCCCTACAAAAAGGTCGCATACTTATTATCTATAATTATATCACAACAAGCTGGTGTTTTATAGCCTCTAATGAGGGAGTAACGAACATTAGGTGCGAGTTCGAACTTTGATTAGCGCCGCAGTTACTCTAAATATACGACTACCAGCTTGCTATGATTGGCTAAGATTCCAGTGAATCCAAAAATAAAATGGGCACACTAAAAATCTTTTCGACTGATAGTGTTACCCATTATTCCCTTGGGTATATTATAGCATAAGTTTTAAAAAGGAACAAAAAATAAATAAGTTAAAAGATTAAATTAAAACTTTTATTATATATAAAATATAGTCATTATATACATATATTATCTATATATTTACTATAAAGCAAAAAATAACACCCAAGGGGTGCTATTTCAGAAAGGCAAAAGCCTAAAACCATGTTTCCATGCTCGAGCTTTGCGCCAGAAAGTCTATAAAACTGACACTCGAACTCTTTTATTATATCAAATTTTGCAAAAGAAATAAAGCTTTATTTTTCATCAACCAGCGAAAACACATAAACCACCAGAATAATCGCTAAAAAATTCAAAATGCGAAATGCTAAAGTATTGGATAAAACCAATAACGCTAAATTTAATAGAAAACAAATTACTAAAAAGTTCTTTCTAAAATTATTATTACTCATTATATTTACTCCTTTACCAATTAAATTTACCGTCTGCCATCACGAAGTAGTAACATATACCAGATATGGATATAACTATAACTAAGAATACTAGCCACGAGATTATTTCGGCGGTTAGAGTTCCTTGTCTTATCGATTCCAATAACTCGTCGAGGCTCTTGTTATGGACTAGAATATTATCATTTAGCCCATTTTCATTAGTTTCAGCATAGAAAGATCCAAAAAGTTCTTTATCTATAACCCTAAAAACATATCTCTTTTTTCGTTCCCAGAACCCGACTGGGATTTCTTTCTTTTCAGCTTCATGTTCGAAGGCTGAAAAATTAAACTTAGATGAATTATAATCTCGATCTCGAAATATGACAGTGCTAGAATTTTTAGTTTTTCTTGACACTTCATCCCACGAATAATATGTGTGAATTCGGCATTTACCTTTGCTGTCGCAAGTAGTATATGTATGAGGGCGATATTCTTCAAGAATCCTAATAATTTTCATATATTCACCGTCAAAATTTTCAAATTTAACAGGATCTTTGGTTCTAAATTCACCAGATGAGATAATCCTACCTTGTTTAGAATCTACCGCATAATTGAATTTATTATTATCTTCAACTCGAACCGCGGTGTTATATTTCTGTATTTCAAAGTTAGCATGATCAATGAATATATTTCTTAGGATGAAGCAGCCAAAGATAGCGACTGCTCCAATAAATATTCCAAGTGATATGCGATGTCTATCGCTTATCATCGAAGAGATTCCTTGCTTTTGAATTATCTACTTTATAATCAAGATACTCAAACTTCTGTGGTTCATACCCAGAGATGCCGAGCCATAAATTAGCAGGGAAAGAACGAATATTTTTGTTATATTCCTTGATCTCGTTGTTGTATTGCTCTCGATAACTCGCCAAGCGATTCTCAGTGATACTGAACTCAAGTTGAGCGGTCTTGTAGTTTTCTTGCGATTTTAATTGAGGGTAATTCTCTACGACCGACTGAATCGTTAGTTGAGCATTTTCGATTTTACCACTATTAGCTTGAGCTCGTGCCTCAGTGATTTTAGCTAGGGTGCTTTCTTCGAATTTATTATAGCTTTTTACAGCATCTACTATGTTGTTAAACAAATCAACTCGACGTTGTTCTTCCTTTGAAATATTGGAAAGGGAAGTTTTAACCGATTCTTCGAGCGAAATTGCACGATTTCGATATGATGATGCTATACCAATAAATATAAGTATTATTGCTAGAATTACACCGATAATTGCACTGGTATTTAGTAGTGATGTTTTAGTTTTGTTATTCATTATTTTTCTCCTTATCTATTTATAAAAAACTTTAAGTTATCTCTCATTTCGTGCATCTCTTTGTCCAGCTCTTTATACTTATCGAACATTTCTTTGAATTTATCAGATGATAACTTTTTAGTAAGGTTCTCTTTGGATAGATTGCTATTGAGACGAATAGATGTCATAAAAGAGTGAACACCTTGTCTTATATACAATTCATATCCATAAAAT
Organism: uncultured bacterium; assembly: GCA_938017895.1. Classification (GTDB taxonomy): domain Bacteria; phylum Patescibacteriota; class Saccharimonadia; order Saccharimonadales; family Saccharimonadaceae; genus Nanogingivalis. The sequence continues at coordinate 56,356 of CALIJI010000007.1, forward strand.
TTGCTATCGAAAGAATCAGCTCTCCACTTTCCGTCTTTGAATGCCAGATGATTTTGGTTAACTAAAACTGTCTCATTAAAACCCTCTAAATCAAGGGTCATTTTCTGATGAAAATACAATATTCCATTTTGCACTAACATATCATCTTCATTAAGAACAAGTGGCAATCCAATTCGTTCGACTTCTTTTTGACATAATTCTTCTATGAGTTTAATCGTATCTTTGTCAATATTTTCCATATCTACTCCTTATTTCTTTATAACTTAGTTCTTTTTTATTCTCCTAATATATCTAAATTCAATAAATCCTTATGTTCTAATACTAAGTCTTGTGAGTTCTCACAAAGAATATTTACTCTTCCTGCTATTTTTGTAAGCTCTGCAAATCGGATTTTCTTCTCTTCTTCTGTTTTAGGTGGATTTTTTAAAATTTGCCAATATGTGCGATTTTCTTTCACGATTTCTAAAGTTAGCTCTGAAAGGATTGCTACTATTTCTAAAAGTTCTTTGTTAGTTGGTTCTTGCTTGTTCATCTTTTTTTCTCCTTAATTTTAGGTGGCTCTGGAAAGCTCATCCAGTAAATAACTTCTTCATCTGTATATTCAAAAGCCATACCATCATCATACTCATTATAAATATCTGTATATACTCCTTTACACTGAGGAATCCAAACAAGAACTTCTTCACCTATGTCTGGGTCATAACCATCCCACATAAATTCGATTTTGCTGTCTTTATAATATTCTTTTTCCTCATCATCAAGAGGTCTTTTAGTAAGCTTATTCCATTCTGCGTTTTTCATATTGTTTCTCCTTACATATCTTTATGCATTTTGCCAATCGATACTTGATATTTTCCTAAATAGATATGCAGATATAGTTCAGATGATGTATGGTGAAATTTTGCATAAGCTATGTTAAGTCCAAACGCCCATCTTCCATAGCCAATTTTATCTATTTGGATGTCTAATCCAGATTTTCCATCATTCTTATATTCGTCCATTTCACTTCCTACTCTTTAACTACTTTCTTAATATTAAAATCGCTTCTGTGTTTTTCTATATCGTAGAAGTTTATATATACTCCGGTTTCTTTGTTTATAAATCTTTGTATATATTCTTTGTCTTCGGCTGTGTAAAATTCGTAATTTATTTCTACTTTATCTCCGTCAAATATTGGTTCGCCGTTGTCATCGAGTATTCCCGTAAATTCTCTATCGTCTTTATCTGTATTTCTCATAATTTATTCTCCTTTTTTACAGTAATAATCTTGCGAACCGTTAATTGTGGCTTCTAGTTTGGCTTTAGTGTTTTTCAGTTCAAGTTCTGAACCGATAAATAGTCCAGTCATACCGAAAAACAGTATGAGAGTGGCAATGGCAATTGCTCGCCAAACCGACATTTTGAATTTCAAATCTCGCATAATTAGTTGAATAATATCAGGCTGTCGCATAATTATCCTTCCTTACTATTCCACGTTTACTGATTTTGCCACCCTTTTGCCCCGCGATTCTAGCTCTCTCTGGATTATTGTAAAATCCACCAGTTCTACCGTTTCGGCCACCTTTCTTGCCGATTCGGGAATAAAAATCTTTACCATGTTTTGCTTTATTAGTTGCGGCAGCCTTCACTCCGCCAGCTTTTGTTCCTGCCATATCTTCCTTTCATTTTTGAAATCATTTTTCTAAATATTAATGGTGCTCGGCGCAGGATTCGAACCCGCATCGTAGGACATTGAGAAGAGCCCTACCTCGACAGTTAGAAGCTGCCTGCCTAATCCATTCAGCCAGCCGAGCATGTGCATGATTGGACTTTAATATGAGTTAAATTTCTATATAACGCTTTCATAGAGCAGGGATTATCTCAACTGATATCTTCTGCTTATGGGTAGATTTATCGATAACTTCGATTTTCATATTAAAGTCCAATCATCCACATTATCATTCGAGCTAGTCCAATTATTATCGCCAAACAAATCAATAGCCCGATAATTGTTCCAACAGTTTCTGTTAAATCTTTTTTCATATCTCCTCCTTATTTATTGATAAATACCTCAACCTGTTTAGCACCATTTTTGAGTAGCCAATTGCGAGCTTGAGTGGCATCATTTAGAGTTTTATAGTTCTTAGAGTGTTCGACACCTTTTTTATCTTTCCATTTAACTGTAAAATCATTCATTGACTAGGTTCTTTCGTTTTCTTCGTTGTTTCTTACGTAATGCTTTCTTACTCATCAGAATTCAACTTTCTTTGGTTTTGGTTCGCCGAGATAATCTGTAATTTGCGTAATCGCGTCTTCATAACTAATTGCGAACTCTGCGTAATAGTCTTTTTCTCGCAAATCGGTCAACATTTCGGCTTGTTCCTCAACATGTTTATTCTTCCGAAGTGTGCCATCTAATTTGTAGATTGTTTTGGATTTAAACTCGATATACATTCCGTGATGTATTTTATTTGCAAATTCACGAGGTTCGGCGATGAAAAAATCTGGATAAGCGCGCGAACTTTGGAATTTCTTGTGTTTGGCGGCTTGACCGGGTGTCATCTTCATACCACTTGAGAAATCTGTTCGAAAAATGACATCTGGGTAGTTTTTGCGCAGATAATCGCAGACTCTTAGATGTATTTCTTCTTCTTTCTTGATCATCTTCACCCCTTAAAATGGAATATCACTTAAATCAACTGGCTCATCATAGTTATCCTCTACATAATGAGTTGTTCCATTTTCGTCTGCCTCAACTGCTTTAACTTGAGACTTAGTTTCAGCTTGAGCTTTTGGAGTGTCCGACTTTGGCTCATAGCCGTAAATTCGGCGATTAATCGATTTTTTAATTTCGCCATTTTTCTCGTAAGTTCGGTCTTCATCTTCGCTAACTTTAAACCAGGCAGTGCAGCCAACTATTTTTTCGAGAAGTGCTGCAAAGTCTGCCAAGTTTTTAATCTGCTGAATTTTCTCACGAATCTTTTGTTTGATATTTTCATCTTCTTGGTTGTGAACTAAGATTCTGCGCACGGTGTCAATTGAGATTCGTCGAGTATCTGGAGTGTGCAACCAAAGTCGGGCGCGGTCTTCGGCTGAATCGTTTTCAACAAAGATTTCAGCGTAAGGTTTATTGTCGTGCTTATCAATCTTGGTCTTAGCGATTTTTACTTCATGCACACCAAATTCGAAATAACCGCTTTCTTTAGTTTCTTCTGGTGTAATTGTGATATTTTTAAGTTCTTCTTGAGTCATAAAATCCTTTCTTAAAATAATAGTTTTTCTACTTCTTCCTCGACTAACATGAGAGCAGATTGTTCGAAATAAATTGCTCGCTGGATCTCTTTCTCGAAATCTTTGCGGTTAAGTTCGAAGATTAAGAGTTCGAGCTGTGGGGCAAGAGCGAAAGAGTCTGAATACATTGCAAAGTAGAGTTTTTCGAGTTTCTCGTTCACTGCAAAGTATTGAATAATTTGCTGTTTGTATTCACTAGGTGGTTGTTGTTCGTAAAACGCTTGCACCTGCTTCCAGTTGTCTAAACATTTAATTTCAACTGCTTCGGTAATCTCGCCATTCTCATTCTCAATCTCACCATCCGGTGAACAAATGATATTTTCGTTAATATCAGATTGCCAAACCCGACCTTCGATAATCTCTTTGCCAAGTTTTTGGGCGACTTTCTCGCGTGCTTCTTCTTCGAGGATTTCACCACGAAGAGCAGCAGAATATTTGCGGCCATTTAAGCGTTCGGCATAATCATTTTCGTTGATTGGTTTGGCGATTCGTTCGGCGATAAGCTTATAGATTGCATCACCAAGTTCAACTTCGCATTCTTTCTTTTCAACTTCAGCTTCACCAATTAGTTCTTTAAGTTCTTGAATTGTTAAGTTTTTTGGTTGACCTTTTTGGTTGAGTGGAATCTCGATTTTTAATTCAGTCGCAAGTTCAAGCCATTCGGCTTTTAGAATCGTGCGAGGTGTGCCAAATTCTTTAGCTTTACTTCCGGAAATTTTACCTTCACGGAAGTGTAGCCATTCATCTGAGCGTTGTTCAAGGTTTAAGATTTTCATTATTTCAATTGACCTTTCAATTCATCTTTAATTTGGATTAATTCTGCGATCACTTCGTTATTACCTTTGAATTTATTAACTCCTTTGACAAAATTATCTTGAAGTTCTTTGAGATTTTTTGAAGATTTAAGCTGAGTGATGAGTTCTTTTGATTGATCCACAACTTTTTGCTTTTTAAAATCTTCGAACTCTTCCATTTCTTCGGACGAGGCAATCTCACCATTGTTTAAATAGCCAAGTAGTGAAAGCGCACGACCAACACTGATTGTTTCGAGTTTTTCAAAGGCTTTTTCGCTCTTCATTTTACTTGCTGGATAATATGCAGTTCCTGTTGCTTCGGCTGATTTTTTTGATGAATCCTTTACGATTTCTGCATAAAAGATCATTCCGCCATCTGGTTGAGGTTCTGGGCGAGTGGTGATTTTTGCTCGTGGGTTTTCTTTGCGAAATTCAACAAGTCGTGCCGAAACTTTAGCGTAATCCGAGCCTGAAATTTTAACAGTTTCTATCTTTTTCATCTTAAAATCCTCCTTCGTTATATTCTCGCCAAGCTTCAACACTTGGTGATTCTTCCCAGAAACCGATACTATCTAAATATTCGTTAAATTCTTCATCAAATGAATCGCCTGTGATTGTGGCGTAGTTTTTGCCGTCGCAATCTACGTCTTCGATATAGGCTTTTTCTTTCAAGACAATTTCAAAGAATAATTCTTTAATCTGTTGGTTAGTTAATTGGTTATTCATATAGTTCTCCTTATGTTGGTTAGTTCATAAATTTCAAGTAAGATTCGTTATTATATGCTGCCCATGCTCGATAGCCTTGTGATTGCCAGATTTTATAAGCAATCTCGGTATTTTTAGCTGGATTTGCCAGAATATCTCGACTGTGGCCGTGAACGCTGTTAATTTGGAATAATCCGTAGTCGTAAGTTCCGTCTGTATTTAATCCAGAATTATCCGACCTTGGATTACAGCCGCTCTCCGCTCGAGCGATTGCCAGCATAATTTTTGAGCTCCACGGGTATTTTTCAACCAATTCTCGAAACTCTTCGCACCGACCAGCAACCTGTGAACTCACAATTTTGGGCGAGGGCTGAACTCGAGCCTCCACAGTTCGAGCTGAGCTTGGTTGTTTAGTCGCAGCTTCGAGAGTTGGTTTTAATTGTATCGAATTCGATACCTTTGGACTTACTTGTTTTGGTTTAAATTTCGAATTGTCTCAACTAATTTATCGTTATTTACTTTAGTGTTGCTTTCACCTTGTTTCATCCCAAAGTAGAAGGCCAAACCAGCAATAACGGCTGTATAAATTACAATTGTTTTAGTTGTTTCGATTAATTTTTTCCAGTTAAATTTCTTAATATTTTTCATTTTATTTTCTCCTTTTTGTGTTTTTGGTTTGAGTTCAATTTTAGAGTTCTTGATTTTTTCAAACTCTTTTTCAAACTCAGTTTCGTTAATATTTTTCATAAAAATCTTTCTTCATTAGCTCAGCTAGGCCGATAGCAAGGGTGGGCCACCTACCAGCCCGACAGAGCTAATGAAAACTTATTTCACTGTTCATTAAACTATTGGCTCACAATCTTTAATCTTTACTATTTTTGCGGTTTTCGTTCGGTGAAAGTGAAAATTTATATCTTATATTCATACTTTTTACCAAATTGTTAAGGTTTAAATTGATTAGTAGAGTTTTTCTTATCTCTATGAGACTTTGCTATATGGGCAACGCCTCAATTGAAATAACAAAAGGAGCACCCCTTGCAGTAGGTGCTCCTGTGTAAACAAAAATACTGCAAGGCTCATACTTGCAGCAATATTTCCATGGTAAGGATGAGGTCTCGGGTTCAAGCCCCGATCGTGGCTCCAAATAATTTTAAATATAACTATTCTGCTACTTAATTTTTATATATTTAACAAAACCCTCGAATATTTATTCGAGGGTGTACTATATTTTACTCTAGACTAATGAGATCAAAGAATCTTGTTTTGCTAGCTCATTAGTCAGATGTTTATATTTTTCTTCTAGATTTTGTAAGTTACTTTCTGTGTACAGGTTATTTCCTGCGTATACAAAGTAATTAGTATCCATATGAAGCCTGTCATGAGATTTCATCATGGCTTTCTTCGAAATTTGACTTCTGTCTAGCTGATTCCGGTATGCCGTCAAGAAAAATCTCAGCTTCTCTAATCAAGCTCTTTCTTTGAATAGAGTGTATCTTTCTACGTTCGTAGTTTAATTTACTAATCTCTTCACGTAGCCCGATGTTAAAAATTTTATTTTTAAAACGTACTGGTACAATATAATAATCATACCAAGATCCTCCTGCATTTGATGAGGCTCTATGGAAGTATATGACTCCTTTGATTTTTTCTCCTCTATGTGTAGCTGTAGCTTCCATCCCAGCTTACCCGTATGAGTAGATGTTTTGATTTTAACGGATCTTCTGGTTTAAAGCACTTATTACCTTTTTTGCTTATCCAGAAATCTCCAAAAATAAAATCAGCATCCCCATCCCCATCAAAGGGAATATTCATATTATCTGTTATTTTAGAATCTGTTGTGTAGCTTAGTGGATCTATTGGCTTTCTATCTTTATTTAGATGAAAATCCTTAGATAGCACAAATGTCACATTAGGCTTGTACTTTCCATAATCATGTACTAGAAAGCAATTTTCCGTTTCATGACAATGTGTTGTTTTATAGAGGCTCTTAGCCTCAGATAGAGTAAGTACTGTCATTAGATACTCCTTACCAATACCCTGTAAGATTAAGAGAATTTTTTCTCACATTGATTTTACCGCTGTTAGTTAATGTTTAGATGATGTGTTTATTTTTATGATTGAAAGTAATTATTGCTAATAAAATAACTTGATTTTATCTTTTTGTTGTGATAGAATAGTTAAGAATTGTAAATATTAATTTAAGAGAGATTATGGCAAAAAAGAATACGAAACGAAAGATTATCGGATTAGTTAGCGAAGCTACTGGTCAACGATTGTACTACACCCGCAAGAATACTCAGAACACTCCTGAAAAGCTTTCTTTGCGAAAATATAACCCAAAAACCCGAAAGCACGAAATTTTCACCGAGACTAAAAAATCCCTCGGCCGAAACGAAGTTAAGCCACGCAAAGGCTAAAAAGTTCTCCCGCTTGGGAGTTCTTTTTATATAAAATAAAATCAGCTTTTTTGGGCTGATTAGATTTTTTTGATTGATGATTGATCTAAGCGATTTTGGCGAATAACTTTCCGATTGGCTTTAACTGTGTCGAGCTTAGCTTTAATTTCTTGGGCTTTCTCTGTTTCTCCAGCTTTAAGATAGATTGAACCAAGTAGCCGTAAAATTTGCGGTCTGTTATCAAGCTCAATAGCTTTTTCTAGAGCTCGAGCGGCAGTTTTATACTCTTTTAAGTTCTCAAGTGCTTTAGCGTAGGCCACATAGCGCGTAGGCAGGTTATTTTCAAGTTCCAGAGCCTGCTCGAAAGCTAATGCCGCTTTGCGGTAATCCTGAGTCTCTAGATAAATTAAACCGACGTTATGAAGGCTGGATGGCGAAGATTCAAGGCTTTGCGCGATTTCAAAACATTCAATTGCTTCTTTGAAGTTCTTTTGTCCGGCGTAGATTATCCCGAGCCGATTATAGGCAGTAGCATTTCGTTCGTCAAATCGTAAGATTGTTAAAAGAATTTTTTCAGCACGTAGGTATTTTTTATCAATAATTGCCTCTTGAGCTGCTCGCCAAAGTTTGTCTAGTTTTGACGAAAGATTGTCTGGAAGCTTAGATCTTGTCTGCTCTGGTTTTTTCCAAAGAATATATCCCGCTAAAATGAGGAATAAAATTACAACATACATGATTAAATTATACCACAAAGCATTATCAATTCAAAATTAGGTTAAGCAAATTCAGTCTGATATTTCCATTTTGCTGAATTTTATGATAACAAGCCAGTAGTTTTTTCAGTTCTTTTGCGTTTTGTGTGGCTGTCTTCTGATTTGTCGTAGCTCGCAAAATATTCAAGCATTGCTCTATGAAGCTGAGTACTTTTTCTCTATCTGTCTTGAAGGAACTAGCGATAACTAGCTTGTCGAATTTTGAACTACTTAGCCATTTTTTAGCAATTTCAACTGACTCAATTTTTTGCTTAAGATATTTTTTGTCGGAAGCTAATTTTTGCAATTCGGCGGGTAGACCATCTACTAAAAATATTATTTGGCGAATCTGTTTTTCGTCCAACTTGTATTTTTTAAGAATTTTAATAGATTCATTGTGCGAGATTGGCGGAATTTTAATTTTCTGCGCGCGCGATCGAACGGTTAAAAGGAGCGATTCTATGGAATTTGTTATCAAAATAAAATGCAAATTCTGGCGTGGCTCTTCAAGAAGTTTCAAAAACTTATTTTGAGCTTGTTCATTCATTTTTTCGGCATTATGAAAAATCAAAAACTGTTGGTTATGATTTTTGACGCGCATTTTCTTTTGGAGGTCTTCAATATCTTCGACGTTGATAGTTTCAGTTTTTTGTTTGTCATGGGTGCGCGGAAGGATATCTAATATCTCTGATTCTTTGGGTATGTCTAGCTTCTCTTTGGCGAATTCAAAACCGAACCCGCGCGGAATTTCTAAAATTACTGCGTGTGAGTTTAAAACAGTGGATTTCAAAAAATCTTCATTCATTGGATTTTATCTTTGAATTCTTTTGGTAAATTTGCGCTAAAGACCTTCCGTTGTGATTCTTTCTCGTCGGTCTTTGGCGGAATTGTAATTTCTAGACTTTCTGCATGAAGGAACATTCGTTCATTACTTTCGTCTCTAGTGATATTTTTGTCGTAAACTTTGTCGCCTAAAATTGGATGGCCAATATAATTCATATGAACACGCAATTGGTGCGTCCGACCAGTCTTAGGAGTGAGCTTCACTAATGAATAACGATTATTTTCACTAATAACCTCGTATTTAGTCTGAGCTGGCTTGCCTTTTGGGCTAACTATAAAAGTGCTTGGCGCAGAATTATTGCGCGCAATTGGCAGATCGATAAGTGCCTTTTTAGGATTCAAAGATCCCTTTACTATCGCAAAATAAGTTTTTTTAACGGTGCGATCACTAAATTGTTTCTGGAGTTTTTTGGCTGAGAAATCATTTTTAGCACCGATAATCACGCCTGAAGTTTCTCGGTCAAGTCGATGAACAATTCCGGTGCGGTTGGTGTTATTTGCAAAATTTGATCCGTGCATTTTAAAGAAATCGGCCATGGTAAATTCATCATTCAGGACACCTTTAGAATGAGTTAATACCCCTTGGGGCTTATTAATTACGATTACATTTTCGTCTTCAAAAATAATCGGAAAATTAACCTGCTTGCTAGATTTCTCTGGGATATCAAGACTGATTTTATCTTCTCTAGAAACTAAAATTCTAGGTTTATCCGCGGGGCTATTATTAATTTTAACAAAACCGTTTTTTATGTATTTCTGAATTGATGCTCGTGAAAGCTCTGGATACTTTTCTTTTAGAGCTACATCAAGGCGGAGTTTGCTTGGTATGACACGGAATAAATAAATATCCTTACCTTCAAAAGGTATCGCGAAACTTGCAAAATCATCTTGAGGATTTTCAATTATTTTACCTTCAAGCTCACCATAATTTTGGCGTAATAAATCCAATATATAAAATTCATCATCTTCGGCCGTTCCGTCATTGATTACGAAAAATTTATCACCTAAAAATTTAAAACTAAAAATCTCCGAGAATTCGTCGGGCATATTTTTTTTTAGCTCTTCAATATTGCGCGGCACATGATTATCGCTAGCGATTTTAAATTTTCGGAGTATCTTTATAATATCACTCGAATTAAACTTTGCCATTTAGTCCTCGCTCTCGAAATAATTAATCTTCATCGCGCTTTTAACTTCTTTCAAGGTCTGTGCGGCAACATTTTTCGCTCGAGTGCTACCTTGACGTAAAATTTCATAGATAGCTTCTGGATTTTTTGCTAGCTCAGCTCGACGCTCACGAATTGGCTTCAGAACGATATCAAGTTCCTCTATTAGATATCGCTTAACGGCTATATCACCTAAACCGCCTTGCTGATATTGCTGTTTTAATTCAGCAACCTTATTTTTGTCTCTTGCAAATACATCCAGATAGGCAAACACTACATTGCCCTCAATTTTTCCGGGGTCTTCAACGTGAATATGATCTGGGTCAGTATACATCCTCATTACTTTATCGTGCATTTCTTCGTAAGTGTCGCTCAAATAAATACCGTTATTGAGGCTTTTGCTCATTTTATCATTCATGCCTGTAATTCCCGGTAAACGACGCTCTAGTCCTTCGCCAGCCAAAATCATTTCTGGTTCAATCAATACATCTTGCTGATATGTTTGATTAAATGAACGGACGATTTCACGAGTTAGTTCAATCATTGGCGCTTGATCTTCACCTACAGGAACGTGAGTCGCTTTAAAAGCTGTAATATCGGCCGCTTGAGAGATAGGATAAAACACAAATCCGCTTGGGACTCCTTCGCCGAAGTTTTTTTGCTTAATTTCAGTTTTTACGGTTGGATTTCGTTCAAGGCGAGCAATCGAAACGAGATTTGCGTAGAACATTGCAAGCTCGGGTAATTCTGGAATTTGGCTTTGGATAAAAATAGTGCTTTTCGTTGGATCGATTCCAATAGCTAAATAATCGAGCGCAACCTCAAGTATATTTTGGCACACTTTTTCTGGGTTTTTAGCATTATCAGTGAGCGCTTGAGCGTCTGCGATCATGATAAAAGTCTCAAATTCGCCTGAATTTTGGAGCTTTACTCGATTTTTAAGTGAGCCAACGTAATGACCAATGTGCAACCGCCCAGTTGGTCGATCTCCGGTTAAAATAATTTTTTTAGCCATTTTTCTCCTTTATGAATTTATTAATTGATTTATGAACCTCTTTGATCATTGTTTTTGTTGGGTCGTGACTCGCTAGCACTCGTGTAGTCGTGATATTTCGGTTTTTTCTACCAAGGTTACGAATCGTTCGGCCTATTACGACTGGATCAAGTGCACCGTAGATTATTTTAGTTCGAGTTTTTATTTTAGAGAGGACTGCGTATGTATCTTGTTCAATAATTGCTGTTTGTAAACTTTCTCTTAAATTATCAAAATATTTAGTATCTTTGATAGGTTTAACATCTACCAACCCCATTTTTATTACTAGATTCACAAAATCAAATGACTTCTCTGGATTCTCAACTATATCTTGATAGCCTTTCTTGAGTAGCCTTTCTTGAGCGATCTGCTTGCTCAGCTTTTCGCGATAAATTGGCGGCGAAAGAAGTATGATTTGATTAACGAGAAATGGATATTTTTTGGCGAACTCTACCCCGACTAACGATCCCATGCTGTGGCCAACTATAAAAATTGGTTTTTTAATACTTCTGGTGTGCAGCATAGTTCTTGCTACAGCCCGAGCCTGTGCGGACAAAGTTTGCGAACCGCGCCACTCTGGAGATGGAGAGTGTCCGTGTCCAATCAGATCTACAGTTAAAATATCAAAATCGTCACCCACTTCATTTATCGCATCCTTCCATACTTTAAGAGAGCTCGCAATTCCATGCAAGAAAATTATTGTACCTTTCGACCGTCGACTTGAACGTAAGGTCTGGAAATTCAATAAATAGGGAATTTTTAAATTTTTGTGAAGAATTTTATCTAACATTTGTGATATTATATCATTTTATAGGTCAAAAATAAACATCAAGAAAAGTAAAATCTCGTCCAGAAATTGAACGAGATTTATTATTTATTCTACGATTTCAACGCCCATGGATCGAGCTGAGCCGGCGATAGTCTTCATTGCGCCTTCGATTGAAACAGCATTCAGGTGTTCCATTTTAGCTTCAGCAATTTCTTGCAATTGAGCTTTTGTAATTTTACCAACTTTGTCGGTTTTTGAATTACCAGCACCCTTTTGAATGCCTGCTCGGTCGCGAATCATATCATCGACTGGTTGACCAAGTGATTTCCATGCGAATGTTCGGTCTTCAAAAACTTGAAGGTGAACGATCACATCCTTACCCATCATATCTTTGGTTGCTTCGTTGAATGGATTGATGAAATCCATCATATTTAGCCCCCACTGACCAAGTGTTGAACCAACTGGAGGACCTGCTGTTGCACGACCAGCTGGAATTCGAAGTTTCAAATTTCCAATAACTTTCTTTGCCATTTTATTCCCTTTTTAATTACTTGATAAACAAGTGCGTAACGTATTAATTTTAGCAGATTTGTCATAAAAAATCAAGCGATTTGACTAATCGATTAATTTCTTATTACATAGTTCGATTTGTAGTTGTTGTAATGATATTTTAAATACTTAAGTGCTTTTTCATAATATTCGAAAAATACAGTACTACTAATTACTTTTCTTAACTTGAAGAGCATCGAGCTCAACGGGAGTTTCACGCCCAAACATTGAAACCATAACTTTAATCTTACCCTTGATTGGATCAGCTTCGCTAACAGCGCCTTCAAACCCTTTGAATGGCCCATCAATAATACTTATGACTTCACCTTCTGCGAAATCAATATCGTATTTTGGTTCTTCCGCACCCATTCGCTTACGGATATCGCGCATTTCTTTTTCACTAACTGGTGTTGGCTGATCACTTCCTACAAATCCAGTTACGCCAGGAGTGTTGCGGACAGCAAACCAAGTTTCTTCGGTTAATCGCATCTCTACTAAGACATAACTTTGAAGAATTTTTCGTTCAACTACCTTACGCTTGCCGTTTTTGACTTCAATTTGTTTTTCTTTTGGGACGAGCGTGTCGAAAATTTTATCCGCCATATCGACACCTTGAATTTTTTGACGCAAACTCTCAGCTACTTTATCTTCATACCCAGCATAAGTTGTTACTGCATACCACTGACGAGAATCATCCGCATATCGTTGTTGTTTTGCCATTTTTTACTCCTTTACTTACCTAAAATTGATTTAAACATGAAAGTGAAAAGTCCATCCAAAACTACCACGAAAATTGCAAATATTATCGAAAATATTAACACTGCAGCAGTCATTTTCCACGTTTCTTTTCGGGTTGGCCAACGAACTAATTTTAACTCTCGCCAAGAATCTATAAAATACCGGTTGATTGGTGCGAAAATTTTAAATGGTGTTAGTATTACCGAAAGCCATTTTGGAAGCGATCTCTTTGCCTTCTTTGGCTTTACTCCAGCAACTTTGGCTGCGTATTTACTCATTTCTGGCTTTTTTGAATCTTTAGCAACCGCCGTTTTTTCTGATTCTTTTGCCTTGACGCGCCTAATTTTAGTTTCTTTTGCCATTCTTCTCCTTTGAAATTATTCCAAAATTAAAAAGCCTATTTGGCTTGATATGTCAAGTATAGCATTTTAATTTTAATAAATCAAGCAGTGCTAAAACTAATCTTTAACAAAAGGAATCTCGAAAGAAAACTCCGAACCATGATTCAGGCGACTTTTTAATTCGATTTGTGTGCCTAGCTTGCGGGCTAATTTTGCTGAAATATAAAGACCTAGGCCAGTTCCGCCAGTTTCACGAGTTCTGTAGTCTTCGCTTCGATAAAATTTTTCAAATATTTTAGCCTGGTCGGTTTTACTAATTCCGATTCCCGTATCTTTAATCGAGAACCGTGCTTTGTCGCCAGCTCGTTCAATCTTAATCAATATTGATCCTTCGTGAGTGTATTTGATAGAATTAGTGATGATGTTTTGAAGAAGCTCTTCTATGTAGAGTTTGCTAGTACGGATTTTTTCAAGATTCGGAGCTACTTTAAGATTAAGCTGAAGGCCTTTTTCTTCAGCGGATTTTTGATATTTGGAAAATAAATCTTCGGCGAGTTTTTTGGGGTAAAAATTCTCGAATTTATCACCAACACCACGCTCTGCACGCGATAAAGTTGAAAGATCATTAACCATATTAGCCAAAAACGAAATTTGCTTATAGGTCATATCAACAGTCTTGGTAAGTAAATTTTGTGGGGCATTTTTGGCGATCATTATCTGTAAATTAGAGATAGCACCTTCGGTGATTGCGACTGGTGTTCGTAGTTCATGGCTAACTACACTAATAAATTCATCGCGCTCCTCATCGAGTGTTTTTTGCTTAGTGATGTCGCGCAAAATTACCGCAAAACTTTTTTGAGTTTTTTGTTCGCCAGTATAAAATCCGCGAATCGATAAAATTTCAATCTCGATTCGTAGCTTGTCGCCATTCTGTTCAAAGATCAGGTCATTAGCACTAAAAAATGGCGCGCCTTTTCGAAAAACTTCACGGAAGTTAAATTTATCACCACTTAGATTTTTTAGAGTAAGAATTTTATTTATATTTTGTCCGAGTAGATTTGTGTTCGTGTCAAGCAGGCTTATGACAGCAGAATTAAAAAGTTCAATTTCTCCTTTTGGGCTAACGCTTAAGATACCGTCAGGTAGACTATTGATAATTGTAAGGATACGCTCACGCTCGTGGATTTCTTTTTTGCGTGAATTTATAAGCTCCTTGCGAGTTTTCCTTCTCCAAATCCCAAAAGAAACAAAGGCAATATTCAAGAGAATTATCGCTAAAATAACAAAGATTTGCTTCAGTATCGCTAGCTCATAACTTATGGCTATAATCACAATTTCAGAAAAAAATATTATTGAGGCGAGGATAATTTTGAAGAATGTTTCGCGTTCAGGATTTTGCCCACTTTCCATGATTGATATTTTAGCATAAGAGTTTTCAAAAAGCAAAAATATCAGCGCGTATGTCTTTGCTAATGTTTGCGGTCGAGTGACATAAATCGCAGACGTTCTGGGTGGAAGTAAAGTTCAATTGTACCAACAGCTCCTTGACGGTGCTTAGCAATAATCAGATCGGTTATATTTTCGCGTTCAGTTTCAGGATTGTAATATGCTTCACGATAAATAAACATTACGATGTCAGCATCTTGCTCAATTGATCCAGATTCACGCAAATCGGCAAGCTGCGGCCGCTTATCTTCGCGGCTTTCAACTTGGCGCGAAAGCTGAGAAAGCGCAATTACTGGCACGTTTAACTCGCGGGCAATCAATTTCAGTGAGCGGGAAATTTCAGAAACTTCCTGAACGCGATTGCCGGTCTTGGTGGTTGGCTCAAGAAGCTGAAGATAGTCGATTACGATCAGTCCAAGTTCACCATCGTGAGCAAGTCGCCGTGCTTTAGTGCGCAGTTCAAGCGCGGTAATCCCTGGTGTATCATCGATATAGATTGGTGCTTCAGCCATTTCACCCATAGCGTCAGATAGCTTCGAGAAATCTTCTTCACTTAAATTTCCAGTTTGAATATTCCAGCTATCAACACCGGCTGCATCAGCTAGCATTCGGTCAATTAATTGTTCCTTACTCATCTCTAGCGAGAAAAACAGAACAGGTTTTTTTTCGATAGTTGCGACATTATAGGCAAGGTTAGTTACAAGTGTGGTTTTACCCATCGCTGGGCGAGCTGCAAGAATAATTAGATTTGATCGCTGAAGACCAGCAGTGATATTATCGAGATCGCGATACCCAGTGCGGATTCCGCGAAGTTGACCTTTATTACGGAATAATTCATCAATACGCTCAAAGCTTTGATCTAAGATGTCTTCAATAGAAGTTAGGTCATTTTTTAAGCTAGCATCAGAAACGCCAAAAAGTTCAGCTTCACTTTGTCCGAGTAGTTCTGGGACGGTTAAATCTTCATTGAAAGCTAATTCTGAGATATCCGAGCTAGCTTTAATTAATCGGCGACGAACAGCAGCTTGAGAGACAATTTCTGCATAAGATTTAGCATGGGCGGCGGTTGGGACGTGATTAGTTAATTCAGATAGATAACTTGCACCACCAACGCCATCTAGTTCATTTTTTTTGCTTAGCTCATCGGTAAGAGTTAATAAATCCACCGGAGAGTGCTTTTCGAAAAGGCGAATGATTCCGCCATAAATTGTAGCATGGCGCTTATCATAAAAATCAATCGGTCTAACGATTTCGGCGACATCAATCAAAACTTCTTCATCTATCAAAATAGCACCGAGTAGGCTTTTTTCGGCATCTATATTTTGCGGTGGAACTTTTCCTGTGTTTTTTTCTGAATTATTCATTAACTTCTACCTCCTCTCCTCCCCCCATTATTTCTAGAACTTTTGCGGCATCTGCGTCAAGCGGAGGTTTTGCGCCTGCAATGATTTCAATTTGCCAACCATTTCCACCGATCTCATGGAGAGTATCATTAATTGCTTGTATGGATGTGGGCTTTGTAAGCTGTTTTTTGTGAAGTGGTCGTTCAGCGTAAATTAGAATTTTTCCGTTACTCTTCTCGTAAGCTCTGCCGGCTAAAATTGTCCCTACCCCCATTTCTTTAGCCTTTATTGCTTGAAGAAAATCATGCCAATTAAAATCTTTTAATTCTTTTGAAGTCTCGTTCTTGTTACTTGAAGAGGAGGTTTTTTCTAAATTATCATTAGATTCGGTATTTTCGATAGATTCAGTTAATGATTTTTTAGTCTTTAGATTATCTTCTACAGGCTCTTCTCTAGGTTTTGTATTTTGGATAGATGTGTCATCTATTGCGACTTCTTGCTTTAAAACTGGCTCTTGTTTGATAGGCTGGGGTGGGTTAGTCTTATTTTGTGGACTATTAGTATTTAGGAAAATAGGCTTATCGCCCGACTCGACTAAAATTGAAATTAGCTCTAGATCTAAAAAGTTTGAGTTTTTAGCTTTTTGAAGCGGCATAAGTAATTTTACTAAATGTGGACGGTCGCTTAGCACATTCTTAATTTCGCTAATAAGTTGCTCAGTGAAAACTCTCAAATCAACGCCAGAGTTGCGGATTGTTTCAATCTGATTTAAAATGTTAGCGATATCTTGGACTTCGTAGGCCTTAATTAAGTCTGCAATTTGTTTTTTCGGCGCAAGTCCAAGAATTGTTTCAATTTGACTGGCTGTGATCTCCTCGTTCGAAATACTAGAAAGCTGATCAAGTAAACTTATCGAGTCGCGAAAACTTCCACTTCCACGTTCAGCAATAATCTCTAAAGCCTCGGGTGAAATTTTAATATTCTCCTGCTCGGCAATAAAAGATAGGTGCTTTACAATATCATCTTTTGAAATATAGTGAAATACGAACTGTTGAGTTCTAGAAATAATGGTTGCTGGGATTTTATGAGCGTCAGTTGTTGCCAAAATAAACACAGCGTGCTCGGGTGGTTCTTCAAGTGTTTTAAGCAGGGCGTTAAAAGCCGCTTTAGACAGCATGTGAACCTCATCGATAATATACACTCGATATTTTGCCGAAAATGGCGCAACTTGGATTTGCTCACGCAGGTTCCGAATCTCATCAACACCATTATTGCTCGCTGCATCAATTTCAATAATATCAGGATGCTGGTCTTCTTCAGAATAAGGCAAATCGTTAATCTGATGAGCTAGAATTCGTGCAATTGAAGTCTTGCCTACGCCACGTGGACCGGTAAAAAGATAGGCGTGCGCAATTTTCCCTTTAGCAAGAGATTTTTCAAGAACCTCCGTAATGTGATTCTGCCCAACCACTTCGCCGAGATTTTTACTTCGATATTTTCTATAAAATGCCTGACTCATTTTATCTATTCTAGCATTTTTTTAAATTCTACGCAAAAATTAAAAATTAAATAAACACGCTTGGCGCTCAGGCAGTTCTAGTTCAATGATTTTGGGGATAATTTTAATTTTATAACCCGTAAACTTGCGGAGTGGAATTGCAATAGTTTCATTTTGCTGCTCGGCGAGAAGAATGTATCCAACCTGCGCTTTTAGAATTCCAGAGAATATTATTTTATTAGAGTTCTGCTGGCAATCGCTCGCTAAAATTATTTCCCCACTTGGAATCTTTGACTCTAATGAATAAAAATTATCTAAATTTATTGGTTTATTTTGATCGAATTTAACTTTGAGCCCCTCTTCTATTCTAGTTTTTGATGCAAGTAAAATATTTGATGCGTGATCAAAGCTAAACTCTTGTTCTAATAATTTGATTTTAGCCGAAGCCTTAACATTCTCGCAGAATTCTGGCATTTTTGAAATTTTCTCTTCGTAACTTCGAGCAACATTTGCACTTGAAAATTCGCCTAAAATCAAAGCTGCACGCGCACCCTGCTCTAATAATCGAGCATTTCCTCGGCCAGCAAAACTTATTCCAACCTTAACAACTTCATCCGAAAAGTAAGCTAGATAAACAAAATGGGGCTGCGAATTTCGTTCTATTTGCTGTTTTGAAATATCTCCGTCAGCCGCGTTGTAAAACGCTGGATTAAAACCTGTCCTCTTCTGGCATTGAGGACATTGTTCATACTTTTTATCAACTTTAGAATTTTCCGGACAAAGAAAATCTTCTCCAGTTTTTAGATCATGCCAGCCGATGCAGTATCGGTCTCCCAAATCAATTTCTAATGTAATTGGCGTTTCAAATTGTGGAATGAAAGTAAAAATATCGCTAGTATTCATATCGCCAAGCTTTAATCTTGGTTGGTTTTTGCGGTCAAAATCTACGCGCGTTAAAAGAAAATCTTTCTCGAAAAGCTGTTCGTTCATCCTTTGATTTTATCATTTTAATTAAGCTTTTTCAAATGGGTATTTATTTCTACCTATTTTCGAATTCTTCAATTAAATCAGCTTCGAATCGCTTAATTCCCTTCAGATTCTTTGGATATTTATCAGTTTCAAATTCAAAATTAAAGTTCTTAATTCGTGACCAAACAGCCTGAATCAAGAGTTTTAAGTCATTTTCTTTTTCAGGGTCGAAACAAACTTCGTAATTATAAGTTTCACCAGTTTTATTTGACGGTTCAATAAACTCTATAATACCTTTCTCTATCTGATAGCCAGCAAATTCTGGCGTATTTTCAATAAGAATTTTATAGAAATAAAGCTGCTGTTCGTATTTATGGATCTTAGAATTACTTTTATCAATCTTGCCGTTTTTTAGAGGGATTGAGCCAGTCTTATAATCGACTACAACAATTTTTTTGTCTTCACGATCAATTCGAATTAAGTCAATTTTTCCAGTCAAAAGTGCATCACCAATCACAACGCCAGAGTTTGAAAAATTCTTTTCAGCGATATTGCCAGCTTTAAATTTATTCAATCGATTATCAAAAAAGTCACTAAATATTCTATCGAATCGTTCAGTAATATCTGTCCGATCTTTTTCTGAGATTGGATATTTGGAAATTCTCTCAATAAAGCGATTACGAAGAATATCAAAACTTGGTATTTCATTCGCATTAATTTTATCCTGAATATAGTTAAACCCGTCATGAACAAGCGTACCAAGAGTTGCCGATGCGCCATAAGCTTCAGGGAAACATAAAATATTATTTTCGTAAAAAGCTTGCGGCCCACCGTATTCAATATCGATAAATGAATTTAGATTAGTAGGGCTCATTTTAAAATTTTGAATCCGTGGACGCAAAAGATTGCGCATTGATTCATTTTTTGCAGCGTAGAATTCATGCCAGTCAAGCTCTAGGTCTGAAATTTCTAGAGCATCTTTTTTGTCGTGTGATATATTTTGCCACCTCTCGGGTAGAATTTTTGATTTTAGAATTTTATCTTCTTCACGCTCGTCAAGAAAAGCGAGCGATTTTGTATTTTTACCACTAAAATCACTAGTGTAATTTGTGAGATAAAGGTGAGTTTTGGCACGAGTCATCGCGACGAAAAGCAACCGCTTGCGCGTATCTTCGCCTTCATCTTGAATATTGGTGAATTTCAAGTTAATTGGCATTGAGATCGTTTTAGAACCGCCGCTTGACCTATTCCAGACTTCTTGGTTTAGTGAAAGTAAAAATACATGATCAAACTCCAGACCTTTTGCCACGAACGGCGTCATCAGTTGAACAGCATTTTCACTCGAAGAATGTGGATTTGTGTTTACAATTTTTAGATCAGCTTTATTATAAGCGTCGGCAAATTTAATAAGTACGCTCAAATCATTATTTTGCTCTTTAGAAAATTCTCGCAAATGATCCCGCAAGACTGTTAAATTTGAAATAATATCAAAAAATTCTTCGTCAGATTTATCTGAGAGATAGTCACGAATTGGAGATTTTAAGATCTCTTGATCATCGTTATCTTTTGAGTCAAAAATTGCTCGCGAGCCTAAAATATAATCAAACATTTCTTCAAAAGAATTATTATATGAAAGTTCCGCCAGAGCAACTAGAATTTCTCCTAGCCTTTGAATAGCCAAACAATCACTCTCCAAGATCGCCTCTATCCAAAACTCACGTTTATCTTTTGCCAACCAACTCATTTTCCAAGCTTCAACAGTTGGTATCTTCCAAAAATCAAAGCTAAGAACCTCAGGGAAAAGTTCAGCCATTTGTGTCTCGTCTTTATCACGAATTGCCAAAACCAACTTTGAAATTTTGATTAGTTGTGAAATTATTTTATCTTCTAGAATGTTTTCACGTTTATCATACTTAATTGGCACATTTCGGTTTTTAAGATATGGGGAAAGGGCCTGCAGAATCTTATGCTTCGGCGCAATTACAGCAATTTCATTAGCAGGAATACCATTTTTGATTAGTTCTGAAATCTCTTCAGCGGCCCAAGAAAACTCTGCGATTTGACTCGCAAAATTAATCCGCTCTATTTTAATTTCTTCACCACTAAAATCTTTCTCCGCTGAGATATCTTTCTCGATTGCGATCGGGAGATTTTTAGTCAATCGACCAGAAATCGTATCCGCCACTTTTTTAGAGGAGCTCAAAATATCACCGTGCGAGCGATAATTTTTAGTCAAATTAATAACTTTTGTGTTTTCACCAAAACGATTATAAAAATCGATCATATTAGACTTGCTTGCGCCCTGAAAAGCCATAATTGCCTGATCATCATCACCAACAGCCAGAACATTCGGCTTACCCTCAAAAACAGGATTATCCGTAAGTAGTTCGATCATTTTTGCCTGAGCGTCATTCGTATCCTGGTATTCATCGAGGAGAATATATTGGTATTTTTCTTGCAGCGTAAAACGAAGATCGTCATTTTTCTCAACTGTATCAATAACTTCCAAAATCATATCATCAAAGTCATATAGGCCTTGAGCTTTCATTTCGGTATTAAAGTTTTCGTAAAAATCGGCAAATTCAAGAAGTTTTTTATTTTTATAAACATCAGTTACCTGAAAATTATCGTCACCATCTTTCTCTTTTAGAAATTTATTTCTCCAGCTGGTCAGCGAATTTGACTTTCCGGTTTCTTCGCTATCAAGGAACGCTTCATTTAATTTTTCGAGATAAAAGTAAAGATTGCTCTTAAATTTTGCTCCATCTAATTGATTAGAAATAGAACTCTTTAGCGCCTCACGAACAGCACGGTAAAATGGCTCAACCTTGGCAAAGCTGGAGCCAGAAACTCGCAAACCTTTGATTTTTTCATGAAAAGAGTTCTGCTCGGCGATATTGGCTTGAGCAATATGTTTTAATTCGGCTGGCGTAATCAATGCTCTTTTCATTTCAGAAATCACTTTTGCAAAATTCTTCAATTCAACATATTTTAATCCAGAATTTGCTGGTAGATTTTCTCTTATAGCTTCTAAAATTTCAATCTTTTTTAGATCGTCGACTTGATTTTCGAGATTTTTATCAAGAAAAAACTCGCGGTAATTTTGGATAATTTCATTCGCAAAACCATGATAAGTAAAAATACCAACTTTATAAGATTCAGCTCCGATCAGTGTAGAAAGTCGCTCGCGCATATTTTGAGCGCCAGCATCGGTAAAGGTCATCGCTAAGATGTTCTCGGCCGAAGTATCAGTCTGGCGCAAAATATTAGCGATGCGCGTCGAAAGCAACTGAGTTTTACCTGTCCCCGGACCAGCAATTACTAAAACCGGTCCGTCAATTGCATCCACCGCACTGCGCTGTTCGCTGTTTAACATTTTGTAGTTTTTTTCAAAGGTTTTATCGAAGTCGTTCATAATATATATTCTAGCATTTTTCGAAGTTAATTTCGAGGTAAATAAAAAAGGATTCGACTGGCCGAATCCACGAGTTCTTAGTGAGAAATTCATTTATTTAGATATTGTCAGCATATCTAAAAAAATATTAATCAAATCTAGATACAGAGCCATAGCCCTATCTAAGGCGGATCTATCGGAGTAACCATTTTCATAGAATGTTTGCTTAATCTTTTGGTTATCGTAAGCAACTAAACCTGAAAAGATAACGACAGACACGTAGCTAATCATCAAAGATACCATATTGCTATCTAAGAACCAGTTTACGATACTCGCAATAATGACTCCAATAATCAAAGGTATAAGTAGCACTAGAATACCAGACAAATCACGCTTAACAATCACACCTATCAGAGCCATAACTGAAAAAAGCAGAGTGCTGGATATCAACGCAGCGAACACTGTGCCTTGAGTGAATTTTGATATCACTATGCTCAGTACAAAGCCATTAACCGCACAGTATGCCACAAATAGCGGAATACTCCATTTACTATCACGCAAAAAACGAGCGGCTGTAGCTAGACAGATCTGAATAGCAAGCACGATAAATATTATGATAATATTCTGCATAGTATAGACTATGCTTTGAGGCATCATATACAAATATACTAATGACGTCAAAGCTGATACACCAACAGCTACTGACACTAAAGAGTAAACCCTAGCATAAAAAGCACTTAGGCTTTTTTGTTTTACTAAAAGACCACTATTCATATTCATAAAAAAGTACCTTCTTTCTAAAAGAATAAAATAAGAACTCTAAGCGATTATAACACAATACCACCGCCTAGACAAACATCGCCGTCATAAATCACAGTACTTTGCCCAGCAGTAATGGCGCGCTGTTCATTTTCTAACTGAAGGCGCGCAATATCACCATCGAAAAATATTTTTGCCTCAACAAGTGGAGCTCGATGACGAACGCGAATCTGTATAGAAGCGCCATCTTCCGGCGCAGAATTAATCCAGTGAAGTGCACTAATCTTAATTTCTTTCGTCCATAGCTCATTCGTATTTAAATCCGTCGTCACAAAAACCTCGTTAGTCTCCATATTCTTATCACAAACATAAAATGGCAGACCGCCTCCAATGTTCAAGCCGTGACGCTGACCAAGCGTATAAAAAATCGCTCCATCATGCCAACCTAAGACTTCTCCAGTTTTTTTATTTATGATATTACCTGGTTTTTGCTCAGGAATAAACTGCTTCAAAAAATCACGAATACCAATTTTACCAACAAAGCAAATTCCTTGAGAATCTTTTTTTCGCGCTGTAAAAAGCCCACGCGCTTTTGCCATTTCGCGAACTTCTGGTTTAGTAAATTCACCTAATGGAAGCAAAGTTCGTCCCAATGCTTCACCTCGCACGCGATACAGAAAATAAGTCTGATCTTTATTTTCATCTTTAGCGCGAAGTAATTCGCCAGTTCCACTTTTTGAAAAGTTAAAATCATCCCCAAGATCTTTGTGTGATGTAAATTTATTTTTAACTCCTGCATAATGCCCAGTTGCGATTAGATCAGCACCGTCTTCTAGCGCAGCCTCTAGAAACAATTTAAATTTAACTTCTTGATTACACATAATATCAGGGTTCGGAGTTCGACCTGAAGTATATTCATCGATCATATACTGAACAACTTTTTCCCGGTATTCTTTTTCGAAATCAAATACCTTAAAGTCAATCCCGAGTTGCACCGCTACCCGCTTAGCATCGGCTAAATCTTCTGCCCACGGGCACTTCATTCCTGGCAGATCTTGCGACCAGTTTTTCATATATACACCCACAACTTGATAGCCCTGTTCTTTTAAAAGTGCCGCCGTCAAAGATGAATCAACACCACCACTCATACCAACATAAACTTTAATTTTTGAATTATCCATTTAAATTCGATGCTCCTATATAAAATCTACAAATTCCAACTAACTCGCTTAAAGCAAGATACCATCCTCTTGTATTAGTCCACCATAAATCGTTCCATTCGGGATCATTATCCGCAGGTGCAGAAAATACTCTAACATCTGTATTCATAAAGGCTTTTTTAAATTCTAGAGCAGCGCGAGTTGAATGATATGGACTAGTTACTAGTATGATAGTTTTATACTTTTGCTCCTTAATAATAGCAGCTACATTCTTGGCATTCTCATAAGTATTTTTAGCTTGCTGATCCATCAGAATATCATTGATAGATACGCCAGATCCACGAGCTTGCTTTGCCATTTGGGCAGCATCGCTAATAGTATCAGGATCAGAATTAGCTCCCGAAAATATTAGCTTCTTGCCATATCCTTGTTTAAATATATCAATAGCTTTAGCGGTTCTCTCAGAGGTATTACCGCCAGAGATTGCCACCACTGCGTCACATGATCTAGACGTATCCCCATTTTTGCAGAAAATAGAATAGTCTTTTTGGGCCACAATTATCCTAGTAGTCGAAAAAATAAAAATCGTCATAATTAAACCGAAAACTAAGATTGTTTTTAGAAATCCGCTCATCGCCCGCTAACTCTTTCTATCTCGTTACGAATTAGCTCACATAAGATACTAGCTGCCACTTGGGAATTTTCTTCACTAGAAAGTGCCCCAAGTGAAATTCTCAGACTGCCATCAGCTTCCTCTGGTGACAAGCCCATCGCTGTCAAAGTTTGAGAACGAGTACCTTTATTTGCGGCGCAAGCTGAACCCGTCGCTACTAGCACACCTTTTGTTTCGGCCGCAAAAATAATTCTTTCGGCATCAACTCCAGGAAAAGATACAGATATATGGCTCGCTAATTGTTTTTTATGGTTGCCTATAAAAAAGAATTCTTCGCCTTCTTTGAAGTTATCTCGAAAAGTACTCTCGAAAATCGCTTTCAGTCTACGCAGTCTTTCTACTTCTTTTTTGCGGTATTTTTCTACTAGTTGAATTGCCTTAGCAAATCCAATCACATTAGCGACATTTTCAGTTCCGCTCCGCAATCCTCTTTCTTGTCCGCCACCTACGATTTGTGCCTCAAACTCAATCTCTCGACTTGCCCAAAGTAAGCCAGTTTGTTTTGGGCCATAGATTTTTCCGGCATTAAGAGTAAGCATATCTACCCCTAGTCGCGAAACCGAAACATCCAATTGGCCAACACCTTGACTAGCATCAGAATGAAGAAAAATTGGAAGAGTCTCGCCATTTTGTAGTCTTCTCGCGCGTTCTTCTCGAATAATCTCGGCAATCTTTGCAATAGGTTGAATTACCCCCGTTTCATTATTGGCTAACATCACACTTACAAGTTTAGTCTTCGGTGAGATTTTAGACCGTAAATCTTCTAGATCTATAACGCCATCTTTTTTAACGTTAATAAATTTCCTTACACCATATTTATCTGCCGAATTAAGCACAGCGTGATGTTCAAACGCTCCAATTAAAATCTCATCACCTTCCTCTCGAAAACTAGCAGAAAATGCTAAATTAATACTTTCGGTAGCTCCAGCGGTCATAACCAACTCATCACCCTTTGCGCCTATACATCGCGCAATTTCATTTTTAGCATCTTCATAATCGTGCCGTACCTCTAACGCTTGAACATATGGTGCGCTTGGATTATAAAATTTCTCACTAAAATATGGCAGCATCGCCTTCATGACCTTTTCACTAACAGGAGTAGTGGCAGCATGATCAAGATAAATAATTTCATTTTTCATTACTTATATCTTACCATATTTAGACTAAAAAATAAATCAGGAATCTTTATCACCCCCTAAAAACACCCTAAAACAAAACAACCACCTGTAAGAGTGATTGTTTTGAATAGTATCGACGAATCGAACCTTGCTTAGCGCTTTGAAAATTGTTCGCGTTTACGAGCAGAACGAAGACCATATTTTTTGCGTTCTTTTTCGCGTGGATCGCGCTTTAGAAGCTCGGCCTTCTTAAGTACTGGTCGTAAGTCGGCATGCGCTAGAGTAAGGGCTTTCGAGATAGCAAGTTTGATTGCATCAACTTGTCCCGCTAGACCACCACCATTTACTTTGATAGTAATATCGTACTCTTTTTGTTTACCAACAAGCGCGAGCGGATCAGTTACTTCGGCTAACAAAGTTTTGTTACCGTTGAAATAATCTGCAGCAGGCTTATCGTTAATAGTTAGATTTCCTTTACCGGAGAAAAGGCGAGCGCGAGCTGTTGCAGCTTTGCGTCGGCCAAGTCCGTAAAAATATTTAGATTCAGCCATAATTATTTAACCTCAACTTTCTGTGGTTTTTGTGCATTGTGAGCATGTTCTGCTCCAGCATAAACCTTAAGTCGACTCATACGGTCGGCATGAAGTTTATTTTTAGGAAGCATTCCAGCTACTGCTTTTTCAATTATCATAGTAGCATTTTTCTCGCGGAGTTCTTTAAGAGAAGCTTCTTTTAGACCTCCCGGAAAACCACTGTGACTATAATACATTTTGTCTTCTTCTTTATTACCAGTAACCTTAACTTGATCAGCATTAATTACCACGACATAGTCACCACCATCAGTGTGCGGTGTGTAAGTTGGTTTATTTTTACCTGTCAAGAAAGTAGCAATTTTGGCACTAAGCCGACCAAGAGTAGCTGATTCAGCAGCATCAATCAAGATCCATTTTCGCTCAACTTCAGTTGGCTTTTGTGAATAAGTTTTTGCATTTACAGCCATTTACTTATCCTCACTTTCGTGTTTAATTTCATCAACAAATTCAATTGTAGCCATTTCTGCTGCATCGCCGCGACGAATTCGAGTTCGTTCAACACGCAAATGACCACTATTTCGTCCTGTAAGTTGTGGCGCAATTTTATCAACTAATTTATTAGCAGCTTCAATATTGCCTAATTTAGCCATAACCTGACGACGGTTATGCAAGTCACCTTTTTTAGCTTTGGTGATAAGCTTTTCTGTATAGCGCAGAACCTCTTTGGCTTTTGGCAAAGTAGTTTCAATTTTACCATTAATGACTAACGAAGTCGCTAAGCCTTTGAGGAGCGCACGGCGCTGGTCGCGTTCACGACCAAATTTTCGCCCTTTATATCCATGTCGGTGCATATTATAATTCTAACTCCGCTATTTTATCTTTTACTTCATCAAGAGCTTTGCTTCCAAAGCCTTTAAGTTCACGCAAATCTTGTTCGGTAAGGTTAATCAAATCGTGAACAGTGCGAATGTTGTTATTAACAAGCGCATTTGTTGTTCGAGCTGTTAAGTTTAAATCTTCGATTAACGCAAGAAGCTCACTAGCCCCTTCGTCATCTTCTTCGCCAAGAGCTGGAGCAGCTTGCATTTCAGTAGATCCAGCAAGAGCTGAATATTGATTTACTAAAATTGCAGCCGCTTGTTCAAAAGCCTCGCGAGGAGTAATTGAACCATCAGTCTCAATAGTAATATCAAGGCGGTCAAGATTTGAATTCTGACCAACACGAGTATTATCAACTTTATAACGAACTCGCAAAACTGGACTGAAAATTGCATCTAAGGCGATCATATCACTATGGAGCCTATCTTCGCTTGCGCTTTCGATAGTTTTGTAGCCATGTCCGGACTCAACAACAAAGTTCATAACGACCTTTGTTTTATCATCATCAATAGTTGCTATAATTTGATCTGGATTTACAACTTCCATATCAGCATTAGCTTCAATATCAGCAGCAGTAATAATTCCTGCGCCAGATTTTTCAAGTCGTAGTTCTACTGGCTCATCAGTATGAGCTTTAAATTTAATATTTTTAAGATTAAGCATGATATCAACCACATCTTCTTTTACTCCATCGACTGTAGTAAATTCATGGCTAACGCCTTCAATCTTAAACGCAACAATTGCTGCACCGTTAATACTTGAGAGTAAAACACGACGCAAACTGTTGCCGAGCGTATTGCCGTAGCCAGGTTCAAGCGGTTTAACTACAAAAGTTGCAGCTGTTTCGCTAATATCCTGAATTTCAGCAAGCGCTGGATTATGAATTAATTTTGACATATAAACTTTAGCTCCTTACCCTTATCGTGAGTAGTACTCAACGATTAGCTGTTCATTTATTCCGGCTTCCGCTTCTTCTCGTTTTGGAAGGCCAGTAACTTTAACTGTCATCTTTTTGCTGTCTGATTTTAACCAGCTCAAAGTTGGTTGATTTGCGTCTACTACTACATTCTCAAGATTTGAGAAATAGCCTGATTTTTGACTTTTTGGTCGAACTACGATTTCATCTTCAGCTTTAACGCGAATCGATGGAATGTCCACCCGACGACCATTAAGCATAAAATGACCGTGACTTACCAATTGTCGAGCCTGTCGACGACTAGTTGCAAAGCCTGCACGATAAATTACATTATCAAGTCGCAATTCAAGAAGTTGTAGAAGGTTTTCACCAGCTAGACCATCTCGACGTGAAGCTTCTTTCATTAAGCGAGCAAATTGTTTTTCAAGCAATCCGTAAAGTCGGCGAACTTTTTGTTTCTCGCGCAACTGAACTGAGTACAAGCTTGGTTTTCCCTGACGACTTCCTGAATGCTGACCAGGAATTCCGCTTTTGCGTGCCATAATTTTGACAGCTTTTGGATGAAGGGCATAGCCTTCGCGGCGTGATTGTTTAACAATCGGAGATCTATCTCGTGCCATAAATTAAGCCCTCCTTGCTTTCTTTGGACGAACGCCACCATGAGGGACGCCAGTCACATCTTTAATACTTTCTACAGCGATATTCAAGTTTGATAGTGAGCGGATCGCAGAATCGCGACCAAGGCCTACACCCTTCACAAAAACATCTACTGATTTTAGACCATAAAGAGTCTGTGCATTTTCAGCTGCTTTTTCGGTAGCAACCTGCGCTGCGTACGCAGTACCTTTTTTGCTTCCACGGAAGCCACACGCACCCGCACTAGCTGCTGTCAATACGTTACCTTTTTTATCGGAAAAAGTGATAATTGTATTATTGAAAGTAGCTTGAATGTGCATTTGACCTGATGGAACAGATCGGCGCTGTTTTTTACGACTAACTTTTTCTGCCATATTTCTATCCCTTTCTTAGATCAAGTCTTACTTGCTGCTTTTGGTTGTGCTCCACCAACGGCGATTGCGCGACCCTTTCGAGTTCGTGCGTTCGTTCGTGTGCGCTGACCGTTTACAGGCAAGCCTGATTTGTGGCGCATACCTTTATAGGTGTTAATGTCTTTTAGACGTTTGATATTATTTGATACGAGGCGTTGCAGATCACCCTCTACAGTGTAATTATTGTCGATAATTTCACGTAGCTTTTGTTCTTCAGCCTCGGTGAGATCTTTCACCCGAGTGGTCGGCTCAATTTTAGCCGCCGCAAGGATGGTTCGCGAAGTAGTTTCGCCAATACCGTAAATGTAAGTAAGAGCGATCCAAACTTGCTTTTCTGCTGGGATGGTTACCCCTGCGATTCGAGCCATACTTAACCCTGCCTTTGCTTATTCTTAGGTTTTTTCTTATTGATGACATAAAGGCGTCCTTTTCGGCGGACAATCTTGTCATCTGGACTGATTTTTTTAACACTCGCACGAACTTTCATAAGTGTATAAAAACTCCTTATCCTTTAGGTTGATATTATCTGCAAGCTCCGAAAAACAACAATACCGCCGCTAAGAGCGACTGATATAAATTCATTATTTTCGCTTGCCAGCAACTTGACTTTGGTCAGGTCGCTTATCGTCTCTCAAGCGGAAGCTGATTCTGCCCTTAGTAAGATCGTAAGGTGTCAACTCTACTTCCACTCGATCACCCGGAACTAGACGAATATAATGCTTGCGCATCTTTCCGCTAATATGGGCGATGATTGTATGCCCATTTTGAAGTTCAACTCTAAACTGCGTGTTAGGCAGCGCCTCCACGATTTTCCCTTCAAGTTTGATTACTTCCTTTTGAGCCATAAATCTGTTCTATTATATACTATTTTTTATAAAAAAGCAACAAAAAAAGTTCCATAAAATTAAAAAAACGCCCGAATTCTTCTCAAGCGCTTAAATATAATATAGTCTAGGAATTCGCCGCACAATATTTCGACAATTTTCAATAATACTCCTCAAGCTAATTAATTCTAACTGCACGAAGCATTACACGTTTATTAAAAGTTTGTGAATTTTGTAGCCAATCGCCAACACAAGTAATAATATTTAGACCTTCTTTTGAAGGATCTATTGAATTGAGCATAGTCGACATACCATATTTATTGTTAGGATCGTTAATTTCTGATACTAGCATTTCACGATTATCGATAACTTGATAAGTAAATTTATTACCGTCGCCACGCTCGATAGTTATCTTGGCGCCTTTCCTAAGAGAGCCTAATCGCTTAAAAATACCGTCATAATTAGGCCCCCCATTATGTCCGTCCACTAAAACAGCTCCAGAGCCAGCACCAGGCTTTGCACTAGATGCATACCATCCGGCATCATAAATCGAAATAGGAGCATCCAACTGATTAGTTTTTCCCACTAAGCCAATCTTAGTGATCCGTGCATTAGATATACCCAGATCTTCAACGGAAAGATACCTAGGCTGGTCAGCAGGAACAACATATTCCTGTTTTTTTTGCTCAGTTACTGGAGTTTCATCAACTTTAGTTACAGTGCCATCGCTATGAGTGATTGTAGTTATACCCGGCTTATGGTTTATCTTTTGCCAAAAATAAAA
This sequence comes from uncultured bacterium, assembly GCA_938017895.1. Taxonomy (GTDB): domain Bacteria; phylum Patescibacteriota; class Saccharimonadia; order Saccharimonadales; family Saccharimonadaceae; genus Nanogingivalis. The sequence continues at coordinate 87,057 of CALIJI010000007.1, forward strand.
TCCAACGTATCCAGCTAATACGAGCCATGCAATAATTAACAAGATAGAAGTAATCTTACGATATTTATTTGGTTTATTTTTAACAGATATTTTATTCATACTGATCGTAAGTCACCATCAAAGCACGAGAATTTACTTGACGCAAAGTTTCAAGAGCAACCGTTACGACGATTAACATTCCAGTTCCACCAATTGAAAGATTTGAATTCTGAATTGATGCTAAGTTATAAAGTAGGTAATCCGCCACAAAAGGCATCAAGGCGATAAATCCAAGAGCTAAAGCGCCAAATAGATTCAAACGATTTACGATTTTATTTAAGTATTCCGCCGTAGAAACGCCAGGTCGAACCCCTTCAATAAAACCACCCTGCTTCTGAAGATTATCAGCAATTTCATTTGAGTTAAATACAATTGATGTATAAAAATACGTAAACATCACAATAAGCAAGAAATAAGCAGCCGGGTAAATAAATGCTTCCCAAGTATCACCCTTAAAGTTGCCTTGATTTGGTGCTTGAAACCAAGTGATTAATTTATCAGCTAGACCAGTATTGATATGTGAGGTTTTCATAATTTGCCCAACAAAAGCAGGCAAGCTCAAAAATGAAACCGCAAAGATCACAGGAATAACACCAGCCACAATCATTTTAACTGGCAGAATACTTTTAATCCCACCATAAGCTGAGTTTCCATGAACACGCTTAGCATAATTAATTATAATTACTCGTTGAGCTTCGTTAATTTTAACAAGAATATACAGAAGAATAATTCCAGCAAAAATCATAATTGCACCAATACCAGCTACAACAGGATTGATAGGTAATGTAAACCAACCAAATACATTTAGCGCGCCATAAGTTTTTACATCAGTTATTGACGCTAGCAAAGTAGCAAGCGTTGTTGGAAGCTGCGAAATAATTCCAGCAAAAATAAGTAGCGAAATACCATTACCAACACCTTTTTCGGTGATGATTTCACCAATCCACATCGCTAAAATCGCCCCTGCTGTCATAGCAGTCACAGCTACAACCCAGTCCATCGAAGACATTCCAGCAAAAACAGTCGTGTTATGTGATAAAACAGTATTTTGAAGAATAAATATATAAGCAACAGACTGAACAATAGCTAGAGGAATTGTCAAAACTCGTGTCCATTGATTGATCTTCTGTCGGCCAGATTCACCATCATTGCTCAGTTCTTCTAGCGAAGGTATCGCTTTAGTCATAAGTTGGGTAATGATTGAGGCAGTAATAAATGGCGAAAGACCTACCAGCATAATCGAAAAGCTAGTTAAAGAACCGCCTGTCAATAGATTAATGAATCCGCCAAGATCGGTTGAGTTAATTGCGTTAGCCACAACATCTTTTAGTTCAGTAGGGTTTGCAAGCGGAACTGGTACGTGCGCCAAAAAACGATAAAGCACCAACAACCCAATCACACCCAATACACGGTTGCGCATATCTTTATTTTTAAGTGATTTAAATATATTCTTCCAATTCATAATCTATATTTTACCATATATTAGTCTTCAAAAAAAGCCTTAATTACTATTTAGCCAGGAAGTAAATTATTACAGCCAATCCTAAAACGACTCGATACCAACCAAAAACTTTAAAGTCATTCTTTTTAATGTAGCTTATAATAAATTTAATAGCAAACATTGAAATGATAAAAGTTGCCACCATTGCAAAAATTAAATATTCCCATTCAACTAAGGAAATAGTACTTTTAAATTTAATAATTTTCAATAAACTTGCACCGAACATAATAGGCACACCCATAAAGAAAGTAAACTCCGTAACCGCTTCACGAGATAATCCGCTTAATAATCCGCCAATAATCGTTGATCCCGATCGAGAAGTCCCTGGAATCAACGCCAAAATCTGACAAAGACCGACCTTCAGAGCGTCTTTTATCGAGATTTCTTCAACTGTTTTAGTATGAATTTTGATTTTTTGTTGAGCTAAAAGCTTCTCTACCCAAATAAAAATTACACCAACCACAGCCAGCATCACGCCGATCACTAAACCATTTAGTTTATTATTTTGGAGTAGTTTTTCTATCATATCATCAAAAAGCAACCCCGCCACTACTGCCGGTATACAACCAATCATTACCTTACCCCACAGACTCCATGTTTTTTCACGTTCATAACGGCTTTTCGAAGGACTTAATGGATTTAACTTGGAGAAATATAATACCATGACCGCCAAAATAGCCCCCAATTGAATCACTACCAAAAACAAATCGCGAAAAGCTGGTGAAAAACTCAAACGAACAAACTCATCCGCCAAAACCATATGTCCAGTCGAGGAAATCGGCAACCATTCTGTAATTCCCTCAATCAGGCTAACAATCATCACCTTCAATAACTCAAAAAAATCCATTAACTCGTAGCTCCTCTCAGTATATTTGATATTTTAAACACTAGGACTATTTTAGCATAAATAGCAACCTTTTAAAACTCTATATTAAGAGCTAAAATAAAACAGCCCTCCACAAGGACTGTTTTGTTTTTCAATAAATACTATTTATCTTCTTTTACTGAAACTTTCAACGGAGTTGGGGTTTTTTCGAATTTACCACCAGCCTTTTCGATAGCTTCAACTACTGATTTTGAAGCGGCTTGAACTTTCAAGATAACTTTTTCATTCAATTCACCGCGAGCAATCACTTTAACCTTATGGAAAGGCGTTGCGATATAACCTTCTTCAAATAGTCGAAAATTATCAACTTCACCAGCTAAGTCATTTAAATGATCAAGATAAACAATTTGCGCAGGCTTGCGAAGTGATTTAAATCCACGTGTTTTTGGAGTTGATTGAACTAGTGGATTTTGACCACCCTGAAAAGTTGCGCGAAGTTTCTTACCAGTTCGAGCACCTTGACCTTTAGTTCCGCGACCAGCAGTCTTACCTCGACCAGCCGAGATACCGCGACCAACGCGAATCTTCTTTCGATTTGCTTCAACTTGGAGTTCATTGTATTTCATTACTTACTCTCCTTTTTAGCTTTTGGTGCATTTAGCCATTGGTCTTTCGGAACAAGGCTTTTTAGCGCATCAATTGTTGCATAAGCGATGTTGACTTTATTGGTTGAGCCGAGCGATTTTGAAAGCATGTTTCGAACGCCAGTTACACCAATAATTTGTCGAACTACACCACCAGCGATAATACCAGTACCAGGGGCAGCAGGCTTCAAAAGAACGTGTGCACCAGTTACCTTCTTTTCAACTTCGTGTGGAATTGTATCTCCCTCAAGAGAGATTTCGATCATATTCTTCTTGGCAACATTTGTAGCTTTAGCGATAGCTGCAGTCACATCTTGACCTTTTGCTACACCAACACCAACTTTAGTTTTTTTGTCACCGACGACTACCAATGCTTTAAATCGGAAGCGACGACCACCTTTAACCACTCGAGAAACACGGTCGATATTGATAACTAATTCTTCGAACTGTTTTTCTTCGCGAACATCATTTCGACGGTTACTTCGACGATCGCTATTGCGTCCACGGTTATTTCCACCTCGGCGGTTGTTAGTTGCTTGAGTTTTCTGAGCTTCTGCCATAATTAAAACTCCAATCCTTCCTTGCGAGCTGCATCAGCCAAAGCAGAAAGTCGTCCAGCATATCGTCGACCGTTTCGATCAAATACGACTGTTGAGATTTTTGCTTTTTTAGCTTTTTTGGCGATTTCAGCACCAATTTTAGCAGCAAGTTCAGTTTTAGTTCCTTTTGCTTTTGAGCCAACGGTTGTTGCTGCAACCAAAGTCTTTTGCGCCACATCATCAATGATTTGCGCCGAAACATGAAGATTGCTAATCGTAACCGTTAGACGTGGTCGTTCAGCAGTTCCTGAAACTTTTGAACGAACGCGGTTTTTTCGCAAATTCTTGTTTGCGATTTTATGCACTAATGCTTTAGACATTATTTACCTGCCTTTCCTGCCTTACGCAAGATAACTTCGTCAACATATTTAATACCTTTACCTTTATATGGTTCAGGTTTCTTCAAAGCACGGATTTCTGCCGCAGCTTGACCAACGGCTTGTTTATCAATTCCCGCAACCGTAATAACCATTTTGTCGTTAGAAAGAGTAATTCCTTCTTTCGCTTTATAAATCACAGGATGTGAGAAACCAAGTTGCATTTCAAGCTCTTGTGGGTTATTAGTTTGCACACGGAAACCGACGCCATTAACCTCTAATTTTTTCTCAAAGCCTTTTGTTACACCAATAACAGCATTATTCAAAAGAGCTCGTTGCAAGCCGTGTTGTGCTCGCGCTACTCGTTCGTCATTTTTTCGAACAACCTTCAAAGTTGTGCCGTCAAGTTCGACAGTTACATCTGACAAATGAGGCACAGTTAGTTCGCCTTTAGCGCCTTTAACTGAAATCTCGTTCTCGTCAATCGTGATTGTCACACCAGCCGGAACCTCAATAGGTAGTTTTCCGATTCGACTCATTGAACTTTTCCTTTCATTTAAAGAGTGTTTGTTTGCTTCGTGCTGGTCATTCCTTTCGAAATGAGGCGCAAAATCTCCCAAATTTCACTCGCAATTTAATATTAACTAAATAATTTTATCATATCATCAACTTTTTTTCAATAGAAAAACTTATGATTTTTAGAAAAATACTCTCAATAATCTTTCAAAGTAGGTGTCTTTACGACGTTTTAAACTATTGCTGATACGAGTAAATTCATCAAGTTCATCTGTAATAATCCCATCTACCGGCGATTGAAGATATTTGGTAATTCGATTTTCATTATTTATTGTCCAGACAAATATTTTGCGCCCATTTTTATGCGCATTTTCAACAAGGATCGGATTATAAGAAAAATCTTCAATCGCATAGAAATCAACCTTAGAATTATCAAAATCACCAATCTGCAACGGAATAACGAATCCTGTTTCAATCTCTGGAGCAATAGCTTCAATTCGACGAATTAAATTCATATTCAAAGACATAGCTTTAAATCTACGCTCAATTTTTAGTTCTCGCATCTTATGAACAAATAGATCAGCGTAGTCCCTATTATCTCGTGGGTTAGGCTTTAATTCTATAAATAGGTTAACCCCCAGTTTTTTAGCTTCTATAGCATACTCTTCAAAAGTAGGAATTTTACTTTCAAAACTACCAGCTCGTGTCGTAAGTTGTCGAATTTCTGCCAAAGTCATATCTTTAACCTCTCGATACTCGCCGGCTAATCTCCCTAAATTATAATCATGAACAACTACAAAATGACCATCGCGTGTTAATTGAATGTCCATTTCGACAAATTTTGCGCCCTTTTGTGCTGCTGATTTAAGCGCCTCTAGAGAATTTTCTACACCCCCATAAATATCACCTCTATGTGCAATTAAGGAAATTCGTTCATTATATTTGCGATGATAAATATGACTACCATTTACAATAATTGCCCCTAAGATAAAAATAGTTATCATCAGACTAAGGATTCGCGATCGTCGTTTTTGTTCTTCATTTGTCTCGCCAACCACAGTATTCAACACGACACTTTCTTCCTCCTGAATAATCAATAACATATTAATTATCGCAATCTTTGTCATCACGGCAAAAGCAAAAATAACACCATCAATAACCGAATAAAACACGGTTTGGACAATTAAATTTCCTCCATCCTTATCTATGAAATTACAGCTAACTGTGGCTACCAGCACCACTACTAAACCAATAACAGCAAAAATAGCTTCGAAAACAGCAAAACCTATTAGAAGCTTCAACTTATGCTTACGGGTTATCTTCCAGCTAATTTTTAAGTTTTCCGCTAATGTCTTTTTATTCAAAATAGATAAAGGTAATGTAAATATTAGCCTAAAATTAAAATAAAATAATCCCACCATCAAACAAAAATAGCTTAACTCACCTAACGTTGTTTTGGATATTTCTCCAGTGATAAAGCTTGGTATATATAATTTTTCGGTAATAGTTGACGACAGGCCTAGATTCTCTAAAGGAACCATCATAATAAAATATATCAAAAAAAATATAAATTGAACCCCCAATAGAGAACGCAGATTTACAAAAGAAGTTTTCAAAACTTCTCTCACAACCATAGGGTTACCCTTTCGGCGAGAATTTATCATAGTGATCAAAATAGAAAATTCAATAAATGTCAAAAAAGCAACTACTAAAATATATATAATCGCCATACTAAATCCAAACGGATTAGTTAAAATAGTATAAAAATTATCTTTATTAAGACTAGGCTGCCGAGTTAAAAATAAAGCCGCTTTAAAAATCAAAAATAGCGCATTTAGACCAATGCTAGTAATTAAGAAATGAAGTATAGACGCGCCAATCAAAAAACTGAATTTATTACGATAAATGTTTTCCCAAGATTCCCGAATTAAATTTTTAGCGCTCCCTTTTTCGTTTAACTTATCTGGAGCAGTATTTTTTAACATTCTTAAAGTTTAGCATATTTTATTAGTGAGTTAAATATTTTTATCAACCAAACCTTTCGCAAATATAAAAATCACTATTTCTATATCTCCCAAAATATACTATAATATCCCTCATAGTAAGAGCTAAAATTCTCTTTCTCGAACATAGGAGGTGGTGTTTTATGGCACTAGAAAAGCGTCTAGAAAATTTAATAGTAAAAGTTAGCTATCTAAATGGCAGAAACTTTCGCACAATAGAGGCTCTGAAAGCAAATATCGCTAATAGAGTAATTAGTATCACAGATATTTCTTTCTCTATTGTTTTTGAAAGTAACAATCAGATTGTACTATCCGTACCAGAAATAGGTCTACGCATAACATTTCACTATACCATTAACAACACAGATTTTTTAAAGAAAATCAAGGTGGTCTATATATCTAACCACATAGAAAAAAATAAATAAAGTCCTATCCACGATAGGGCTTTTAATATGAAAACTTTTATTTTTATTATGCTTGTGCTATAATTCTTATGATAAATATTTAGGAGGAGAATGAGAAAAGGAATCGTAAAGCAACGCTTTTTTGATTTTAAACGTGGTAAATCAAAAAAAATTGCTATTTTAACAGCATTTTTATTTATGCTATTAGCTGGCGGAACACTATTGAAACTGGCTCAAGCGCAGAATGGAGATTTTGTAAACAATATTAAGACATTCATGGAGATGGTATCAAAGAAAGAAGATGGCGGCGAAAAAACCGAGTTTCTTTCCGGTGAAAAAATAGCTATGGAATCTCGCATAGAGGTTTCTAGCGGTCGTGTGTCTAAATCTTACGACGACTCTTACCTTCTAATAAAAATACCAAAGAAATATCTTGACAATAAGCCATCGATGGCTGCAACTTCGGCGGTTTCTTCAGAAAATATATCCGAAGACAACGACAATTATATATACAGAGCTAACTATAAAACCCTTCCTATTGGGTCGATTAACTCTATAAATTATGTTTTTAAATTCAAGAATCCAGATACTCCACGAGACTATAAAGCGGAAATCGTGCATGAACTCTACGATAAAGATAATAAAATCTTGAGTCGACAAAGCAAAGTTTTAAATACGCTAAAAGTTAGTGGCAATACCAATAGTTCTTTGACTGTTGTTGGTAGCAAAGAAAAATTTATAGCCAGGTATAAGAATAAAGAGAAAACCGATATAGATACTTCCTACTATACGACTAGAGATCATGTTAATTTATTAATACAAACACAATATTTGAATAGTCGAGATAAAGTAGGTACGCTGAAACTACAATCGCTAGAATATAAGGTCGTTCTACCAGAATACACTTATTTATCGCCTAACTCTATAAACGAAGGTTGGTCTTTTGACCAAACAACAAGAACTGCTACATATATTCAAACAGAAAAATTTTATGATAGGAATAACCAACCCTACATTAAATTAAGGTACGATGCTAACACTCCTTCATCTATATTGGGTAAACCTGCCATCGTTAAAGCAACTGTCGTATCTAGATTCGAAAACGATGCGCCTTTCACAGAAAATATACAAGACAGCTATACACCTAATGCATTCTATAGACCAGAAGGCTCAACTATAGGTATAAGTAAAAGAGCATATACTGTAAGATCTAGCGCCGTAAAAGAAAGAATTACAGAAGAAGAAATAGACGGAGTAAAAGGTCCTAAAACAATATATAACATAAATAATATAAAATCAGACCAATCAAATGGGCTTTATTGGGATATATCTACTTCAATAAAAAATATCGACTATACTTCAGTGCCTATAAACTATATAAAAGATTCTCTTAAGGATAAAAACCAATATATAGATCATATATTGTTCCAGCCGCAAGATTTTGACCTATTTGATAAGCTAGGAATCTCTCATGCTGATGTATTTGCAACGGTTGACGGCAAGGAACAGAAAGTCGGGCAACTAACAAAAAGTAATTACAACATTAAAATGCCACCAAATACTAGTGGCTTCAGAGTTCAATTCCCGAACAATACTAAAGTGCCAGTTGATCATATAGATTTAAATCATGAAGGAAAATTCGTTATTTCGGCATACACTAAGTTTATCGATCTAGAAAAAACTAAAAATAGTATTCAGCCGAACACTATCTATACATCAGTAAATACGGCAAGCTTAAATGTTAATCCTACTGATCCCGACGTAGAATATCGTGGTTTAGCATACCTAGAAAATATCAAGACAAAGGTTAAAAATTTTATAGAGGTTAAAAATTCAGATAGTATCGTTACTCTCCAAGGCAGAAGTCCTCATTTTGAACGGCTATTCCTTTCGTATGCAGAGAAAGACCGACCGAATGAAAAACCAGGTGCTAGCGATTATGAGAGTTTAGAATTAAGAAACCCTAAATATGCTTTGTTATTTTCGGATGAAATTGGTTTGAGCGATATAGCAAAAAAATGTATTAAAAACGGTGATTGTTCGGTAACTAAAAACTACAAAAACAGCCACAAGCAACTACTTAGGATAAATGATAAAATAATAAAATCCTTATCGTTCCAAAAAGGAGTTGGCGACCTTCTGAAAGTAGAAGAAGTCACTCCTAACGAAAAATATGATATAGATTTTATCACTACATGGGATAAAGAAGATTCTGCATACTACGGAGATGGTTTAGATGACCTCGATTTTGATGATGACGGCAGTACTAGCTCTACTAATATAGCTCGCTCTTCAACATCTTTTGTAGTGTCGAAGCCTAAATTAGTCGCTATCAAAAAATATATTAGCAAACATCAAGAAGCTGATTTCTCTAATTTTGTGGGAGGAATTAATCCTGGACATAAAGTTGATTATCGAATATCAATCATAAACTTCTTTGACCGCCCTCTCCCAACTTCTCGAGTTCTTGATGTTCTCCCATACGCTCGTGATAGAAAAATTGTAGAGACAAATGGTGGATATCAAGAAATGCGTGGTAGTAAAATCCCCGTTACTCTAACTGGTCCTCTCAGTGAACATGAAGGTTTTACTATTAAGTATTCTACAAGTGAGCCAGGTAAACTCCATAGTGTGTCGTGGAACAAAAATTTCGTTGATAAATCTAAGATCACAGATTGGTCTCAGGTTAGAATGATCAAGATTGAGCAAAATAAAGGCTTTTCTATACCATCACAAACTGCTATTCATTTTACCTTTACAGCTCAAACGCCTGAAAACGCAAAAAATAATGACCAAGCTATCAATACCGCGGGCGTATCTATTAGCCCTCGAGGCAATATGGTAGAATCAAATCCAGTTACAGCTCAGGTTAACTATGATACTACAGTTGAAGGCTTCGCATTTGAAGATGTGAATCTGGATCATATTTACGATCCCGACACCCCAAAGCCATACTTTAATGATCATAACCCTAATTCACCATATAAATGGAAGGATGAACCAATCCAAGGTTACACCGTTAATCTAGTAGACCAAAGTGGTAGTGTAATATCTTCGACTAAAACAGACGAAAAAGGCCACTATTCACTTATAGCCAAATACTCCACTGAGCCAAGATATATCCAATTTGTTCGCAATGACTTAAAGGATGTAACTTACGAAAGTGTAAGGCATGGAGGGGGTGATCCCAACGACCCAAAAGCTAACCATGCTACCGAAGAACGCGATGGTAAAATTAAGACCGTGGAGTTTATACCAGGAAAAGACCCTCTTGTAATTAGAAATGCTGGCATACAAAGACGACGCACAACAGCATTTACTTACTATCTAGACGACAAAGGTAACGATATTGCAACCCGTAGTGTTATTAAACATCACGCGCTGTATGGTGAACCGTATGAATATACCAACAAACCAAAAGAAATCACCCACAATAATCTAGTTTATACTTTTGATAAATTAGCAGATGACTCCTCTCCAGAAAAAGGAACTATGGGAATTGATAAACTATATAGTATAGATGGATCACGGGCGCATATAGTTAAATACATATATAAACCAAAAGAAGGCGGAAAAGTAGAGGCTAAGTTTGTTAAGTCTGGTACAGATCAAGAAATCAGCCCATCTGAAACTATAAAGGCAGACAAAACTCAAGTTGGAACTGAATATTCAGCAACTCCAAAACCAGAGATAGAGCATAATGGCTTGAAATATGTTTACAAACAAGTTTCGAATTCTGGCGCTCCTCAAAATGGAAGAGTCTCATCTGATCCGCAAACTGTAGTCTTTGAATATTCGCCAAAAATAGGAAAACCAGTTAATGCGGTCTCAAAAATTGTTAGCTCTAATGAAACTGTTCTAACGGAGACAGTAACACCAAAGAATCCTCAATCTGGTTCGACTTACTCAAGCACACCTAAACCTGAAATCGTCCATAACGGCATAACATATGTATTTAGTTCTCTTCTCCCTAACTCTGCCCCACAAAATGGCCGAGTATCCGACAACGAACAAACTATTATATATGGGTATATACCTAAAAAAGGTGGTCAAATTGTGGCACGTTACGTGGATCAAAATAATCAGACCATTAAAAACTCAAAGGTTATTAAAAATACCAACACTCCTGTCGGTACCGATTATGATGACGAGCCAGATACTGAAATAACCAGCAACGCAGGATTGGTTTACATATTTGATAAAATAGTATCCGGAACTAAATCAGGCAAAGTTGATAGCATATCAAAAGAAGTCGTATATCAATATAAATCGAAAGCTGGTAAGGGTGTAACTGTTAACTTTATAAATGAGAATAACAATTCGCCTATTAATAGCTCGTCAACTATTCATAAAGACGGCGATCAAATTGGAACCCCTTACAAGTATAACCCGCCAAAAGAGATTACGGACGATAAAGGTCTAGTTTATACTATAAAGTCTCAGGCTAAAGAAATTACTGGAAAAATTTCAGATAAGTCTCAGAATCTTGAAGTTAAATATTCTCCTAAGAAAGGTGGAAAAGTAGAGGCTAAATTCGTAGGCCAAGACGGTAAAGAAATTAAAAGTACCGAAGAAGTCCAGAAGCCCAACACTCAAGTTGGTACGAGCTATTCTTACAACCCACCAAAAGAGATTACCAAAGATGGTCTAGTATACGTATTCGAAAAACTATCCGAAAAGTCAGCTCCTGAAATTGGAAAAGTTAAAGATAGTGATCAAACAATTATCTTTACATATAAGCCAAAGAAAGGTGAAAAAGTTATTGAGAAATTCCTCGATGAAAACGGAAAGTCAATTAAACCTGACAATATCCTCAAGGGTTCAGGGTTTCAGATAGGTGATCCATTCGAATCATCTCCTGTAGATACGCTAGAAATAAATGGTCGTACATACAAACTACAACGCACCGAAGGTTCTGCTAAAGGATTCGTCAGTAGTAAAGAAACTATCATCTCGTATATCTATAAAGATACAACTAAAATTTCAGCGCCAAACACTGGAGTGTTCAAGAGTATCATGAATATCACAATGGTAGTAGCGGGAGTTTTACTAACTATTATAACCGTCGATAGATTAAGAAAGTATAAAGCTTAATCGAGTAAAACATCAATAAATTATATAAAATATCCACCATATACAGGTGGGTATTTTTTATTGCCTCGAGAAAATATTACGCAATGAATGGCTTGTAGGTTATGTCATAGGAAAATACTGTAACTCATTAAAGCGTAGTAAATACCTTTTTTTAAATTAATTAAGCGCGTTCAATTAAAAATGCATACACGAATATTATTGTCTAATAATATACTTATAAAGGTTTTACTGTCTATTATATACCGCTATTCCAACATTTTTTAAGCATATAAAAACAGACTTCCATAATGAAAGTCTGTTTTTAAAATCTACCTTTTAGGTTTAATTACCAAACCTTAAGTAGTAATTCGCCACCAAGTCGTTGTTTCTTGGCTTCAAAACCGTTCATAACACCTTTTGATGTTGAGAGTAGCACCATTCCGCGACCGCTTTTAACACGTGGGATTTCCTCTACACCAACATACATTCGGCGTCCTGGCTTACTCATTCGAGTTAGTTCATTAAACCGAGCAACTTCGCCATCTTTGGTAATTTTAACTACCAAGATGTCACGAGGTTTTGCTGATTCAACCTTAACAGATTCGATATAATTAGCCTTTGCAAGTTCTTCTGCCACAACTTTTTTAAGCTTTGAGCTCGGAACACGAATTTCATTTTTGCCAACCATTGCCGCATTTCGAATGCGAGTTAGAAGGTCGGCGATTGGGTCAGTTGATTGTAATGACATAGTCTCTCCTTCCTTCTTACCAACTACTTTTTGTTACGCCTGGGATTTCACCCTTTGAGGCTTTAATGCGGAAAGTGATTCGGCTCATACCAAATCGTCGCATATAACCGCGTGGTCGACCATCAAAGTTATCGCGGTTTTTTAGTCGTGTTGGACTTGAATTGCGTGGAAGCTTTTGAAGACCCTCTTGGTCGCCAGCAGCTTTCAATTCGGCGCGTTTTGCAGCATATTTTTCAATCATTTTTTTGCGCTTCAAGTCTTTTGCAATCATTGATTTTTTAGCCATTTACGCTTTTCCTTTCTTCTCAAATGGAATTCCGAATTTTTCAAGCAACGCTCGACTGTGAGCTTCACCTTCATTTTTAATCACGAAAGTTACTTGCAGACCATGAAGAATTTGAGTTTCTTCAAAAGTTAGTTCTGGGAAAACAGATTGTTCTAAAATTCCCAAATTGTAATTTCCACCTTTGTCGAAACCTTTTGCTCCGACACCATGGAAATCACGCACGCGAGGTAAAGCTACGTTTACGAGACGATCAAGAAATTCATACATTCGATCGCCACGCAAAGTTACACTATAACCAATTGGTGCACCCATTCCACCACGAATTTTGAAAGTTGCAATTGATTTTTTAGGCAAACGCGCTACTGGAACTTGACCAGTAATTTTTGTAACTGTGTTTTTAACAACTTCTTGAAAGCGTTTGTCTTCTTTCTTCTTACCTGTTCCGACGCTAACAACGATTTTTTCAAGCTTTGGAACTTGGTGGATATTTGTTAGCTCTAGTTCGCTTTGGAGTTCTTTAGCAATTGTATCTTTGTAAAGAGTTTTCAAGCGAGGAACATAAACAGTAGTTTTAGCCATTATTTATCTCCTTTTTTGCTTGATTTCGCGCTTTTAGCTTCTACTTTTTTAACTTTATGAACTGGAGTTGGAACATGAATATCCTTTACTCCACCACGCGGATTGAATTGATTTGGTTTAACGTGGCGATGTTTTTTACCAACACCTTCAACCAAAACGGCATTTTTCTTTGGTAAAACTTTTACAACTTCGCCAGTCACACCTTTATCTTTTCCGCTGATAATTACAACATTATCACCTTTAACGATTCCATTTAACGCCATATTAGAGCACCTCCGGAGCTAAGCTGATAATTTTGTTATATCCCAAATCGCGAAGTTCGCGTGGTACTGGACCAAATACGCGAGTCGCTTTTGGAGTTTTGTCGTCGGCGATAATTACGGCCGCATTATCATCGAAACAGATAGTCGAGCCATCTTTTCGACGAATTTGGTCGCGAGTTCGCACAACAACAGCCTTCACAACTGATTTCTTTTTAATATTACCAGTTGGGTTAGCGTCTTTTACAGTTGCCACGATGATATCACCAACACGGGCGTATCGGCGTTTTGAACCACCTAGAACACGAATACAAAGGATTTCTTTTGCGCCACTGTTATCTGTTACTTTAAGTCGGGATTCTTGCTGTATCATTAAGCCTCCTCCTCTTTAAGCTCGATTGTACCGCGAGCTTTTTCGACAATTTCAGCTAAAACAAATTTCTTGGTTTTTGAAATTGGTCGAGTTTCTTTAATAACAACTTTGTCACCTTCACCAGCTTCATTCATTTCATCATGAGCTGTATATTTGCGAGTAACAGTGTATTGCTTGCCGTAAATTGGGTGTGTTTCACGGCTATGAACTGTTACGGTGATAGTTTTATCAGCTTTTGCGCTTGAAACAACACCAGTTAATGTAGTCGCCATATTAAATTTCACCTTTCTTTACGAATTTAACTTTTACAGGAAGTTTGTGACCAGCAAGTCGCATAGCTTCGCGAGCAACCTCTTCACTTACCCCATTCATCTCAAACAATACTGTTCCAGCCTTAACTTTCGCTACGAAAAACTCAGGATTTCCTTTTCCGCTACCCATTTTCACATCTTGCGGTTTGCGAGTAACAGGTGTATGCGGGAAAACTCGAATCCAAACCTGACCGCCACGTTTGATATAGCGAGTCATTGCTGTTCGGGCTGATTCAATTTGTCGTGAGTTAATTCGTTCGTTTTCAAGACTCATTAATCCGTAATCACCAAAAGCAACAGTATTGCCACGGGTTGCACGACCAGGGTTTTTACCCTTACGAACTTTTCGGTGAGCGGTTTTCTTCGGTAGTAAAATAGCCATTAGTTATTCCTTTCACCTTTATTAATCCAAACTTTTACGCCGATAATTCCGGCTGGAGTTTGTGCGCGAGCGCCGTGATAATTAACATCTGCACGAATTGTATGAAGAGGTACAGAACCCTCTGAGAACTTCTCACGACGGCTCATTTCAGCACCATTCAAACGACCAGCAACTTCGATTCGAACACCTTTCGCGCCAGCTTGCATTGTACTTTGTAGTGCCATTTTTACAGCACGACGGAAGTTGATTCGGCGCTCCAATTGATGAGCAATATTTTCAGCAACTAATTTGGCTGAGAGTTCAGGTCGACGAACTTCTTCAATATTAATTCGAACTGGCAAACTTACTAGTTTTTCAAGTTTAGTTTTCAACTCTTGAACGCCAGCACCGCCACGACCAATTACAACACCCGCTTTTGCAGTGTGAATTGAAACTGTAATCAAATTTTCTGTACGCTCGATTTCGATTCGATCAATTGTTGGGCGAGATGCAAAACGCTGTTCGATTTCTTTGCGAATCTTATCATCTTCAACTAAAAATTTAGCAAAATCTTTCTTTGAAGCAAACCAGCGTGAATCCCAGTTTTTGTGAGCTTGCAAACGGAAACTAATTGGATTGACTTTTTGTCCCATTATTTGCTCTCTTTCTCTGCTTTTTTAGCAGCAGGTTTTTTAACTTCTGCTTTTTTGACAGCTTTCTTTTCTTTTACAACACCAGAAACTTCTACTAAGATATTTGAAGTCTTCTTCTGGAAAGGAAGCGCCATACCTCGCATATGAGGCTTAAAGCGTTTTAGCCGCGCGCCAGCAGTAACTGACAAAGTTGTAATTACAAGTGTTTTTGGATCAACATTGTCGTTATTTTTAGCATTTGCGGCTGCCGATTGAATGGCTTTTTTAACAGCCAAAGCACTTCGGCGTGGTGTATGGTCAAGGATAACTAAAGCATCAGATACAGTTCGGCCTCGAACAAGGCTCGCCACGATTGATACTTTTCGTGGAGTTTGACCAATACCTTTGATGTAGGCTCGGGTAGTTTTAGTAGCCATTATTTTTTATCCTTTCCACCGTGTTTGCGGAATTTTCGAGTTGGCGCAAATTCACCAAGTTTGTGCCCAACCATATTCTCCGAAATATAAACCGGAACGTGAAGACGACCGTTGTGAACAGCGATTGTTCGACCAACCATTTCTGGGGTAATCGTACAAGCACGCGCCCAAGTTTTAATAACTGTTCGGTCATCAGCTCCAAGAGCCGCTACTTTTTTGGCAAGCTTGAAGTCGATAAACGGACCTTTTTTCAATGAACGACTCATTTATTTTCTCCTCTTAGCTTCGTGACGACTCTTCACGATAAATTTATTAGTACTCTTGCGTCGGCGAGTTTTGTAACCGAGAGTTGGTTGACCCCAAGGTGTACGTGGAGTTGCACGACCAATTCCATGTCGGCCACCGTCACCACCACCGTGTGGGTGATCTACAGCATTCATCACAACACCACGAACTGTTGGGCGAATACCTTTACGGCGATTTCGACCAGCAGAACCGATTTTTACGTTCTGATGCTGAATGTTTCCAACTGTTCCGAGAGTTGCTTCTGCTTCCAATCGGAATTTTCGAACTTCACCTGAAGGCAATTTAACTTGTGCGTAATCACCTTCTTTAGCCATCAACTGAGCTTTAGCACCAGCTGAACGAACCATTTGCGCACCTTTTCCTGGTGTGATTTCGATTGCGTAAATCAATGAACCAACAGGAATTTCTGAAAGTGGCATTCGGTTTGAAGCTTCAATTTCAATATCTTTTTTACCAGTTTGGAAAATTTTACCTTTAAACATTGAAGTGTCGGCTAAAACATAGTAGAATTTATCATTTTGATCCTGAACGCGAGCGATTCGAGCGCTTCGGTTTGGATCGTATTCAATTTCTCGAACAGTTAGAGTCAAGCCAGTCGGCAATTTATGGGTCAAAATTCGGTAATGTCGCTTTACGCCACCACCTCGGTGTCGAACAGTGATTCGACCAGAGTTATTTCGACCAGCATTTTGCTTTTTAGCTTTAAGAAGACTTCGTAGCGGTTTTCGAGTTGTAATTTCGCTATAATCTTCTGTAGTCATACCTCGGCGAGCAGGAGTCGTTGGGTTATACTTTTTGATAGCCATTACTTCTTCTCCTCAGTATTTTCAGTCTCTGCTCCTTCAAAGATAGCAATTTTATCACCTTCTTTAAGAGAAACATAAGCTTTCTTAATATCTTTTTGGGTTGTAGTACCCGCAACATATCGCTTTGGATTGCGCGATTTGTTAATTCGTTTTACTTTACCAGCTTGAACAATGGTTCGAACAGCAGTTACAGTAACACCGAATTCTTTTTCTACCGCTTCTTTAATTTGATTTTTATTCAAAGTTAGCGGTACATTAAATACGTAAACATTTTTTTCTGTGGTTAGAGCATAAGCTTTCTCGGTTGCTCGTGGAGTAATAGGTTTGATAGCCATTATTTTTCTCCTCCCAACCAGTTTTCGATAGTTTCAATTGCTTTTGGCGCAATTACAATGTGGTCTGCATTCAAGATGTCGAATACGTTCAAATACATTGGTGAAACTAACAAAACTTCACTAATATTACTTGTTGCTCGAATCAATTCGTCAGTTTTTTCAGCAACGATAAGGATTCGACGGTTTAGTTTGTTGTCTTCCAAGAATTTTGCAACTTCTTTAGTTTTACCACTAGTTTTGATTTCAGCGACCAAAACCTTATCAGCTTTCAAAGTCAAAGCCTGTCGTAAAGCAACTCGTTTTGAAGTTTTTGAAATTTTCTTAGTATAGTTTTCGTTACCTCGAGGTCCAAATACGATGCCACCACCTCGCCAGATTGGGTTTCGAATTGAACCAAATCGTGCGCGACCTGTACCTTTTTGACGCCAAGGTTTTTTACCACCACCGCGAACTTCACCACGCTGTTTAGTTGTAGCTGAAGCTAAACGGTTGTTAGCAAGATAAGCGTCGTAGGCAAGCTTCAAAAGTTCGTGATTCGGAACTTCAACTGCAAAAACGCTTTTTGGAAGAGTTGTTTTTTCAGCCATTATGCTTTACCTCCAATACTTATGAGACCTTTCTTTGGTCCAGGGACAGCTCCTTTTAGTCCGATTAAATTATTTTCTACATCAATATAAGCAACAACTAGGTTTTTAACAGTAACTTTGTCATGACCCATTCGGCCAGGCATTCGTTTACCTTTAAAGACTTTTTGTGGATACATTGATCCGATCGAACCAACGCGGCGAACATTTCCGTTTCCACCGTGCGAGCTTTTACTTGTGTTAAAGTTGTGGCGTTTAACTGTTCCCGCAAAGCCTTTACCTTTGCTTGTGCCAGTAACATTTACGATGTCACCAAGCTGAAACGCTTCAACATTAATTTTTGAGCCGACTTTCAAATCCGCAGGAATTTCGTCGACGCGGAACTCACGAAGATGCTTCGGAGTTACCTCTGCTGGTTTTACATGTCCAGCCACGGCCTTGCTCAGGTTCTTACCCTCACCAAATGCCACTTGAACTGCGTTGTAGCCGTCTGTTTCGACGGTTTTAACCTGAGTCACAGTTACAGGGCCGGCTTGAACTAGCGTAATTGGTGTAACAACGCCGTCTTCGCCGATGATTTGGGTCATACCAATTTTGGTACCGAGAAGTGTTTTCATTTCACTTTTGCTCCCATTAGTTTAATATTATGAAACTTTTTCCACTGTTAAAACTTGGTTTTCGTGCGGTTTCGCGGTCGGGTTTTCCCTGTTGCGACCTCCACATCACCAAGTTTCATATTTACGCAAATAAAGTTCATCGTTTATTGTAGCAGATTTAGATTAAAAAATCAATATAATAATCAGAAAAAGTAAGAACTACCGCATAAACATTCATATGTTAACAGTATTAATAATTGATATAAAGTTGAATCTCTTCTCGTTTAATTTTTGGTCTATATTCCTTAGAATCTATTTTTTCTTTTAGAGTAGAGATCTTAACATTTAGTCTTCTTTGATACTCACCGGGTAACCATGAAGAATTCCATAATTCACCAGACTCACATTTACCAGAGATAACTTCGGATATTTTACTGTTAGAATAATTAATTGCCTTCTCGCCGTCCATTATCCTCTGCAACCAAATGTCTACAAAATCAGTATTCGGTTTGCCAGAGAACTTATTAATTATCGCTTCAATAGTTTTATGCCGTTCTATATTTCCCTCACTAATTAGCTTGCCTATTATACCCGCAGCTTGTGCAATATATTTTGGATTATTATATGCAACCATTGTTATTATAGAAATAATAGCTCGACATTCTACAACGCTTGTTATTTTTCTAATCTCATCTTTAGCGTTTAGAATATCGTAGTAGCTAATAAGTTTTTTTGCTATCAGACCAGAGCTAGGGTATTCCTGAGATAACAAAAAAATTCTCATTGCTTCTTTTTGGAACGACAACTCACATGGAGCTCTGAAAATCTCATCATTTTTCTCTTGTTTTGCTGCTGATAGTACAATATTATTAGTCTGAGATGTCTTGCCACTATTCATTTTAAAACCCCAATTTGTTAATACATCACTAAGAGTCTTCATAACCTTATGACCAATATACCCATCAACAGATAATATCCTATAATCATCTCTATAGCGAATAATAGTGAAATCATTCCATCGGCCTTTAAGGTCTTCATCTTCTAGCATTGTAGAATTAAGTTCCATATCAACGCCCCCAAGCACTATTTCCGCTAAAAAATCCATTAGTGTAGACCCTTGAGGTATGCCATTGGTCTGCCTATAATGCATATTCATTAGCCTATGATCAATTTTTTGGCCAAGACTTTTCATTTTATATTCTTTCTTATTTTTGCATGATCTTGCTTTTTTAACACCCAATCTACCACCTTTATCAAGTGCCCACTCAAATGAATGAGTATAGATAGAGCTATAACAATCCAATATGTCAGTCTGATACATAAAGTTATATTCAAGTGATAATGCTAGTGTCTTCTGTTCTACTTCTTCCCACCAACTAGTAACTTGCTCAGCCCGATCCGATTCGCTAGTATTAGAGACAAGCGGCATGCTCGCACACTCAACCTTAGTTTCCTTCCTACGATTAAAGAAATCCTGAATTTCCCTCCAATTTTTAGGCTCCGTTATAATATTTACTAGATCAACATATAAAACTGGATGTATTAATTGCAGCGTCCGCCACGAAAATTCACCACCTTTATTAGCCATAATAGTATAATTTACATCACTAAAGTAACCCGGGGAATTACCATTACACAAACTCTTTATATCCTTATTTTTCAGTATAGCCTCAGAAACTTTAATAACTCCATCAAATGAAACATAATAAGGCAACTGAAAGCTAGCATAATTTTCAGATTTGAGAAGGAATAATCTTGCTTCCTCGGCGGTCACATCTGTCAATTGAGTATATCTTTTGGGGCTTTCCATTATATAGATCTATGATAAAAGTTGATTTCAACGTTTTTTAAACCGATTAAATAATACTCTATCATATTTTTATCATATTTTCAATACGCCAATTCTTATGTTATAATTACAACATGATTGCGCATATTTATGGAAAAATTGCTGAAAAATTCGCTGGAAATATCATCGTAGATGTCAACGGAGTTGGATATGAAATCACCGTACCAACCAGCGAATTCGACCGGGCAGTTCTTAACGAAGAGGCTAAATTCTATACATACCATCACATTACCGATAGATCACAGGAACTTTTTGGTTTTGCAAGTTTAGCAGCAAAAAAGCTATTTGAACTTTTAATTACCGTTCAAGGTGTTGGACCCAAGGCGGCTATCGCTATTTTGAGTTTAGGAGAAACTGAAGAAGTTCGTAATGCCATTGCTTGCGAGAATACAAAATTCATCCAAAAAGCAACAGGTGTCGGACCGAAAGCTGCTGGGCGTGTTATCTTGGATCTAAAAGATAAAGTTGGTCTTGCTACTAGTTTTGAATTACTCGATAAGAATGATAATAATATTCCTTTAACAGATGAAGCTCTTGAGGCGCTTATTGCTCTGGGCTACAACTTAGCACAAGCTTCCAAGGCACTCGAATCTATTCCGCGCGACGCACCAACTTCAGAGCGAGTTCGCGAAGCTTTAAAACAAGGTATTTAGATTTAAAATATCCCACACCATTTAATATCTTTTTCACTGTCTAACAATGAGGTGTGATATAATATAACAAATGGCAATAGAGAGAATTGTAGATGTAAACATACACGAAGATCAACCGCAAGAACAACAGGTTGAAATTAACTTGCGACCAAAAACTTTTAGCGAATATGTCGGTCAAGAAAGACTAAAAAAGAATCTAAGCTTAGCAATCGACGCTGCTAAAAAACGTGGCGAACCTATTGACCATATTTTGCTTTATGGCCCACCAGGGCTTGGCAAGACTACTATGGCTAATGTTATCGCTCACGAAATGGGTGCAAATATCAGAATTACCTCTGGTCCCGCTATCGAAAAAGCTGGCGACCTAGCATCAATTCTCACTAATCTTCAAGATGGCGACGTGCTTTTTATTGATGAAATCCATCGTTTACCTCGCGCCGTGGAAGAAATTCTCTATTCAGCTATGGAAGATTTTAAACTTGATATTATTATCGGAAAAGGTCCAGCGGCCAGATCGGTTCGGCTAGATTTACCACGTTTCACTGTAATCGGTGCAACCACCCGCACTGGATCACTAGCAGCCCCACTACGCGATCGGTTCGGACATATCTATCGGCTAGAATTTTACACGCCAGAAGAAATCTCACAAATTATTACACGCTCAGCGCAAATCTTAGAAAGTCAAATCACTCCCGAAGCGTCCCAAATGCTCTCAACCCGTGCTCGTCTTACGCCTCGAATTGCCAACCGAATATTAAAGCGGGTTCGTGATTTTGCAGATGTTAATGGTGATGGCATTATAGATGATTTAAATACTAAAAAAGCCTTAGTTATGTTAGAAATTGATGAACTCGGCTTAGACGCCGCCGATAGGAACCTTCTAAATTCGATCATCGAAAATTACGGAACTAAACCAATCGGATTAAATACAATCGCCGCTTTAACCGGTGATGAAACTGCCACAATTGAAGATTTCTATGAGCCGTTCTTACTCCAAATTGGATTTATTCAAAGAACCCCTCGCGGTAGAGTTGTCACTAAAAAAGCGTATAATCATCTAAGAAAGGAATGGAAAGATGAATAAAGAACCTCTTAGCGATAAATTCGCAAAAAGAATCGCCGAAAGTACACCTGAAATCACCCAGCCCCGGCAAGAACAAAACCAAAATTATCAAAGCGGTCCATCGGTAACTCCACCTACTCCTCCAGCAATATCAGTTATGCCCGTCGAATTTCCAGCTGGCGATCCAGAAGTTATTCGAGCTCGACACGAAGATTCTATAAAAAAATACCCCGACATCTCAGTTGACGATGATGAATTTGTAGTACTTGCACTTCGCCGTCATTGGATTGGCTTAATAGGAGTAGTTTCTATATCTCTTATTTTATTTGTAGTTTTAGTTTCATCATGGATTTTATTATGCTTTACGCCCAATAATTTAAATATCGCTGAAGAAATAAAAAATAATCTTTCATTAATTTTCGCACCTCTATCTGTTTTAATTCTCGTTGCAGGATATATCGGATACACGACTTATAAAGCAAACAGATTTGTTATAACTAACGAGCGCGCTATTCAAATCATCGTTCGTGGCTTAATGGATCAAACAAAACAAGTTATTAATCTTGAATCAGCAGAAGATATTAGTTTTACGCAAAAAGGAATTTTTCAACATCTATTCAACTACGGAACCATTCGATTGAGTACAACAGGCGATGAAACAACATACACTTTCCCTCTTGCAACTAACCCAGCCAAAGCAGCAGAAATACTGGGCGAAGTCGCTGAATCAGCTCGCGAAAATCAACCAGTGACAGATGAAATTTATGAATTTGCTAAAAAAATGCGGTAGTCGTTTGCAACTACCGTTTTTATTTTCTAATTAGTTTTTGGATTTTTTGACGAAATCATCTTCCTTAACTAGATCCGCCCGAAGAGTATAATGCTGACACTTTTCACCGTCGCAGTCAGTCGGCTCATAACGATACTCCGCATTTTGCTCGCCCAAAACTACCCCATTTGGATCGGTGAATAAATTTGGATCCATCGCTTTTAGATTTTTCTCATTAATTGTTTTCGGATAAAATCCATTTTGTTTATAAAAAACTTCTTCCAAATTAAAATACATTGCATTGATTGCTGTTTTTCGTTTCTCGTCATTTGCAAAATCTTTAATTTCAACTTTCTGAATCCAGAAAAAGATACCCGCAATCAGTAAAAAAAGCACTAATACCACAATTTCAATAACAGTAAAACCAGATTTCTTATACATAATTAGATTATATCATGTTCTAAAGAAAATAGCTAATCTAGACAATTTAAAAAGCGCCGATTTTTTTCGACGCTATTTGCTAATGGCTCGTCCTTCATACTTAATGGTTGATCCATTCATGTGTTTGACACGCGCAGCGATTTCCTTGTGGCGTCCGTTAACCATTGGACGCGCTTGAGGGTTTCCAAGATAGCCACAAGTTCGTTTTACAACATCTACTGTTTTTGGGTCGTTATTGCCACAGTTGGGACAAGCAAAACCTCTCTCAGTCGGTTCAAAATCCCCTTCAAAATCACACTTGTAGCAGCGATCAATCGGAGTATTGGTCCCTAGATAGCCGACACGGTCATAGGCATAGTCCCAGACAGCTTCCAGGGCCTTAGGATTTTGCTGAAGAACTGGATACTCACAATAGTGAATAAAGCCACCTGATGCACCTGCTTCTGGATAGACTTTCTCAAAATCCAGTTTTTCAAACGGTGTTGGATTTTTACGGACATCATAGTGGAAAG
>CALIJI010000008.1 GCA_938017895.1 uncultured bacterium
ATATATTTGTATTTAATCTATATTATTTTATAACAATACTTGACATTATATATGCAAAGTTTTAAAAAAGTGTTAAAAACTTGTGGAAAAATATAAATATATTGTCCAAAACTCTGTGTCTATATTGTTATATTTATCAACCTGTTTTATACATTTTAAAATGACCTATTTTAAATTCCTTAAAAGATATGGAAAAACTTATTTTTATCCTCAAAGTTACTAAATGGTTTTACTTGAATTTTACACATTAAAAATGTTATAATTTTAAGTAGTAGAATACGTGGTTTTCCACAATTTCCACAGGATCTATTATTATAACCACTACTTTTAAAGAAAAGGAAAATAATTTTTATGGAACTTACTGTTAAGCAGGAGTATTTATCTAAGGCATTTAATATAATTGGGAAAATTGCAAGTAACCGAACTAGCTTACCTATTTTAAGTAATGTCCTACTTCGGACTAATGGATCAAGATTATTAATTGCAGCAACTGATCTTGAAATTGCCATTTCTCAAAATATTGGAGCTAAGATAGAAAAAGTTGGAGAAATTGCGATACCTGCAAAATTAGTATCAGAATTCATATCTAATTTGCCTCGTGAAAATATTCTTTTGAAAGTAGAAGGCGATCATTTATTGATTGAAAGCGGAAACTATAAATCTAAAATTAATGGTGTTGCAACTGATGATTTTCCAGAGCTTCCAATTGCTGATAGAGATTCTGCTAGGAAAATTGTTTTAAGTATTGATGAATTTAAAACTGCAGTTAACCAAACAGCTTTTACTGCTAGCACTGATACTTCGCGTCCTGTTTTAACAGGTGTTTATTGGCATACTTTTGAAGGATATTTATATCTAGCAGCTACCGATGGTTATCGGTTGAGTGAGAAGAAAGTTTGTGAATGTGATGAGGAAATTTCGGCTATCATAACGACATCTTCGCTTCAAGAAGTGATGCGCGCTATTTCGGATTCTACTGAGGAGATTGAGATATATATTGATGAAAATCAAGCCGAATTTAGAATTGACGACATCGTGATTGTTTCAAGATTAATAGATGGAAAATTCGTCGATTATCGTCGATTGATCCCTAACGATACTGAAACTAAAGTTGAAATTTCTAAGCCTGATTTTATGCGAGTAGTTAAAATAGCTGCTCTTTTCGCACGAGACTCTGGTGGAAGTATAACTATTCATGCTGATGGAGAGAATTCTAAATTATCAATTCATTCGATCGCTAGTGAATTTGGTGAGAATACTTCTGAGGCTGATGCAGAGATTTTTGGTGAAGGCGAAGTTACGCTTAATTCTAACTATTTATTAAAAGGTATTTCAGCGTTAAATGGTGAAGATATTCAATTTGGTTTTTCTGGCAAGCTTGCTCCAACTGTCCTTAAAGATCAGAAAGATCCTGATTATATTCATATAATTATGCCGCTAAAAAGTTAGGTCTTAAGTGAAACTATTAAAACTCCGCGTTCAGAATTTTCGATCGCATAGTGATTTTATGCTTGAAATTGGAGATAGATCAACTTTAATTTCTGGTAGAAATGGAAGTGGAAAAACCTCATTGATTGAAGCAATTTATATACTGCTTCAAGGTACAAGTTTTCGCTCAAGTGATAAAGAAATTCTCAAAAATGATGGATCTGATTGGTTTCGGGCGGATTTAAAAATGGTTTCTGGAGAAATACGAACAATTAAATTTGAGAGTAAAAATGGAAAACATAAAAAAACTTTTGAAATTGATAATAAAAAAATATCTCGACTTCCAGGCAATTCTAAAATACCAGTAGTATTATTTGAACCCGATGATCTTCGATTACTGAGTGGCTCACCAAGTCGTCGTCGAGATTTTATGGATCATTTCTTGGCACAAGTTTTTCCTAGCTTTAGGATTGCTCTATCTAGGTATAATAAAGCTCTTAAACAGCGAAATAATTTGCTTAAAAAAGAAATAGTTACGAGGGATGAGCTTTTCCCTTGGAATATAATGCTAGCTGAGTTTGGTGCTGAAATAATATCAAAAAGAATAGAATTTATCGATAATCTCAATTCTAAAATATCTGATATTTATGCTGAAATATCTGGTATTAAAGATGATATAGAAATAATCTATCTAGGCGATAAGCTTTCTAAAGATGCTATTTTAAAAATTATGGATAATAATTTTTCTCGTGATAGGATTTTAGGATATACTGATTTTGGTCCACATAAACATGATATTCAATTTAATTTTAATAAAAAAGATGCTCGAAATGTAGCTAGTCGTGGTGAAAATCGTAGTCTTGTATTGGCTTTAAAATTTATTGAAACAGATTTTTTAGCGGAAATGAGCGAAAAAACACCAGTTGTTTTGTTAGATGATGTTTTTTCTGAGCTAGACGAAAATCGTCAAAAACTTTTAACGGCTCATTTTTCTAAATATCAAACAATAATCACTTCAACTAATGATGTTGAAGTGACGAATTGCATCCGGATAAATATAGAGGACTAGAGAATGCAATTTAGATTTACGACCTCTATCTTGTATTTATTTTGTTCTGAAGATTTCAAGTGAGAATTTAGCCAATTTAGAGCACTTTGTTTTCTAAATTCGATAGTATCTAACTTTGAATTATGATTTAAGCAGGTATTTATAGAAATCTTAATTTTCTCGACTCTAGTTGTATCGCTATTCGTTTCATAATCAATAGTAAATCGGTTCTTTAGATTATCTTTATATGGTAGATTAGACACGATCGGTGAGTTATTCTTTAATATATTCATTTTATCGCTTATAGCTTGATACCCTGCCCCGCTTCTGATAATATCATCTTTTTTATGATCTTTATACCATGAATCTCCATTAATTTGATTAAGTGCTAAGATTATCTTTTTAGTCTCTTTTGATTTAATATTGATATCTAGCGTTTTAGTCTCAAAACCTTCTTTTTCTATTTTTAGGGTATATTTACCCGGCCAAACATGATGATCTCCGTTTGAATAGATAGTGTTATTTAAAGTAATTTTAGAATCTTGAGGTGCTATAGTTAATGATATAGTACCTGAGATTTGATTTAACCATACCCAACTAATTAAAACTACTATTACTATAGCTATAAAAATTATAGGGAAAAGAATCAACTTATTTTTTAAAAAAGATAAATTGCTTAAAATATTATTCATACTCTTAACCTTTCCAGCGCCAGACTTCTACTGGGCCAAGACTTTCCATTATCTTTAGATTCATTGGTTCAATTACTCCCGTTGTTCTAGACCAACCAGCATTAGCCACCCTGTCTTCACCGTTAATTTGTACATAAATTTCTATATGAGCATTAGATCCACCACCAGCACCGGCTGTAATAATATCACCGGGTTTCATATTGCTGGTACTTCCATTATATTCAATTTTTTCATATTTATCAGGATTAGATCTCATGTATTCAGCTAGATTAGCTACTCCACAACATTTTTTAACATACTCTGGATCTACGGTAGTACTCATAACCATCGATACGAACGCATCGCAACTTGCGCCTTTTTGAACCCATGATTCTCCATAGCTATCTAGGCCTGTTTTAGAAAGAGCTTCTCTTTGCTTGTCTGAGATTTCGAATGCATAAGCTCTGTTTTGTTCACTTTCAGGCCAAGCTAATTCAACAGCTCTTTCGGATATTGTAGAATTTCCTCCTAAGCTAGATCCTCCGTTACAGTTATTGGAGCTTGAGCTGCTGCTTCCAGTTAGAGATTCTTTCAAAAAGTCTATATACTTAGAGGTTCCAGTACTATTGTAATGATAGCCATCACTTTCATATAATTTTTCTCTTCCTCCATTAGCTTCTGCGTATGATTTCCAATTTAATACTTGAATATTACTAAAGCCTTCTATCGCTTTTTTAATATTAGCGTTTATGACTTCAAAATTAGCATTTCCGCCTAAGCCAAAATTATTTACTACATATACTTTTTTATCTTTAACTTTCTCGAACATTTCCTTGGCTTTATCTACGGGAAAATTATCATTTGTTCCTATATTAAAGATTATTACATTGGTTAATGAATCTTTATTGGATGATAAATAATCTAATACGCTTCCACCACCATTTCCTGGTGAATTTATACCTCGTCCAACGTAGGCATCAACCTTAGCGCCTTCGAATGCTGCTTCTAGCTTACTTTTTGCTCCTACGGTTATTGAATCACCAATGAATGTATAGTCTTTAGACGAAGAGGGTGAAGATACTGCAGTTGCAGCTGAAGCTGTAGACCCCTTGAATGTTGCATACGCTTCATCTGCAGCCTGATAACGAACCTCCCATCTAGGTATTCCAGCACGCTCAAAAGAGGTCTCGAATGCTTCAACTGCCGATTTGATATCGGTCATTTTTTTTAGTCCTTCCAGACCTCCATACCTAGAGTTAAGAATAGATGCTGTGGTAGGGTCAGCTCCCTCGAGTTCTTTAATTATCCACTCTAATTGGGATTGTAGGTCTGTCCAATCTTTACCCTTACTTTTAGCATAGTCTGCCATATTTAACCATCGCCCAGATTGCTCGGAATAACTTTCCCATTGCGCTAAACCCGCAGCTGGACCACCTGTTTGAAGTTTGGCTGGGTCATATCCACTTTCTGCGTAAAAATTACCCATAACTCCAGCTGTTGCCTCTTCTGCAAACCCTTGGCCTCGTAAAAAATTCCAAATTTGTTCAGGGACACCATCTCCTGTGAGTTTTGATGATCCACTACCACCTGGTATACATTTTTCTGATCCGGCGTCGTAATAAATGATATCATTTAGATTGAAAAAATCCCTATCAAATTTATTTGCAGCATAGACATTCCTTCCCCCAGCTATAACTATCAATAAAATTAGGAAAAAAGATTTAATTTTTTTATACATTTATAGATCTCCGATGTAATCTTTAGGATTTTTTCTTCCGGCTTTCCAATCTGACCAAATTGGTTGACCTTCTGTTATTTCTAGGTGAACATGAGAAACTGTTCCTTTTGCATATCCCTCATCTCCAACTGTTCCAATTTGTTGTCCTTTTTTAACCTTATCTCCAACTTTTACGCTTCCTGATTGGTTATGACAATATACAGAATAGATATTATTAGCATGCCTGATTTCTATCTGTGCTGGCCCACATCCGACTGAAGGTGCTGCCATTGTGACTTCCCCATCAGCTATAGCGTGTAGAGGTGTGCCTATATTAGCCCAGATATCAAGACCTGTGTGCCAGCCTTGATGGAGGGGGACGGAGCTTGGACCATATTCAGTCTGTCCGGTAACTTTTGATTTTTCAACAGGCCAGACAAAATCACCTTTTCCGCTTAATGCTGAATTGGTGCTTCCTGACGAACTACCGCCTCCACTATTATTACTTGGAGTTAGATCATCATCCATTCCGTCTTGAGCTCTTACACTTGTCATGAATGATGAATAATAAGCCGTTTTTATATCATCTTTTTGAACGCACCCTAACCCCATTTCATCTAATGTTTCACCAACACCAAGAGAGCTACCTCTTTCGTAACAATGTTTTTTATACTTATCAAGACCGGATCCTGGGATTATTGCATCTAGAGGATTATTTTCTCCTTTATTTGAATCTAAGCTACCCTCAGCGACTAGGAAATCTATTACTTCATCCATGCTTTTTGTATTAGTTTGAGTTGATACTCCGGTATAAGGATTACAAAATGGATCTGTTGCAACACCTATATCTATCATATCTGCATCCTGGCAAATTTCCATATTGGCTTTAAAGCCAGCAGCGTCAGCAGCGCTAGCACTTGGTAAAATAGAAGATAATGAACGGCTTGCGATTGAAGCTATTGATGGTATAAATCCACCAATTGTTGCTAATTGTTGATTATAAGGAATTGCACTACTGATTATTGAGCCAAAAAAGGTGTGTCGTGATGAAATATCAAATGGACTTAATGTAGCTCTTTCATCTTCTGCGATTCGCGCAATACGAGTTTCATTCTGTTGATAAAATGCTAGTGCTTGAGTTTTATCTAATGCCCCACTTCCGCCAGTTATTGTATTTTTACTCATAAGGGATCCAGATCCTGACATGACAGCATTTCCGTAGTCTTCTCCCGTGATTCCTTTTTTGACAACTACTCCTGCTATTAGTTCTGGTAGGTCTTTTAATACTGTACTGACCACTTCGCTAACAACTAAACCAAGCGCAAAATCAGCCACAGCAGCTAATAAACCACCTGTTAAAAAAGTAATTGCAAAATCTACTGCATCATTTTGGAGAATTTTGCATCCGATGCTAAATCCAGAATTTCTAGCTCCTCGTCTAAATTGTGCAAAAGTTTTCGCTATCCACCCCAATGCTCCATTAGAGTATTTACTTGCAGATTTATCAAGGTTACCAATACTATCATTATAAGCTAAAGCGCGATAACCTTGAGAGTCTGTAGCTGCGGTGATTTTTGCTTTACCTAAACCTGCTAATTGATTTCCTATAGAAGTGACTTCGTTTGGTGATGCATGGCCAGCTTTAATTTTAGAGGCCATACTTAAAAATTTCATCGCAAAAGTTGCTAACTTAACTGCTCGAACGGTCTTAACTCCACTATAGAAGAAATTTCCGATAGAATACGCTAAGCATGGTAATTGAGCTACGCCAGTTTTACCTAATAAGTCTTTAATTTTTGAATTTTTAGCTTTGATGCCGACATCTGTATCTACGTCTGCCTCGTTGGCTATTTTTTTGCTTTCTTCGAAAAATTCTTCGCCCTTCTTTTTGGTTTCTTCTGATTTATTTTTAATATCTTCATCTTCGCTGTCTGATGATTGACTTTTAGACGAGGGAGTTTCTCCAGTTGAGTTAGTTTCTTTTACAGTATCCTCAGAAATCTTTTCAGGTGCTTTATTGTTTTCTTCCCCGCTAACACCTCTAACTTTAAAAATTGATTTAAATTTTTTAGCAATATTATCACGGAAACTGGCAAATTTACCTTGGTAGGCCTTGTTTAGGTTTGAGCGAAGGTTAACATCATTTTTCATCATGAATGTAAGATTGTCAGAGTCTATTTTTACTCCATTTTTTATATCTGGGTGAGATAAGCTTGTGATGCGTTTTTTTCCGGTAATGGTTGGGTTATCTACATCAACTTCAACTTTAAACCCAGCTTTCTCGAGTTTTGCTAATTGCTTATCTGAGATAGCTTCAAATTTACACATTACTTTGATAGCACCACACTTAACTGACTTTTTAATTTTTGAATTAAAAATTGCGTCGGTACTGTATTCTAGGCTTGAAGCTGTAGAATTTATTTTTTCAGTGACAATTTGCATTACATGAATTGGCATAACTCCTGTAACTAGCATTGAGAAAGCACCTATTAATGCTGAAGCACCACCACCAACAATAGCCGCTGCTATAGCTGCTTTTTTAGTGCGAAACTTACCTTTTATACCAGAGGAATTTGATTGTTTATTTCTAGTTGCCCAACTTCCGCCTTTGTCGTCTTTTCGGCCGGTGACATTATTTACGAATGGTTGATTTTCTTTGGAGAGAATTTCATTTTCGGACGATTTATTTGATGAGGTTGCGGAATTTTCTGCTGAATCTAAAAGCTGCGGATTATAATCTTTGGATTTAATGGCTTCATTATTGCTAAATCCTCCGTAATCACCGCGAATAGATTCGTTGATTCCAAAATCATCATTACTTACGATTGAGCGATTGCCGTCTTCATCGCGCTGTCCGTCAAAAACTCCCATAATTATACCTCTATTTTATCACAAGCTTAAATTAAAACAAAATTAGAATAAATCTCCGGCATCGGCATATCCATTATTCATCCCATTGTCGTTTCGTCTCTGTTCTTTTTGGTTGGGATTTGTTGTTATGAGCTGATGCTCAGTGTCGCTAGCAATCACCTGAATATGAACGTGATTTGAACCTGCAAAAAACAAACCTTGGCCTACTGGGAAGTTAGCTAGTCGCTTTCTCTCTTCCTCAGTTAGCTTAAAGACGTCACTTAACACATCAACTGCACTAGACGATTGTTTTAATAGAAGCTGCATAGAACTGTTGGAAACAATCGCGCGTCCCATTTTTGAGCCCATAAAATCTTCAACATCCTGAGAAATTGTAGTAAGTCCAAGATAATATTTTCGAGCACGTTTTGCTAAACTAAACAAGAAGTTGGCGGAATCATCATATTGCATTAACTGCCAAGCCTCATCAACAATCAACATTCGTTTTCGCTGATCTGTACGCACAATATTCCAGACGTGAGAAAGAACGATATACATAGCTACTGGCCGAAGATCATCCTCGAGATCACGAATATTAAATACGACCATTGGGTTATTTATGTCAATGTTTGATTGTTGTGAGAAAATACCAGCGAAAGTTCCTGTAGTGTATTTTCGTAGGCGTTGTGCTAATTGCGGACCCGTTCCACCCATATGGACTAAAGTGTCGTATAGGTTAGCAATAGTTGGTGGTGTTGAATTGTGGGTTAATGGGTCGGATGTAATTCCAGCACGTGCATAAGTATCGATTAGAGCTTGATCTAAATCTGCCTCCTCTGCTGGAGATAATCCTATTTGTTGTCCTCTTGAGGCGCCGCCAAGCATCAAACGGAATAATCCATGTAAGGTAATGATATTGGCACGAAGAGCATTATCAGCTTCATCACTATCGATTACGCGCGGTAAGTCGAATGGATTAATCCGTGTGTCGCTATTTAAACTCAAACGAATATAGCTACCACCAACCGCATCGCTAAGTTTTTGATATTCGTTTTCGGGGTCGATAATTATAACATCTGATCCCATCATCATCGTACGGAGCGCTTCGAGCTTAACCGTAAAAGATTTACCTGCACCAGATTTAGCAAAAACTACCATGTTAGCGTTCTCGAGTGTAAAGCGATCGAAAATCACCAAACCATTGTTATGCATATTTACGCCATAAAGAACACCGTTTTCTTGAGTTAGGTCGGCTGAAGTAAATGGAAATGAAGTAGAAATTGCGCCAGTATTCATATTGCGACGAATCTGTAATTGGTCGTTCATTTGCGGTACGGATGCATTTAATCCTTGTTCTTGCTGGGAAGAGGCTACTTTTGAATAGATCAATTGCTGACCGAGCATTGTTTCGATTTTATTTCGTACAAAATTCAACTCATCCATAGAATCAGCATAAAGTGTGATATAAAAACCAAATCGGAAAAATTTTTCAGCACCAACTTGTAGTTGATCGCGCAATTCTTCGGCGTCTTGGTAGGCTGCTTCGAGTGACGGATCACGTGTTTTACCTTTTTCTGTATTTATATTCATTGAGGCTTCGAGCTGAGTAACTTTTCGGCGAAGATTTTTCATAACAACTTCAGTTTCTACCGGATAAATAAACATCGATAAATCTAAAACCTCATCGGCATTGATTAATCCTGAGAGCCAACCAGTGTAAAGCTGGCGCGGATAACCGTAAATATAAAGTGTTTGACCGTATTTTGTGCCTAATCGAAAATAACTTGAATGTAGTTCAAGGCTTGATGGTGCTATTAAGTCGCGAAGAGTATTAATTCCGGTTAGAAATGCTTGTTCAACTTCGGCTTGTTCTTGTGCACGTTGTTGCGCGGCTATGTCAATAGCGGTTTGTTTTTTGCGCCCCATTATTTTTCTCCTTTCGGTTCGTCTGCTTTAGAAACATACAGAGATGCTAGTTGCTTGAAATCGCCAAGTGGCTCATAAACAGAAGTATCAGGATTGTAAAAGTTATAATAAAGCTGTCCAAGCTCTTTAGTGTTGAGCTGAACACTCTTGATTCCGATTTGGAATAATCCTCCTGTAATTGAGTCTACCCGTTTTTTCATTTCGTCAAGTGCAGTGTCCCAAGTATTGCGATTAATTTTAGTTACATTGGCGGATGGCTTTGCAAAAATCTTACCAAAAAATCCTTTTGCCTGCTCTTTTATTTTAGCGGCATCGCCTGATGGATAATATGGAATCACTACAAAGAAAGACTTATCCATAATATTAGCACTTTGTGAAAGATTATCGATAAAATTAATATAATCTTCCATTAAATCTGAAAGAAGCATATTATCTTGATTACGGTTTAGATCGGCTAGCTTATTTAGATAAGGCTCGATGTCGATTCGTTGCGAGCGTACTAAAATTTGAATTGGGAAAGTTAGTGAGTTTAAAAAACTTTGATAAGAATATTCGACACCCTCTCGTTCGGTTGAACTCATCAAATCGTAGTTAATAGATTTACAGGCAATTACTGCTCGAAAAGATCCATCTTTCATCACTACAATGCCCTCGCGTATCTCTGCGATTTCTAGTGAATTTTGAGTTGATGCTTGATTTTGTGGTTGGGTAGAATTTTGTTCATTCTGAGAATTCTGTTCTGGTGGTGTAAATTGTTGATTATTATTCATATTACCTCAGTGAAATTATTACTTCATCTTCATATAGATTTATTTCATTATCTTGCCTGTTTTTAATTCTGTTAGCTTGTCGAGCTAGAGTTTCGACTGATAAATCTTTCCCCTCGCTAACTAACCGTGCAATTTCTGGATCGAGACTTTCTTTTTGTTCTGGAATATTGTTTGGTGGATTTTGAGGATCTAGAGATTGTACTTGTTGAGGTGGTTGTATTGTACTTGAACGCCTACCATCTGGCGAAATAACACTTTGATGTATCGAGTCTGGATACGGATTATAATGAAGTTTAATGTTGTCGAGATTATCGTTTGGATTTTGATTTGACTGAAGCTGGTTGGTTTGGTAGTTTTGGGCTAATGTTTGATTTTGTGGAGAATTCCAACTTAAATACTTATTTTGATTAGAGTATTGAGCTCGCCCCATAGAATCTTGATAAAGATCAGCGGCGTTAGATGTAGAAAAAGTCTTATCTTGAATTTGTTCTGTATTATCTTGTGTATAGTCAGCTAAATTGCGCGCTATATTCATGTTATTTAGAATTTGTTGTTTGCGAATATTGCCATGATTGGTGAGCATCATATCAATTCTATCAGCTCGATGATTTTCGAAAATATCGCTCATTTGTTGGCTTTCATAAAAAACATCTTGTTGGATATTCCCTTGTTGTGAGACTGCGTGTTTGATAGCCCATCCTTCGGTATCAACAATATCCGCTAAATAACTAAGACGACGAGAGGCTTCATCTCGACCTATATTTTTAGTAAGTCTTTCGTCTGATTTGTTTGGAGCGGAAATCTCTATTAAATGTTCAATTCCATCAGCTTGCCATATTCTTTTGTTTGGTTTTATGTAGAAACTTAAAACTGCCGCTAAATATAATTCCATCGGCTGTTCTTTTTTTAATGGTAGAGCTAAAACTAAAAAGAAAATTAAAAATGGCGCTGGTATTATTATTAGACCTGGAAAAACTTGATAAAGAAGAAATCCTAAAAATAATAATCCCGCCGAAATCATTAAATAAATAAATTGGCGGAAATTAAACGGACCGAGTAACTTATCATCGGCCTCAACATCTTGAGGAACTTTATAAACACTCACAGTGCGCCCACTTCTCCCTTCATTCTTATGTTTTATTATAGCAGATTATAATGAAAAAAAAAGCCTTTCAATATGAAAAGCTTATTTTTTAGTTTTAATATTTGACATGTCGGACGGTTGAACTCCAACTGTATTACCAACTCGATGGATTTCATCACCAAGATTAGCATTGATTTTGTTGAAAAGTTTTTGGTTGTCATTAATATCTTTGATACTCTTTTCGAGATTTTTAAGAACATGGGCACCATTAATTTCTTTATATTTACCACTTTTAATGTCGGATAGAATGTTGTTGCTGAGCATGAATTTAACAGCACTATCATCCATAGTAGCTAGAGATTCACCGCTAATTTTATTCATAGATTTAGCTAATTCAACCATGGAAGTATCAAAGTCTGTGATTGCCCCAGACGCGATCGCATTCTTGAACCCGGCGCCAAGAATTTTAGCGCCATCCTTCTTACCAGACTTATCCCATGCATCAGCGTTAGCTCCACTAATATTTGCCAATTTTTTGTTAGTCAATGCCTTGAAAGAATCGCCGAAATCAGCTGCTGCGTGCCAATCTTCAGCTACAGCTTCACGCCAAGTATCGCTAACTTCAAGTTCAAAACCGTTAACTTTCATTTTTTCACCATCGTTCTTATTTAAGAAAATATCATCGCGGTCTTCTTTAGACATTTTAAGATGTTTTGATAGATTACGAAGTGCAGCAACTTCATCGTTATGAATTTTCTTTGATTGATCAAAAGCTGCTCCTAGAGCTATACTTCTACCAATATTTCCACGTTGACCTTCTGATATTGATTGATAATGATCATCTGCCTGAAGATTGTTAGCCAGCGAATCAGCAATCATAGCTTTGTTGTTTTGCTCAGCTAATTTATGAGCATTAGCAGTATTCATTGTATCAAATATTCGAGTAGCTACGGAACCAAAATTCTTACGTAGATCTTCTGGGTTTGAGATTTTAACTTCACCATTAGTAATTTTAATGCCTTTTTTAAGTTCAGTGAGAATTTCAGCATTTAGACCAGATATGGCTGCATTTTTACGATTTGTAGAGTTTGCAATTTCTTGTGCTGCTAAATTTTCCTGAAATGCAGTGTTATTTTTAAGTACTGAATTAAGAACATTTGGGTCTGTACCAAGGCGCGAAGTAGCCTCTTCAATCTGTTTAGCTTCCATATTGTCGAAACGAGATTGCTGATATTGTTCGCCAATAGATTTAGCTGAATTAACTCGACGAGAACGATTGAACTTTACCTGATTAGCCTTAGCTGTTAAGCTATTTGGATTATCTCTAATTTTTTGGTTAGTTCTAATATCCATTTGGTCTTTGAGGAATTTTTTAGAAGTATCGATTGGTCCTTTATTAGGATTATTAATCATACCAGCAAACTTGCCTAGTAGATTTCCGCTTAGTTTCATGATCGTTGGTGTGATTGCGAGTGGTACAACTTGAACGACCATACCTAAGATTAAGGTTACGATATTACCATTAGCGTTAGCAATAATCGCAATTCCTGCTAATTGCGAGCCACCAAAAAGTAAGGCGATAAGTGGATACATTACTAGCATTGTAGTGAATAAATCTTTCCACTTATCGAACCATTTTTCAGTATTTGGCCAAATATTAGCAACAAAAGCTAAAGGCGCTAGGAATATTAAAACAGTGATAATTGCTTGGCGAGCAGCTAAAATTACAACTGCTACAAAAACTGAATATAAGACAATTAGAAGCACAAACATCATCATTAAACCAAGATTTTGTGGGCCTCCCGCAAGAACAAAACTCCATGCGCCCATAGTTATAGCTCCAGCTCCACTTAATATCCCAACTACTAGACTTTTCCATGATAGAGCTTCAATTTGAATACCGGAGCCGCTTTCAAAGATATCTTTTCGAACTCCAACTAACAAATCTTGCAGTCTAACTCCTAAAATATTTGATAAATCAACTGCTAGTGCGCATATATAATAAGAAACATTAATTAGGACTGCTGCAATAATTAATTTTGGTAGCATTTTTTTAATACCATAATTTGAAATACCGATATTAGTGATTTGAGAATAAATTATTAAAATAAAAACAATCACGAAGAAAATATTTGCAATATTGCGCATATAATCCCAAACTCGATAAAGACCAGACTTATCTGATGTTTGGAGGGGCTGGACTTTAAGAAAATCACTCACGATATTATAAAGTCCATCCATTGCTCCCGCTAATGTGTTAGAAATCATACAAACTGCCCATCCGCCACCACCTTCTATTGCGCAAGAAGTTTCGGATTTAGTTCGGTCTGTTTCGCTTATTCCTTGACCAGTAATTGATTCGGCTTGACCTTCTTGTTTATAATTACCAGTAACTGAGACTTTAAATTTATAAAGTTTACCTTCTATTTTGTCTGAATCAGTTGATTTAACTGAGATAACTTCAGCGGTTTGTTCACCACTAGCTGTAGCTTGAGAAGTATTAATAAAAGCCGTTCCCTCTTGCGCATCTTTGGGCAGCCTAGAAGTATCAGTAGTCTTGGTGAATGTTTTTTGATTATAGACGATAGCATTTTTATCTGAATTTGCCCATTTTACGCCTTCTAGAGCAAAAGTTCGGGTAAAATTAAAAATTCCCAGCGTTACTGCTGAAATAATAGATGCTATCAAGAAAACATTTATTCTTCGTCGAGAAATTTTCCTCAAATTTTCCACGATTGTTATCATATGTGTTAATTTTAGCATAAATAACTATTTTTGTCAACCTTATATGGTATCTAAAATGCGTGAAAATACTTGCGTTTTATCTTGATATAGGGTAAAGTATAGGTAATATGAATAAAATAAACATAATTAGTAAAATTTTTATAATTTTTGTGGCTATTTTTAGCTTTAATGTTATTACCTTAAATAGATCATTTGCTGCTCCTATAGATCAAGACGGTAATAGTACAAGCAAGGAAAAACAAAATAATAGTCAAGAAGGCGGCCAAGATGGGTGTGCTTCTACATCTATTCTTGATGGATGCTGGCAAATTGAAGATATTCTAAACCTTATTTTAACAACTTTAACTATTGGCGCCGGAGTTATGGCGACCGGATCGATAATCGTTGCAGGGGCGATTTATGCAACAGCGCGAGATAACGCTAGTCAAGTTCAAAAAGCTAAAACTATGATTTTTAATACTGTAATTGGAATTATTATATATTCATTTTTCTGGGCGATTATGCAATGGATAATTCCAGGAGGGATAGGAGGTTAGATGATAAAGAAAATTTTAATTGCGCTTTTTGTAGTGTTTAGTGTGTTGTTTTTTTCGCCTACAAATAATATCGCATTTGCTAAAAAAGATTGTTCAAAAGAAGATAGCTTTTTTGGGTTACCAGCTTGGTATCGAGGCTTGGTCGATAAAGGAACCTGTCAGATAAAAAAGATTAATCAAAAAAACGGCTCTACATACAAAACTGGCTCCGAAGTGTCTCTACAAGTTTTTATTTGGAGTATTATTGGAAATATAGCTGATATGATTATGCGTTTGATCGGTGTTATCTCGGCTGGCTTTATTATTTATGGTGGATACCAGTATATGCTGTCAGTTGGAGATTCTAGTAGAATGGCAAAAGCAAAAGTTACTATAACTAATGCTGTGGTTGGGTTAATTATTTCTATTATTGCCTCTAGTATTGTTAGTTATTTAATGAGTAATATAAAATAAGGATTTATAATGTATAAAGCTTACGCACTTGATGAATCAAAAATATTCAAAGATGTATCTGTTGCTAATAAAAGTAAGGAAGTGACTAGCCAGCAAGTAAAAGGTATGTTTAATCTTGCCTTTACTTGGGCGGGGATAATTTGTGTGGTTGTTATTATTACTGCAGGAGCTATGTATACCCTATCCGCTGGAAATACTTCTCGGATTCAGAAGGCTAAGATGGCATTAATAGGTGCTATTATTGGCTTGATTATTGTACTTATGGCTTTTGCAATTGTAAACTTTGTGATAGGAAATATTTAATGAAGAAGATTGTTTTAATTCTAACTATTATATTAAGCTCATTTTTTATAGCAGGCTTTTCTTTGCCTGCCTTTGCAGAAAATGATGCATGTAATTACATGGCTAGTGATGCTTTATGTAAAAATAAAGACGACACTAACCCAGTTCAGCGTGCAAAAAATATAATAAATATTTTACTAACTATTGTAGGGGCTGGATCTGTTGTCGTGATAATTTATGCTGGAATCTTATTTGTGATTTCATCTGGTAATTCGCAAACAATCCAGACTGCTAAAAATACTATTATTTATGCTGTCATAGGTTTAGTTATCTCGATTCTATCTTTTGCAATTGTAAACTTTGTGGTTAGTAGCACTGCCACACCATAGCAATTATAATTTTTAACTTAAAAAGATAGAAAATAATAAAAATACTAAGAAAGGTATAATAATGAAAAAAATAATATTGATTATAGGCACTATTGCAGCAATTATAGCCCCACAGATGATATTAGCTAGTTCTTCTAATTTAGTGTTTGCTGATGCTAAAACTCAGATTGAAAGTGCTGTTAATGAAGTTGGTGGCAGTGAAAATAAAACTGATGTTAAAGGTTTTATTGGAAATATTATTAAAACTATGTTTTTTGCAGTTGGTGTTTTGGCGGTTATAGTAATTATATTTGCTGGAGTAACTTTTGTGATGTCTACTGGCAATTCACAGACTATTCAGAAGGCTAAGACTACGATTATTTATGCGGTAATTGGTCTAATAGTATCAATTCTTTCTTATGCAATTGTCAACTTTGTAGTTAGTTCTCTTTAATATTGACATTAGCATATAAATTGGTATAATTTAATTAAGATATTTTATATTTAAAAGAAAGGTAAAATAATGAAGAATATAATAAAGAAAATTTCAGTTGCAGCTTTTGCAGTTGCTCTATCTGTTGCTGGAATTTCAACATTAACAGTTTCAACACCTGCCTATGCCGACCCTAAGAAGTCTAGCTCTGGAAGCTTTAGTCTGCAGGATGGTATGAATGCTGCCAAAACTGACGATCAGCAGTCTAATCTGTTTGGCGATACTGGTATTTTCACTACTATTGTCCGAGTTATGCTCTTCTTAATTGGTGTAATTAGTGTGATTATGCTCATCTATGGAGGTATTCAATATGTTCTTTCTACAGGTGATTCAGGAAAAGTCACAAATGCTAAGAATACAATTCTCTATGCGGTAGTAGGTTTAATCGTTGCAATTCTATCTTATGCGATTGTAAACTTCGTTCTTACTTCAATTAACGGCGAGAAATAGAATACCTATTTACACAGTTAACGCTAAAGACTCTCTATCGAGAGTCTTTTTTCTTTAGATAATAAAATACTCACTTTTATTGTGAGTATTTTAACTTATAGGACTTGAATTTTCTTTGATTCTTGTTTGACTTTTACGAAGCTAATTGTTAGGATTCCGTCTTTTAGTATAGCCTCAACTTCATTTTCTTTAATATCTACTGGGATATTGTAGGTTCGACTAAATTCTCCCCAATAACATTCCTGTGCATGCCACTTTGTTACCCCTTCTTGATCGTTGGTTGATAGAGTTCCGCTAATTGTTAGGATTCTATCACTTAATGAAACATCGAGATCACTCTTGTTTACCCCTGCTGTACGTGCTTTGATGAAAAATCTATCTTCTGTCTCATAAGCATCGATCGCTAGTTGTCCAGGGAGTTCATCTTCTTCAGATGATGTGATACTAACATTTTCTTCGGCGGATTCACTAACAACTGGTTCATCAAGCAAACCTGTATCATCGAAATTAAATGCAGCTTCAAGTTCATCCTTTAGAAAGCTATCATCGTTTTGTCTTCTAGCCATTTCTCCTCCACATTATTTTAAATAGGCTTAAACTTACTTTATTATAGCGTATTTTTAGGGTATAATCAAGGGGAAAGTTCAATTTTTATGAAGAAAAATTTATTCTCTAGCGTTTTGGATTTATTTGCCCCTAACCACTGTTATGTTTGTAATAAAATTGGTAATTTAGTTTGTGGTGAATGTCTTGAAAAACATAATTTTCAAATTCAAATAATTAAACGGCAGTCTAAGCGTCGCCCTTCTCGCGAGTTTTTCTTGGGAGATCGTGAAGGTATTTTAGCTAAAATTTTAGATGAGGCTAAATTTAATGGTTGGCAGGAAAATTTTGAGATTTTGGCACTTATTTTATCTCAGTTACTAAAGAAAAATAATCTTTTCTACGGTTTGAAAGATAATATTGTAATCGTACCAGTCCCAACTTCTGCGCGACATGCTCGCCAGCGTGGTGTGGCGCATAGTGAGTTCATGGCGGAAGTTATAGCTAGTGAACTTAGTGTTGAAAAGGCAAATATTATTGCTAGAAGATCACATTTTGTTCAAAAAGGGGCCTCGGCTAAAGTTCGCAAAAAGCAGGCTCTAGAAGGATATCAACTTATGAAGGAAGTTAATCGGGATAAAATTTACGTAATTTTTGATGATATTAAAACGACTGGCGCGACGTTAGATTCGATTTCGAAAATTTTATTTGAAGCTGGAGCTAGCGAAGTCTGGGCAGTTTATTTGATGCGTCAAAAAATATAAAAAAGAAATAATTATATTAAAAGATTTATTGTATCTATTTGTGATGTAGTTTAAAAATCTTTATCTTGAAATAGTGAATTAAATGTGATAAAATAATTAAGTCTGGAGAGGTGGCCGAGTGGTTGAAGGCACCGGTCTTGAAAACCGGCATGCGGGAGACCGTATCGAGGGTTCGAATCCCTCCTTCTCCGCCAGAAATTTGAAGTTCAATAAAATAAATAATCCTATTCTGCGAGGTAGGATTATTTTCATTTATAAATTTTTAAATTTAAAAACCTCATTATTTTAAATGAGGTTTTTGTTTCACTATTAAGGGAAATGCTTTCCCTAGGTAAGTATGTATAACTACATCACTAACTACTTTAAGGTTAGGGATATCGTCTATTATTTTTATTGCGTCTTCCTTGTTGCAATTAAAAAGGTCAAATTCAACAATCTCATTCTTTGAGTTAGTTGAGATTAATAACACTGGATTACCACCAATTTCTTTAATGAACTCTTGATATTTTTCTTGAGCCATTTGCTTTCGCGTTATCATTTTAATAGTCATAATGTTCTCCCTTGTGTGTGATTACTAAAATATACCATTTAGTTTTACGATAGTCAATATAAAAACCACCTATTATATATGATGTAGGTGGTTTTTATATTGTAAAACGATAAGATGATTTATTGCTTAACACCTTTCATCGTAAGATTTAGGCGACCTTTTTCATCAATTTTATCTAATTTTACCCAAATTTCTTG
This sequence comes from uncultured bacterium, assembly GCA_938017895.1. Taxonomy (GTDB): domain Bacteria; phylum Patescibacteriota; class Saccharimonadia; order Saccharimonadales; family Saccharimonadaceae; genus Nanogingivalis. The sequence goes on from CALIJI010000008.1 coordinate 18,876, forward strand.
ATCTTGGCTCAAAACATCAGTTACTTTTTCAGTTCGCTTTTCAGATATTTGCGAAATATGAAGCATTCCGTCAATTCCAGGAAGAATATTTACAAAAGCGCCAAAATCCTTAATAGAAACCACTTTTCCGCGGTAGATTTTGCCGATTTCTGGCTCTTCAGTCAAAGATTTAATCCAGTTGAGGGCTTTTTCGATTTGCTCGGCATTTGGGCTGGCAATTGTAATTAAACCATCTTCTTTGATGTCGACTTCAGCTCCAGTTTCAGAAGTGATCTTATTGATTGTTTCACCACCCTTACCAATAATCGCACCAATTTTATCGGGATTGATTTTGATTTTTTCGATTCGTGGTGCATATGGTGAAATCTCAGCCTTTGGTTCAGAGATTACACTCAACATATGGCGTAGAATATGTTCGCGACCTTTTTTCGAAGTTAAAATTGCTTTTTCGAGAACCGAAACTGGCAAACCATGAACTTTCATATCCATTTGAAGCGCGGTAATTCCCTTTTTTGAGCCTGTACATTTGAAGTCCATATCGCCCGCAAAATCTTCCGCATCGGCAATATCGCTCAAAATATAAGGTGTTTCGCCATCCATCATTAAGCCCATTGCAATTCCAGAAACAGCATTTGTTAGTGGCACGCCAGCACTCATTAACGCCATGCAGCTTGAACAAGTTGCAGCCATTGATGTTGAACCATTCTGGCTCATAATTTCGGTTACGCTACGAATAGCATAAGGGAAATCTTCTTCACTTGGCAAAACCGCTTCTAAAGCGCGCTGAGCTAAATATCCGTGGCCGATTTCGCGCCTACCAGGACTACCCAATCGACGCGGTTCACCGACGGTATAACCAGGAGCGTTATAATGATGCATATAACGGCGTTCAATTTCGTTAAATTCCATTGTATCAACCAGTTGCGAATATGAAAGTGGTGCAAGCGTTACGATATTCATTGCTTGAGTTACGCCACGAGTAAATAAACTCGAACCATGCGCCCGTGGTAGAAAGTCGATTTCGCTTGAAAGCGGGCGGATTTCATCTAAAGCACGCCCATCTGGTCGCTCGCCATCTTCCACAATTCCCTTTCGAACGGCTTTATGGACTGCCAAAGTGAAAGCTTCGTCATAATCTTTTCGAAGTTCTTCGTATTCTTCTTCGCCGAATTTTTCAAGCATTTCTGAGTGGAAATTATCACGAATTTCGGCGATATTCTGGTTGTATTTTGGATAAGCTTCGCGAATTTCGGAGCCGAATTTTCCTTCTGTCCAAGCTTCGACTTCTTTCGAGATTTCCTCATCTGGCAAAATGAGCTCAAATTTTCGTTCTTCAAAATAGCCTGCTTCGATATATTTGGCGCGAAGTTCATTTTGTAGTTTAATTGCTGGTTGGAAGTTTTCGAAAGCCCAAGCAAGCCCTGCGATAATTTCTTCTTCAGGAACTTCATTCGCGCCCGCTTCCACCATCGTAATTCCGCTTTCAATTCCGGCTACAACCAAATCAAGCGAGGAATTTTCGCGCTCCTCAGGACTTAGAAAGGCTTTAAACTCGCCATTCACTTTACCAATTCGAAGCCCGGCGACTGGGCCATCAAATGGTACACCAGCTAGATGAAGTGCGCTTGAAGCTGCAACCATCGCAATCATATCTGGGCGAAATTCTGGATCGGCAGAAAGCACGGTTGCAACAACCTGCACTTCTTCGCGATAGCCTTTTGGAAAGAGTGGTCGAATTGGTCGGTCAATCAAACGTCCGATCAAAATTGCATCGTCTGAAGGTCGCCCTTCGCGCTTAATGAATCGTGAGCCAGAAATTCGCCCACTGGCATACCATTTCTCTTCATAATCAATTGATAGTGGGAAATAATCTAGAGCCACCGGTTTCGAACCCAGCTGAACTGTTCCCAAAACCACAGTTTCGCCGTATTTCGCGATCACGCTTGCAGTTGAACGAAAGCCAACTTTACCAACTTCTAGCGTTAATTTTCGCCCCAAAAAATCAGTGCTAACCGAAATTACACTTTTCCCTGTTGGGTTTATAATCATATTTTCTCCTTCTGCCAAATGAGTTGCAGGAATCTTCTTCGAAAATATTTCGAAAATAATTTCTACCACACATTCAGCGTTAATTTTACTATTTCATTATAACATTTTTAGCTTATTTTTAAAAGTTTGGCTGAAGGGTGAGACTTGTTCGAATTTATGCTAAAATAATTACTATGGAAGATTCAATTTTTACGAAAATTATTAAAGGTGAAATCCCCTGCCACAAGGTTTATGAAGACGAAAAAGTTTTCGCAATGCTTGACATTGAGCCTCTTTCGAACGGTCATGTTTTGGTTATTCCAAAAAAACAAGTTGATTTGCTGTGGGATTTAGAACAAAGTGATTATGATTATTTGTGGAAAATTGCTAAAAAAATTGCCCAGAAAATTCAAGCTGAAATGAAACCAATTCGCGTGGGCGTTGTGGTTGAAGGTTTTGGCGTGCCGCACGCGCATATTCACCTTGTGCCACTTTATGATAAAAACGTTTTGCAGCTTCATCACGGCTACCCTGCTAAAACATCGCCCGAAGAACTTGCTAAAATTGCTAAGAAAATTGCTTTCGAAAAATAAAAAAGCCCCACTTTGTGAGGCTAAAGATTAAAAGATAAATACTCCCTTTTTTCTTAATCTTTCAATTTCTTGACGGGTTAGATTTTCATAATCCCTATCATTTTTGTCTATTAAATAGGTTGAAATACTACTACTGCTGCCTGTTTCTTCCCACTGTTTAATTTCTTCTCTATATTCTTTTTTAAATTCAGCGAGTGCCTCTATTGAAGGAGAAATTGCGCCTGCATATTGATGCCAGCCCGCTTCATAGACAAGAAATCTTTTACATTCAGCACAAGGTGTAACCGCCATATTATTCTCTCCGCGTTTAAAGCCCGCTCGGCTATTAATTTTCTCGAAGTTTTCAGCTTCGAAAGCTAAGTTTAATTTTTAAACTCAATTTTCGAAACTGAAAATTCGGCAAAACTAGCCAGATTCCTACTTTTGAAATGTCCTCTCGCTCCACGCAAGTTTCATAACTATATCACTAAAATTGAAAAAAGTCAACAGTTATGCTAGAATCCAAGTATGAATATTATCGCAATTGGCAAAAAGCATGAAAAGTGGGTTTTGAATGGAATCGAACTTTTCGAAAAACGGCTCAAAAAACCGTTTAATTTAAACTGGGATATTTTGCCGCATTCGAATTTTGCTGAAGAAAAAGCGCGCGAAGAAGAAACGCAGCGGATTTTAGCAAAAATTAAACCGAGCGATTTTGTGATTCTGCTTGATGAGCGTGGCAAAAATATTTCTAGCCCAGAACTCGCTAAAATATTTTCGAATGGATTTGTGAATTCGCAGAATTTTGTGATTGTGATTGGCGGAGCTTTCGGGGTTACGGAAGAGCTTAGAAAGCGTGCGAATTTTGTTTGGAGCCTTTCGAAATTAGTTTTTCCGCATCAAATTGTGCGATTGATTTTGGTTGAACAAATTTATCGGGCACAAGAAATTTCTTCTGGCGGAAAATATCACCATGAATAAAATAAATTAAACATTAGCAATTGCTAAAAACTAACTTAAAATATATAATATAATTATGGCGAAAAATGAAAAAGAAATATTGAAACTGCGAAATTTAAAAAAGCGTTTTGGCGTTGGTGACGCTGAAAATTATGCCCTAGACGGTGTTGATCTGAGCATTAAAAAAGGTGAATTTATTATAATTATGGGTCCAAGTGGATGTGGTAAAACAACACTGCTAAATATTATTGGATTATTAGATCGAGCAACTCATGGTGATTATATTTTGAATGGACGTAATGTTGCTAAATTATCACGTCGTAATCATGCTAAGATTCGCAGTGAAAAGATTGGTTTTATTTTTCAGAATTTTAATTTAATTCCTCGTTTGACAGTTATTGAGAACGTTGCGCTTCCACTAGTTTATAAAGGTATCGGCAAAACTAAGCGTCTTGAAAAAGCTTCATCAATTCTTCATCAATTCCATTTAGGCGAGCGTGAATATTATATGCCGTGGCAACTTTCTGGCGGTCAGACTCAGCGCGTGGCAATTGCTCGAGCGCTAGTTAATGAACCATCTATTATTCTGGCGGATGAGCCGACTGGTAATCTTGATTCCAAGTCTTCTCATATTATTATGGAGGAATTAGCTGAAGTTCATAAAAAAGGTAATACAATAATTATGGTAACTCATAATCCAGAACTTATGGCGTATGCAACTCGAATTATTACGATGTTTGATGGTAAAATCGATACCGATACAAAAAATAAAAAGAACAAACGGCAATCTAATCCAGATAGCGAACAGAATACACTAGATAAAATTGAAGCTGTAGCTGAAAAATTAGATGAAATTAAAGAGGAATTAGGGGTTTAATATGTTTAGAATTTTTAAAACGAACATCGAAAACGCGATTGAATCACTTCATGCTAACCGAATGCGAACTTTCCTTACAATGCTTGGTGTGATGATTGGTATTGCTAGTATTACGATAATTTTTGCTCTTTCTGGAGGAATTGGATCATTGATAGCTAGCCAAGTAGAGAATGAAGGCGCGATGGTGATTGTTCGACCCAAAGAAATATCTACTAGTAGTAATAATATAATTGCCGAATTAACTAAAACTGATAATTTTATAAAAAGTTCTCTAAGCGAAAAAGATCTTGAGGGTATTTCGAAGGTTAAAAACGTTTCAGCTGTAGCACCTTTAGCTAGCTTTACGTCAACTGTTACAGCGGAGGGGCGTACGCTAAATTCTAAAATTTTAGCAACAACGCCAAATCTTGAAAAGGTGATTAACTTAAAAATGCGCGGTGAAAATAGTGAATTTATCGCGGAAACACCAAATTCTAAACTTGCCGTTATTGGATATCAGACTGCAGTGAATTTATTTGGCACTCCGGATGCAATAGGACGTAATTTTAAGATTAAAGATCAGCAGTTTTTGATTATTGGTGTTCTCGATCGTAAGGAATCGTCTGTGAATTTTAATAATGTTGATTTTGATAATGTCGTGATTATTAATTATTCGATGGCTAAAAGTATTCTTGGCGATAGTCTTCAGATTCAGCAAATCAATATCAAGGCTAATAGTATAAATAATCTTTCGCGAGTAGATTCAGAAATAACGGATTTGATTTCTAAAAACCATAAAGGCGAGCAAGATTTTGAAGTACTCTCGGGTAAGGAAATTGCTAAAACGTCGAGTAATTTAATTCGTACTGCAAGCTGGATTCTAGCTTTAGTCGCAGGAATTTCTCTAGTTGTGGGTGGTATTGGTATTATGAATATTATGCTTGTAAATGTCAGTGAGCGGACTCGTGAAATTGGTATACGTAAAGCTTTAGGCGCTAATAATCGACATATTCTCTTTCAGTTCTTGACCGAATCAATTATTATTTCTATTGGTGGTGGTATATTTGGTTTTGCATTAGGTTTTTCATTTGCGTTTGGGATATCTGTAGTTTTACCGTTTAAACCATTTATATCATGGGAAATTGGACTGTTAATTGGTGCAATTTCAATCTTGGTTGGTATAGTTTTTGGAATTTACCCTGCTCTTCGTGCCGCGCGTAAAGATCCGATTGAAAGTTTGAGACAGTATAATTAAAATTAAAAGTCCGCAACAGGTGCGGATTTTAATTATAACTGAATGTAACACTTTAGATTATTTAACTAGTTCGACCTTTAATTTTTCGATTAAATCAACTGGTGTTGGATCAACGCCATTTAATATAGCGAGGTAGATACTAACAAAATCTGCAAGAACTGAGCCCCAAAGTATTTGTTCGAGCGGAGTGGCGCCGCGTAATTCAATATTTCGGGCGGCCGGCCTTTTTCCGCTAAGTAAGTGGTCAGAAATATCAAATCGTTTAATTATTCGCGGGTCGTCAAAAGAGCTGCGTATATTAAAGATAACAAACAATTTCTCGATAGGATGTGAACTCCAGCCAATAAATTCATTATGATTAAATTCTGGGTATTCATTCCAGAAGCTAACATTTTTGGCATTTTCATTCCAGGAAATTTTCCATTTGTAAGCTACTGGAGAAAAATCACTACTACTCAAGAAAACTGCACTTCGGCCTGCCGAATATAAAGCGAGTTGTTTTGCGAGATTATTTTGACTGGGGCTGCTTGGTAGCCAGTGCTCAATTTCTTGATGGAGGAAATTTGCCGAGCGGGCAATTTCTTGGTATTTATCTTCTGTAACAATCCCGAAATTGACTAATATTTTAACTAATGCCCGTAAATTATAAAACACCGCCATGCGAGGTTGAAGGCCTTGGGGGAGTTTGATGTGCGCGATATCATGAGATTTAGCAATTTGTTCAAGTTTGCCATGAGCACTAATTGTGGCGAGTTGAGCACCGATTTGTTGAGCCTGATTAAGAGCCGCGATAGTCTCTTCGGTATTACCTGAATAAGAGTTTGCAATCACTAGAGTGTTGATAGTGGTACTTTTTGGTAGATTATAATCACGCACAATTTCAAGGGGCTGAGAAATATCTGCTGCTAACCATTTTTTGATAATTAGTGCTGCTAATGCTGAGCCACCCATTCCTATAATAATGATATTTTTAATTTCACGATTATCATGTTCTGGATTGATGATTTCTGCGTTGAATTTTGTCTGTTTCCATTGTTCGCTCGCTACCAAAAGTGCGTTTTGCGGATCGTGCCGAACAATCATATTTAAGTCGTCTAACATTCCCACCTCTTTAAAAATAATCTTGATTATGCTTTATTTCTATGATACAATAGACTCAACAAAAAGTAAAGTTAGATAATTAAAATAAGAATAGGTGGGCTATGGATGATACTAATTTAGTGCAAAAACAGACTGTGAGTGACGATCCAGAACTAGCAAAAGTTTTGGCGGGTGTTAATGCTGCAGCACAAACAAATAATGATGATGAAGACACGGAACTTCAATATGAAGGTCTAGAGCAAGAGGCCTCTGCTATGCCAGATAATAATATTAATGAAATTGAGGCAGAAGAAATTATAGCGCCTAATCCAGCTCAGTCAGTATCTAATTTCGGTGGATTAAATCTTGATAATATTAAAATTTCAGCACTTCAGGATTTGCGACCGCTGGTAGATAAATTAAATGTTTCAAATGAAGAAAAATTTGATATATATCTACTTCTTCTACGATCAAGCGATGATAATACGCTTATTCAGCCAGCGTATGAGGCTGCACGTAATATTGAAGATGAAACAAAGCGAGCTAATGCTTTGCTTGACGTGATTAAAGAAATTGATTACTTTAACTCAAAAAATATAGCAGCTTAAATTTATAAAAACCAGCTTTCTTGTTGCGAGCTGGTTTTTATTTTATATCATAGTTCAAATATTCACTTTTTAAGTTATCTATGTTAAAATTATTGTAATTGGAGAAGTGGCCGAGTGGTTGAAGGCGCACGACTCGAAATCGTGTATGCGGGAAACCGTATCGAGGGTTCGAATCCCTCCTTCTCCGCCAAATTAAAAAATCCCTGAAGCGGATTTTTTAATTTATGTTAATTTTCTACTAGATAAATATATGGAATCTATTTCTTATTAGAGATTTTTTGTTTAAAAATTTCAGTTGCGATTTCTCGAGCTATTTCTGAATCATTCCAAGGAACTTTTTTCCCATCAATAATCCTGAAGACTTCGTGGCCAAGCCCTGTGATTAAAATAGTATCACCTTTTCCTGCAATACGTAGTGCTTTTTCGATAGCTTTCCTTCTGTCGGGAATCTCTTCGACACTAGCCGGTAATTTTTTACCCATTCCAGATTTTATTTCTTCGCGAATTTGTTCTGCGCTTTCGGTATAATTCTCTTCATCGGTTAGGATTACTCGGTCAGCAAGTTTTTTAGCAATTTCGCCCATAATTGGTCGTTTTGCTCGGTCTCTGTCTCCGCAGGCACCAAAAACTAGAATCGTGCGACCTTTAGTAATATTTTTTGAGGTCTCAAGCAATTTTTCTAGACCATCTGGTGTATGTGCATAATCAACAATAACTTCAAATGGTAGTCCCTCTACAGCTCGTTCGAATCTGCCAGAAATAGCTTCGAGATTTGCGACGCCATTTTGAATATCCTCTAGGGATATTCCTAATAGATAAGCTGCCGAAATTGCTGCTGTCATATTATAGATATTGAATTTGCCCGGTAGGTTAGTAGCTACTTCAAGGTTAACATTATTGTCTATTATTATTTTAGCCTCACTACCCTTTTTGTATAGAGTTGCGCCAGTGATTCTTACCTCAGCATTCTCGCTTGATCCATAGGTGATTTTTTGTTCGCTCGCTTTGAACTTATTGAAATATTCAAACCATTCGTCATCAGAGTTTAAGATAATAAATTTTGGCTGGCTTTTGAATAATTTAGCTTTAGCTGCAGCATAGTTTTTCATTGTTTTATGGTAGTCTAGGTGGTCTTGAGTTAAATTAGTCATAATTGCCATTTCGAACTCTACGCCTGCAAATTTGTACTGGTCTAACGCATGAGAAGTAGCTTCAACTAGTGCAAATTCGACATTAGCTTTTGATGCGTCGGCGAAAAATTTTTGTAGGCGCGAAACAGTGGCGGTGGTTGAATTAGTGTCATTAACTAATTTATTATTAGCGATTTCAATATTAGCAGTCGAAAACATAGCTGTTTTATAGCCGGCTTCTTTTAGGATTTCATTCAAGAAATTAATAGTGGTTGTTTTACCATTAGTGCCGGTAGCGGCAATTACGCGAAGTTTTCGTGCAGGGTTGCCGTAACGAGTAGCGACTACCTTAGCGCGCATTTTACGGTAGTCTTTCTCTATGACTTTTAAGGCGCCTTTCGGTAAAGTATTTCGGGCGATTTTTGCTAGTTTATTCTTAATGCTCATTCTTTGATTATAACACTATTCACTTTCTTTTGCGAATTTATTATGCTTGTGTTATAATTAAGCTATGAATTTTGATCGGGAAGAAAAACAATCGCCACAAGATTTTAATGTGCCTAAGCAGAGTTTCTATGTGCCAGAAACACCTGATTCTAGTGTTATTGATGGTGGAAATTCCAGCATCCCGAATCAGATTTCGCAGGGAGTAGACGGTAATTTTGAAGATCTTCAGTCTGAATCGGTTGAACCGTTTGTTCCACCCGAGTATGAAAGCAACACCCCAAATAGTGTTAATCCTCTAGAAAATAACAATAGTTTTGAAGAACGCGAAATAGTTAATTGGAATGCCCCAGATCTCTTGATTGGTAAGAAATCTAAAACTTGGTTTTTATGGTTTTTTGTGATTGTGGTGATTTTAGCTGGTTTGTCTATCTGGCAACAACTATGGACTTTTACAGCTTTAATTTTAGTTTCGGCGGCCGCAATTTTTATTACTCGTCGAGATGATCAATCAAGTTTGATTGGTTATTCTTTGAGTACGCGAGGTGTTTATATTGGCAATAGCTTTCATTCTTATGATGAGTTTAAGGGTTTTGGTATTATCAAAGAAACTAACTTATACTCGATTGTTTTTATTCCTAAAAAGCGCTTTTCTCCTTCAACTTCAATCTATTTCAATAAAGAAGATGGTGAAAAAATTACTGATATTATTGGTGCGCGTTTACCAATGGAAGAAATTGAGCATGATTTAATTGATCGAATAATTCGAAAAATAAATCTTTGATTTGCTTTTTTGAAAAAAATTTGCTATAATAGCTTTATTCGCGCGAGCGAAAGAACTTCATAATTTATGCTACGAAAGTAGCGTTTGCACCTGTAGCTCAGCTGGATAGAGCGTTGGCTTGCGGAGCCAAAGGTCGTAAGTTCGAATCTTGCCAGGTGTACCAGAGAAAAAGCGTCAAATTGTAAAGTTTGGCGCTTTTTCTCTGTTTTATTTAATAATTATGAGCCTCTCGTAAGTTTTTTGTATTCTAGTATTAAACCTTATATAGAAAATTTATTTATTATGTTTTTATCTATGAAATTCTATTTTTTATTGACATTATTCTATAGAATGGGTATAATTAAAATGCTTTATTTCAATTTTATCTGAACACCATAAAATTGAAAGAGTATAAAGCAAAAGAAAAGTTATGTAGAGCTGGTACTCCACATAACTAATCCGACTAGGTTTTGGTATAGCTCTATAAAAAGTTTGCTGTTATTTTTACTAAAAATCTTGCTAGGATTCTAATGATAACAGATAAAAGAGCTTTTTATATTCATCCGTGTTCCTGTCGAGAGCGCGGATTTTTGTTTTATGCTATTGAATGACTATAATCACCAGTATAATGATTTTATTAAATAATTTCACGACTATCTGTTTGCACCTTGAATTGAAAAAGGTTATATATCTTATTGGAGATATTTTGTAGGGCTTAAAGTGCTTAAAGTGCTTCCCAGCTTTCGCCTATTTTAACATCGACTTTAAGCGGAATATCAAGTTCAGGACAAACTTGCTCCATAATTTCACGCAAAATTTTACTGACTTGCTCAACATTTTTAATCGGTGCTTCTATTAGAATTGAATCATGAATTTGTAGAATTTGCTCGCCAAGACTGGCTTGAGTGATTTTTTTATCAACCTCAATCATAGCTCGCTTCATTAAATCGGCCTCTGTTCCTTGAATCGGCATATTGGCCGCAGCTCGTTTGGCGGCTTCTCGAATCATGAAATTGCTTGATTTTACATCTGGAGTTGGACGCCGTCTACCAAATAGAGTTTCGACGAAGCCTTGCTCCTCAGCCTGTTTGATAGTTTTATTTATGAAATTTTGAATGGGTTTTCGCACTTCAAAATAATTATCAATAAAACTTTTGGCCTCAGCAAAATTAATTTTAAGTTCGCTAGCTAGCCGGTGGGCACTCATTCCGTAGAGCACGCCAAAATTAATTACTTTCGCCGCACGGCGTTGTTCGGCGGAGATTTCATTCTCTGGTAAATTAAACATCATTGCCGCGGTTTTAAGGTGAATGTCGGCACCAGAACGAAAATCTTCAATTAATTTTTTATCGCCAGCCATAACGGCAGCGAGACGCAGTTCAAACTGTGAGTAGTCAGCTGCAATTAAGATATTTCCCTCTTTTGGGACGAATCCAGCTCGGAGTTTGCGACCTAGCTCACTGCGGATTGGGATATTTTGTAAATTTGGATTTGTAGAACTTAACCGACCGGTACTCGTGACATCTTGATGAAAAGTTGAATGGATGCGATTTTGCTCGTCTGCTAGTTTTGGTAGTGTATCGATATAAGTGTTTTTTAATTTTGAAAACTCGCGGAATTGCTCAATTTTTTCAATAATTGGATGGAGACCTCTTAGTTTATCGAGTTCTTTTTGGCCTGTTGAAAAACCAGTACGAGATTTTTTAATTCCTTTGGTTGGCAAAGCTAGATCCTCGAACAAGACTTTAGAAAGCTGTAGCGGACTAGCTACGTTAAATGTTGTGTCAGCTAGTTCAAAAATCTCAGTTTCAATTTTGGTAATTTTTTCATCAAAAATTTTACTCTCCTTTGCAAAGAAATCTGGATTAATTTCAACGCCGGCCTGTTCCATTTTAAATAGAACCGATGCCATAGGAAAGTCTAGATTTTTGGCAATTTTGCGGATTTTAGGCAGATTTTCTAGCTGTTTTTGCTGGCGATTATAAATAAAAATCATCGCTCTCAAACATTCAATTGGGTCTTTTTCATTAATTTCTTGTTCTAAGATTCCGCTCAGGCTTTTGTCTCTTATTAGTGGATTTAGCAAAAACTCCATTTGGCGAAGATCGTAAAATTTATCCGTTTGGTTATAAAAAATTCCATTTTCTGCCATATCGTGAAGGTGTTGTTTGATATCAAATAAAATTATTTCATCGTGCAAAAAGTTTTGCTCTAGATCGGTAACGCTATACTCTGAAATTTCGCAAAATCCATATTGTTCATTATTTGCGTAATAAATTTTATTTTCATGATTTACGATAAATAATCTATCTGATTGAGCTAAAAAAATAGCCATATTATCGTGGGTGTGAAGATTTAGTTCTGGTAATAGATTGTTAGATTTTTGTGACTCTAAATTCTCGAAAAGATTAGTTTGATCTGGATTTTCTGGAATATTTGTATCTTGTTTCATCTCGGCGGGAATTTTTCGTACTAGCGAATTAAACTCAAATTCTCGTAATTTTGCAAGTACTTTTTGGTAGTTAAAATTATGAATATCGGCGTCTTCAAGATTTAGCTCAACTGGCGCATCAAGCCAAATCTCAGCGATTTTTTTACTCATAAAAGCTGATTCTTTACCGGCTTCAAGCTTAGATCGCCAAGCTGGTTTTATCTTATCAAGATTTTCATAGATATTTTCAAGTGTAAAAAACTCTTGAAGCAGCGTAGTGGCGGTTTTAGGGCCAATACCAGGAACTCCAGGGATATTATCACTCGAATCGCCTTGAAGAGCTTTTAGGTCTAGGAACTGTGCTTGTTTTAGGCTATATTTTTCTTCAAAATATTTCAGGTCAAATTCTTCAATCTCCGAAAATCCGCGTTTCATAGCGAAAACTTTCGTATCTGAATCAATCAACTGAAGCATATCAAGATCGCTAGTAATTAAGTCCGCCTCAATACCAAGCTTATTGGCTTGAACCGCGAGCGTGCCAAGAATATCATCCGCTTCATAACCGTCGCATTCAAAAAGTGGCCAGCCAAGCGCTGCGAGAAAATCTTTCAACAGCGGAATTTGCTCGTAGAAATCATCTGGCGCTTTTTTTCGCCCAGCTTTATATTCTGGATAGATTTCGCTCCGTCGTGCGGTTGAAGTCCCTTTTTTGTCCCATGCCACTACTACATAATCGGGCTTTAATTTACGGATTACTTCAAAAGCCAAACTCGCAAAACCATAGATTCCGCCAGTCGGCGTACCATCGGCAGTTGCAAGATTGCTCATTGCATAATAACCTCTATAAAAAACACTTTTTCCGTCAATAATTACTAGCTTTTTCATTATTACAATTATATCATATTCATAGGTTTTAGTGTTTAGATGCTGAGTAAATCTTATATGTGGAAATATAAAATCACCCTACAATATGCTATAATTAAACTTATGAATAGACAAATCTTACGCCTAAAAAATAAAAAGCAAAAACCAAATTCAGTTAAAATATTGGCATTTGTCGGCATGAGCGGCTCGGGTAAAAGCACGGCAGTAGAGTTTATTAAGCAAAAAGGCTTTCCGCATGTTTATTTTGGGGGCGTGATTCTTCAGGCTTTGCATGATGCTAATCTTGAAATTAACGAAAAAAATGAAAAAATGATGCGTGAGAAGCTGCGGCAAGATTTTGGTAAAGATGTGGTGGTTAATAGAATGATTGAACAGATGGAGAATTTAATCGATGCTGGACAGAGGCGAATTTTAGCGGATGGTATTTATAGCTGGACGGAATATAAAATTCTCAAAAAACGCTTCCCTAAAGAGCTGAAAGTTATCGCACTAGTGCCGCCAAAAAGCGAGCGTTATAAGCGAATCAGCGGTCGAAGTGAACGACCTTTGACGCAAGAAGAAACTGTGACGCGCGACTGGGCTGAAGTTGAAAACCTTGAAAAAGGTGGGCCGATCGCAATGGCGGACTATTTTATTGTGAATCGCGGATCAGTATTTGAAACGCGCCGTAAAATTGCGAAAATTCTGCGCGAGATTGAGTTTTGAGTATTTTAAAACCCGACAGCTATCTGTCGGGCTGGTATCTAATTTTGATCACAAATTATTCCCCACTCTTTTTGAGCGATTTTCTCGCCTTTTAGGGATAATTCTATCTCAAATAGTTTGCCAGCAAGAGCTGTATGGCGTCGTTTAAGACAAATCCATCCATCCTCTTTGGCAAGATTTAGGGCTCGCATAAAAGCATTTTTGCTAACTAATAATGTTGGCTGATTGCTACTTATTGAAACCTCAAAAAGATTTAAATCTTCCTGCAACTCTTTAAAACTTATGTCGCTAGTGAAGCGATAGTTTTTTCTATAAAACATTCGCATCAAAATTTGATACTTTGTTTCATTAATTACAGCTTTCAGTTCATCTCCTCTTGGATATATAAGTTCTTTGCTCATAATTATTTCCTCCTTAAAATAAAGTACATTTTCCTGAGCAAAACGGAAAATGCCGTATCTATATAATACAGCATTTTTGATATTTGTCAATAATTAATTACATTCTCTCTGGAGCGTCTATTCCGAGAAGGCTTAAACCTTCAGCAAGAGTGTCGCGATATCGCGCTACTAATGCAAGGCGTAGTTCTTCGCGATCATCGCCAATAACACGATTTTGTTCATAAAAGCGGTTGAACTCTTGTGCTAGCTCATAGAGATAGCGACAAATACCATGCACCATATACTCGCTTGCTGCTTTGGCGACTACACCAGGGAATTCACTTAGCTTTTGAAGTAGCTTGCGTTCAGATTCTGTAGTGTTTAGCTCAGTTGAAGGAGTTTTGCTACTTTTTGACAAAATACTGCATGCTCGTGCATGAGCATATTGAATATAAGTACCGGAGTTTCCATGAAGGTTAACAGTTTCTTCAATATCAAAGGCGATATCGCCACCCAAGCGGTATTTTACAAACGCATATTTAATTGCACCTAAAGCAATTTGGTTTGTTAGTTTTTGATCGTCTTTGGCTAGTTCACTAGCTCGAACTTTAATTTCATCTAAAACATCAACTGCACGTGAAACATTACCTAATCGAGAACTCATTTTTTTACCGTCAGAAAAACGAACTGTACCGTTGGTTAGGTGAGTCATCTTTGCGCCGATTCCAGGTTTAAAGGTGTCTGCGGCAGCGTAAACTACGCGCATGTATTCTTTTTGGTCGTTACCAGTCATTAGAATTCGATGATCGAAGTTATAATCAGCGATTTCTTTCCATATAACGCCGATATCCTTAGTTTCGTAAGTTGGTAAACCGTTCGATGTTACAAATACGCGAGTGTGGAGATTTTTACTTTCATCACCCTTGAAGACAATTGCGCCTTCACTTCTCTCTAATTTCCCTGCTTCAAGTTGTTCGGCGATGACACTCATTCCGGTTGGCGCGGTAGAGCTTTCTGGATAGTAATGCATGCGGTCGACTTCAATTAAGTCATAGAACGCGTCGAAATAGTCAAAACTCCACTGGCGAGTTTCCCAGTATATTTTTGCCATTGGCGAAGTGGTATCATTTTGTTCATGAAAACCATAAATAGCTTTGTTTAGGTCAATAATTTCTTGCTTGGCGGTTTCGTCTTCTTCGTAAGCTTTAGCGCCAATAACGTAAGTTTTGCCTATCCATTTGGCTCGCTCAAAAGCGTTATTTTCAACCTCTTGAAGCCGGTCTGGGTTTTCGCCACCAAGTTCTTGACGCATCCCCCAAAGACATTTAGCGACATGTAGGCCAACATCACCGCCAAAACTAGTGCGATTAACTTTTGCGCCAGCTGCCTCTAGGACTCGCGCCAGAACGTCACCATAAATTGTCTGGTAAAGATGTCCTGTGTGTAAATCCTTAAAAGCATTTGGGCACGAATATTCAAGCACATAGACTTGATCTTTGAATACTTGATCCGGTTTCGAGTTAGCTAGCTCCCAGAGTGATTTATCGCTAATCTTAAGATTAATAAAACCGGGGCCTGCAATTTCGACATTTTCAAATAAAGGGGTTTTTTCTAATTCATTACATAATATTTTGGCTATTTCGCGCGGATTTTTGCCAAGCTTACCAGCAAGTTGCATTGCTGTATTAGTTGCGAAATCACCAAATTCTGGCCGAGGCCGAGTCAAGTTTACCTCAATCTCTTGGTTGAATTGCTGTAAAATGATTTGTTGGATAATTTCTGCTACTTTATTCATAAGAGATATTTTAGCATATTTTGTTATTTTTAGCAAAAATAAAATCGCCCAAGTTAGGGTAATCTTATTTTATTAATTTAGGCTAATAATTTTTCGTAAAGTCGCAAAGATTAAAGATGGAAGAGTGATACTGAATGCGATTATTGATAAAATATCGATTCTGCTTTCTTCTCGCTGAATACCGGTTTTAGGTGAACTCAAGTCCTTTTTGGTATTCTGAGCTAATTTTTCTTTGGCGATTTCGTTAGCTTTTTGAGCTTTATCATCTTCAATTTTCTTTTGCTTATTAGCTATAGATTCTTTGATAGACTTAATCTTTTGAGTAAGTTTTTCCTTTTCGGCTGGATCCTTAACTTCCTCGACTGCCTTTTCGATATCTTTAAGATTTATCTCAGGTAGCTTATTGATATCTGCTTTATTATCCTCTAGCTTTTTCTCAGTGTCAGCGACTGCTTGCTTAGCATGATCCTGGCGAGAAAGCTCTTTGTTTTTTAATTCTTTGAGCTTATTTGCTAACTTGTTTGCTGCTTCTGTAATATCTTCGTATGTAGGATTCTCTTGTTCATTTATCTCTTCGGCATTTTTTATTTCTGCCTGGATATCTGCATCATTTTTAATCCAATCTGGTGAGTTTTTGAAATTGGTTATTTCTTGTACGAGGGCTGTTTTGTCGAATCTCAAATCATTCATGGCATCTTCAAGTGTTCCATGTAAGAGGTTGATATCTTGTGATGATAGCCATTTTGTAGGATCGTTTTGGTCGGATTCACCATCTTCTGTAAAATATTCTTTAGCTTTATTCAAAGCTTTTGTGAAGTTATCCACAGTTTCTTTACTATAGCGTTCCAAGTTCTTTATTGACTTAGCGGTCTCTACTAACTGTTGAAGATTTGAATATAATCCTAGATATGTATTAAAAGCTTTCTGGAATTCTTGGTCCATAGCCTTTTTGGCCTCATTATCCTTAAGTTCTCTGATAGCTTTTCTTGCATTTAGAACATCTTCGTATTTTTTGATGTTATAGCCTAACTCCAACTTATCTATTGCATCTTGTGCTTTTCTGATTCGTTTAGTTTCTTCGGCGATAATTTTTTCTATTGCTGTTTCTATGTCGCTAACAGCTTTATTTATTTCATCTTTACTTGCGTTTTTGTTGCTTATTATAGATTCAGCTGTAGATTTTATTGATTGAGGAAAATCTTCGACGATATATTTTTTCTGAGATGATAGCTTGTTTAGCGCATCTTTAAGCTTTGTTTTATCGTTTTCCGTGATTTTAACTTTTACGAAAACTTTTGCGGAATTACCGTACTCATCATTTGCGGTATAAGTAATCGTATAATCTCCGAATTTAGGATCTTTAATATCTAAATCGCCGTAATTTATAGATACAGTACCTTTTGATGCTTTGACTTGATCTGCTAAATTTCGAGAAGAAAGCTCTTCTCTAGCTGGAAAATCTAATGTTTTTACCGTTTGGCCGTCAGTATAATTTTTATTTTCGCTATTAAAAGTAGGTAGGGTTTTGTCAATATCAACATTTAACACTAAGCGAGTTTTGTGAGTAGCTTCGTTGTCAAATTTTGTACCATTTGGTAGTGCTAACTTTGTATTAAGTGCTTCAATATCGATACTACCTTGATAGTCCTGAGTGATAACCTTAATATACCCGCCATCTTTTTGGGGGTTTCCTGCCGCATCTGAATTTATGATTCTAGCGGATTTTCCTTCATTGATTTGTTTTTCTATTATCTCAATTGGGGTTCCATCCCAGTTGACCATAGGATTTTTAATTACTGCTTGACCTTTTGAGAGATTTATAGTTTGTTCTTTTGATTGAAGGTCGTAAATATTATTTAGTTTAGGCAGTTTTGATACTACGCTAAAATCAGTAGCGTTTATTTGGTGAATCCATAGCAATTCTAGATTTTTTAATTTTTCTAGAGGAGATAAATCTTTAATTCCTGTTGCTGACAAATAGGCTGTTTTTATGTTTACTAAGTCTCGCATAGGCGATATATCTTCTACCGTCTCAATGCCGTGGATATGGATAAACTCTAAGTTTGTAAAATATTGAATCCCTTCAAGATTACTAAAATTGCGATATTTGTCCTCTGGCCAGAACATCGTTAATTTTTTAGCATCGCCAAAAGTTATATCGTCCGTAATTTGGCGCGTTAGGCCAGCTTTTTTGATAAGTTCAGAATTAAGCGCTTTTTTAAATTTTTCATCAGAAAATTTAATTATATAATTATCTTGTGCATTTGTAGGGTCTATAGGATTTGTTGCAGTAGTAAAAGCATCCGCTTTTTGATATGTGCTATTTGCGAATAAATTTGTGGCGTAAACTCCACCACCGAGTGCCAAAGTTGTCACAGCTATAACTGGCAACAATCTACTAGTTTGTTTTATTTTCATTATTTTCCTTATATATTACGCTTATGATAATATAATTTTACCATAACTTGGATAAAAAGTAAATATAATGATATGATGTGTTTATTTTGGTAGATTATAGAATAAAATAATCACCCCTTGTCAGAGTGATTATTCGGTTTCGAGGTAGTTATTTTCGAAGTCCTAGCTTAGAAACAACAGCTTTGTAGGCTTCAAAATCTTTTCGTTCAAGATATTTTAGAAGTTTTTTACGGCGACCAACCATTTGCATCAAACCGCGTCGAGCCATGAAGTCGTGCTTGTTTGATTTAAGGTGTTCCGTCACTTCTTTGATACGAGCCGTCAAGATTGACACTTGTGCCTGTGGCGAACCAACGTCATTCTTTGAAACCTGAGTCAAAGCGATTGCCTTCTCTTTATTCTCTTTAGTAATCATCTTTAAAATTTTATCATTTTTTAAGATTTTAGTCAAGAGTAATATATAATTTAATCAGCGTCGGCTTGTAATGCAAATAATAAAAAGCCCCGCACTAAGTCGGGGTTAGGGAACTTACCAGTTCTTCTTGAATTCCAAAATATACTTTTTAATAACCCAGTCTTCTAGGTCGTTTTCCACCCAGTCTTCTAGTCTTTGTAATTCGTCGACTTCGGTCAGTTGACGAACTATTGGATAGTGTTCTTCTTCCATGAAATCATCATAGTGGAAGACTTCATGTGGGAGTAAGTTAAAGTATTTCTCCCACTGTCTATCATCAAGCTTAACAGCTGCCCATGCCGTCCGCTGGCTTAAATAGATAGTTACATCAATTATTCCATCTTCGGACGTGAAATAAGATAATTCAAATTGGCTAAACCTTATACTGTCATGGCATGAAATTTGGCCTTTGTATCCTATTTTGTTCAAAATCTCAAAGAGCTTATCTCCTGCTCTTTGAATAATTTTTTTCTCCCTTATTTTAATTTTTTCGAAATTGATTTCTTCTAGCCAAGCTTTTGTGTTAGGGATCTTAATTTCACTCTTAAATTCTGTCATTTTTTTTAAGGTTCTCTTTCTAATAATCGCACATTTTAATATTACCGTCGCTAGAAAGTTTTTGCGCCAGTAATTATTTTTTCCTCCTTACAATATTTAAAACATGCGAATTATGAACATACTTTAACATGAATATAACAAAAAGTCAAGCAAAGTGTTTTTTAATTAACTTTTATTCTTGATAAAAAAATCGCCAGCTGGGGCGATTTAATTAGACATCGGTTGGTGCAACACCATTAGCTCCGCTAGAGCCAGTAGAGTTGATTCCGCCGCCACTCGTAGTAAAACTAGAAACGACGAAATTTACAATCGCGTAGGACATTATAGCTACAATCAGACCAATAATTGCGTATAGGATTGTATTTTTGGCAGCTTCAACTTTTTTAGAGTCGCCATTCGAGATTATGTAGCGTAGTCCGCCAAAGATAAGCATAATTATACTTAAAATGCCTACCGTGAATAACATCACGCTCACGATTCGAGTGAAAATTCCGGTATTTCCAAAAATAGTAGTCGGCATTTCGCTGGTTTTACCCTGTTGAAGCCCACTCTGAAGTCCGCCGTCAAAAATATTCGCTGCCAAAACGGGAGCTTGAGCCATAATGGTAACTATGCTTGAAATAACTAAACCTGAGATCAAATAATTTGATAATTTCTTCATGATGATTGTATTATACCAAAAATATTGATTTTTGTCAATGAGCTTGCGTTTTTGTAGGTGATTTGTTAAAATATAAAAAGTTGGAGGATTACCCAAGTGGCTGAAGGGGACGGTTTGCTAAATCGTTAGTCTGGGGAGACCTGGAGCGGGAGTTCGAATCTCCCATCCTCCGCCAGAAAGAATTTATGTTTTAAAAAGTCTCGGATTTTTTTCGAGACTTTTATTTAGTCTTTGATTCCTAGATCTTTAAGTTCAATTGCGTTTGATATGTCAAAATCAGCAATTTTTATTCGCCGTAGTTTGGAGCAAAAAGCGCCACAACCAAGCTTATAGCCCAAATCTTCAGCGAGTGAACGAATATAAGTCCCACTCGAAACATGAGTTCGGACTTTGAGGGTAGGAAAATTATAGTCTAAGATTTCAAAACTGAAAATCTCAACTGTCCGCTTAGGTATTTCGAAGTCTGCGCCTTTTCGCGCTAAGTCATAGGCTCGCCGGCCATCAATTTTTATAGCGCTAAAAGCAGGCGGTGTTTGCTCAATCTTGCCTAAAAAATTTCTGTTAATTTCATTTTGGATTTGTTTTATCGTAGGAATTTGAAAATTACTACATTCGGAAATTTCGCCTTCTGGATCTCCAGTGCTTGAAATCTGTCCAAGCGTAAATTCAGCTTCATAGATCTTATCAAGTTTAGTTAGATTCATAGCGTTTTTGGTTTCTTTGCCGTAAAGTAAAACTAATAAGCCTGTCGCAAAAGGATCAAGCGTGCCAGTATGTCCAACTTTAATTTTTTTCTTACCGAGTTTTTGCTTAAGTATTCGCCGAACGCGCGCTACTATGCCGAAGCTAGTAATCCCAGCGGGTTTATCAATTAAGATTCGCCCGCTTTCTGATGGATTTTCGAGATCAAAATTCATGTTTTCAATGTTCATTACATTCCTGGAATTTTGAATTGTGAAGGATCTTGGTAGACTTGATCAAGCATAATATTGTTTGCGCTAGCAGAAGTGCCTTGTCCGACTGGCGCTGGCTGTGGAGTTTGTGCTGCGGAAATTACAGCTTGAGCGTTGGCTTCGTAAGGGTCTGGTGCAGTTTGGTTAGGGCTTGGTGGATTACTCAAAATTGGTGCTGGTGCAGGAATTTCGCCAAAATTAATGTTTGAAAAATCAGGAACAGGAGGAAGCTCTGGTGGCATTGGCATTGTGTTAAAGTCTGGAGCTGGAGGCATCGCAGGCTGACTAGCTGTAGTTAAGCTTTGCTCATTCTCTAATTTTGAGGCTGAGTTTATCGTACTGACAGGTGGGTCAATCGTTTTTTGATTATAATAGGCATTATCTTCGATAGAAAGTCTGGCTGTTTCTGGCTGTGATCCGTTTATGATCGGTTGGTCTTCGGGGTTCTGCTCTAAAATACGGCGGGCTTGTTCAGGTTGATAATACTCGTCAGTCGTATAATCCTGTGCGCCAAATTTTGGCTGAACAGATACTTGATCTTGTTTTGGCTCTGAATTTGCTGGAGTCATTTGGTTTTGAATAGAGTTATCTTCTTGTGGCAAGGAAATATCTGTCTGCTGAGCTGGCTCAAAAGTTTGAGAGCTAATAGGCTGCTCGGAAATGAAAGCTGAATCTTGTTCTATCTCAGGGTTGTCTAGAGAAATTTCTGGTGCATAGTTTTCTACTGGGGCAATTACTTCTGCGGTTGATTCTTCGGTGTTTTTGACGTAGCTTTTTGCAGGAGTTTCTTCAAATTTAATTTGATCTTCCTCTTCTGCGTAATCCTCTGATGTATTATCTATTTCAGGAACATTTGGAGTGCTTAAATCTCTAGTTGCAGGAAAATCGACTGCTAAATCAGCTATCTTGGCAAGCTCAGGATCGAGCTCTTCATTGCTGGATTTTGTTGTGCTATCCGATAGTTTAGCGGACATCTCATCTAGATAATTATCTAGTTCATTATCAGGCGTTGAGTCCTCACGTTCAATTGTGAGAATATTTGCATCCTTTTTCTTGGGTTGTTTTGGTTTGGTTTCTTCAGTTAAGTTTTCTACTTCTTCTAGCTTATTTGTGCCATTTTCGAAGTTTTTTGATTGATCTTCAATTTCTTTGCGGAGGTTAATTTCAGCTACACGATCCTCAGCTTCTTTTAATTTAGAAACAATTAATTGTTGGTCTGCTCCAGCAAGAATTAATTTAGATGCTAAATTCATAACTTTAGCGTTGGCTTTTTCATTTGAAAATCGCTCTGTTTCTGCAACAATTCCAGTTAGGATAGCTGTTGATACGGATTTGGTCAAGGATTTTTTACCAATAGAATCAGAATCAATTAGTTCAAGAGCCATCTCGGAAAGACTGGACGCTATTTCACTATGCCAGTTTAATTCGCTTAAGTTACTTGAAGTTTCGCCTACAGTTAAAACACCAACTGATGCGTCATGGAAAATTCTACCATGAGCAGTTAGAGCTCCGTCTAGATGATCTTGGCTAGTTACGCCCAAAGCTAGCACAAAATCAATATTGAAATCACCTTGTTCAAATTCAAGATCGTCCTTAGTTAAGGTTGTTTTGTATGGAGTAATGAAAATTTTAACATAATCACCGACTAATTTATATCGTAGGTGATCAGCCTTATCTTTGTTTAAGGCAATAATAAAATCACGTAATGAATCAACAGAATTCTCGAAGGTTTTATTAGGGTTTAAAAATTCCAGTGCGTCTGGCATTTCACCGCTAGCAACCGCAGTTGCGTGTTTACCTGTTTTATTGATTGCGAGAGTTAAAGCTAGCGCTGCAGAAAGTTCATCAACGCTAGGATTATTGCTAACCGTAATCAGAATATTGTCTGATTCTTTGAGCTTAGCGATAATCTGCTCTCGGGCGTTATTTTTTTGCATTTTAATCCTGATCCTATGTTTATTTTTATTAATTCTGAATTGATTTTAGCATAATCAAGATAAAATGTCAAGCGGATTTGAATAAAAGTTTTGACTTTTTTCATTAAATACTGTATAATCGATTTTGAATTGTAAATAATAACCTAAAATGAGGAACTAAATGCCAATTATTAAATCTGCTGTAAAGCGAATGCGCCAAACTGCGAAACGACGAGAACGCAATGTCGGTATTAAAAAAGATATTAAAACTGCGGTAAAAGCTTTTGTGGCTGAACCAAGTGCAGTAAACCTTTCAAAAGCTCATAGCGAACTAGATAAAGCTGTTAAAAAAGGTTTAATCAAGAAAAATACTGCTGCCCGACGCAAATCCGCTCTATCGGCTGCAGCAAAAAAAGCTGGCGTCAAACTTGAAGCTAAATCAGCTCCAACCAAAAAAGCTCCAGCTAAGAAAACTACCAAAAAAGCTGAAAAATAGTTTTAAAAATAAAATCCGCCTTCTAACTACGATAGGCGGATTTTTATTATGCAAAATTTAGAATCGATAGTTTTTGGTTATATCCTTAAGAAATGGCACGACACTTGAAAAATAAGCTAGGGTCGCTATTGTTACATTTATGATAAAAATGATAAGCGCAATTTGAGCGATAGTTTTAGCTTTAGACCTAGCGCCAGTTTCCAGCTCAAACTGGTTTCCGGCTTTAATTGCTTTATAAGCGAAAAATCCCGCCAGCAACACTAACGGCTGTAAAAATATTCCTAATACAGAGCAAATAATTGCGATTTGTGCTGAGGATAGATCTTCGTTGGCGATTTTTGCTGCTCGTTCTGCTTTGAAATTTTCTTCTATTCGGCGATTGTGTCGATCTTCATCGGAAAGATTATCAGCTCGGTCATAAGAATTACCATTATTTTTAACTTCAGGATAAATATTGCTAGGGTCAAATTGTTTATGGTTGTCCATAAAATTAAGTATAACAATAGTTAGATAAAAAAGAAAGTTGTGTTTTGTGAATAGGCTCTTGATTGAAAAGAACCGCTAAAAGTGTTAAAATCGATATATGAAAATTTTGGGAATTGAGAGTACGTGTGATGAAACTGCGGCTGCAGTGGTAGAGCTTCAAGCTGGAGAAGTTTCACGCGTGAGCAATAACCATGTAAAATTACTTTCAAGTGTAGTTCATTCGCAGATTGATATCCATGCTCAATTTGGAGGTGTAATTCCTGAGATAGCGGCGCGATCGCACATCGAATATATAAATCCAGTTATTCGTCAAGCTTTAGAGCAAGCTAATGTAAGTTGGAGTGATATCGACGGTATTGCAGTTAGTTTTGCGCCTGGCCTAAATGGATCGTTGTTAGTGGGTAATTTGGCGGCGAGGACTTATGTACGGATTTTTAACAAGCTGTTCTTCCCTGTTCATCACGTTGAAGCTCATGTTTATGCTAATTATTTAAGCGAACGTCCGCCTCGGTTTCCCTTTTTGGCGCTTGTAGTTAGCGGCGGCCACTCTCAGATCGTATTGTTTCGAGGCCATTCAGATTTTGAAATTTTGGGCGAAACACAAGATGATGCTGTTGGTGAAGCTTTTGATAAAGTGGCTAAAATCCTCGGTTTACCTTATCCTGGCGGTCCAGCAATTTCATCGGTGGCCAAAAATGGTGACGATTCAAAATATAAATTTCCTAAAGCGAAACTTTCTGGAGAATATGATTTTAGTTTCTCGGGCTTAAAAACAGCTGTATTGCGCGCAGTCCAAAAAGAAGTTGGCGTTGATTATAACTTTCCTTCTTTCCATTTGGCTGAAAAGTTGACCGAACAGCAAAAAAATGACTTTGCCGCATCGTTCCAAAAAATCGCTGTAGAAACGCTGGTTGATAAGCTTGAAAAAGCTATTAAAGTATATCAGCCAACGACTATTGTGATCGCTGGTGGTGTAGCAGCAAATGTTGTATTGCGCGAAGAATTATTGCAACGATTGGCAAATATGGTCCCAGATGAGATTATTTTTACTGCGCCAGAATTTTGTACCGATAATGCCGCAATGGTGGCGACTCTCGGAGCTTTTCATGCTGTGTTAGGCCAGCCTCAAGACCCGCTTGATACGGAAGTCTGCCCTAGTCTGTCGATGAATGATGCGCGTTGGTAGTATATTTTAGCAATTGCTATAAAAATAAAACCTTAATAGCTTAGGTCTTATTTTGTATCATGTGTAATTAGTGATTTTTTATAGTTCGGATAATCTTCTTGAAAGTTGGTAATCCATGAGACCATAGCCAATACCAGCTTGATAGCGGTTTATCGAAAGTCCCAGCGAGCATATTTTCATGATGAGCGAATTTACTTTTGAATTTAGAAATACCGTCGTTTAGTAGTCCGTTCATATCATAGCGTTCTATTCCGGCATTTTTCATTTGTATTAAAACAAGCCACTTCAAGATGTAGTTAGCGCGAGTAGATCTACCTAGCTCATTACTGCCGCCGTAGAGCTCGAAAGCTGTTTTTTGAGATTTGGCAATCCAGCTGAAACCAACTAGTTCTTCTCTGTCGTGAATTTTTTCAAGCTTGGTTAAGTTTTGTTTAGTTTCTTCTCCTCTGTCTCGAGATTTTGGGACTGAGTTTTTAACGAAGGCTCCGTAAATTGGAGAATTATCGCCCATTAATTCAAATAACTTTTGGTAGTATTTTTGGCTATGGATTGCAAAACCAGCTCGTTGAGCAGTCTCTTCATATATGTCGAGCACAGCCTCTAGTTCTGCTGGTGTTTTGATCTGGCGAACAGTGGCTTTTTCAGATGACTTTCGGACAATTTGGCGATTATTTTTTGTCATATCGGCCATAAGATTTTCTTCGCTTTGGGTAAGATCTAAAATTAACGTTCGAGGAATTAGAATAGTGTTTTTTGCTTTTTTCCAGCCTTTTTCAAGGAGTTCTTTGCCTGAAAAATCTTGCTCTTCCCAATCCGGTTCAATAGATAATGCTACTGGCCGTGGCTTAATTTCCTTTTGGCAATATTCGGCGATAAAATTAAGAATTTTTACTCGTTCTTGGGGTTTTTTAGAAATAATTACAGCTCCGCGCGGAATATACGCAAAACTTCGGAGCGGCCAAGGCAATTTTCGAATTAGAATCTGAGCAGCCGCCACAACGTCGGAGTATTCCTCTTTCTTTTTTGGCTCTTCGCTGACATTTTTAATAAAGATTCGGACTACTTTCCAAGTTGGGCTTTGCGCTTTCAATTCGCCCCACCCCCACATCTGTAAAGGGTGTCCATATTTAAAAACAAAACCATCCCATTCATCTTTTTTAGTAATTTCTACAATCTTTAGCATAAGTCTATTATACACTAAAAAAGTATGATATAATAGAATAGAAAATAAAAACAAGAAATTAGTTTTTGTAGGAGGTAATTTTCCGTGAAATTTCGCGTGAAATGGTTTTTACTTTTTGCTAAATTTCTTGTGAAATGTGAATAATTCGAAGTTATAATTTAGGGAAGAATATGAAAATCACGAAAACTTATGAACCAAATAATTACGAGCCTGAAATTTATGCCTTATGGGAGGCATCAAAGGTCTTTGAATCTACAGGAGTTGGCCCAAAATACTCAATTGTTATGCCACCGCCAAATGCTAACGGCAATCTCCATATCGGCCACGGATTAATGGCTACCGTCGAGGATATTTTAGTGCGCTATCATCGAATGAAAGGCTATGATGCTGTTTACCTGCCAGGAGCGGATCATGCGGGTTTTGAGACTTGGGTTGTTTATGAACGACTTTTGAACGAAAAGGGGAAGAGCCGTTTGGACTTTTCTCGAGATGAACTTTATTCACAGGTTTGGGATTTTGTGTCTAAACAGCGAGGTGGAATGGAACTTCAACTTCGCGCTCTAGGAGTTGGCGCTGATTGGAAAAATTCAACCTTTACGCTAGATGAAAAAGTAGTTAATCGTGTTTATAAAACTTTCCAAAAAATGTGGAATGACGGTTTGATTTACAGAGGTGAACGAATTGTTAATTACTCGACGAAATACCAAACTTCATATGCTGACATCGAAGTAGATTATAAAGAAGAAAAGGGTAAACTATGGACAATTGCTTATCCTGTTATAGGCGAGTTTGGCCAAGCGGTAGAATATATGCTAGTTTCGACCACTCGCCCAGAAACAATGTTTGGCGATACGGCTTTAGCGGTTAATCCAACAGATGAGCGTTATGAGAAATTAATTGGTAAAAAAGTAGAAATACCACTTATCAAACGTAAAATTCCAGTTATTGCTGATGATTATGTAGATCCGAATTTTGGTACAGGTGTTGTTAAAATTACTCCTTTTCATGACCCGAATGATTTTGAAGTAGGCAATCGACATAATTTGCCGAAAATTCAGGTGATTGGTTTTGACGGAAAAATGACCGAAGATACAGGGGCTGATTATGCGGGGTTAACAGTAATTGATGCGCGCAAAAAAGTTCTTGAAGATCTTAAAAAAGCAAATGCGCTTTTTGGAGAAGAGAATATTACCCATGTGGTTGGCTATGATTATAAATCTGGTGAGCCAATTCAACCGCTTGTGAAAGAGCAGTGGTTTGTTTCGACTAAGCCTTTAGCGGAGAAGGCTATTGAAGCGTTGCAAAATAACGATATCAAATTTACGCCCGAAAACAAGAAGAATGTGTTGCTTAACTACCTCGAAAATATTCGCGACTGGAATATTTCACGCCAAATTCCGTGGGGAATTCCGATTCCAGCTTTTCAAAATATTGACGATCCGACAGATTGGATTTTTGATGAGCGTGTTCACGAATCACAAATTACTGTTGATGGTAAAACTTATCAACGTGATGAAGATACGCTTGACACTTGGTTTTCGAGCGGTCAATGGCCATTTATTACAACTGATTTTCTGGAAGGCGGCGAACTTGCTAAATTCTATCCAAATAGTGTAATGGAAACTGGTCACGATTTAATTTTCCCTTGGATTTCGCGAATGATTATGCTGGGAATTTACTGTA
Source organism: uncultured bacterium (assembly GCA_938017895.1). GTDB lineage: Bacteria > Patescibacteriota > Saccharimonadia > Saccharimonadales > Saccharimonadaceae > Nanogingivalis. The sequence continues at coordinate 46,762 of CALIJI010000008.1, forward strand.
CGAGGCAAATTCCGTTCCGTGAGGTTTACCTGCATGGTATGGTTCTTGATGAACATGGTCAAAAAATGAGCAAATCGAAGGGTAACGTAATTAATCCAATGGATATAATTGCCGAGTTTGGCTCCGACGCTTTTCGTCTCGGAATTATTGCGGCGCGTTCGGCAGGGCAGAATCAAGCATTTTCAAAAGATAAAGTTATTGCTGGGCGAAATTTCTGTAATAAATTATGGAATATTTCACGATTCATCTCTGATAAAATCGGTGATTTTAAGAGCGAAAAGCCACTTGAGACGATTTCGCCGGCTGATCATTGGGTGGTTCGAGAGCTTGACCGCGCGATTTCGGATATTGATAATCATATGAAAAACTATCGTTTTGCTGAAGCTGCAGAAACGGTTTATCATACTATTTGGAGTACAGTTGCAGACTGGTATATTGAGGCTTCAAAAACGCAAGAAAATCCCGAACTTTTGGCTTGGGTTTTGGAGACTTGTTTGAAAATTGCTCATCCATTTGCGCCATTTGTAACCGAAACAATTTGGCAAACATTATCTTGGACAGAAGGCACTCTAGCTAGCGAAAAAATAGCCGAGGCGCTTAATTATAATGAATTTGAGGCGCTTCAATTTGAGAGAATTCAAGATTTAGTGAGCGAAATTCGTTTGATCACTGCGGAACTTCCTGGTAAGCAACGATATAATTTACTTTTTGAAAGAGATGAATTAATTCGAACTAATGCCGAAACAATCCGTCATTTATCACGTGTGCCACAAGTTCTTGAGACTGATGCGCCACACGGATTTAGTCTGGCTGCCAGCGGTTTAGGCGCATATCTTGACGTGCCAGCGAAGGTGCTTGCTGAATATAAAAATGATTTAAACGAGCGAATCGACAAAGTTTCTGCCGAGATTGGACTGCTCGAAAAACGCCTTTCAAATGAAAATTATATTGCAAAAGCTCCCGCGCATTTGGTTGAAGAAACTCGCGAAGAATTTTCAAATAAAAAAGCCGAACTCGATAAAATTAAAAAAGCTGTTGAATTGTTATAGTGTAGTCGATAATTCAAAAGTATTTTAGAAAAATAACTTTCGTATATTTATCAAAAGTTAATTCTATGTTAAAATAAAATGGTGGAGAGATGGCCGAGTGGTTTAAGGCGCACGCCTGGAACGCGTGTTGGGCGCAAGCTCTCGCAGGTTCGAATCCTGTTCTCTCCGCCAAACATTTTTCAGCCTTGGAGCTGTTTTAATTTTGGTTTAATTTCCTTTAATAAGGTAGTGAATTAAGACAGAATACTTTCCTTGACTTTACAGTAATAATATGTTAAAATTATGTATCCCCGTGGGGAAAATAAAAAGAAGGAGGAAAGCGAAATGGGCTTTCTTAGTAATTTTAAAAAAATCAAACATAGAGTTGTTGACTTTATATTTGATTTAATTCATACTGCTGACATCAAAGGGAGAGAACTTTCTTCGGAAAAACTTGCCCCTTGGGCGCTGGCGTCCGATGTGGCTCAGATTATTAAGGGTGTGAACCCTCTTAATGGAGTGTTTGTTCAATCACCTCGTTGGTTTAAAAATCCAACGATATTATTGGTGATTGACGATTCTATAAATAAGGAGAAATTTTACAGATCCTTATTAAAAGAATTTAGCCGTCACGGATGGCAGCTAACATCAGCCGCTCAAAGTGGCGATTGGCTCAAAGCCGCAAATGAAAATAGAGAATACGATATTTTCGTTTGTGATATGGAAGACTTACCCGTGCAAAAGGTGCGTTTGGGCGAAACTTATCAGGTTATGGAAATCTTTTAGAAAAGGAGGTAGACCATGAATTTTCTAGAAGCTATCAAGACAGCTATACGAAAACCAGTAACTCAGCGTAGAATTGCTGAATTCCTGCAAGACGTATCTCCACTACTTCTAGCCTATCTTGATCCAAAACATATTAATGAATGTTTTGGGTTAATAGTTGTTATTATTGATTCCTATAGCGACAGTAATCGCATTGATCCAGTTAACGCTATCGAGAAAAGGATCAATGATATTGGCTGTATAATTGATAGTTGCAGTCAAGATAGAAAAATGATATCCATATCTAGTGGGTATCAAAAAACAGTTATAAGTAGTAGTTTTCTGATAAGATTTGTCCAGGCTAATAGTTCTGAGGCGGAAATTATCAGAAAGATGTTTAAGCCTTTCAGCTAAAATATAGCTCAAGCACATAGCTTGGGCTTTTTTATTTTGTTAATTTTGATAAAAATCTTTTATTTGCTAAAATGGAATCATGAAAAACGCAAAAATCTTATGGATCGATTTAGAAATGACAGGTCTTAGTCCGCAAAAAGATCGGATTTTGGAAATTGCAGCAATTGCGACAGACTGGGATTTTAACGAGATTGCAACTTTTGAGAGTTCAGTTAAGGTAGATGAAGAAGTTATAGAAGAGCGGATGGTGGGAGAATTTTGGGAAACTTTCAGCGAGACTCGTGATGCTTTGAAGGTGCAAAATCTACAAGCTACCAAAAATTCATTAGAGGTCGAAGCTGAGTTAGTTGAATTCATCAAAGAAAACTTTGCCGAAGAAATTGCGAATGGTGAAAAAATTCTGCTTGGTGGAAACTCAATTCATCAAGATAGAAGATTTATTCGTAGCGAATGGCGCAATTTAGAAAAAATGCTTCATTATCGAATGCTTGATGTGAGCGCGTGGAAAGTGGTGATGAACGCAAAATTCAAGCGTGTCTTTACAAAACCAGAGAATCATCGTGCATTGGATGATATTCGTGGATCTATTGAAGAGCTAAAATTTTATTTAAAGAAAGTGAAGAAATAAATGAATCAAGATGAAATTAGGAATTTTTTACTAAATTTTGATGCGGCAGAAGTTCGGAAAGATGAACAAAATAGGCTGGAGATTTTTGAGGTTAATTTTGAAAAGCTGGCTAAAATTTGGCGTGAGAAATTAACGGGCGAGCTGGGTGATTTTGAACGGGAGATTGGCGAGAAGGTTTTGGCAAAAATTGACGACAGTGAAGATACGAAAGCAATTTTTGCAATTATCCATGATGGCTCAAATCCGCTCCAAGTTGAGATGAAGACCGGCGCGCAGCTAGCAAAAATTTTGCGCGAAAAAGAAAGTGTTGTGCCATCGAAACTTATGAGCGAGCGAGAATGGAATTTGATTATTGGTCAAGGTCAAGTTTCGGCAGAAGAACTTTGTGATTTATTACGACTTAGTTATCGTTTAATTTGTGAATAGATAATCAGCTTTAAATTTTGCGAAAATCGTTTAATTTTGTTATAATCATAAGTAGTATGAATCCACAAGATTATAATCCTAATAATTCTCAAAATAACGCTCAGAACCCTGTTAATCAGCCAGCTCAGTCCGGAGATGGTTTTATAAATAATGGCGTTAATAACCAGCAACAATTTGTTGATGCGTATCAATCTCCGCAGGTTCAGCAGAATTATTATCAGCAGAGCCAGATGGGCAATAATTCACAATTTAATCAAGTAGCTCAATCCGTGCCTCAAAATCAACTTTCGCCCAATCAAAGTTATAACCAGAGTCTAAATAATGAAAACCCTTACACTGTAGAATACCTTAATAGTATCGCCCCTAAGCCGCCAGTTAGTTTTTGGACGAAAGGTAAGCTGATGTTAGTGGCGTTTGTAGTTTTGGGCGGGGTGTTTGCATCATTTTTATTGCTAAATAACTCTGGCGGTAGTACGACGAATAGTCAGGCTGTAACTAAACTTTATTATAATATTTCACAAATGCAAACTATTTCGACTAATTATCAGAAGCGTTTGAGGAATCCTGACATCGTGGCGCTTAATGCCGGATTAACATCATCGCTCGCATCAAGCCAGACGTCCCTTTATAATTATATGGAATCTAAAAAAATTGAAATATTAAAGGAGTCAAAAGCTAAAAAGACTCAGCTTTATACATCAGTGGCTGAAGAATATGAGAAATTAGATAAAGAGCTAGATGAAGCTTTCCTTAAGACTTCATTAGATGAAACTTATGCGCGCGACGTTGGCTATCAATTGTCTATAATTAAAAGCTTGGCTACTCGCCTAAAGGATCGTCTACGCACTAAAACAGCTGATGCGACACTTGACCCAATTATCGCCAACTTAGAGATTTCAATTAAAAGTTTTAATGATTATAAAAGTAAATAGCTAAAATTTTGCGCTATAAAAATTATTCATAAAATTGCTTAGACCTAAAAAATATTGTAAAATAGAACCATGAATAATGGCGCAATGGAAGAGATAAAAGCTCGCATAAATATCGAAGATTTAGCGAGCGAATATTTGGAACTGCGCCGAGCTGGGCGAAATTTTAAAGCGCTCAGCCCCTGGACAAATGAGAGAACGCCTAGTTTTATTGTTAGTCCTGAAAAACAGATCTGGCATGACTTCTCGAGCGGTAAAGGCGGCGATATTTTTGGATTTATTATGGAGGTTGAAGGCCTGACTTTTCGTGAAGCGTTAGAGTTTTTAGCACGCAAAGCTGGTATCGAGCTTCAGCAATTTGATAATATACGCGCCAAGCAAATTGTACAAAAGAAAAAACGACTTTACGAAGTGTTGCGAGTTAGTGCAAATTTTTACCAACATTTTTTAGTTCGCGATAAAACAGCACTAGATTATGTATTTAGAAAACGCAGACTCAGTAAAGAGATTGTTCAAGAATTCAAAATTGGTTATGCACCAAAAGGTCAACGGACGCTGGTGGATTTTTTACAAAAAAAAGGTTTTGCGCTGGACGAAATTCGTGATGCCGGTATGACTAATCGATTTGGTGGTGATATTTTTCGTGATCGAATGGTGATTGCACTTCAGGATATTAGTGGTGCGCCGGTTGGTTTTACAGGTAGATTGTTGGCTGAATCTGATAGCGCGCCAAAATATCTTAATACGCCGCAAACTTTGCTTTATGATAAGTCAAATAATGTTTTTGGTTTATCACAGGCTAAGAATGAGATTCGTAAAGCTGGTTTTGCTGTGGTGGTCGAAGGAAATATGGATGTAATTTCTAGCCATCAGGCGGGTATTAAGAATGTTGTGGCTACAGCAGGCACCGCGATCACTGCGCGGCATTTAAAAACGATTGCTCGGTTTAGTAATGATATCCGCCTCTGTTTTGATGCTGATGCGGCTGGTGTAAATGCTACCGAGAGGGCGATTAAATTGGCACAAGAAGTTGGCGTTGAACTTTCAATTATTGCTCTTAACCAAACTAGTAACGATGCGAAAGACCCAGACGAATTAATTCAAATTGATCCAAATCTTTGGCGTGAATCTATTTCTCGGCCGAAGCCGGCAGTTGAGTGGGTTTTTGATCAGTATGAAAAGCGACTGGATATTTCTACGGCTAGTGGTAAACGGCAGTTTTCTAATATTGCGCTTATGCTAGTTGAAAATTTAAGTGATCCAGTTGAGAAAGAATTTTATCTCGATGAAATTGCCCGTCGAATTAAAACTTCACGTGAGGCTTTGCTGGCAAAGTTTTCATCAGACAAGCAGCCTGCTAAACTTAAGCATATAAAAACCGAAAAAACAGAAGTGGTAAAAGACGATTTTGTTTATGAAGATGACCTGCTGGCTCTAATTTTGATCGAGGAAAAATTTGCAGCCAAAATTGTTGATTTGCCGAAAAACCCACTTCATAGCGAAAACCGAAATCAGATTTTCGAAATTATTCGCAATAATGATCGCGAGAAGTTGAAAAAATTTGAGAATTATGTTAAAATCCTTCTATTGAAAGCAGATGAGCGTTATGGCGAAATTAAAGAAAGTGCCGACAAAGAAATAGAACGCCTGGTGGATAAAGTTAAAATGCAAAAACTATTAGAGCAAAAAGAAATTCTAGATTCAAAATTAGAAGCTGCAGAAGTTGATGGCGATGAAAATTTGAAAAGAGAAATTATTGCACAAATTATAGAGTTAAATAAGGAGTTAAATAGTGGCAAAAGATAAAATGCTACCAGAAGAAATTTTAAATGAAGAAGGTGTGGTTGATGCGACTCTAGGCATTCATGATTTGGATGAGCCAGATTTAGCTGAGCTTGAAGATGAAGAAGAGCTTAATGATGAAGAGCTAGTAGGTAGTTATACCGATGATATTTCGGACGACTCTGTTCGGATGTATTTGCGTGAAATTGGTAAGATTCCACTTTTAACTCTAGAAGAAGAGTCAGAGCTTTCAAAAAAGGCTATGGCTGGAGATCGTAAAGCTAAAGATCGGATGGCTGAGGCTAATATGCGATTGGTTGTATCAATTGCTAAGCGATATTCTGGCCGTGGATTAGATTTACTGGATTTGATTCAAGAGGGTAACACTGGTCTACTCCGTGCGGTTGATAAATTTGATCCTGAAAAAGGTTTTAAATTTTCGACTTATGCGACTTGGTGGATTCGCCAAGCCATTACGCGTGCTATCGCAGATCAGGCGAGAACGATTCGTATTCCGGTTCATATGGTGGAAACAATCAACAAGTTGATGAGAACTCAGCGTCGTTTAACTCAAGAGCTGAATCGCGATCCGACGAATGAAGAGCTTGCTAAAGAAATGGATATGGAAGTTGAAAAAATTGAACATATCATGAAGATTAAGCAGGATATTACTTCGCTTGACGCTGGAATTGGTCGTGACGACAATGACGGTGAAGAATCGACGCTTGGTGATTTTATCGAAGATGAGGATACGGCTAGCCCTGAAGAATCTGCATCTAGCCAACTACTTAAGGAGCAGGTCCGAGAGATTTTAGGGAGTCTCTCTGACCGTGAGAGAAAAATCCTTGAAATGCGATTTGGATTGAATGGCACTAAGTCTCATACATTAGAAGAAGTAGGTTTGGAATTTGCGGTGACTCGTGAGCGTATTCGTCAGATTGAAGCTAAAGCTTTACTGAAACTTCGTAAGCATAAAGATTCTAAAAAGTTACATGAATATTTGGATTAGGAGAACAAGATGAAAAATAAACTTATACGAATTGCCCCAATTTTATTAATTATCGCGATTGCGGTTTTGGCTATTATTTTAATTGTTAATTTAGGGAAAATGATGTTTGGCTCAGATTCTCCTAAAAAATCATCTTCGAAAACTCAAGAACCAGATACTAGCGTATTGAATTTATTGAAGATTGAATCTGGCCGTAGCGTAAAGATGACAGTGCGCGGACCAATTCAGGCCAATGAGAATGCTCGAAGTTACTCAGTTGAAGTTTCTTCAAGCTCTCGAAATTTAAAGGTTTTCAAGGGGTATTCTTCAGAGATAGAAAAAGAAGTTAACCACGATAATACTACCGCTGCTTATGATGAATTTGTGAATGCACTCAATAAAGCCAATATGATGAAGGGTGAAGCGCTTACTGGCGAAGATGATGATATACGGGGTGTTTGTGCCAAAGGTCATGTTTACGATTTTGCAATTTTAAAGGACGGACAAGTTGAAAAGCATCTCTGGACTTCAACATGTAAAGGCTCAAAAGGTTCATTATTAGCCAATACGGCTCAGCTCCAAGATCTATTTGCGCTCCAAATTCCTGAATTTAAGAGTATGGTTAAAGATCTTGGATTAAAGGAATTGTAGATACATTATTCAAAAAGTCTATGCTTTTTAAATGTCGCACAATGTTAGATAGCTTTCTATTTTGCATAGGATTTATTATATATCATTGTGGTATAATGGTAGTATATGCCAGAATTACCTGAAGTTGAAACCGTTGTTCGTGGTTTGAATAGATTAATTTTACGAAAAAAAATTAAGAGCGTTAGTTTTGATTGGCCTAAAAGCTTTCCTAATTCACAAGTTGAAGTGGACAACTTTTTGATTGGTGCTGAAATTGAGCGGGTTCGTCGTCGAGCGAAGGCGATTATTGTTGATTTATCTAATGGATGGTCGTTAGTTGGACACTTAAAAATGACCGGACAGATGGTTTATCGTGGTGAGGAAAACTGGGGTGCGGGTCACCCGAATGATGATTTTTTGGCGAAATTACCTAATAAATCAACTCGGGTTGAGATTATTTTTACAGATGGAAGCAAGCTGTTTTTTAATGATCAGCGTAAATTTGGCTGGCTAAAACTTTTGCCAACTGCTGAAATTAAAAATTTACCTTTCTTTCAAAAAGTTGGACCGGAGCCACTTGAAGATGATTTTAAATTTGAAGAGTTTGTAGGTAGATTCGATCGCAGAAAACGGAGTATGATTAAGCCGACAATTCTTGATCAGAGCGTGATTGCGGGGGTAGGTAATATTTATGCTGATGAATCTCTGTGGCGAGCTAAAATTCATCCCGAAACTCGAGTTGAGGATCTTTCGCGGGCTAATTTTGAGAAATTATATGAAGCGGTTCGGTTTGTGATGAACGAGTCAATTGCGAGAGGCGGCTCGACTGATCGTAATTATGTTCAGGCTGATGGAAGCCGAGGTAATTATCTTGAATACGCAGCGGTTTATCATAAAGACGGCCAGCCTTGTAAACGATGTGGACATGAAATTTCTAAAATAAAAGTTGGTGGGCGCGGAACGCATTTTTGTCCAAATTGTCAGCAACTCGCAGAAAACCAAAAAGGAAAAATGTAGTGCTTGGCGGTAAAGTGACTGTCATTTTTGGCGAGAATTCTTTTGAGCGAACAAGGGAGTTAGCTAAATTAAAAAACCAAGCCGAAAAAGCAGATTTTGCGATCGAAAATCTGAATGCTGAAAATTTAACCGAGGAAGATTTTGTAAATTCCATTTGTGGGGTTAGTCTCTTGGCCGAAAAACGGTTGGTTATTGTTAAGAGAGCTAGTGATAATTCTATGCTGTGGGATAAGCTTCCAGCAATTATTTCATGGATTTCTAGCGACGTTCATCTTTGCCTGATTGAAGAAAAAATTGACAAACGTAGCGCCTTTTATAAATCGCTCGTCAAAATTGCTGATATGAAGGAACAGAAAAGCTTGTCTGCAAAGGACGGAAAAGATCTAGCTGAGTTTGCTCGTAAAATTGCTAAGCAGTTAGGATTCCCAGTAGATAATAAAACGGCTGATTTTCTAGTTTCATGGGTTGGTGTTGATGAATGGCGAGTGCGTGATGGGGTAGAGAGGTTAGCGGTTTTAGGTGAAATTTCTAAAGAAAATATTGAAAAATATATTCCGCAGAATATAGAAAGTAATGCTTTTGGTATTTTTGAATTAGCTCTAAATAAAAAACAGCACGAAGCTATTGACCAGCTTTCAAGAATCAAAATAACAGAGGGTGTAGATGGTGCGTATCAGTTTTTTGGCTTGATATCGAGTCAATTTTTTAATTTGGCAGCTTTGAAGCTAGGTCAGAGTTCTGGTAAAACAACTACTGAGGTTGCTAAGGAACTCGGTGTTAACACTTGGTCCCTAGGAAAAATGGATCAATTTGCTCGTAACTTAAACTTTGATCAAATTAATCATATCTCTGAGAAATTTTTACAGATTGACGAGCTACTAAAAACGACTAATTCTGATGTATGGGGTCTGATTGAAGCATTATTGTTAGATATAGCTAGCATCTAGATATTTATGTACAGCATTAGCATTAGTTCAACTAAGCTATTTTATTTGTAGGGTAATGCAGTATTCTACTGTAAAACCTTTTCAAGCAAATGAAAAAATGATATAATTAAACCAATTATGGCTAAAAAACCTACAAAAAAACGATCAAAAGTAAAAGCAGCAGTCTCTAAAAAAAGTTCACTTCCAGCTGGTTTTTGGGCGCAGGTTGGCGCAGTTGTACTTGGTTTTTCTAGTTTTTTCTTAGTGTTGGGTTGGTTTGGGTATGGTGGAAATGTAATTGTTGTAGTGCATAATGGTTTATTGACTTTTATGGGCTGGGCCACTTATTTTCTGCCAGCAGTTTTAATTTTTATCTGTGTTGAAATTTTTCGTAGCGAGCAGAACAAGTTTCCAGTCGCTAAGACTATTGCGTTAATATTTGTGCTATTATTTATTGCTGGATTTTTTGGGCTATTTAAAGGTAGAAGTGGTTTAACTTTTGGGGGTATGATAGGATCATTTCTAAACGGATTCTCTCTTCAAATGGCTAATTCGGTAGTGGCTGGTATTGTGTATTTACTTCTGATCATGGTGACGACATTTGCTGTTTTTGGTGTAATGCCTATTGAAGTGATACATAAAATTGGCGATTTATTGCGTGAGAGCGAAGCTACAAGAGAAGAAAAGCGAAATGCGAAAATACTTTCTAATATTAAAACCGACAAGAACCTAACTAGTGAAGAAATAGCTCCAAGTGAAAATAAAATTAAACTTAATGCTGGAGTAGAATTTGTGGGTAATGAGGAACGCAAGAAAGATGAGATTCGAGAGAATCGTCGCCTCAAGGCTTTGGCTCGGAAAGAAAAGAAACAGGAAAAGCAGGAAAACTCAAAATCTCCTGAAAGAGTGGATAATTCAAATTGGCAGTTGCCTGATCTTAACTTACTTGAAAATACATCTTCGCCAGCTGATGCTGGAGATGTTGAACACAACGCTCGGATTATTCAAGATACATTTCATGAGTTTGATATTGATGTTGAAATGGAAGCTGCTAATGTTGGTCCTCGTTTAACTCAGTATACTTTGCGGCCACCAAGTGGTGTTAAATTAAGTAAACTTTCTAGTATGGAGAGTAATTTAGCGTTGAATCTAGCAGCAGAGACAATTCGTATTGAAGCTCCAATTCCTGGTAAGAGTGTCGTTGGGATTGAAGTACCAAACCGCCGAGCGGCAATGGTGAGATTATTTGGGATTATTGAAAGTAAAAAATGGAAAAATGATCACAAACCTCTAACTTTTGCTATCGGTAAAGATATTTCAGGAGAGACAATTACCGCCGATTTGGCTAAAATGCCTCATCTACTTATCGCCGGAACTACAGGTTCTGGTAAATCAGTTATGATGAATACCTTGCTAACAAGCTTGCTTTATCGAAATTCGCCAAGTCAGCTAAAGCTAATTTTAGTAGACCCAAAGAAAGTTGAGATGGCTCCGTATGAAAGCATTCCTCATTTATTGACGCCCGTCATTGATGATCCAACTAAATCTGTATCTGCGCTTAAATGGGCGGTTAATGAAATGGAGCGGCGCTACTCTGTATTAGCGGAAGAAAAAATCCGTAATATTGAAAGTTATCATAAAATGTTGGCGTCGAAACAAAGGTCTTCTAATGAAGACAAAGAATTAGATGAGGATTTTGAAGAGATGCCTTATATAGTCATAGTGATTGATGAATTAGCTGATTTAATGATGGTTGCTCAAAAAGATGTAGAGGCTTTGATTGTTCGTATAGCTCAAAAGGCTCGGGCCGTAGGTATTCATCTTGTACTAGCTACGCAAAAACCAGTTGTATCGGTAGTTACGGGCTTGATTAAGGGTAATATTCCGAGTCGAATTTCATTTAAACTGCCGTCGAACGCTGATTCGCGTACAATTTTAGACCGTGGTGGCGCGGAAAAATTGCTTGGGCAGGGTGACATGTTATTTTTCCCAAATGGTGCGCCTCAACCAAAACGTGTTCAGGGAGTTTTTTTGGACGACAGTGAAGTTAATCGTGTTATGGATTATTTGCGTCTTCAGTCGCCTCCACAATACAATGATGAAATTATCAGTCAACCAGTCCAAATTGGTAATATGACTGGCGGTGTAGTAATGACTGGTGGTGCTAGCGGTACGGATGATACCTTTCGGCAGGCTGTAGAAATTGGTCTTCAGCAGCGCAAAATGTCAACTGGCCTACTTCAACGCAAGATGCGTATTGGTTACGGTCGAGCAGCAGGGATTATTGATGAGATGGAAGAACGTGGTATTGTTGGGCCGAGCCCAGGTGGATCTAAGCCAAGAGAAATGCTAATTTCTAGCTTAGACGAATTAGAAGACTAATTCTTTAATATTGCTTTTATTATATAAAAATGATATAATTACACTATAATATTAGCTCAGCTTATTATTTAAATAAGCTTTAACCAAAGGAGTAAAATGAAGGATTACGAACTAACTGTTCTTATTCATCCAGATTTGGAAAGCGATCTTGAAAAACCGCTTGCCAAGATTCGCAGCCTTGTAACTGCTAACGGTGGTGAAATTGCCAAAGAGGATAACTGGGGCAAAAAGAAACTAGCCTATGCGATTAAAGGTGAAGAATTTGCTGTTTACGTAGCAATGGATGTTAAACTTCCTGCTACTGCACCGCTAAAAATCAGTAATACATTGAATATTACAGATGAAGTTTTGCGATACCTACTCGTAAAAGCTGAAGCGCGTCCAGAAGTAGAAGCTGAAGAAGAAAAATAATAATTTTTGGGATACGGAGATAGAGAATGGCTTTTAATAAAGTAATTTTGATGGGGAATTTGACAGCAGATCCAGAAACTCGCACAACACCTAACGGGCAAAATGTGACAAGTTTTTCGCTTGCAATTAATCGCACCTGGAATAATGCAAATGGTGAACGCCAAGAGGAGACTAGCTTTATTAACTGTACTGCTTGGGGTAAGACCGGTGAAACTATTGCGAAATATGTTTCAAAGGGCCGTCAGTTACTCGTAAGTGGTCGTCTTCAGCAACGAACTTGGCAGGATAAAGATACTGGCAAAAATCGTAGCGCTATTGATGTAGTGGTTGAAGAATTTAGTTTTGTTAGTGACGGTAGTCGTGGCGGCGCTTCAAGCGGCTCTGCTGCTCCATCAAGTGAACCAGTTATAGAAGAAATTCCAGATGAGCCAATCGATCTGTCTGATATCCCATTCTAATTTAAGGAGTAAAAATGGCTAAAAGATTTAAAAAAGAAATCCCAGCATATTTTGACTACCGAGATGTTAAAACTTTGCAGAAATTTGTTAATATCTATGGTCAAATTGAGCCAGCTACAAAAACTGGCTTGAGCGCAAAGCAGCAGCGACAATTGACAGTAGCTATCAAACGAGCTCGTCACTTAGCGTTACTTGCCTTTGTGTCTAATGCGTAAAAATAATAATTCCTCGTTTGAAAAATAGCGAGGAATTTTATCAAAATAAGAGGAGAATTTATGTATAGTCCGACTGATTTAAAAAAAGGCGTAGTAATCCAGCTTGATGGTCAGCCATATCGAGTGGTTGAATATAACCAAAAAGTCGTTGGTCGCGGTGGTAGTATCGTGAGTGTGAAAGTTAAAAATTTAGTAACTGGCGCACTTTTGCCTAAAACATTTAAAGGTCAAGATAAAATTGAGCCAGCTGAGGTTGTCAACAAAAAAGTTCAATATCTTTATAATGATGGCGAAGATTTTCATTTTATGGATCCAGAAAGTTTTGAGCAGTTTCAGCTGTCAAAAGATATTATTGACGAAGCCGCTGGATATTTAAAAGAAGCTGATGAATTAAATTTGCAATTTTTCGACGGTAAAGTTATCAATGTTGAGTTACCTAAAAATGTTTGGCTAAAGGTTGTTTATACTGAAAATGTAGTTAAAGGTGATACCACATCAAGTGTTTTGAAAGATGCGCAACTCGAAACTGGAATTACGGTAAAAGTTCCAGCTTTTATTAAAGAAAATGACGTAATTTCGGTTGATACTTCAACTGGCGAATATCGCGAACGACAAAAATAGGATTGAAGGAAACAGGATGGGCAAGATCAAAAAGTGGAGTAGTGCTAAGTTTCAGCAATTCTGGAATTTGGTAGTAGCGAATCGTAAGAAGATCTTGCTCATTTTTTGTGGGCTAATTTTAATTCAAATAGCTATCCAGTTTATTTGGCCACAAAATTTAACGCGCCCATTTATTAAAATTGGTATAAATAATTTTGGGTTAAAAAATCAAGAAGATCTATCTCGCGAGCTTAATGGTAATTTTATAGATTCTAAAATTAGACTAAAATTTCGAGGTAGAATTGAAGATTTTAGAATTTCTGAGATGGGTGGAAAATTAGATTTTATAAATGTACAAAAGATAGTTTTTGAATATAGCATAGTTGAGAGAATAATCCCTTTTTCTTTATTTTGGCCATCCGAAATAACAAAAATTGAATATAAATTTGATGATGATCGTTTGAGTGATTTCATAAATAATTATGCAAAAAGCCATAAAATTGAACCTATAAATGCCGAACTCAAAATACCAGAACAGGGTGAGGCATTTATTCAGGATTTTGAAAAAGGATACGAAGTTAATAAAAAAGAACTCAAAAAAGAAATTGTTAGTTTTGGTAAAAATAGCCCTAAAAAAGAAATTGTAGAGGTTTCTACTACGACAAAATTCCCTCAAAAGATGAACAAATATTTTGAACAGGCAAAAAAGCAGGTGGATAGGATACTTTCAAAAGAACTGGTATTTAAATATCAACTGGGTAGTAAGAATAAAATTTATACAGTTGGAGGTGCAGAATTATCGAAGTGGGTCGGATTAAATGATGATGGATTATCTGTTAAAATTGAAGTAAATAGTAATGAGTATAAAAAATTTATACAAAAAATTAATCTAGAACAAGAAGTTAAATCAGGCTTGAATATTGTGAAAATGATAGATGGAGTTGAATCTAGCCGAGAGATTGGAAAATCAGGCTCAAGAGTTTCTGTTAGTAGAAATTTAGATCAAGTTGCTAAATATTTTGAGGGAGAAGATCTAAATAATTCTTTTGTGCTTATAACTGAAAGTATTCCCCCGACAGAAAAACGTTACTATTCATACACTTTTTCTCAAACTGGTCTACAGGCTAAAATAAATGAAATTGGTCATAGATATGATGTTCGCATTAGTTTACAACAACTAAATGGTAATATGTGGGGAGCTACTTGGAGGGGAGGGGAGGCAACGCCTTCAGCTTCAACCTATAAACTTTTTGTGGCCTTAAGATTGTTTAAGGAGATTGATGATGGAATTATAAATTGGGACGGAGCGATTGCTGGAACGCCGATTAAAAGCTGTTTTTATCAAATGATAATTGTTTCCACTAATGCATGTGCTGAGGCTTGGCTTAAACATTATTCTCGTTCTGATATGAATAATTTCATTCGTTCAATCGGCGTGAGCAACGCAACGAACTTTATGAATGGCGACGGGCCCATTACTACTTCAGCTGAAGATCTTAGAAGGACTATTGCCGAGGCGTATAAGGGTAATTTATCTAGCAGGGATAATCGAAATATCTTGCTTGATCATTTGGCGCGTCAGCAGTGGCGTTTGGGAATACCATCCGGTTCTAAAGGTCGAGTCTATGATAAAGTTGGTTTCTTGTGGAATTATGTCCATGATACGGCAGTTGTTGAGCATCCTCGTGGAACTTACTCAATAGCTATTATGACCAGAAATGCTAACTATGCTACTATTGCTAAAATTACTCGTGAACTAGAAGCTTTTATGTATCCGTGATATAATACAATGATGAAAATTAGATTAGATCACTTACTAGTTGAAAGGGGCTTAACGGAAAGTCGTTCTCAGGCTGAGAATTATATTAGACTTGGGAAAGTTATTGTTGGTGGAATAAAACAAAGAAAGCCAGGATTTTTTGTAAATAAAGATTCTGATATTAAAATTCTTCAAAATATTCAATATGTTTCAAGGGCAGGTCTAAAACTTGAAAGTGTAGCCAAAATTTTAAAGCTTGATTTTCGTAATAAAATTGTTTTAGATGTTGGCTCCAGTACTGGCGGTTTTAGTGATTATGCTCTACAGAATGGGGCGCGGAAGGTTATCGCTGTCGATGTCGGAACGAATCAACTTCACCCTAAGCTGCGGCTTAATTCTAAAATAGAGTTGCATGAGAAAACAGATATTCGTAATTTTAAAACGAAAGATTTAATTGATATTGTTGTGATTGATGTTAGTTTTATCTCTCTTAGGGATATTTTACCAAGCGTTGTAAATTTAATATCTAAAAATACACAAATTATAGCAATGGTTAAGCCTCAGTTTGAGGCAGGTAAGGATAATACGATCCGAGGTGTAGTTAAAAATAACTCTCTAAGACGAAAAATTATGCAAGATTTTGAAAAATGGTGTAAGACAAATAATTTGTTCGTTGTAAATAAAAGGGATAGTGAAATTAAAGGCGCAAAGGGTAATCAAGAAAGATTTTACGTATTAAAAAAGACTGTATAATATTTTTATACAGTCTTTTATTATCTGGGCCTACACATTAAATCTAAATTCAACGACGTCATCTGGAGACATTATGTAATCTTTGCCTTCAGTCCTAATTTTTCCTGCCTGTTTTGCTACTTGTTCACTGCCGGCCTTAACTAAATCATTATAATCAATAATTTGAGCTGCAATAAACCCTCGTTCAAAATCTGTATGAATAACTCCTGCAGCCTGAGAGGCGGTCCAACCTTTATGAATTGTCCAGGCGTGGATTTCTTTTGGCCCTGCAGTTATGTAGCTTTGTAGGCCAAGGATATCATACGCCGCGCGTATCATTTGGTTAAGGCCAGTTTCTTGGACGCCATAGCTTTCGAGAAGTTCTTTTGTATCATTCTCGTCTAGGCCTTTTATTTCTTCTTCAAGCTTAGCGCATACAAAAATAGATTTTGCTGGAGAAACTAATTTGGCTAATTCTTCTTTTTTGTCTTGAGTAGATAAAGTATCCTCATCTACATTGAAAGCGTAAATTACAGGTTTTGCGGTCAGAAGATGAAGATCTGAAATTAGACTGTAATCAAGATCTTCTAAAGTAGATAGGGGTTTACCAGATAGAAGATTTTCGAGAAGGCTACTCAAATAATCAACTTGTGATCTAATTTTTGGGTTGGCTTTTGCCTCCTTTTGTAATCTTGGGAGGCGATTTTCGATAGTCTGAATGTCTGCTAGCATAAGTTCAGTATTGATTACATCAATATCATTTTTAGGATTGACGGTGTTTGAAACATGGACGATATCATTATTCTCAAAAGCGCGTACAATATGAACAATTGCGTCGCATTGGCGAATATTTGCAAGGAATTTATTCCCCAAACCCTCGCCTTTTGATGCTCCAGCGACAAGCCCGGCGATATCGACGAATGTAACTGTTGCTGGAATGATTTTCTGCGAACCGTAAATTTCGGCTAGTTTAGCTAGTCGCGGATCGGGAACCGGTACGATGCCTGTATTTGGTTCAATAGTTGCAAATGGATAATTCGCAGCTAAGATATCATTATTAGTTAGGGCATTAAATAAAGTTGATTTTCCGACATTGGGTAAGCCAACAATTCCAATTGATAAACTCATTTTTCTCCTTATTAAGATTTAACTATAATTTTAACATAAAAGCTTAATTATATAAAATATTATTACTTAAATATACTACTAATGTTTTGTACTTGTTAAGACTCAAAATGCTTGATTTTATTATTATGTTTATGCTAAAATGGGAGTATGATTAATATTAAAGGTGTGGGCGAATTCTTTTCATTGGATATAGGCACAAATGCAATTCGTGCTGTCCAGCTTTCAAAAGAAGGCGAAAACTCTTGGAATCTAGTAGGATTAGGCTATGTTTCGGTTGATCCTCAGATTATTTTGAGTGACTCTGAAGAAAGCCGCCGAAAACTTGGTGAGATTATCACTGCAATGATCGGGCAGAGTGATATTAAAGCTAAGAATGTGGCGATAAGTCTTTCGTCCCAGAAAACATATACAACAATTGTCGATGTTCCTGCTCGTGATGAAAAAGAGCTAAAACAAACTATGGAATATCAGCTTGATCAGCACATTCCGATGGCTATAGATGACGCAAAAGCTGATTGGGTTGCTTTAGGCCAATCTCAGGATAAACCTGACACTATGGAAGTTTTGATTGCTTCTACAGCAAAGAGCTATAGTGAAGATCAACTAGAATTTATTGAGAATATCGGTTTTAATGTTATTGCCGCTGAGCCGGATTCTATTTCGATGACTCGTTCGCTTGAGTCTCTATCTGATGTCGCTCAGTTGATTGTTGATTTTGGTGAGAATTCTGCTGATATTTCATTAGTATATAACGGAGCTCCTCGTCTCGTTCGAACTGTTCCGATAGGATTGGGCACGTTGGTGAAATCTGCTGTTCAGAATTTAAATATCAAAGAAGATCAAGCTAGACAGTTTATTTTAAAATTTGGATTAGCGCAAGATAAGCTTGATGCGCAAGTTTTTCGAGCTATTGAGTCCAATCTTGAGAATTTCGTCCAAGAACTTACAAAGTCTATAAAATTCTTCTCGACTAAATATCCTCAAGTTCCAGTCAGTGCTATATCTCTATCTGGATATGCTGGTATTATACCACAGTTAGTTGAGTATGTTGCTTCTAAAACAGGTGTACAGACGGGTTCAGTGAATCCATTTCAGAGGGTTAATGTTCCAGCTAAATATCAACAAACTGTTGCGACTGTTGGTAATGAATTTGCGGTGGCAGTTGGTCTTGCGGAAAGGGTCGAAAAATAATGGTTCAAGTTAATCTTATTCCTAAAGTAAAACAGGATTTATTAAAAGCTCAAAAAATTAGAAACTGGGTTATTTTCTTTTCTATTGTTGCAGGTGGGGCCGCGATTGCTATTGTTGTTATGATGACTATTGCATTTGGAGCTCAAAGCCTTATCGTGGGGTCAAATGAGGATAATATAAAAAAGAAATTTGACCAACTTTCAAAAAAAGATGGAATAAATGAAGCAATAGTTCTACAAAATCAATTGAATCAGATTGATAATATTCGTAAAAATGCACCAAATGTTTCACGTCTTTTAGGGCAAATAATTCCGACTATTCAGACTACAGGGGCGAATGAAGTTAGATTTGCTAGTGTTTCTTATGACTCTGCTACTAGGGTCGTTTCGATAGACGGTAAATCAAAGGGTTATAATGCCTACAATGGATTTGTTAATGCTCTTAAAGAGACCCAAATTCTATATCATAGCTCAGATAAAGCTAAGAATACTACCTGTACTGTTGAAGAGGCGCAATCTAACCAGAATGATTGTAAGATAGAATATCTAGTAGATCAAAGCTCGGAGATTCAAGGTGTACAATCTTATGGTGATTCACAAGAAGGAGGGAAAGAGTTATCTTTTAATATTAAGTTTACTCTTAATCCTGCAGCTATGCAATTTACTGCTAAAGATTTTGCTGTTAAATCTCCTGCCAGAAAAGATGTAACAGATTCAAAGATGGCTATTCCTGACAATTTATTTACTGTTAAGGATAAAAAAGAGGAAAAATAATGAAAGAAGAAATAGCAATTAAAAAATATAATGCTATCAACCGAGCCAACAGAACAATGTTTATATTTGTAGCTATTGCATCAGTAATAGTTGGTGCGGCGGTTGTTGGAATAATATTTTTGTCCCAGAAAATAGCATTTAAGGGTAAAGTTATAGGTGAACAGACAAAGACTCTTGCAGCTATTGATCGTAGTAGTAATAATGTGGATGAGTTGATTGAAAAAGTTAAACTATTGAGGTCTAATGAGGCTTTATCTAGTGTTAAAAAAATAGATGGGGCTAATAATCTTCAAGTTGTAGTTGACGCTTTGCCTAAGGTTGGTAATACTGCAGCAATAGGTAGTAGTTTGAGCGATGAAATTCTATCGGTAGCTGGTCTAACGGTAGAATCTATAAATGTTGATCCTATATCGTCTGATTCTAGTAATACATCCAGCAATGTATCCTCTGTCTCTAGTTCTACAGGAGAAATATCTACAAGTTCAAATGCATTATCTAGCTCTGTTAAAACTGTAGGCTTTTCAATTTCGGTTAGTGCAAAGAGCGGGGCAGAACGTAAGGCTGCTGATATCATCCAGGAATTTCTTAAAAGAATGGAGAAATCAATACGAACCTTTAGCGTATCCAATATCACGTTAGAAATGAATAGCGAGAATCAAATTAATGTAAATATTACCGGTCAAGCTTTCTATCTACCGGATAATAGTATTAAACTAGAAGATAAAGTGATTAAATCTAATCAAAATAATACAAAATCGAATACATCCTCAAAGAATAGTAGCTCGACAGGAGGTAAAAAATAATGAGATCACAAGATATTGCTATGATTATATTGATCGCAGGAATTAGTATAGTAGTTTCTTACTTTGGCTTTCAGGCTATACCAGGCGTTGGTAATCCATCTGAAGAAACTTACACTACAAAAACTATGCAGGAAATATCTTCCAATATAGCTGATCCAAGCAGCGAGATATTTAATAAAGAAGCAATTAACCCGACTGTTCAAACAGTTATCGGGGAAGATGGCGGAAATAAGATTTTGACTGAAAGTAAATAGGAAATAATGGCTCTAATCACTAATGATATTCAAGAAAAACTAGCAAAGCTCCTTGTAGAAGAGGGGCTTGTTCGGGCTGAAGTTATAGATAGAGCCATTGGTGAATCCGCAAAGAAAGAAGAATCTTTAGTTGCTTATCTTTTGTCGAATCAAGTTCTTGATAATGAAATTTTAGTCCATGCTGTTTCTCACGTGTCAGGGATTCCTTATGTGAATCTTGAATCTGTTAATATACCGCAGGATGTTTTGACTTTAATACCTCTTGAAGTCGCAGAGAGAAATATGGCCGTTCCCGTCGGTGAGGTTCAGAATCGTCTAGCGGTTGCTATGCTTGATGCTACTAATATTCAAGCTATAGACTATCTTTCAACATTGATTCAACGACCACTAAAAGTGTTTATGGCAAGCCAGGAGTCGATTAAGCATGTTCTTGATCAGTATAAAACTGATCTTTCTGACGTTGATCAAATCGCCTCTAATATTGACGCTCAAGAGACGGCTGCCGAGCAGGCTAAAAGGAATGTTCAGACAATTGTTCAAGATTCGCCAATTTCTAAAGCTTTAAATACTATCTTGGAATACGCAGTTCGTTCGAAGGCATCTGATATTCATATTGAGCCGCTAGAAAAAGCTCTTAAGATTCGTTGTCGAATTGATGGTGTTTTACGAGAAATAATGAATTTACCAAAAACTATTGAGCCAGCTCTTGTTTCGCGTATTAAAATTCTTTCTAACTTAAAGATTGACGAGCATCGTATTCCACAAGATGGCCAGTTTGCTGTTGCGGTTTCTGGTAAGGAAGTTGACTTACGTATTGCTATTTCGCCAGTTGTTTGGGGAGAACAAGTGGTTATTCGTTTGCTGGATAAAAGTGGTAATTCATTTGATCTAAAACAGATGGGCTATGCTGGTAGGGCTCTTCGTACGATCGAGAAAGGTATCAAGGCTCCTAATGGAATGGTTTTGACTTCAGGGCCAACTGGTTCGGGTAAGTCAACTTCGTTGTATGCTTTGATTAAAGAGATCAAAAGCGACGAAATTAATATTATCACCCTAGAGGATCCGGTTGAATATAAGATGGATGGTGTAAATCAGATTCAGGTTAATGCGGATGTTGGATTAACATTTGCAGCGGGGCTACGCTCAATTTTGCGTCTTGACCCAGATGTGGTGATGGTTGGAGAGATTCGTGATGGGGAAACAGCCAACTTGGGCGTTCAGGCGGCTTTAACTGGACACTTAGTGTTCTCAACACTTCACACTAATAGTGCGGCTGGAATTTTGCCCCGTTTAATAGATATGGGTATTGAGCCATTTTTGATTGCTTCAACTGTGAATACAATCATTGGGCAGAGGCTTGTGAGGCGAGTTTCGCCTAAGAGAAACACTTATCAATCTGATCCACTTCAAACCCAGAGCATTATCGAGACAGTTGGTCATCTTTTGCCAAAAACGCCAGAAGAAGTTGAGCGCGTATCTGAGGACTTGGGTTACAAAAACCTACCCTTGGCGAACCAAAAATCTTACACTCTAGTAAAAGGTCGTGATACGCCGCAAACACCGGGAGGATATTCTGGTCGTGCAGGACTTTATGAAGTTATGGAAGTTACGGATGAGATTAGGGAGCTAATCATCAAACATGCTACATCGAATGAAGTTCAAAAAGTTGCGGTAGAACAAGGCATGATTACAATGCGCCAAGATGGGTACTTAAAAGCGCTAACAGGCATAACAACATTAGAAGAAGTTAATAGGGTTGCGGCAGATACTGCTTAAAAGGAGAGAAAATGAACCAAGAATTACGAATAGAGATTTTACTTGAAGAAATTGTTCGAAAAAATGCGAGCGACCTTCATTTGCAAGTTGGTTTACCGCCAATGATGCGCCTTGACGGTGCTCTAATACCTTTTTCTGGCTATCAGAATATGAATTCTGAACAGGTTGAAAAGCTAATATTTTCGATATTAGACGAAGACCAACAACGGATTCTAATGAAGGATAAAGAATTTGACTTTTCGTTTGCTTTTGGAGACTTAGGGCGATTTCGTGTTAACGCTTTTCATGAACGAGGAAATCTTGCTGCTGCACTCCGTTTGATCCCAAATAATATTAAAACTGTCCATGAGTTGGGCATGCCTCCTGTGGTTCAAACTTTTGCTGAATATCCACGTGGGTTAGTCTTGGTGACTGGTCCAACAGGATCTGGTAAATCAACAACCCTGGCAGCTTTAATCGATAAAATAAATTCCGAGAAAGACAAGCATATTATCACAATTGAAGACCCTATTGAATTTACCCACAAATCTAAGCGTTCAGCGATTGTTCAGCGAGAAGTTCATTATGATACATACTCGTTTTCAGCGGCTCTTCGATCTGCGCTCCGTCAAGATCCAGACGTTGTTTTGATTGGTGAGATGCGTGACCTTGAGACGATTTCTGCTGCGATTACGATTGCCGAAACTGGACACTTGGTTTTTGCGACACTTCATACTAACTCGGCGGCGCAATCAATTGATCGTATGATTGATGTTTTCCCTCCGCATCAGCAGCCGCAGGTTCGTTCACAGTTGGCGAATATCTTACAAGGAATTTGTGCTCAGCGTTTAATTCCTGCTATTGGTGGAGGTCGTGTAGTAGCTGCAGAAGTCATGATAGCCAATCCTGCAGTCCGGAATATCATTCGTGAAGGCAAAACTCATCAGCTTGATACAGTCATTCAAACTAGCGCTGATCAAGGGATGCAGACAATGGATAGGACTTTGGTTAAATTAGTACAATCGGGTGTAATCACTTATGATAATGCGCGCGAATACGCAGTTGATTTAACGGAATTTGAAAGACTAATGCGAGGATAATTATGAAAAAATTTAGCTATGAGGTTCGCGATAAAGCGACTGATAAAATTGAGAAGGGGGAGGTTCAAGCTGATAACTCCCGATTAGCAGGAAAGCTTTTGCTTGAAAGAGGTTATATACCTCTAAAAATTAAAGAAGCTGACTCTGGCGGAACTTTTTCTAAATTTACAAATAGAATTACAATAAAAGATAAAATTGTTTTTACTCGTCAGTTTTCTACTTTAGTTGGTGCTGGGTTACCATTAGCGCAAGGACTTAGGACTGTATCCGAGCAGACTGAAAATAAAAAAATGAAGTCTGTTATTGATGACATTTTAGCTAATATTGAAGCTGGATCAAGCCTTTCTGATTCATTCTCTAAACATCCAGAGGTCTTTGATAAGGTCTATCTTGCGCTTGTTGCGGCCGGTGAATTATCCGGAACTCTTGACGAGTCTCTTCGTCGAATTGCAGCCCAGCAGGAAAAAGACGCCGCTATGATGAGTAAAATTCGAGGTGCGCTGACCTATCCAACCATCGTTCTTGTCGTGATTGGAGCAGTTGTTGCCTTTATGATGTTTACAGTGGTTCCCCAAGTCGAACAGTTATACGGCAGTTTAAAGAAAGAAGTTCCTATGATGACGCAAATTTTGATTTCTCTGTCCGGATTTTTAGCTAACTTTTGGTGGATTATTGTGCTTATATTGGGTATAGGTTTTTGGTTCTTGAAACAGTGGTTAAAGACTGACTTAGGTATTAGATTTGCGGCTATTTTTAAACTTAATGTCCCGATTTTTAATCCGCTATTCAGAAAGCTTTATATGGCGCGTTTTTCTAGAACTGGGCAGCTATTGCTTTCTACTGGCGTATCTATGAATGACATGCTATCTATTACTAGTGAAGCAGTTAATAATGTAGTGATCAAGAAATCAATCGATGAAGCTAATAAGCTAGTACAAGGTGGTAAAAATCTTTCTGATGCATTAAAGGATAAAGATTATATTCTCATTCTTGTCCCACAAATGATTTCAATTGGTGAACAGTCTGGTAAGATTGATGAAATGCTAGGAAAGACAGCTCAAGTCTACGAAGATGAATTGGATGAACAGATTAAAGCGATTTCTACAATGATTGAGCCAATCCTAATGGTTGTCTTGGCGGTAGTTGCTGGTGGCTTGATCGGTGCAATTTTAATGCCTATTTATGGTTTGGTCGGACAGGTTCAGTAAATGGTTTACTTTGGAGTATTTTTTGCCGGAGTTTTTGGCGCCATTATCGGAAGTTTTTCTGTCGCGCAAGTTTGGCGTTTGCGCGCTGCTGAGCTTCATGATATTAAAAAATCTGGTGGTGAAGTTAATGAAAAAGAATGGTCTAAGCTAAAGTATTTAAATAGTGAAAAGCATAAAAAAAATCGCTCGCATTGTTTGAAATGCGGATATAAGCTACAATGGTTTGACTTAATCCCGGTTTTTTCTTGGCTATCACTGGGTGGAAAATGCAGAAAATGCCATACGAAAATCGGGCTTCTCGAGTTTTTTGCAGAAGTTGCAACAGCGATTATTTTTGGGGTTATTTTTGCGTCAATGCAGGTTGATTTAATTAAAATTTCAGCTATTGATCTATTTAGAATTACGCTGTTATTTTTGGCTTTATCTCCTCTAGTAATTCTTTTTGTGTATGATGCAAAATGGTCGTTACTGCCAGTTAAAGTGATGTGGATTTTTAATTTTTTAGCAGGGCTTTATTGGTTAAGTTCTAATTTCGAAGGAGGTTTTTCTGCTACTATTATTTTAAACTTGGTAGTCTCGCTTGCGCTTTTTCCGGGTATATATTTTATACTCTCGGCTGTTTCAAAGGGTGCTTGGGTTGGTGATGGTGACTGGATATTAGCGATTGGGTTAGTCTTTTTATTGCCGAATAAGCCAATATATACTATATTTTTACTGTTATTTTCCAATTTAATTGGATTGGCGATAATTTTTTCTCAAGCTATTGTGAGGAAGAAAATGATTAAAAAACACGCTCAGATTCCTTTTGGCCCGGCTATGATTTTAGCCTGTGTAGTACTATTAACTTTTCAGCCATTTTTTGTTAATTTTTTGAAAAATTTGATGATAATTTAAAACGCTTATGTTATAATGGGAGCAATGATGGAAAAACAAATCAAAAAAGGTTTTACGATTATTGAAACTACTTTAGTTTTAGCTATCTCTGGTCTTTTAGCTGTCGGTCTAATGATTGGTTGGAATCGTAACATAATAACCCAGCGATACAATGATTCAGTGGAGACTTTTAAGTCTGATATTCAATCTGTTTTTAGTGAGGTTGAGAATCAATCTAATCCCAGGAATAATAGAATTAGATGTACTGTAGATAACAATGGCGGAATAGTTAATGCTCATGTAGAAGTAAGTAATAATGGCAATACTAGAGGTACTACCAATTGTATTGTTTTGGGTAAGATTATATCATTTGGTGATGGTGCTACAGCTCGATTTGTCACAGAGAATAGACTAGGTCAAGTTGTAGATACTAGGTTTGCTCATTTTGGCCATACTAATGTTACAGTGAGAGATATTATAGGCTTGGATATAGACATTAATACTGCATGTCAGGGTCCATGTAATAGTAGTATAGATGCACTTCGCGCTACTAGGTTTGTTATTAGTGCAGGAAGAAATCGAGTCTCTGATCCTCAGAATATAGGTTTAGAGTGGGATTCTCAGTTTAAGAATGCTACAGATAATAGACCTAGTACAGGGCCACTGTTTAGGCCTGATACTGAAGCAGAAGGTGTTACTTTTAGAGTAAATACTACTTACAGTAATGGTCGAGTCGATGAGGTTGGGGAAACTGTTGATAATGTAATGATTGTGCGATCACCTATAGATGGAAGTGTTGTAACTTTCGGTCTGCCTATGCGACCAATTACAGATAATGATCGTTGGGTAAATAACCCAGAGGGTATGCGGACATTTAGACTCTGGTCTACTTCTAGTGGATTTTTAATGTCTAGTGATAAAACTGTTAATATTTGCGTTAGGAGTGCTGGAGGTAATAGATTTTTGTCTGCTAACGCTATTTTCGGAAGGAATAAAGTCATAAAAATCGGCTCTAGTTCTTCATCTGTAGAAGTAGCACCACTACACGGAGCGAGAGAGTCGTCCTGTGGTGACGACTCGGGTTTTAGAGACATTGTTATTAATGGAGTGAGATTGCAGGGGTGATGATGAGGTATTATAAGAAAGGTGATACTCTAATTGAAGTTATGCTAGCGTTTTCATTATTTACGATGGTTGCTATAGGCGGGCTTACTCTTATGAATTCTGGAGTTTCTAAGACGCAGGCTACATTACAGCTTACTATGGCTCGAAATGCTATTGATTCTCAAGCGGAAGCTCTTAGGTACATTAACTCGCTTGCAGTAGCCGGTTCTGGGTCTAATGATGCTGGTTTATGGAACGCGATTACATCTTCAACAGTAGGATCGGCGTCTGATCTCTCTTTATGTCCGTCGAATAGGTCTCAATTTCCGTCGGGTGCTTTTATATTAGGATATGATAATGGTTCTAGGATTTCTAGGATTGATACTACCCGTTTAAATCCTGCAACTACTTTTCCGAGGCTTATTTGGCGCTCTGAAGACGATTCTAATAATCTAGCGGATAAGGCTAATTTTGTTGGTGCTGAAGGTTTGTGGATTGAAGCTGTTAAGGGATCGGGATATTATGATTTTCATATTCGGGCATGCTGGACGGCGCCAGGAGAATCTTCTCCTACAACTTTAGGTACGATTGTGAGGTTATATGACCCAAGATAAAAAAAATGGATTCACTATTATAGAACTCCTTCTTGCTATGAGTTTTGTAGCGATGTTGATGGTTGCTATAGCTGTCATGGTAATGCAGATGTCCAATATTATGGTTAAAGGGAAGACATTTAAGGAACTGAATACGGCCAGTCGCTTAATTAACTCTGATCTTACGCGTAATTTTAACTCTCTCCAGAATATTGATGGATGGGATGGTAGGTCTTTTGTTAGTGGAGCTACTCCTGGTGCTTCTTACGTTAGGAATGAGCTCGGGGGTGCATTTTGTACGGGTGATTTTACATATGTGTGGAATAGAGCTACTGCATTAAATAACGGCAATGGCCCTGCTCAATATAGAGGATCTACAGATAACACAATTAGATTTATTCGTATAAAAGATGTTACTAAAAGATATTGTCAGGATTCGAGCGCTGATGTATGGACTGAGATCCCTCGGGATTCTAGTCAAGTTACAGAAATATTGCCGCCTGGCGAAACTGACCTAATGATTTATGATATAAGATTTAGGCAAGTTGGTGTTGATGCTGCAACAGGCCAATCTATGATTAATATTCAATATGTCCTAGGTACGAGGGGTGATAGTGGTATTGATGTCGTTAATTCTCAGTGTAGACCTAATTCTGATCTTGCAAATTATTGTGCAATAAATAGGTTCGACTTACTAGTTAGAACTATTGGAAGTAAATAGAACTAGATCCTCTCGATATATCAGGAGGATCTAGAATTAAAATGGATAATTATTCTGTTTCGCTGTGAAATCTTTCATGGATTTCTTTAAGGTGCTGATCCGTAACGTGAGTATAGATTTGGGTTGTAGCAATGCTTGAATGACCAAGCATTCCTTGGACGGATCTTAAATCCGCACCGTTTACTAACAGATCAGTTGCAAAACTGTGTCTCATCGTGTGGGGTGTAACTTTTTTAGTTATGCCAGCTAGTCGAGCATATTTATCTATCATCCGCTGAACGGTTCTTGGGGTTATTCGGCGATAATTACCATCGGTGGAAGGTTTTTTATACCGGCGAGAATAATTTATAAAGAGCGGAACTAAATTGTCGTCGCGAGCGTCTAGATATTCTTCGATTACTTCGGCGGCATGTTTTGAGATAAAAATTGGTCGATCTTTGTTGCCTTTTCCGCGCACAGTAAATTCTCGACGCTTAGTGTTAATATGGTCACGATTTAAATTGCAAAGCTCCGAAACGCGCAATCCGCTCGAGAATAGTAGCTCAGCGATAGCTCGATCACGCAAGCCGGTTTCGTCGTCGGTTGGTATAGAATTTATAAGCCGCTCAACTTCTTCGTAGTGGAGAAAATTAACTTGCGGTTTGGTTACTTTAGGTAGCTCAATTTTTGATGGCTCAAGTGATTTAATGTCACGGCGAGCAAGATAAGTTAAAAATCTTCGCAGAGCGATTAAATGATAGGATTGAGTCGCACGACCAAGGGTTTTTCCGTCGTAATTTTCATAGCGGTTAAGCCATAGGCGATATTTTCTGACTAGTTCTGAATCAATTTTAGAAACAGCAATATCGTCTGAAAATTCTACAAGCCTTTCAATATAGAGCCTGTAATTTTCAACTGTTTTAAGTGAGCGGCCACCTTCAACTTCGAGTGATTCTAGAAAATCTTCAAGCGCTTCGGAGATATACATAGTATAATTATAGCATTTTTTACCTAAAAAGAGTATAATTAAGCGTAAGGAGAAAAAATGGAAGAGAATCATATTCAACGAACTCTAATTTTATTTAAGCCAGACGCTGTTCAGCGAGGTATTGTTGGTGAAATTCTAACTCGATTTGAGCGAGTTGGATTAAAAATTGTAGGCACGAAAATGATTTTTCCCGATAAAGATCATTACCATAAACACTATGAAAAAATAGGAAAAATGATCACTCGGCGTGGGGAGAAGGCTTTTGATTTAGCTTTAACTTTTATGACTCAGGGTCCTGTAATAGCTATGGTGCTAGAGGGTGTAGATGCTGTCGATCTAGTCCGTAAGCTTGTCGGTATAACTGAGCCAAAAAATGCTGCTCCAGGGACTATTAGAGGTGATTTTTCGCATATGAGTTTTGGCTATGCTGGTCAAGCTGGGCGGGGAATTCCAAATTTAATTCATGCTTCGGGATGTATGGAAGAGGCAGCGGAGGAAATCGCGCATTGGTTTAATGATGGTGAGCTTTATGAATATTCTACTCCGCGAGATAAATTTACAAGATAGCTTCAAAGTAGATTTTTCTATTAAAAAATGCTAGAATATAATTATGCCTCAGTAGCTCAATTGGATAGAGCAGTTCCGTCCTAAGGAAAAGGTTATAGGTTCGATTCCTGTCTGGGGTACCAGAAATTATATATGACAAAGAGTGTTAAAGAAAATCAAAAAGCTTTTGTTGGCCAGCGAGATGGCGAAGATTTTTTGTTTGTATTCCGTAAACATATTATTGCAATGCGTAAAGGATTTTATTTATTGCTTGGAATTTTCGCGCTTTCTTGTTTGCCTGTCCCGATAGTGATCATTGCTGGTTCAGCCGGTATGGAAATTTTGTATATTCCGTTAGCTGGTTTTGGCGTTGGGCTGATTTTTTTCTTATACCATTTGATGATCTGGTATTTTTCTATTTATATTGTTACAGATCAGAGAATTCGCCAAGTTACTCAGAAGGGTTTTTTTGGTAAGACTGTGATTGATATTCCACTTAGCAAGATTCAATCTATTAATTATACAATTCCTGGATTTTTTGCGGATATTTTCAGGTTTGGCACCATCAATATTCTAACAATTGTTGGTGACTTAGAGATTAAAAATGTTGAGTATCCAGAAGAAATTTATAATAGACTACAGGATGTAGTAGGGGAAATTGAAACGGAGGATTATGAAGAATAAAATTAAGCAACTAGTAAAGAAGGAACAAAGTTCGGATAATAGCCAATTAGCGAAGATTACTAATAATACACTAGAATCTGAGCGAAAAGAAATTTTAAATAACGGGCGAAAGTTTAAATATCCGGTCCAGTATTCAAAAAAGAAACTGGTTATTAATACTGTAATAATTGCAACTACAGTAATCACTCTGGGGCTAATTACATTATGGTATCAGTTGTATGTGGCTCAAAATACTAACGATTTAGTTTATCGTATTACTACTGTCTTACCATTACCTGTTGCTAATGTGGATGGAGAGAACGCTCTTTATTCCGACTACCTAGCTGATTATCGTGCTAATATGGCTTTAAGTGAAAATAAAAAAGAGACTCTTGAGCTTATCAAAGATAAAAATAAACGTTCAGAAGTTTATAAGCGACAAGCTATGGATAATACTGTCCGGAATGCTTATGCGATTAAGCTAGCGCGTGAAAATGGTATTTCTGTCTCTACACAAGAGATTGATGAGGTGATTAAAAAACAACGGATAGTAAGTGGAGTGGAGATTTCGGAGTCTGCCTTTAACAAGATTATCAAAGATAATTATGGTTTTTCATCTAGTGAATGGCGTCGAATTTTTGCTGAGCTACCTCTTCTTCAACAAAAAGTTTCTGAAAAGATTGATTCGAATGCTTTAAATCTAAAAAATGAAGTTACGAGTTTTTTAGCTTCTAATAATAATGACTTCTCAAAGATTGTCGATAAGTTTGGTGATAAAGTTGAAGTTGGAGCATCTGGAAATATTAAGATTTCTAATTTTGATGGCGGACTAACAAAGACTGCGTTGACTCTAAAAAATGGTGAAGTATCAAAGGTTTTTGTTGCGAAGCGAAATTCTAAAGATGCTTATGGATACTATTTCGTAAAGTTAGTCTCTAAGAATGATAAAGAATTAAGTTATGAATATATTAAAGTTAAATTCACCGAATTTGATAATCGAATTACCCAGTTTGAAAAATCCGGTAAGATTTTAAAATATATAAAAATATAGAAGCCTCAAAAAAATAAAAAATCCCGTAAGCGCTAAACTTGCGGGATTTTTAAAGTCTATATTTGGCGGGCCCGACCGGATTCGAACCGGCGATCTCCTCCGTGACAGGGAGGCGTACTAGGCCAACTATACCACGAGCCCAAACTTAAGACTAATATTATTTTACCAAATTATATTTTAAATATCAATAGTTTTATTTATTTTTAAGTTAGATTATGCTATAATTTAAAAGGTCGCCGATGTAGCTCAGTTGGTAGAGCAACGCACTCGTAACGCGTAGGTCAGCAGTTCAATCCTGCTCATCGGCTCCAGGGTTATTTTTATGGGGAAATTAAAAAATTATTTTAAAATTATTGCAAAAGATCGACTAGTTATATTTTTTATGATCTTAATTTTTATATTAGGAGTCATTTTCTTTATCTCAACAATGTTTGGTGTGCATTTTTACGATAGAATGATCTATGTTAGATATACTGTTTTTGGTAGTGAGCACTTTTATAAAGATGTTTGGTTTACGCGAATATTTTTAGCTAGTTTAGGTTTGATTATAGCTATCGTGCATAATGTGATTATTGTAAAAATCTACAAAGTTTCGGGTAGGAAAATGGCTTTATTTTTCTTGGCTATTACTATCCTGCTT
This sequence comes from uncultured bacterium, assembly GCA_938017895.1. Classification (GTDB taxonomy): domain Bacteria; phylum Patescibacteriota; class Saccharimonadia; order Saccharimonadales; family Saccharimonadaceae; genus Nanogingivalis. The sequence goes on from CALIJI010000008.1 coordinate 78,222, forward strand.
GCGATTATTTCATTCTTAATCGCCTCAGCTATTTTAAGGGAAATTCCAAATTAAATGAGTAAAGATATTGAAATCCCGCAGGGTAAAAGAACAAAATTTTATCGATTTTTTGAAATTTTGCCTGCTTTTTTAAGTTATGGTGCAATTATTCTAATGATTGTGCTGTCGATAATATCTCCATTTTGGGCATCTGTTTATTTAGTTTTTATTATTTCAACTCTTTTAGTTAAGGCTGTGGGAGTAGCTTATCGAACTTTTGGTGGATATCGTAAAATGAATCAAGCTCTAAAAGTTGATTGGGAGAACCGACTAACTCAATTAGAGAATCCACACGAGAGCTATTGTCGTGTTAAGGATTACTCTCAAAAAGATAGTAGTCGGAGCTTTGACTTTAAAAAACATTGCGAGAATTTGCGGCGTATTTCTGCTGAGGATAATTTTTTAAAGCCATCTCGAGTAATTAACGCTGTAATTGTAGCGGCCTATAATGAACCTTACGAAGTAATCCAGCCAACAATTGAATCTTTAAAAAATACTAAATACCCGAAAGAGAATTTAGTAGTTTTTTTAGCTTACGAGGAGCGTGGCGGTAAAGATATCGAAGAGACTGCTTATAGGTTAAAGGCTGAATTCTCGCATATTTTTAAGGATTTTGAAATTGTAAAACATCCAAAAGATCTTCCTAATGAAGTCATCGGTAAAGGTGGTAATATAACTTTTGCTGGTCGAGCTCTAAAAAAATACTGTGAAAAAAATAAAATTCCATTTGAAAATGTTCTTGTAACCACTCTCGATTGCGATAACAAGCCGCATCCGCAATATTTCGCCTCGGCTACTTATGAGTTTGTTGTGCGTCCAGATCGTAAGCACTATTCCTATCAGCCTATTTCATTGTTTTTTAATAATATTTGGGACGCGCCGGCACCAATGCGAGTGCTTGCTACTGGAAATTCATTTTGGAATCTTGTTGTCTCAATGCGGCCGCATCGATTACGTAATTTTGCCTCACATGCCCAACCTCTTGATGCGTTAATCGAAATGGATTTTTGGAGCGTGCGGACAATTGTTGAAGATGGTCATCAATTCTGGCGAAGCTATTTTCATTTTGATGGGGAGTATACAGTAGTGCCAATTATGGTGCCAATCTATCAAGATGCTGTTTTGAGTGAAACTTTAAAGAAAACTCTTAAAGCTCAATTTATTCAGCTTCGTCGCTGGATGTATGGCGCAAGTGATGTGCCTTATGTCGCTCAGAATATTTTTACTAAAAAACGTACGGTTCCGTTTTGGGATGCTTTGGCTAAATTTTGGGTTCTTTTGGAGGGACACGTTGCAATGGTCTATCAATCACCGCTAGCTGCTTTTGGCGGGTGGATTCCACTTATTTTAAATAACCATGCTTCGCGTAGTTTAGTTGCACACCAGCTTCCAACTACTGTTAGCGTCCTTCAGCAATTTGCGGCGATTGGTATTTTTATAACAATTTTTGTAAGTCTAAAAATGTTGCCGCCTAAACCGGAACGCTATAAACGACGAAGGACTTTATGGATGATTTTGCAGTGGTTCTTGATGCCGGTAACCTCTATTTGCTACGGTTCGGCTGCAGCAGTTTATTCGCAAACTCGGCTTGCGCTTGGTAAATATCTTGATAAATTTGATGTCACGCAAAAAGGCACGATAGCAGATATTGATCGTGCTAAAGCTAAAAAGAAAAATACAAAATAAAAATATTATAACTACGATAATCCGTCTGGCGAAGACGGATTTTTTGTGTCGAATGGAGCTTAGCTATTTAAGGTTAGGTCTTTTTAAATAATTAGAATTTTGTTCGCTTTTCGGTATATTTTCAGATCTATGGCATAAAATACTAAACCTATTTTGTCAAGCGAACGCTAAAATATTATTTCACGAAAAATATATCATGGAATGAATTGATGTCAGTAGATGTAAAAAATATTTTTGTGGAAAAGTTTAGGCAAATGTGGAAAAAGAGGGTGAGTATGGTATAATGGAGTTGTCTATAAAATTTAAAATAATGTATTTTCGGAAAGCTTTTTTCGATTTTCTGAATCTCGTGGATAGAACACCTAACTTAGGGAAAATTTCATGAGATTCGTTTTTTCGAAGATACATTAAATTTTATAGACACCCTGAGTTGGGTGTTTTATTTTATTTAATGTATCTTTATCGCTTTCCATTATAAGGAAAGGATTTTCGTGGCGAATAAAAATTTACATAACGCCAAAGAGTCAAAAAATGATGAATTTTACACACAACTCGAAGATATAGAAAAGGAACTTTCACATTACCGCCAGCATTTTGAAGGTAAGGTAGTTTTCTGCAACTGTGATGACCCTTACGAAAGCAACTTTTTCAAGTATTTTGTGTTAAATTTCAACACTTTAAAGCTCAAAAAACTGATTGCCACCAGCTATATTGCTTCGCCTGTAGCTTTTAAAGAATTACCAGCTAAAAAGGGAAATGCATCTTTTGAAGATTTACTCAAACCCTATAAAATTGAAATTGATGAAGTTTATGACCAAAATAATGACGGTGCGATTAACCTGCAAGATGTAAAAGAGATTTTAGAAAAAGCCGAAAAAGGTGGCAAAATGACCAAACTCATTGGCGATGGCGATTTTCGAAGTAGCGAGAGTAAAGAATTGCTCAAGCAGGCTGATATTGTAGTAACCAACCCGCCGTTTTCGCTGTTTCGTGAATATGTGGCACAATTGATTGAATTTGATAAAAAGTTTTTAATAATTGGAAGTAATAACGCCATTACTTACAAAGAAATTTTTCCTTTAATAAGAGATAAAAAACTGTGGCTTGGATATAATAAAGTTAAAGAATTCATTCAAAGAAACGGAGAAATTAAAAAATTTGGAAATATTGGTTGGTATACAAACTTAGACATCAAAAAACGCCACGAAGAGATAGTTTTAGTGAAGAAATACAATCCGCTCGATTACCCAAAATATGACAATTACGATGCGATTGAAGTTTCGAAAGTTAAAGATATCCCCAAAGATTATGACGGCGTGATGGGCGTACCGATAACTTTTCTCGATAAGTTTAATCCTGAACAATTTGAGATTTTAGATTTAAATCCTCATTTCTTCTCTGTGGTGGAGAAGGGATTACCAAAACCTAAGCAGTTGAAATTCTCCGATGGAAGAAAAGACCCGTATGCAAGAATTTTAATCAAAAACAAGAAAGTAGAAAGGTAAAGTGATGAAAATTGAACTACACAAAATTAAGGTAAAAGAGCTATTCACTGGTTTCGAAAATGATGAAGAAGCTGGTGTGGTGGGTTTTGGCGGTGAGTTGAATATTCGCCCGCCGTATCAGCGAGAGTTTGTTTATAAAGATGAGCAACAGCGAGAGGTGATTCGCACGATTCGAAAAGGGTTTCCACTCAATATTATGTATTGGTCAAAGAACAGCGACGGCACTTTTGAACTTTTAGATGGGCAACAGCGCACGATGTCAATTTGTAAATATTTGAACGGAGATTTTAGTGTTGATGGTGCTTACTTTAATAATTTAACCCGTGAAGAACGAGAGCAAATTGAAGAATACGAACTGATGATCTATTTTTGCGAAGGCGAAACACGCGAAAAGCTGGATTGGTTTAGAATTGTGAACATTGCGGGCGAAGAACTAACGCCGCAAGAGTTGAGAAATTCAGTTTATACTGGTAGCTGGTTAGTTGATGCTAAACGATATTTTAGTAAAAGTGGTTGCCCTGCACAAGATGGTTATAATAATTATTTAAACAAGAGTTATATTCGCCAAGAGGTTCTGGAGACGGTTTTGAAGTGGATTTCTGGCGGAAATATCGAGAATTATATGGGAATCCGCCAGCACGACGCAAATGCAAAAGATCTTTGGCGATATTTTGAGGATGTTATGGAATGGGTACAGGGAGTTTTTCCTAAATATCGCAAAGAAATGAAAGGTTTGCCGTGGGGTGAATTTTATAATGATTTCAAAGATCAAGGCTTCGAAAAGATTGGTGAAGAAAACGAACGTCGGATTTCGGAACTTTATAAAGATAATGAAGTTACCAAGAAAAGTGGAATTTATCAGTATATTTTAACGGATAACGAGAAATATTTGAGCTTGCGATCTTTTGATGATGATATTAAAAGTCAAGTTTATGAGCGACAAAATGGAATTTGCCCAATGTGCCATGAACATTATGCAATTGACGAAATGCAAGCTGACCACATTATACCTTGGAGTAAGGGTGGGAAAACTGTGCTAGAAAACTGCCAGATGCTTTGTTCGAAAGATAATAACGAAAAAAGTAATAAATAAGCTTAAAAAAATAAAAAACTGCGACATATAAATTCGCGGTTTTATTTTTCAAATTTGGTGGGCGATAGAGGACTCGAACCTCTGACTTTCACAACGTCAATGTGACGCTCTAGCCAACTGAGCTAATCGCCCGATACTCTCATTTTAACAAAACTTGCGGAAAAAGTCTAGCAGTGGTAAAATAAAAAGAGTTAATTTTATTATTTCGGAAGGGATTTTAAGTGGAAAAAACAGAAAAATTAGCTCGAATGCGTCATAGCCTTGCTCACATTATGGCGGCGGCAGTTCAACGAATTTATCCAGATGCAAAATTTGGCGTTGGTCCAGCAATTAACGACGGTTTTTATTATGATATTGATTTAGGCGAAAATAAAATTTCAGAGAAAAATTTTAGTAAAATTGAAAAAGCTATGCGGCGAATTATTGCTGAAAAACAAGATTTTGTGCGAAGCGAAGTTTTGATCGAAGAAGCAATTGAATGGGCAAAAGAAACTAATCAACCGTATAAATTAGAGCTTTTGAATGATTTGAAAAAGGCTGGTACAACTGACGCAAAAATTCTCGCTGAAGGGGATTTTGAGCTTGGTAATGGTGCGGAAACTGTTAGTTTCTATACTAATGGAAATTATAAAGATTTGTGCCGAGGACCACACCTTTCGAACACTGGCGAAGTTGGCGCTTTTAAATTGATGCGCGTTGCTGGTGCTTATTGGCGCGGTGATGAAAAAAATCCACAAATGCAGCGTCTTTATGGTGTAGCTTTCGAAACTCAAGAGGAGCTTGATGAATATCTTGAACGAATGGAAGAAGCTAAAAAACGCGACCACCGCAAACTTGGTAAAGAGCTGGATTTATATACTGTTTCTCCACTTGTTGGCATTGGTTTGCCACTTTTTACGCCGCGTGGAACAATTTTGCGTGATGTTTTAGCTAATTATTCAAATCAATTACGTCAAAAATATGGTTTCGAAAAAGTTTGGACTCCGCATATTACTAAAAAAGATTTATACGAAAAATCTGGACACTGGGCTAAATTTGGTGAAGAGCTTTTCTTGGTGAAATCTCAGGTCACTGGCGGTCAATTCGCATTAAAACCAATGAACTGCCCACATCATACACAGATTTTTGCTTCAAATCCAAGAAGCTATAAAGATTTACCAATTCGCTATCTTGAAACTACAACAGATTATCGTGATGAGCAGACTGGTGAGCTCGGTGGTTTGAATCGCGTTCGCTCTTTAACGCAAGACGATTCGCATATTTTTTGCCGAACTGATCAAATTGAGGGTGAAATTCAAAATCTGTTAGCCGCTGCTCATGAGCTTTATTCTGGAATTGGAATGAAACTTCGCGTACGTTTGAGCTATCGTGATGATTCTGATAGTTATCTGGGTGATTTGGCAGTTTGGGAAAGTGCGCAAAATCAGCTTAAAAAAGCAGTAATTTCGAATAACTTAGATTATTTTGAAGAAGAAGGTGAAGCCGCATTTTATGGTCCAAAAATTGATTTTATGGCTACAGATGCGATTGGTCGTGAACATCAAGTGGCAACGGTTCAGCTTGATTTTGTTCAGCCTGAACGATTTGAACTTTCGTATAAAAACTCCGAAGGTCAAGATGAACGACCAGTAATGATTCACTGCGCTTTGCTTGGTTCGATTGAGCGATTTATGAGTGTTTATATTGAGCATAAAGCTGGCTGGTTTGATTTTTGGGCAGCTCCAGAACAGGTTCGAATTTTAACAATTAACGATACTTTAAATGATTACGTTGAAGAAATTTCAAAAATTCTTTCTGAGACTGTGCTTGATTTGCCAGTTAAATTCAATGAAATTCGTTATTCTGTTGATGAGCGAAATGAATCTTTGGGCAAAAAGATTCGTGAGGCAACTGCAATGAAAATTCCAGTTCAGCTGATTGTTGGCCCCAAAGATAAAGAAAATAATGAAGTTAGTGTTCGCTTTCGAAAAGACGGTCAATTTATTGAAGAAAAAATTCCACTATCGCATATTTCAGAATTTATTAAAAGTCTAAAATAATGAAAAAAACTGTAGTCATAATTACAGGCCCAACGGCGAGTGGAAAAACAGGCTTAGCTATTAAATTAGCTAAACTTTTTGATGGTGAAATTATCTCGGCTGATTCGCGAGCTATTTATAAAGATATTGATATTGCTTCTGCGAAACCAACAATTAAGGAACGAGAAGGTGTTGTTCACTGGGGCTTTGATTTAGTTGAGCCTGGAGAGCGTTTTACTGCGGCAGATTTCAAGGAATATGCTTATGAAAAAATTGATGATATTTTAGATCGTGGTAAAATCCCATTTTTAGTAGGCGGGACTGGTCTTTATATTGACTCAGTAATTCATGATTATGAATTTGGCGGTTGGGTTAATGAAAAAATTAGAAATGATCTAAATAAAAAATCAATCGAGGAACTTCAAGATTATATTTTTCGCCATAAAATTCGACCTCCAGAAAATTATCAAAATAAACGGTATTTAGTAAGATCTATAGAAAAAAGTAAGACTGAAAAGAGTAGAAGGTGTGTAAAAAACAACAACTATAATTTTATTGTTGTTGGTATTGCAACAGACAGAAATGAACTTCGAAAAAGAATTTTTGAGCGAAATGAACAATTTTTTAGTACAGGTATAATAGCAGAGGCTAAAAATATTGCGCAAAAATATGGTTGGGAATCAGAAGCGATGACTACCAATGCTTATCCACTAATTCGGGAGTATTTAGCCGGAGAATTGACGAAAAGCAAGCTCATCGAAAAAATGTCAACTAGAGATTGGAAGCTTGCAAAGCGACAGATTACATTTATGAAGCGAAATAAGATTATTAAATGGCTTTCATTGTTGGATGCGGATATATTTTTAAGAGCGGAGTTGAGTAAAAAACTTTAGTAAAAATAGTGTTTTATTCAGAGGAGTGTGGTAAAATAAAACTATGGATAAAAGTATAGAAGCTTTATTTGGATCAAAAACTCGAGTTAAACTTTTAAACTTGTTTTTAAATAATCCAGAAAAAACTTTTTACGTTCGAGAAATAACAAGATTAATTGATGAACAAGTTAACTCAGTCCGCAGAGAATTAAAAAACCTAGAAGATATAAAGGCTGTGAATAGTGCAACAGAAGATAGAAAGTTATTTTATGGCATAAATCAGAGATTTAAATACTATATTCCCCTTAGAGCTATTTTTGCTGGAATTGATGTAGATGAAGAATCTATAATAAAGGAAAAAGAACAAGGTTGGAGGTATGATACATCTGATATTGATAAGGACTTGGGTATTTTGATTATATCTGGTGTATTAGTTAAAGGATCCGAGTCTGATATTGATATGATTCTTGTGGGCAATAATTCGAAAAAGCAGCTTTCAGACTGGGCTAAGAATATAGAAAAACAAGAAGGCCGTGATTTAAACTATGTTATTCTATCTATGGAAGAATTTTACTATAGGTACACATCGAGTGACGTGTTTATTAATGGTATATTTCAGAATGAACATAGAATAATAGTAGATAGAGAAGGTATTTTGAAGAATAAGGAGAGAAGATAAATGTTTGACATAGAATACAAGGGTGCCAACACTGTTGTTATTTCTACAAAGAAAAATATACTAGTAACTGATCCTAAAATGTCGGTTCTAGGTGAGAGTGACTATGTTGTTAAAAATGCTATAGAATTGGCGACAGAAGAACGATTCCGTACTGGGGATAGAGATTTTTTGTTGAGTATTAGTTATCCTGGAAGTTATGAAATTGGAGATTTTTCTATTAATGGGTTTGCTGAAAAGCGTCATTTGGATGGAGATAATGAGCCTAAAAAGGCTGTAGTTTATAGTATTGATGTGCTAGGTACTAAGATTGGTCTTCTTGGTAATGTCGGGCCACAGATATCTGACGATCAGCTAGAAAACCTAGGGCTACTTGATATTTTAATCATTCCTATTGGCGGTGGGGGGTATACTCTTGATACAACTTTGGCCGCTAAGATAGTAAGGGATACTGATGTTAAAGTTGCAATACCTATACATTATTCTGAAGACGGTATTAAATATGATGTGCCGCAATCTAGTATTGACATATTTATTAAAGAGCTTGGAGTTGATGTTGAAACAACTACAAAATATAAAGTTAAATCTGTATCAAACTTACCAGACAAACTAACAATAGTTAAGATTAACCGCTCTAATTAAAACAATTTAAGAAAACAAAAATACCCTTAATCAATCTAGATAAGGGTATTTTTGTTTTATTTATTATTCTATTATAGAATACCTTTTTTCTTTAAGGTTCGGATAGCTGCGGTGCTCAAATTTAGACGAATTTTCTTACCATCAATGATTACAGTTTTTTTCTGAATATTCGGTTTGAAAGTTCTTTTTGTGCGTCGCAGTGAAAAGCTAACATTATTCCCGTGTTGCTTTCCTTTTCCTGTTAGATCACATACTGCCATATAACTCTCTTTACTTTATTATTTACAATCTGTTTTATTATAGCGCATTTAACAAAAAAGGTCAATAGATGATATAATATAAATATGGGACTAATTGGAATTTTTATTATAGTATTTATTTTGTTAATATCAATACTGGTTCATGAAATAGCACATGGATTAGTGGCGTATTGGTTAGGGGACGATACTGCCAAGATTGAGGGTCGTTTAACTTTAAATCCTCTACCTCATATTGATCCATTTTTAAGTATAATAATTCCGGCTCTGTGTATTGTAAGTAATTCTCCAATTATTGGTGGAGCAAAGCCTATGCCGGTAAATTATAATAAAATAAAAGGTAATGAATGGGGGGTAGTTCTTGTAGCTCTGGCTGGTCCGCTTGCAAATTTTATTTTAGCATTTATTGTTTATGGGCTATTTTCTGCTTTAAATGTAAGCTCAGGCTTTGTAGGTGAGATATTGATATTATTTGTGAAGGTTAATTTAGGGTTGATGTTATTTAACTTAATACCTATACCTCCACTTGATGGGTCAAAAATAATTTTCCCGATAGCGCCAGATTTTATCCAAGACATTATCCGAAAAATGGAATTAAATTCTCTGCTAGTGTTTTTTGTGATTATATTGTTGTCAGATTATATATCTGCAGGTATTAATTTTATAGAGAGTTATATTTTGATATTTTTTCAGTGGATTTTTTAAAAAAGAAGTGCTATAATTAAGATGTCCTTGCAGTAGTGTATGATTTTTCCTGAATAATCATAGATATAGGAACTCCAAATGATGATTTATGGCCGTGGTCATATATTGAGGAGGTATCCACCTTGTGCTTTTGTACGGGGAAAATATCTAAGCTGCTGTAGGGATTTTTTGTTAGTAGAAAAATACCATATGGTATTTTATTTTTTGCGAAAAACTAGAAAGTTTGTTAAAATTATAGAATGGAGACGGGAGAAATAAAAACTAAAACTTTTGAAGAATTACAGCCCAGCGATTTTGTTCATCTACATACTCATACATATCACTCGTTATTAGATGGCTTAACTAAAATCGATGATTTGACTCGTGTAACAAAAGAAAATGGTATGGAAGCTGTTGCAATTACGGATCACGGAACTATGTCTGGTTCGATTGAGTTTTATAAATCTGCGAAAGAGCAGGGGTTAAAACCTATTTTAGGTATGGAGACTTATGTTGCTGCTCGAACGCGCTTCGACAGAGATCCGGCGCACGATAAGCCTCGTTATCATCTTACTTTATTAGCTAAGAATGCTGCTGGGTGGCGAAATTTGTGTATGCTTTCTTCAAAGGCTAGTATTGAAGGACAGTATTATAAGCCGCGTATTGATCATGATTTAATGGAAGAATGTTCAGAAGGTATTATTTGTTTAAGTGGATGTGCTGGTGGTGAGATTTCTGAAGCTATTAAGGCTGATGATTTTGAGAAAGCTAAAGAACTTGCTCTTTGGTATAAGTCGGTTTATGGCGATGATTTTTATCTTGAACTACAAGATCATGGCCATCCAGATGCGCCAAATCACTGGGACGTACAAAAAATAATCAATGATGGTTTAATGAGGCTAAATAAAGAACTCGGTATACCGATGATTGTTTCTTGTGATTCTCATTATCTAACTCACGCCGATCAGGATGCACATGAGATTTTACTATGTGTTGGAACAGGTTCATATTTGCGCGACGAGAAACGTATGAGTTTGAAGGAATTCGACTTATTTGTTACGAATCCACGAGATATAATTGAGCGATGGGGGAAGATTGACCCAGAGATTATTTTGAACACTAAACGTGTAGCTGATAAGGTTAATTTTGATTTTGAGTTTGGAAAGATATTGATTCCAAAATTCCCACTTCCTGAAGGTGAAGATAGCGAAAAAGGGTTTTTAGATAAGTTGGTTTTTCGGGGGCTTGGAGAGCGATATGGTGGCCTTCCGGCCAATGAAGTTGAAAAAATGTCGATCCAAGAGATCCGTGACATATTAAAAAAAGATCATCAAGATGCTCTCGACCGTGTTGATATGGAGCTTGGCGTGCTTGATGGGATGGGCTACAATGGTTACTTTTTGATCGTTCAAGACTTTATTAACTGGGGTAAATCACAGGGTATTGTGTTTGGTCCAGGACGTGGGTCGGCAGCGGGCTCAATTATTGCTTATGCTCTACATATTACAGATCTTGAGCCGCTTGAATATGACTTGCTTTTTGAACGTTTCTTAAATCCAGACCGAATCTCAATGCCAGATATTGATGTTGACATTCAAGATACGCGCCGTAATGAAGTCATTCAATATTGTACTGATAAATATGGTCGGGATCGTGTTGCAAATATTGCAACGTTTGGTAAGATGATGGCAAAGAACGCCGTTCGTGATGTGGCCCGCGTTTTGGAGGTGCCATATTCTGAAGCTGACCGAATCGCTAAACTTGTTCCAGATCCAAATCAAGGCCGACACACTCCACTAAAAATATCTGTTCAGCAAGATCAAGATCTTAAGAATGAATACGAAACTAATCCAACGGCTAAAACTGTTATTGATTATGCTATCCAGCTTGAAGGTACAATTCGAAATCATGGCGTTCATGCTTGCGGTGTGGTTATTGCTCCAGATGATCTAGTAAAGTATCTACCGCTTGAGATGGCGCAAAAGGGCGTGGTTGCAACTCAAGTTCCAATGGGGCAGGTCGAGGATTTAGGCCTTTTAAAAATGGATTTCCTAGGTCTTAAAAACCTATCAATTATTTCTACTGCACAAAAGATTATTAAAAGCTCATATGGCGTAGATATTGATCTATCTAAATTAGGGCTTGATGACAAAAAAGCATATGAGCTATTGGCGCGTGGTGATTCGACAGGTGTTTTCCAGCTTGAATCGGCTGGGATGAAACGTTACTTACGTGAACTTAGACCATCTAAATTTGAAGATATTATTGCGATGGTGGCACTTTACCGGCCTGGACCAATGAGTGAAATTCCAAAGTTTATTGCTCGAAAACATGGAGAAGAGCCAGTTACCTACTACGAGGACCATATGAAAAATGCTCTCGAAAACACTTATGGTATTTTGGTTTATCAGGAACAATTCATGCAGATTTCTAAAGAGGTCTGTGGGTTTACTGGTGGTCAGGCGGATACTCTTCGAAAAGCCGTTGGTAAGAAAAAGATTGATTTGATGAAGAAGATGAAAGGCGAATTTATCGAGGGCGCAGTAAATCATTCGAATGCTGATCGCGCTAAGGTTGAGGCTTTTTGGGATCATTTGGAAGAGTTTGCTAACTACTGTTTCAACAAGTCTCATGCCGCTTGCTATGCTTTGATTGCGTACTGGACCGCTTATATTAAAGCGCATTACCCAGATGCTTTTATGGCTGCACTTATGACTTCTGACTCTGATGATACTGATCGGTTGGCGATTGAAATAGCAGAATGTCGATCGATGGGAATTCAAGTTCTTGGTCCAGATGTGAATGAATCTTATAAAAATTTCGCAATTATTCCTGGGGAAAATAAAATTCGTTTTGGGTTATTGGCTGTTAAAGCTGTTGGTGGCGGAGCGGTAGATGCTGTTCTTGAGGCCAGAAAAGCTGGCGGTAGATTTACGTCTGTTTTGGATTTTGCGAAACGCGTTAATGCACGAGCTTTTAATAAGCGAGCTTGGGATTCATTAATTATGACTGGGGCCTTTGATGAATTTGGCACACGTTCTGATTTGATGTTTAATCTTGAAAAAATTCAAGCTTACGGGTCTAAGCTGCAGAAAGAAGCTCTCAGTGGACAGACCGATTTGTTTGGTCTAGTGGAAGATGATTCTATGAAAATTGAGCCAGAGATTGAGCTTACCCCAGCTCCTAAAGTTCACACCGAAAAAGAGCAACTAACTTGGGAGAGGGATTTGTTAGGGTTATATGTCTCGGCGCATCCATTAGATAAATATACGGCTTATTTTGAAGAGCAAACTAACCCAATGAACTCAATTATTCCTGCTAAACATAATGGTCAAGCAACGGTTGGTGGAATGGTATTAGATGTTAGAACTATTATCACTAAAGCTGGGACAAAAATGGCTTTTGTTAAGATGGAAGATAAAACCGGAGAAGGCGAAGTTATTGTATTTCCAAATCTTTACGCAGAGGTTGGAGATAAAATACAAGTTGATTCAGTCTTGAAAATATCAGGAAAAATTTCAGCCCAAGATCGCGATGGGAATATGAAATCTGATGCTCAACTTATCGCTGATAGGATTACAATCATTACAGATGAAGAGCTTGAGAATTATGAGTCTACTGGACGGCGCATGGATGAGGTTAAAGCAGGCTCTAAGCCAAAACAAACAAATAAAGTAATGGCTCAGAACTCTAACAGTAATCATTTGTCAGCTTCACCTAATAATAAGAAACAAAATGCGTATAAAGTATCCGCAAAAATTGGCCAGAATAGTATTTCATCTACAAATAATTCCATGCGACCAGCAGGTAGTTATGAATCTATTAAACTACAAAAAGTATATGTGCATATCAAAGATCCAAATGATCACGTATCTTTACTTGCTGTTAAAAAAATATGTGGCAAATATCCAGGTCTCTCAGAGATAATACTAGTGCTTGGAGTTGAGAAGAAATCGGCTATAAAAATGCATTTTAAGGTGGATGCTAATTCGGATCTAGCTAAAGAGCTAGTAAATTTACTTGGTGAAGATTGTGTTGCCTTAAAATAAATGCTATAATTTGAGTAGCTCATTGAATGATCGCTGGTTTTTCCAGAGGAAAGTCCGGGCAGTATAGGACGCGGCAGTTGTTAACAACAACCGGGGGTAACCCTAGGGAAAGTGCCACAGAAACGATACCGCTCTATATTTTCTAGAGTAAGGGTGAAAGGAGTGAGGTAAGAGCTCACAGTCATTCGCGGTGACGCGACGTGAGAGGTAAACCCTGCTGGCTGCAAGGAGAGTTTTTCCAATATTAGGTTGGTAGTCCGCCAAAGCTCGATAACCGCTTGATCTTTAAAGCAATTTAAAGGCTAGATAGATGATCATTCTCGACAGAACCCGGCTTATAGATGAGCTTTAAATATAATATAAAATATCCCTTGAGGGGATATTTTATATGTGTTTTAGAAATTATTTTACAGATTCAACTATTTTAGTGAAAGCTTTTGGTTCGCTGGTTGCTAGCTCAGCTAGAATCTTGCGATCTAATTCGATATTTTTAGCTTTTAAGCCAGCGATAAGCTTTCCGTAAGTAGTTCCATTTAGTCTAGCTGCAGCATTAATTCGTGTAATCCATAAACCTCGCAAATCTCGTTTTCGGTTTCTTCGATCGCGGTAAGCATATTGTAAGGATCGAATAACGCCTTGCTTAGCTAATCGATATGATCGTGTTCGAGCATGCTGCATACCTTTAGCGGCTTTTAGAATTTTCTTATGCTTTGCTCGTGCCGTTACGCCTCTTTTTACTCGCATTATTTAACTCCTAGGGCTCGTTTAATATTTTTAGCCATAGCGCCTTCGACCTGTGCGCTGGTATTAATTCGTCGCTTTCTGCTCTTACTTTTTTTAGAAAGCATATGATTCTTAAAGGCTCTCTGGCGAAGAACTTTACCTGTTTTAGTAAGTTTTACGCGTTTAGCAGTGCCTTTATGAGTTTTCATTTTTGGCATCTTTTATTTACTCCTTATTACTAAACTCAGATTGCGGCCCGCCATCTGAGGTTTTTGTTCAACTATAGCATCGTTCTCTAGTAGGGAAATTATTTTTTCGGCCATTTCGAATCCAATTTCTTTATGTGCCATCTCGCGACCCTTAAAAACAATTTGGATTTTAACTTTATCACCATTAACTAGAAATTTTTTGATTTTACGTAATTTAACGTCTAAATCTCCTACTCCAATCTTTAAACCAAAGCGCATTTGCTTTAGCTCAACTGACGTAGCGTTACGCTTATTCTTCTGTTGTTCTTTCATCTTTTGATATTGGAATTTACCCCAATCAATGATTTTAGCAACAGGTGGTTCAGCGTTAGGTGATATTTCTACGAGATCTACGCCAGCATCTTGCGATATCCTAAGAGCATCTTCTAGCGACATAATTCCTAGCTGCTCACCGCTTGCGCCTATAACTCGAAGTTCTTTTGCTCGAATCTCTTCGTTAATTCGTATGTTTTTGCTAATATTTCCTTCCTTTCGAATAGATATTTTGAACACTCACTCGGTTAAAATTATATCAGAGTGGGCGTCAAAAAGCAAGAGGAGTCTATAATGTTTCTTGTCTATAGCGATATTGAAGAGCTTCACTTATATGAGATGTTTTAATCGTTTTTGAATTGTCTAAGTCTGCGATGGTTCTAGCCACTTTTAATATTTTTAGATAACTACGTGCTGAAATATCTAATTTTGAGGTTGCAGTATCTAATAGTTTTTTTGCTACATCATCTAACATAAACACTGATTTTACATCTTTCATATTTGCAGATCCGTTGTATTTTATACAACTATCATAACGTTTTTGTTGTATTTTAGACGATAATTTAATCTTTTTTATAGTGTTAATGCTTTCGTTGTTGTTTTTATTACTTTGAGCTAATAATCTTTCGTTATCGATTCTATTTACATTAATAACCATATCTATACGGTCTAGAAGTGGACCTGATATTTTTCGTTGATAGTTTAAAATTTGCAAAGCTGTACATGTGCATTGCTTAGTTTGATCGCCATAGAATCCACAAGGGCAGGGGTTCATTGTAGCTACTAACATAAAATCTGCCGGATAAACACTTCTATATTTCGTACGGCTAATTGTCACTTTTTTATCTTCGAGAGGTTGTCTTAATACTTCTAGAGTTGTTTTTTGATATTCAGGAATTTCATCTAAAAATAAAATTCCCATATGTGCAAGACTGATTTCACCAGGCATAGCTTTTGGTCCTCCGCCTACTATGGATGTCTTGCTAGCAGTGTGGTGTGGTGCTCTAAAAGGTCTTTTGATATTATTGATATCGATATCTTCGATTAAACCGTGAATCTTAGATACTTCTAGGAGTTCGTTTTTTGTTAAACTTGGCAATAGGTTTAACGCAGCCTTGGCTAACATAGTTTTTCCTGTTCCCGGAGGACCAGCGAGAAGAATATTATGCCTACCGGCAATAGCTATTGTTAAGGCGCGCTTAGCTTGTTCTTGGCCGACTATATCGTCTAGCGATATTTCCTTTGCGTCATCTATCATCACTTGTTTAGATTGTGGTATGATGATTGTTTTTTCGTTTTTAAGATGAAGGAATATGTCTCTTAAATTATTAGCAGGAATTATAGTGATGTCGTCAATCAATGTAGCTTGGTTATAGTTTTTCTCGGGTATGAAAACTTCTTTTACTCCACTATTCTTTAATTTTTCGACAATATTTATTATTCCCTTTATAGGGCGTAAATCTCCGCTAAGTGAAAGTTCGCCAGTAAAAGCACGATGATTAATATCCTTAGGTCTAAGCTGTCCACTAATTGCTAAAATAGATATCGCAATTGGCAAGTCAAAACTTGTTCCGTCTTTTGGTATTTCTGCGGGCGCTAAGTTTATTGTTATTTTCTTTTTTGGGAAATCCAAGCCTGAATTTTTAATTGCACTACGAACGCGTTCTTTTGACTCATCAATAGCTTTATTTCCCATTCCAACTATTTGTAGGGAAGGGAGACCTTGAGATGAATCGCCCTCAACCTCTATTAATTCTCCCGAATATCCAATTGCGGCTGCGGATAAAACTTTACTTATCATGATTTAATTTAATCATAAAGGGTATCCAAAATCAATTTATCATGATATAATTTAAGGGTATTGTTGGGGCTGATTTAGTTTTAGACAAAAGGATTTTAATAATTTATCTTGCAAGTCGGTTACTCGTAAAGTAATAAATAATTGCAAAATCTAATTTTGTAGCAAAGGCTAAGGCTCTTTTTGCGCCTAAGGTAGCTTTTGCGCCAATCGCCGCTTAGTTAATTGGCGATCATTAGTTTGTATATTTCAGTAGATATGTAAACTAGTGCTATATTTTAATACTGATAGCTCAATAGGATAGGTAGCAGCCTTTGAGTGAAAATTTAGCTACGACTTTTGATGTATTTTTGCTTATATTTTAAGCATCAAATTTTATTATAAAATAAGCTAAGCTTGTAGATAGGTAAATTATTACCTTTTGGACCCGAGGGCAGTTCTCGGCAGCTCCACCAAATATTCAGTTTATGCAGGCATGAGGCCTTTATTTTTTTGTTAATAAAAAATGAGCGACTGCGAGGAACGCTCATTTAAATATTTTGTGGAGTTTTAGTTTTTAGCCATCTGCGGAAAAGGCTATTTTTATGAAATAATGTTTATTTTTGGCTTATGTATAAATTATTTATTCATAAGCTAACACTATAATATATGGAAAAAAGCATAAAGTCAATAGGTTTTTTCTACTTTTTTGTATAATTTTTTTAACCATTAAAATAACAGATCAGTTAAGAATTATTAGACAAAAATACAACAAAAATAGGACGCTAATATATTGACATTTTATTAAGCTTGTGCTATCATCTAGGTAAGCTTTTAAGAACATAAAAAGCAAAAACAAAATTACAGTATAGTACATTTCGCAAAGCACATTTTTATATTTTGAATGAAATTGACCGTTTATTGTTTGTGGGCTTGAACGGCAATTCAAAATAAGATTTCTGGAAACGTCATAGGTTTTCTAACTTTTTTGAGTTGTCAAAAAGCTCCGCAAAAAGCGTAGAGCGCCGATTAGTACTTGTTATTTTCAAAGGAAATTAACTTAAGGAAAATCGATGGTTATGCTTCTCTAAATGAGAAGCGGTCAACTAGCTCAAAAGAGCTAGCCGCAGAACCACGGATTTTAGTAATGTTTTAGTTCCGTTTGGTTTCTGGCTTGCTAGCTCTTTGGGCTGAATCTAAAGCATGGTATTATATTAGATATGATTTCAAAAATTATTTTAGCAGTTTCGGTTTTATCTGGAGTTGGTATTCTCTGGATATTGAACTTTACTACCCCATCGAGCACTGGGCCTATTGGAGTTTTGGTTTTATTTATTGTGACATTCTTATTCTTTGCTGGATTAATATCGGCATTTTTGTATGGAGTTAATCGATTATTTGAGATGGTTTTTTCTAGTTTCAGAAAGGACGATCTTTTTATTTCTAAAAAAAGGGAGTTTAGTTTTTTCTATAGGTATGCTTTAGCTTTAGCTATGGCTCCATTAGTTCTACTGGCGCAACAATCAATCCGTAGCATTGGTATTTTTGAAATTATTTTAATTGTAGTTCTTGAAATAATAGCCTGTCTCTATATTTCAAAACGCTAATGTTTGTGATATAATTTATCATACAATGGAACCGTTGAAAAATATCGAACTTCCAAATTCCGAGGGTGGGCTTTCAAATGTTAGTTTTGAAAGTTCTAATTTGAGTAATTTAAATAATTATGAAAATCAGAACCCTAACAAAAATATAGATATATTGAAGTCTCGCGAGAATATGTTTTCGACTGTGGAACAATTATCTGTAGGCAATCGGGATAATGCTATACCTTCGGTGCAGCAAACATTGCCTCCAGTTAATGGATTGAACGATTCTTCTGCAACTCAACCGATATCAGTTCCAGCAATAGCGGCAGACACTGATTTAATGGAAGATGAGTGGGTAAAAGAGTTGAAACAGATGATAATGGAGACTAAAAATGATCCTTTTGCTCGTGAAGTTAGGTTTAAAGAGATGCAGATTGATTATTTGAAAAAGCGTTATAATAGAATTATAAATGGTGGTAAATAATGGAATTTTTTATAATATTTTTCTTGATTTTTATAGTTGTCTGTGTCGCGAGTTTTTTAATTTTTCAGTGGTATAAAAAAATCGTTCAGGAGGCAAAAAACTATGAGCGTGGATTGAAGATGGTTCCTATGAAGATTCATCTTCCTCCTCCAAGCAATGATATTGAAGGCGGTAGTCGTGATGAGCGCGATGTTGTTGACGAGGTCTTATCTGAGGCTCAAACTATGTATAATATTATAGCTAGCACCGCGACTAAGGGATTTAAAACGAGACTTTATGGCCAACGGCATATTTCATTCGAGATAGTTGCGAGCGATGGATTGATTTATTATTATGCTGTTGTTCCGTCGGTTATTACAGAGACTATAAAGCAGGCGATTGCAGCAGCATACCCATCAGCTCGATTGGAAGAAGTTAAAATTGAAAATATCTTCTCAAGACAAGGTAAGATGTTGGGTGTTATAGGTGGTGAGTTTACGCTTAAAAAAGATTTTATCTATCCAATTGCAACCTATCAAGACTCTAAGCGCGATGCAATGCGCTCGTTGCTGGATGCATTATCTAGTGTTTCTCGCGGAGACGGGGCATCTATTCAGATTATGATTAGGCCAGCGCCTGAAAAATGGGCAGATGATTCAAATTCTCGTGCAGAATCAATTAGAAACAAAGGAAGTAAAGGTAAAAAGGCTGGGGTTGCTGTAGATTTAATGGAGGCTTTATGGAAACCACCTACGTATGGCTCGGGTGATAGTGGATCATCTCAACACCAGCTAACGAGTCTTGAGCAAGAAGAGATTGAGGCTATTGAGAATAAAACTAAATATCCTGGATATGAGGTTTTAATTCGTGTTGTCGTTTCATCATCCACTTCAGCTAAAAGTCAAGTAATTTTGTCCGGCATTGTCTCGGCGTTTTCTCTTTTTGATTCGCCAAGATTTAACGGGTTTAAATTTAATATGACACAAAATGTCGATGATTTAGTTACAGCTTATATCTTTCGATTTTTTCCGCAAAATGCTAAAAGTGTAATTTTGAATAGTGTTGAACTTTCTACAATTTTCCACTTACCGAATCGAAATGCTATTACGACCGAAAAGGTTCAGCGTCAGAGGATAAAGCAAGTTGACGGCCCAACTGAAGTGATGGATGAAGGTCTGTTGTTGGGCGTAAATGAATATCGTGGAGTTGAAAAGCAGATTCGATTAAGTAAAAATGATCGTCGCCGACATACTTATATTATTGGTCAGACTGGTATGGGTAAATCTAAATTACTTGAAAATTTAGCCTTTCAAGATATTATGAATGGTGATGGCTTTGCTTTTATTGATCCGCACGGTGATTCGGTTGAAGAGCTTCTAGGTATGATCCCAAAAGAGCGTCTTGATGATGTTATTTATTTTAATCCTGGCGATACCGATAATCCACTTGGTTTTAATATGTTTGAGGCTAAGGATGATTCCGAAATGGATTTTATTATTGGTGAAACAAATTCGATGCTGAAATCACTTTATGATCCGGGTAATACTGGAATAGTTGGACCGCGAATGGAAAATATCGTACGTAATGCTGCGCTGTTACTAATGAGTGATCCTGAAGGAGGGACTTTTATGGACATTCCAAAGGTTCTAATTGATCCAGAGTTTACTAAACCAAAAATTAAGTATTTGCGAAATCAGCGCGCTATAGATTTTTGGACTAAAGAGTGGCCAGCATCACAGAAATCAAATGATGCGGGTGAGCTTGTTTCTTGGGTTGTATCAAAGTGGGCGCCTTTTGAAAATGAATTATTGAGCAATATCCTTGGACAGACAAAGAGCTCGTTTAATATACGTGAAATTATGGATAATCGAAAAATTCTACTCGTAAACCTTTCTAAAGGTAAGATGGGGGAAGGCGCTGCAAAATTGTTAGGAATGGTTTTTGTGATGAAGTTTCAGGCTGCGGCTATGAGTCGAGTTAATATTCCTGAAGACGAGCGTAAAGATTTTTGCCTATATGTTGATGAGTTTCAGAACTTTGCGACAGATTCTTTCGAGTCTATTTTGTCTGAAGCTCGAAAATTCCGATTGAACTTGATCTTAGCTAACCAGTTTATGACACAGCTTAACGATAAGATTAAGGGTGCAGTAATGGGTAACGTGCCAAACAAATTAGTTGGTCGAATTGGGATAGATGATGCTGAAATTCTTCAAAAAGCATTTACTCCTACCTACGTTGCTGAAGACTTAATAAAGACGCCAAACTATAATGCTATTGCTACAGTACTAGTTAATGGAGTCCCATCTTCACCTTTTAATATGAAACTCTTGCCTCCACTCGGTAAATCAAATCCGCAGCTTAGGGATGCAATTAAGAAGTACTCTGCCTCAAAATATGGTAGACCAAAAGAGATTGTGGCTGCAGAAATCCATGAGCGGTTGGCCGTTAAAAAACCTGCTAATACCGAGCCTTCAGGCTTTAAAGCTGAGCAGACGTCGCACCAAACTCAAACGGGTCAGCTTTTTGCGGATATCAATGATAGCCAAGTTAATTCAATTAGAAATCAAACTAGTTCTTTTAGTCGCGATAATTCTCCTGATATTATGTCGAATTCTCAGCAATTTGCACAGCGGCAGTCTACGGAAAAGTCATTTTTGGATGATTGGCTTCAAAGAAGAGAGCAGATTAGACAGGGGGTTGTGTCGCAGGATAAAACTCTTCAGTCTATTAATTCTGAGGTAAAAGAAGAGCCCATAAAAGAAGCTAAATCTCAAAACACTAAATCAGATAATTTTTCTGTGCACGGAGAGTCTAGCGATGAAGTTGTTTTTAAGATAAGGTAGCTTTAGCCTTACTTCCTATTACTTTTTTATTTTATTGTATTTTTAATTAGCTTTACAATTCTTAAACCGATATAAAAAACTACAGTTAGGATTAGGATTGAATTTGATGAAACTCTAAACGAGTGTATTATTGATGTAAAAAATACTATATAATAGATGATTATTGATGTAGAAATTGATATTGCGAAAGTTTTTGCTTCAAAAAATAGATTAAATAGCCGATCTATTTTCTCTGAAAATTCACTATTTAGTATTGCTCGAGTAGATTTTTCGAGGTTAGGGAGTTGATATTCTGTTTCTTGCAATAAGGTATCTATTTGTTTATCGGTTTCTTTTTTCATTATGATTTCCTTCTAATTATTTGAATTTGCTTGAGTAATAAATTTGTTCTAAAGGTCGAAATTATAGAGGTAATTAGTAGTAAAGACAATGACCAGACAACTATTTCATCGGATACATAATTATCGGCGAAGTTAATAATATCTAAAGCTCTAAACGGCGAACAAGCAATTTTTTGAGAAGTTAAATTACCGAAAAATAAAGAAATTTGGCAATCATAACTATTTGGAGTTGTTTTATTTTGGCTTAATGCCGGAATACGATTTTTAATTTTAATTACTATTTTGCGAACTTCTTCGCTTTTAGGTGGAATCTGGACAGGGCTAAAACTAGAAAAATCATCCCTAATATGCAGATCTTTTTGAGGTAGGATTTCCGCGTACTCAAGAATATCGCTGGATTGAAATTCGAAATATGCAGTCTGCGCGGTGTCTGATATGTTTTTAGCTCTTAGCTCAACTAATATTTTAGAATTTTCTTGCGCTGTATCTGGAGCATAGCCTATTTTTGAGCTAAGCTGGATTCCGTTAGTACTTTCAATCTTTACAATTGGCGAAGGCTTAGCTTGGGTATAAAACTGAAAAAGACTCGAGAAACATATCGAAAATAACGCAAAGATAATTAAAAAAATATCGGCAATTCTCCAGCGAAGTTTCTTTCGGAGTTCCTCTTCATATTTAAGAAGCCTATCGCCTAGAGAAGGGCTGTATGTATAACCTAAAATAATTTTTCTAAACATTTCCCACCTTAACCACAACCATTTTATCATAATTTTAACTAAAAATTAAGGTTTATTTGCGATTTTTAAAGAAATACGCTATAATTTAGTAGTATAAAAGAGGTTAAAAGGATAAAATACAGATCAGTCTGAAAATGTGAGGGAGTTGATGTCTAAGATAGAAGCTGAAAAAAAATATGATGGCTCACAAATTCAAGTTTTAGAAGGCTTGGAGCCAGTTCGTAAGCGTCCTGGGATGTATATTGGGTCTACTGGCTACGAAGGCGTTCATCATTTAATTAAAGAAATTGCTGATAACTCGATTGACGAAGCAATTGCTGGTTATGGAACGCAGGTTTTGGTGCGCATATTAAGTGATGGTGGAATTACGATTACTGACAACGGTCGAGGTATTCCGGTTGATATTCATCCAAAAACTGGCAAGAGTACGCTTGAAACAGTGCTTACTGTGCTGCATGCTGGTGGAAAGTTTGGCGGCGGCGGCTATAAAGTTTCGAGCGGTTTACACGGTGTTGGTTCGAGTGTAGTGAACGCGCTTTCTACGAAAATGATTGCTGAAGTTGCTCGTGGTGGAAAGCTCTATCGAATTGAATTTGAACGTGGGGTTCCTACGACTCAGCTAGAAAATTTAGGTAAATCTCCGCGACCAGATGGTACAAGTATAACCTTTTATCCTGACCCAACTATCTTTAAGGAAACGGTTGAGTTTGATTATAAGTGGGTGGTGAATTATCTGCGACACCAAGCATATCTTACAAAAGGTGTTTATGTTCAGGTTGATGACGATCGGACTAACGAGCGCCAGGCGTTTTATTTTGAAGGTGGTATTCAGAGTTATGTTAAACACTTAAATATTGGTAAAGAAGTATTGAGTGATACACCATTTTATGTAGAAAAAACTGTTGAAGACTCGATGGTCGAGATTGCGATTCAATATAATGATACATATACAGAAAATGTTCAGGCATTCGCGAACAACGTCTTAAACCCTGATGGTGGAACTCATGTTGTTGGTTTTCGTAGTTCTTTGACTCAGACAATAAATGATTACGCTCGAAAAAATAACTTACTCAAAGAGAAAGAAGATAATCTTTCTGGTGACGATATTCGTGAAGGTTTAACGGCGATTGTTCTTGTTAAATTACCGGATCCTCAGTTTGAAGGACAGACTAAAAATAAGCTTGGTAATCCGGAAGTTCGTCGCTATGTCCAGCAAGTGATGAACGAATATTTTGGTTATTATCTTGATGAGAATCCGGCTGTAGCTAAAAAGATTGTAAGCAAAGCATTATTGGCGGCTCGCGCACGAAAAGCGGCCCGTGCGGCACGCGAAAATGTTATCCGCAAAGGTGTATTGGATGGTCTAAACTTGCCTGGTAAGCTGGCTGACTGTTCTTCGAAAAAACCAGAAGAATGCGAATTATATATCGTTGAGGGAGATTCGGCTGGTGGTTCAGCTAAGAGTGGTCGCGATTCTAGAACTCAAGCTATTTTACCGTTAAGGGGTAAAGTCTTAAATACTGAGCGTGCCCGTTTAGATAAGATGCTAGCAAATAACGAAATCGTCTCACTTATCAAGGGCATGGGTGTTGGAATTGGTGATCAATTTGATATTTCTGGTTTGCGCTACCACCGAATTATTATCATGACCGATGCCGACGTTGATGGTAGCCATATTGCTACGCTTTTGATGACCTTTTTCTTCCGTTATATGCGAGAAGTTGTTGAAGGCGGGCATATTTATTTAGCGAAACCACCATTATTCTTATTGAAGGGCGGTGGAAATAAGCACTACTATGTTTATAGTGACGAGGAGCGTGATGCTAAGATTAAAGAACTAATTGAAGAGCGCCGTGCTCGAGGAACTAATATCAACCCTGAAGATGATGCTATTAAGCAGGCTGGTTTGACTGGTATTCAGCGATATAAAGGTCTTGGTGAAATGGATGCTACTCAACTTTGGGAAACTACTATGAATCCAGAAAATCGTGTACTTGTTCAACTTAAACTCGAGGACGCCGAAAAAGCTGACGCTATCTTTACTAAGTTAATGGGTAGCGAAGTTGCGATGCGTAAAAGTTTTATTCAGACTAATGCAAAATATGTTAACCTTGAAGAATTGGATGTTTAATTATGGAAGATGAGAATAAAAAACCTCTTGAGGGTGAAATTATAGAACAGCAAAATCATTCAAAGCATCTTGAATTTCGGACAGTTGAAGATGTGATGGAAGATTCATTCTTGCGTTATTCGATGAGCGTGATTATTGATCGTGCATTGCCTGACGTGCGTGACGGAATGAAGCCCGTTCATCGCCGAGTTCTTTATACGATGGGTGAAATGGGTGTTCGTCCAGGATCGGCTTTTAAGAAATCAGCTCGTATCGTCGGTGATGTGATGGGTAAATACCACCCTCATGGTGATAGCTCAATTTATGACGCAATGGTTCGTTTGGCTCAAGATTGGAATATGCGTTATCCGCTTGTAGATGGACAAGGTAACTTTGGCTCACTTGACGGTGATCCGCCTGCTGCAATGCGCTATACTGAGGCTCGACTCGGTAGAGTTGGAGATATTCTGCTTGCTGATCTTGATAAAGACACAGTTGATTTTCGACCTAACTATGATGGATCTGAGAGTGAGCCTTCAGTTCTTCCTGCAAAATTACCAAATCTACTTTTAAATGGTCAGATTGGTATTGCGGTTGGTATGGCGACCAGTATTCCTACGCATAATTTAGGTGAGATTGTCGATGCGACAATTGAGCTTATTGATAATCCAGAAGCTTCCCTTGAAGATCTTATGAAATTCGTGAAGGGGCCAGATTTTCCGACTGGAGCTATAGTCTATGGCGGTGCGCCTATGATACAGGCTTATCGAACTGGCCGTGGAAGCGTTACGATGCGAGCAGTTGCCGAGATTATTGAAACAAAACGTGGTCGTCATCAGATTGTGGTAACGGAAATTCCTTATTCGGTAAATAAAGCTTCTCTAATTGAAAAAATTGCTGATTTAGTTAAGGAGAAAAAAATCACTGCGATTGCTGATTTGCGCGATGAATCAGCTCGTGGCAATGTTCGGGTAGTGATCGATCTCAAAAAGGATGCTTATCCTAAAAAAGTTCTTAACCAGCTTTATAAATTAACACCACTTCAATCTAATTTCCACTATAATATGCTTGCGCTTATTGATGGTGTTCAGCCTCGCGTACTTGGCCTGAAAGAAATGCTATCTGAATTCGTCAAGCATCGTCAGATTGTTGTGCGTCGCCGAACAGAATTTGAACTCAAAAAAGCAAAAGCACGTGCGCATATTTTGGAAGGTTTGAAGATCGCGCTTGATCATATCGATGAGGTTATTGCTACAATCCGCGCTTCAAAGACTACGGATATTGCCGAAAAAGCTTTGCGCGAAAAATTCGGTTTGACTGAAATTCAAGCAAAAGCTATCCTTGCTATGCAACTTCGCCGATTGACTGGATTAGAGCGTGAAGCTATCGAAGCTGAACTTGCCGCTCTCTTGAAATTGATCGGCGAGCTTGAAGCTATTCTTGCTGATGAAAATGAAATCTTGCGAATTATCAAAGAAGAGCTTCTTGAAATGAAAGATAAGTATGGTGACGAGCGAAAGACGCAGATTATTAATCATGAGCTTGGTAAATTCTCTGATGAAGAATTAATCCCAGAAGAAGAGAGCGTAATTTTACTCACAACCGAAAATTACATTAAACGAACTTTATTGAATGAATATCGCCGTCAGCATCGTGGTGGAAAAGGCAGGCGTGGAATGACAACTAAGGAAAAAGATATTATTGATCAACTTGTTCCGGCGAGCACTCATGACTGGTTGTTGTTCTTTACTAACCGTGGTCGAGTGTTCCGTTTGAAGGCTTATGAAGTTCCAGCGGCTAGCCTACAGGCTAAAGGTGTAGCTGCAGTAAACTTGCTTCAACTTCAACCAGAAGAGAAAATTACTTCAATTATTAAGCTGGAACAAGATTCTAGCGATAAAGATTTCCTCTTTATGGCAACGGTTAAGGGGACAGTTAAGAAGACTGCACTAAAAGATTTTGCAAATATTCGAACAAATGGTTTGAATGCAATAAATCTTGATGAGGGCGATGAACTTCGTTGGATTCAAAAAACAGATGGTGAAAGTGATATTATTATTTCTACATCAGCTGGTCAAGCGGTTCGATTTAATGAAGATGATGTACGCGCTATGGGTCGTGCCGCTAGAGGCGTTCGTGGGGTTCGCTTGCGACCAAATGATAGCGTCGTAGGAATGGATATCGTTACGGACTCCGATCAAAAATTATTAGTTATTTCAGCGAACGGCTATGGCAAATCAACTAAAGTTGCTAATTTTGAAGTTAAGCGGCGTGGGGGAATTGGTGTTAAAGCTGCAATAGTTACATCAAAGACGGGTCCGATAGTTTCAGTCCAGACTTTGCCAAAAGAATCAACTGATGCACTGATGATTTCAGCGGCTGGTCAAACTATAAGAGTTGCAATTAAAGATATACCAACTCTTGGTCGAACTACACAAGGTGTCAGAATTATGAAACTTTCTAATAATGATCTTGTTGCGAGCGTTGGGTTAATGGAAGAAAGTCAAGAGGAGTAAAATGCCGTCAATTTTAGTAATTTTTGTGATAGCGTGGGTAATAACGCAAACTACTAAATATTTTCTCGAGCTTAAAAATGATAGAAATGTTAAATTTCGTAGAGTAATTTCAGAAAGTGGCGGCATGCCTAGTTCGCATAGTGCAGTGGTTATAGCGATAGCTACTTTCATCGGACTCAAAGAGGGTGTACATTCGTCTATATTTGGTCTAGCTTTCATCTTTGCTATGATAGTAATATATGATTCTATGAAAGTTAGATTTTCTAATGGTAAACAAGGAGAGACTATCAACAGGATAATTGATGATAAAAATCTCAGTGTGCCGAAGGTAAGAGTTGTTAGAGGCCACACCCCGCTTGAAGTAGCAGTTGGTTCTACGATTGGGTTCTTGCTAGGGTATTTCTCGTTCCTATTTGGTTTGTAGAATAAAGAAAATATATGTGAGGTTCTATGTTTAGAATCTCACATATTTTTATTTTGTAAAGTGTTTTAAAATAAAAATAAAAAAAGTTTCAAAAAAGTGTTGACATTTTAAAATCAATTATATATACTTGAATATAGTTCAGCGAAAGAAGTCGAAAGACTGATTGTAAAGTGGAGTTGGACTGATAATTTGACCTTTAACAATTTAGTTGTGCAAATTTATCGTCAGTCTATTTTATAGATTATCAATTTGATAATTCTTTTTATGGAGAGTTTGATCCTGGCTCAGGATTAACGCTGGCGGCGTGCCTAACACATGCAAGTCGAGCGGCAGCGAGTTTTACACTGAATTCTGGAAGCTTCTAGTATAAAGAGAAGATTTATTCAAGAATTTTGTGTAAAATGTCGGCGAGCGGCGGACGGCTGAGTAACGCGTGGGAATGTACCCCAAAGTGAGGGATAACGCATCGAAAGGTGTGCTAATACCGCATATGGTCTTCGGATTAAAGCCTTCGGGCGCTTTGGGAACAGCCTGCGTCAGATTAGATAGTTGGTGAGGTAATGGCTCACCAAGTCGACGATCTGTAACTGGTTTGAGAGGATGATCAGTCAGACTGGAACTGAGACACGGTCCAGACTCCTACGGGAGGCAGCAGTGAGGAATCTTCCACAATGGGCGAAAGCCTGATGGAGCAACGCCGCGTGCAGGATGAAGGCCTTCGGGTTGTAAACTGCTTTTATAAGTGAGGAATATGACGGTAACTTATGAATAAGGATCGGCTAACTACGTGCCAGCAGCCGCGGTCATACGTAGGATCCGAGCGTTATCCGGAGTGACTGGGCGTAAAGAGTTGCGTAGGCGGTTTGTTAAGCGAATAGTGAAACCTGGTGGCTCAACCATACAGACTATTATTCGAACTGGCAAACTCGAGAGTGGTAGAGGTCACTGGAATTTCTTGTGTAGGAGTGAAATCCGTAGATATAAGAAGGAACACCGATGGCGTAGGCAGGTGACTGGACCATTTCTGACGCTAAGGCACGAAAGCGTGGGGAGCGAACCGGATTAGATACCCGGGTAGTCCACGCCGTAAACGATGGATACTAGCTGTTGGAGGTATCGACCCCTTCA
>CALIJI010000009.1 GCA_938017895.1 uncultured bacterium
ACAACGCGTTTGGCAGTTGGCGAGATCACTACAATATCTTCATCATGCTCAGCCGGTGTGCGTTCTAATAGCTCATGAGTGAGTTGACCTTTGGCATCCACCACAACTACGCTATGATGTTTAGATTTTATATCTGATAAAATCAAGTGACTCATGGCAGTAGTTTTCCCGCAACCTGTTGAGCCGAGAAAAACGGTGTGCTTTTTGCCAGATTGGGCTGAAATCTGAATCGGTCTAGATTCAGCTTCAATAGTTTGCGCTAGGCTCCTCGTTTTATTTCGATTTAGGTTATAGCCCAAAGGTGGCGTCACTAATTTGGGGTGAACGTTAGGAATACCAGCTATCTGTTCTTCGCCAGTTGGTAATAGCAAAAAACAAGCGAGATCTGAAATTGCCAAACTGTAAGGGTAAGACCAAGGCGGTTGTGCGTGGTCGAATCCCTGAACGGGCAAAGGTTTTAGCTCGATGGTAGCTGTAGTTTCTAACATTCTAAAGCTACTCAACAAGCTCGCAAAAAACTCTTTGGCTCGTAAAATACTGCGCGAACTGACACCAAGTCTAATTTCACACTTAAAAGTAGATTGATTCAATTTTTGGTGCATAAGCTTCTTGGAGCTTTCAGATAGTTCAGGAACATTATTTGTAATCACTTGATACCACTTGGCAGATAAATTCGGCAGGTTTTTTGGCTGTGGACGAGGTGGTGAACCTGTGCCTATCACTAGCTGAACCGTTACTGTCTCATCTGGCTGGAGTATTTTTGCCAGAGATAAACTGGAACGAATCATATTCTCCACTGAATCAGTTTTAAGAGCATAATGGGATTGTTTGATTTTTACTAGACGAGAGCTAGTCATCACTTCACGTTTAGGAGCTTTAGAAAACTGAATCTTACGGTGTGATTGAATTAACTGGTGAATATACGGTCGATCTTGATCTTCTGTTCCCAATAAATAGCGCACCTTATTTTGTTTGATTCGAATTTCGAAGATTACTGCTTTGCGCCGACTTAACCCGACAAGTTGCCCTAACATAGCTTTGACATCATCTATCGCAAACGGTCGCTGCCAGTGAAACTCGCTCCAAGATAAGGCTTCAAACTTCCGTCTCATCTTTACCTCCATTCTTTAGATTTAATAATCTGAAAGGTAAACCAGCCAATGAAGATGAAGATAGCCCCTATAAATAAGACTTGCCAAACTTCCATTAGAAGTTTAACCGCCCAGTTGAGTAGCCAAGCGCAGGCAAAAAATCCTAAAATATAAACCAATATTTTCTTCATTCGGCTGATCTCCTTTCTGATGCCAGTTATACAAGAAAACTAGGTAAAAGTTAAATTTCGCTTACCTCAGTTTTTAGAGCGATTGGAATGATTTTTAGATCTTGCAACAGTAGTATATTTCAACATATTTTGTCCTTTTGTCTAGTTCAAATAAGGCTAAAACTTACGCCGTTTGAACAATTCTTTTTGGGCAATTAGGTAGGCTTCTTGAATATCTTGGCGGCGCTGGAGGAACTCCGCCAAAGCCTGTTCTTCTGGTGCTGTATCGTCTTCTTCATCTAGACAGTCCCAAATTGAAACTAGCAAATACGAAGTTACAAAAATAATGGAAAGAATAAGAAAGATATTCATCATAATGCTCCTATTTTAATTTCTCAGTAGTGTAGTGAGTAAAAGCTCGAATAACATAATCTGTATAAGCCAACGCTTCGGGATTGTTCTTAATAATCTCAGCTTGAATTAAAGCAAGATTGCCGATTTTAAAAAGAATATCTGAAGCTAAGAGCTCCTGTGCTTGGGTGCTAGCCATCTTATGACTGAGCTCTTTAGCAACTGCTAACTGATACGGATTTGCGATTTGAGCCAAAGCCGTTTCTTTAGTTGATTTTTGTAGTGAATTCATGAGATTTCTCCTTTAATTTTGATATAATTGTTTTAAGTTAGCTAACTTATGGTTTTATTATAGAAAAGTCCAAGCGTGATTTGTTGCCAATAATTGTGCTAAAATCTTGCCAGTTTCGGAGGTGCTTGATGTTTGATATTCCTA
>CALIJI010000010.1 GCA_938017895.1 uncultured bacterium
ACAATTTAGAATATGATATAATTTTTTAATGCGGTTTTGCGCGGGGCAATCGGTTATAGTTCCCTGACAATTTAGAATATGATATAATGTAGATATTACTTCAGATGATGACACATTTGTTATAGTTCCCTGACAATTTAGAATATGATATAATAACAGATGTAAGCATTCGCCAAACTAGCCAGTTATAGTTCCCTGACAATTTAGAATATGATATAATAAAGACTAACTTTGGTTGACGAAGTTAAAGGTTATAGTTCCCTGACAATTTAGAATATGATATAATAACTCCTTTAACCTTTACATCACCAACATAGTTATAGTTCCCTGACAATTTAGAATATGATATAATTACCGATATAAGCATTCGCCAGATTAAATAGTTATAGTTCCCTGACAATTTAGAATATGATATAATCCTTACTAAAATCCCCATCTGTTACGATGGGGATTTTAGTTTAAAAAAATGAAAGTTGATCGTTCGAGACACACCTTTCTTGCACGGTTTTTTCGCCAGCAATCACATACATATTCGTAAATTGATGTTCTGTTATATAAATCAGCCGAATCGATCCAACATTTGGTGCATTTCTCTTAACACGATTCATATGTTTTTCAGCAACATCCCTATTCGGGCAAAGCCTCGTGTAAACACTATACTGCAACATATTAAAACCATCTTTTAGTAAGAAATTTCGAAAACGTGTCGCCATTATTCTTTCTTTTTTACTGCCCGTAGGTAGATCAAAAAATACTGCTACTCTCATAAATTTATATGCCATCTTTCCTCTTTTTGTTTTTATTTTTTATATTTTTGGTAATTCTAAATTGCTTGAATCTTTATTCAAAATACAATCAATAAAACTTTCAACCGTAATCTCGACTGCATTTTTAATTGCAAATTTCTTACCCTTAATTTCAACTCGAAATTCCAAAACCTCAAGCAGAATTTGACGTTCTTCTTTCGAAAGAGCCGAATCTTCTTTTTCGAACCCGCGCAAACCAAATTTTTTAAGCACAAACAGGTCGATTAGTGGGCGATACGTTTCAATCAGGTCATCTGCTAAATTAAAGCTATTTAGTTCGTTATGATGAAAAATACCCTGCGAAACTACCAGTCCACGAGCCGCCAAATGCCGTGCCAACCCTGTGCGAACAAGTGCATAGCTGTAATTTAACGCCGAATTATACCACATTGGCCGACGACGAGTTGCGTCATCAAGAAGTTGTGAAAAGTAGTCGCGTGCGGCTAAAGACTCACGATTAGTGGAATCTCCAGATTTAATTTCACTTGCACATTTTCGAAGATATTCATCATTTAAGCCAAAATATTTTAGAACATCAGCCTGATTAGAAATTTTTCTAACAATATTATTCTGCCAAATCTGTTTTTTGAGTGGAACCTTCATCTCAATTTGCCGGCGAGATACTTTAGCCTGCCGCGAATGTTGAGAATATGGTAAAACTATAGTTGCAGGAAGATGTTTATGATCACAAATTACAACGCTCACTGCTCGAGAAGAGAACTCATTTAACAAATTCGTGGTTAAATTTATGCCATAATTATCAATTATTAACGAGTCGATATCTTCAATCGGAATCGAAGCGTCTTCTTCTTGCGAAATTAAGAGCTGGTTATTTTTAACGCTTAGTCGAGCGGGATTTTCAATAGAAATAATGCGCCACGCCATTAAATCCACCTATAGTTATCGCCAAGAACGGAGATATCGTAGCGTTCGATTAAGGTTATTGTACCACCAGAAATTCTATCAGCATTCTTCTTATCTGCTTTATCGTGACCTATTAAAGATATTCTACCACTATCTATATCATAGCCGACATAATAGCCCTCAACAATCTTATTCCCCGCATAAATCCGTACATAATCATTCGGATACAACGAAAATTGCTTAACAAATCCATTTTCTTCAGTCGCAAAAATCTTACCTTTTTCATCGCGAATTTTATTAAAATCGGCTTTTTCTGCTGTACTTCGCCCATTTGGCGTTGGTAAAATTTCAACTTTTTTAGCATTCAACAGATGCGCATAAATTGGTGAAAAATAATACTCAAACTCACCATTATAATTTTTGCGCTTAAACACATCCAACCGAATCGTATCACCATTATTAACAAAAGCCTTACCTTTATTAATTAAGAAACCACTTTTCGAATTTTGCGTGTCATAAACCTTAATTGAGCGAACAATATTACCGCGACCACCATTTTTTGTCGGTTTATAAACTGGGTTACTTGGGTCACCAAAAGCTTTTTCTGGTTTATTATCAAACTCATTCAATCGTGCCTCTAAGATCTCGTATAAAGCCGGGTCCGTTTCACGAACTGGCGAATCGTAAAGCGTTTTTAAATCTACATTCGTTAATCGAACTCGTTGTTTTCGCGCTATAGCTGGCTTTCCTTTCGAATCTACATATCCTTCAACAATTTTCGGCGAACGAATCGTTTCTTTATTGATATTGCCCTTTCCTGAGCGTTTTGGCATTCTTGAGACGAAAATAGGCGTCGTTTTGCTTCGAAATTCTTCATCATAATTTTCAAGACCAATTAGTTCATTGCGAAGCTCCATTGGCGATTCATAATGAGCAGTTCTTTTTCGAACTTCTTTTCCAAAATCTTTCCACGGTTCGATATCTTCAAAAGTTTGTTCGAAATCCGCTCGACTAGAAATTTCACCCGTTATCTTATCAATAACTTCATCTTCCGCCGAATATTTAAAAAGTTCAAAATATTTGTTCAAGCGTGAAATTTTCTGAATAGTACTTTGGTCGATTGCAGCAATTATGCAGGCATCCGTAGCATGATGAAGGTTGTTTTCTTCGCGATCCTTTGAGCCCACACGCCAAATACGGCGCAAATAAGAAGTTATTGAACCATTCGGCACAATCACTCGCTGAGCTGGATTTTCATTCTCAATTTTAGCAAATTTCAAATTCTTACGAAGATATTGGCTTAAGAACTTTGAAATATATCGCGTATCATTTAACGCACGGCTATTCCAATCTTCTTTTGGTGGAACTTTCGCAAGCAATCGTTCTTTCTTTCGAAAAGGAAGGTTCATTGAATTTATGCGTGCCTCAAAATCAGCCCATCGGCTTTCATCAGCGCCCCAAGCTTCGAAAGGTGTTAAATTACCTTTTTGGCGGTTTTCTTCAGTGAAAACTAAAACTTTATTCATTAAGCTGTCATTTCCGCAACGAGAGAATGGAATGATGTGATCAATTTCGGCATAATGCTCATTGGAAAATAGATTTTCTATAACAAGCCTTTTTCCAGAATAAGCGCATTTCCAATTTTGTTGTTCATAAAGTTTAAATTTGGTAATTTGTAGGCCGGTTGGCGAAGGAACATTAAACTCGTTTTTAAGTCGCTCTTTAATGCTTTCATTATAACTGGCATTTTCATCTTGAGCTTTTTTAATCTTCTTGCGTTCTTTGAAGTTTTTAGCTAAATCACCCGCAGCTTCAATTTTAATTTGATATGGTGCGCCATATTCTCTAATAATGGCGTTTACAACCTTAATAGTCTGCGAAACTGCCCGTTTAACAACAGGATTTGTAATTTGAGCTGATTCTTCTTTCGAAAGTGGAGGAAGCTTGTTTTTATCCCCAGAAAGCTGTTGTTTTGTATCATAGCCTGCATTTTTTAACGCATCAGAGTATGTATCACCTTTTAACAAAAAAGGCAAGATTTTTCTAAGCGATTTAAATGATAAATGGCCAAAACCGCTAACATTAATCATCATCAATGCTCCAACTGCGTCTTCACTTAAATTAAGCTTCGAAATCTCTTTTCGCAAATTTTCATCATCTTTATTACATGAAAGAATTTCACCAAGTTCATCTAGTATTCTATAATTATTGTCACAAACTTTTTGCCAATCTTCTATGTTATTAGAAAGGGCAGTTTTAACTTTATGATAAAAAGAAAGTTCACCGAATTTATTTTCTTCACCGTTATTTTTGCTATCTTTTTTAATCTCGCCACGAATCATATTTGCTGGAAAACTAAAGTTTTCATCTTTTTTATAACCCAAAACTTCACGGATGTGTTGATATTTCAGTACTTTAATATCCTTAGCTTTTTCAATAACTTTTGGAATTTCTTCTTCCGTTAGACTGCGTTCCTCGTTGTTTATTACAACCCTTAAGTGTGCCAAGTTTTCTGCCAAACGAAACATCTCAAAACTATAACTCGCTTTTGGTGCACGAAATTCAGATTTCTCGAAGCTACACTTTCCACGCATTTTCATAATTAATTCACTAGTCATAAATGGACGTTGTGAAAAAATTCCGTTAAAATTGCCCTCTTTTTCATTTCCAAAAAGGAGAAAATTAATCTTTTCATCTGAAAGATTCAAACCAAATTCTTTTTGAATTTTTAAAATAAGTTTCGCTTCATCTTCGAAATTCGCCCGCACGAAAGAATTGCTGTAATCTTCAGCTTTATTTCTTTTGTGAGCTATAAATTTTTCATTCGAATTTAATGCACTAGCAACAGTTTTATACTCTTTGAGTAACTTCTCGTTTTTTGAAATAGCTGAAAGAACTTTCGAATTTTCCTTATCATTTTCTTCAGCGAATTTTCGATTACTTTTATATCCACGGCGTTTAGCAATGTGATATAAACCAACAAAGAGTTCCTCGTTTGCGATCTTCTCACTCAACGCCTTTTCTCGAATTTTATATGGATCAAGTTTATTTTCTGGCTTTAAGAGCTCTTCAATCTGTTCTTTAGTTAATAAATTATTATCTCTAAAGAATCTTTTAATAAAATTTAACCGCTGATGGCGACGCTTTAATCTTCTTCTTGTTGAGCGAGCTGTTCGCCGAGTTTCAGACAGACTTTTACCATCTTTCGGGTTTTCTGGTTTTTCGAAAATCCGAACACCAACTTTTTCGATTCTTTTGTTATCTTCATCGATTATAGCCCAACCAATTGAGGTCGTACCTATATCTAAACCTATTGAGTACTTCATAATTCTATTATAAGATAATAAGTTTTTTATTCAATATAAAGATAATCCACCCTTTAAGGATGGATTAGAGCTTTGCCTTAGGTTCGATAATAGAACTCTCAACCGTAGCTGCACAGTATGAAACCGCCGCCCTTAGTTGCTAAGATTATTATAGAAACCTAACGATTTAGAATATGATACAATCCTTACTTAAGGGACTGTCCTTACATAGTATATATCTAAATAAAATTATTATCAATACAAAAACACGCTAATTTTTTAGCTTAGCGCGCATAATAAGCAACTTCATCAATTAGCGGCAAAGGTCGCCCGCGCCACATCTGTAAAAGTTGGCCATCATTAGCAATCGCTAAGATTGTTGGATATTCAACAATATCATAAGCTTGCAAAAAGAATTGGTTTTCAGCCAGCTCAGGATATCGCACTTCAATTTCAATCCCAGTTCTTCGTTCAAACTCACCAAGATACTCCCGCATTTCGCGTGCATGGTCACTCGCGTCTTTATGAATCGCAACTATTTTCATTTTTCTCTAACTTTCTCCAAAATCTCCTCAAAATCTTCGAGTGTCTGGAAACCATTAAACACACTCGCAAATCGAATATAAGCAACTTTATTAATCTTAATCAGAGCGTTTAAAACTTCTTCACCAATCTGATGAGAAGAGACTTTATTTGATTTTTTTAACAGATTGTTTTCTACTCGATTAATTATTTCTTCGACTTGTAAATCTGAAATAAATTTTCCGATCGAACGAATAATCGAACTTTTGAGTTTTTCTCGATCAAAATCTTCTCTACCACCATGACTTTTCAGAACAATTAATCTCGGTTTTTCGACCCGTTCATAAGTAGTAAATCGAATCCCATCAGGCGAAACTCTCCGTCTACGAATAGACTGGCCATCCGCAGACATTCTACTTTCAAGAACTTTTGTTTCGTCGAGGATATATTCCACTATTTTTCCTTATTCTGTCGATCTCTTCTACGCAAAAAAGCAGGTTTTTCTAGCTCGTCGTCATCTAATTCTGGAGTATTCCAAATGCTGCCACCCTGGATTTCACCAGTAAAATTAGCAGCCGAATCTCCATGAGTGTTATCTAATTCCATATCAATAGCGGTCGATAGATGATCGTCAAGGCTATTTTCAGTAGAATTATTATTTTTTTCAATATTAAGATCATGTGAAATGATATTATCTAAAGCATTCTGTTGAGGATTAGAAAAATCGCCATATTCGCGGTCGAAACCGGTTGCCACAACCGTAATCACAAGCTCATCTTCAAGTTCAGGTTTGAGCGTTGCACCAAAGATGATATTTGCATCTGGAGCTACAGCGCGAGTAATAGTTTCAGCAGCGTCTTGAATTTCACTCATACTCATATCGTAGCCACCAGCAACATTGAAGAGAACACCGCGTGCACCATCAATTGAAACCTCGATCATTGGGCTCTCGATTGCCTGTTCGGCAGCTTTAATCGCACGATCTTCACCACTAGCACGGCCAATTCCCATCAATGCAGAGCCAGCGTTGGTCATAATTGATTTAACGTCAGCAAAGTCAAGATTAATCAAACCATGTTCAGTTATAAGTTCTGATATTCCCTGAACGCCCTGACGAAGGACATCATCCGCTATCTTAAATGTTTCAAGTAGAGGCATATTACGATCTATGGTCTGAAGAAGACGATCGTTAGGGATAGTAATAAGAGTATCTACAACAGCTGCCAACCTATCAATAGCCCAATCTGCATTCTTTTTGCGTTTAGCGCCCTCGAAAGCAAACGGCCTAGTTGCAACACCAATCGTTAAAATACCCATTTCGCGAGCGATCTCAGCTACTACATGACCGGCTCCAGAACCAGTTCCACCACCTGCGCCAATAGTAATAAAGACCATATCTGCGCCTTTAAGAGCTTCTTGAATTTCTTCCCTAGATTCATTTGCTGCAGTTTCTCCCACAATAGGATCTGCGCCAGCGCCAAGCCCATTTGTAGTCTCTTTTCCAAGATGAATTTTAGTGTCAGCCTTAGAATTATAAAGTGCCTGAGCATCAGTATTCATCGCGATGAATTCAATATTATTGAGACCAACGTCTTTCATTCGGTTTACAGCACTACCACCAGCACCGCCAATTCCCACAACTTTAATTTTAGCAAATGTCTGAACTTCTTCTGGTTTAATTTCCGGCATAAATACTCCTTTATTCCTCCCTATTATATCATGTTATTTATTGCGCTTAAATAGTCTAGCGAAGAAACCTTCATGCGTGCTCTCACGCTTGTTTTCTTCTGGCGTATAGTGCAACCCCTCTAGCATTAGACCTACCGCCGCAGCGAATTCTGGTTTTTTAACGTCTTCAGAAATTGTACTCTCAATATCAATTTTACCAATCTGAGAAGCTAGCTCTAGAGATTTCTTAGAGTATTCTGCAAGTTTCTTCATATTTGCACCACCACCGACAAGAACCACACCACTAGGAAGTTGCTTATTACATCCAGCCGCTTTAAATTCTTTTTGAATTTCCTCAAATATTTCCTCAAGTCGTGCCTCTACAACCTCATCTATTTCTAGAGTGTTAAAGCTATAGTGTTCGTGACCATTTTTTATCATTACATCACGATGGTTATCTCGAATACCAGCAATCGCGTGTTTAATTTTAATATCTTCGGCTATCTCTGGGGTAACCTTTAGACAGATCGCAAGATCATTAGTAATATTATTACCACCAATTGGAA
This sequence comes from uncultured bacterium, assembly GCA_938017895.1. Lineage (GTDB taxonomy): Bacteria > Patescibacteriota > Saccharimonadia > Saccharimonadales > Saccharimonadaceae > Nanogingivalis. The sequence goes on from CALIJI010000010.1 coordinate 7,732, forward strand.
TTACTCGTAGGTACTGTAAATCCCCATCTTCAAAGATCGCTATACCAGTAGTTGTAGCACCGAAATCTATCACAGCCACACCATTCTCTTTTTGTTTTTCAGACAATACAGAAGATGAAGCCGCCAAAACGCTCGGTATAATACCCGCTGGTTCTATCTGCGCTTTATCAGCGACCTGACGCAAGTTATCAATATGAGGCACCATTCCTGAAATTACATTTGCGTGCACTTCAAGGCGAGTTCCACGCATTCCTAATGGATCAGAAATTCCATCTTGTCCATCAAGGCAATACGAATAAGGTATAAAATCCAAAATTTCTCGATTTGCAGGAATCTTACCAATTGTAGCAACTTCTTCAAGACGCATCAAATCGTCCTCAGAAACTTCTTGGTTTTGCGAATTAACAGCAACCATTCCTTCTGACTTGGTGCTTAAAATATGATTTCCATTAAGACTTAGAGCTGCTCTATCTATCGTAAATCCACTAGTACGTTCCGCATCAGCAAGCGCAGAATCAATAGCCTCATAAGGACCTTCCAGATGCGACACGACACCTTTCTTCATACCGCTGTTTTCACGGACTCCGACTCCTACAATCGTCGGCTTATTTTCGGAATTTAAGCTAGCTACTACACACTTAACAGTAGTTGTTCCAACATCAATCCCTGCTATATATCGAGAATTCTCATTCATTCTTTTATTATACAGCTTATGTCAATTTTTATCAAGAGAAAACTACTTTAGAATAGCTTATTTTATACCTTTTTGTTTCAGGATTTGCGCCGTGTAAGTATCTGGTTCATTATTAGTTTCGTCAATACCTAATACCCTTAAAACATCCCAAAGTTCTTGTCGAACAGCTGGTTCATTTTCGCCCTTGTCAAGAGCTCTTTCTAGCTTAATATAAGTCCCTAGGCCTTCAACATCATCAAGGTAAAAAACTGTATCCTCAACTTGTAATTTTTGGCGATTACGCATAACCTCAGCTTTTATCTCAAACCCAAGCTGCTGAAGCATGTTGGCAGTATCAGAATAGTTCAAAACTCCAGTCGTAAAAATTAAGTCAACGTTTTCCGCTTCAATGTGGCGTTTTTGAACTAGCTGATACCAAGGCTTGCGCTTAGGATCGATAATCTCCGTACGAAGAAGCATTTTTGGCAGTTTGCGACTTGGCTCATAGCCACGCGGCAAAAACACTCGATCATGTTGAAAAATAGGCTTACCAAAATCATGCCCTGCCGCCTGAATATTTTTAATTAAATTCGTTTTATTTTGAACTTTTGCTTTTACGATAACAGTCTTCATAACTCAGATTATATCATTTTTTAACAAAAAGATCAATTGAAGATAATTATCTTGATTCTATAGTTTATTATTTTGTCGCCAGCTTTCACTCAAACAAACAGTTGCAGCCATTGCTACATTTAAACTTTCAATTTTTGCGCTATGTGGAATTTTTACTTTTTTGGTTGCTAGTTTTTGAATATCTTCTGAAACCCCAGCGCCTTCATTACCAAAAATCCAAACCTTTGGTCTATTTAAATTTTCATCATAAATAGATTTATCAGCTTCTAGACTTGTGGCAAAAACCGGAATATCAAACCGAGAAATTTCGCTCTTCAAATCATGTTTTTCAAAAATTTTAAGCTCAAAATGTGCCCCCATACCAGAACGCAAAACCTTTGGCGACCAAGCTGAAACCGTTCCGATCGAACAAATAACTTGTTCAACACCAAAAGCAGCTGCACTCCGTAAAATAGTACCAAGGTTTCCTGGATCTTGAATATTCTCAAGGATCAGTGTCTCTGCGAGTGGATTTATTTCTATTAATTTCGGTATTCCAACCACAAATAAAATACCAACTCCGTCAACAACAGGAGAAATCTTCATAAAAAGACTTTCGGGGATCTCTATTATTCTGACATCTCTAGAGTAACACTCTGTTAATATTCCAATAACTTCTGTTGATTTCACCCCTTCGCTAACCACGCATAATTCAGGGTTGCCGATCTTTACTAAATACTCCTTAGTTAAATGAACGCCATCCAAAATAGTTAGATTATTTTTTGTTCGCGCGCTCTGTTTACTACTCAGTTGAACAAGTTTTTTAATCAAAGGATTATGAGCGGAAGTTATTTTTTCGGTATTCATTAAATCTCACTTGCTTCGACGCGAATTTGCGAAGCGTCATCTCGATTTCGAACGCTCACCAAACCATCACCTTCAATTGTATCAAAATCGATTACAACAACTTTTGGCACACCGATTTCATCGGCCTTGGCGTAAACCTTTCCAACTTTTCCGCTCAAATCAAATTCAACATTTTTGTATTTTTGGCGAAGTTCAAGATAAACTTCTCGTGCTTTCTCAACCAAAGCTTCTTTATTTTTAAGAAGTGGCGCCACAATAATTTTTGTTGGAGCAAGATTTTCAGGTAATGCCAAAAAAATGCGAGTTTTGCCATCAGTTTCAACTTCGCGATAAGCATTCGAAAGAACCGCCATCAAAAGCCGCTCAACGCCAAAACTTGGCTCAATCACATGAGGAATAAACTTTTTACGCGTTTGTTTGTCGGTGTATTCCATACTTTTACCACTCGCTCGCTGGATATTCGCAAGATCAAAATCAGTGCGATAAGCAATCCCCATCAGCTCTTCTTTACCGATTGGGTAGTTAAATTCGAAATCAACAGTGCGTTTTGAATAATGCGCGCGGTCTTCTTCTGGAACTTCAAGCTCATATAGAGAACTTTGTGGCAAGCCCATTTTTTCAGTTAAGAATTTTCGAACTAAATCAAGCAATTTTTCAAATTCAGCCTCCCAATTCTCAGGATCTACAAAATATTCAATCTCCATTTGTTCGAACTCACGAGAACGAAAAACAAAATCTCGAGGCGAAATCTCGTTTCGAAAGGCTTTTCCTTGTTGCGCAAGACCAAATGGCAAGCTTGGATAAAATGAATCAACTACATTTTTGTAATTAGTAAAAATCCCCTGAGCGGTTTCTGGTCGAAGATATGCAGTTGAATTTTCATTCACCACTGCACCAACATTAGTTTGAAACATCATATTGAAACTACGAACTTCACTAAGCTCATTCCCTTTTGGCGATTTTAGGCCTTGCTCACGGATAATTTCAGTGATTTTTTCATTCGAAAGACCTTCTGCTTCGATTCCAGCATCTTTTAAAAGATGATCAGCGCGATATCGCTCGCCAGTTTTTAGATCTTCTACCAAAGGGTCAGCGAAAGTTGCAGCATGGCCACTCGCTTGCCAAACTTTTGGATTCATGATAATCGCAGCATCAACACCAAACATATCTTCACGATTCTCGACAAAGAAATTCCACCACTCATTCATGATTTTGCGCTTCAAAGCTAGCCCGAGTGGGCCGTAATCCCAAGTTCCGCGCATTCCGCCATAAACTTCACTACCCTGCCAAATAAAACCACGCCGTTTGGCAAGGCTCACAATTTTTTCCATTAAATCTTCGTTCTTCATTTTTCCTCCGTGCAATTTGTCTTCTATTATATCAAAAAAGCTCCCGTTTTTCGAGAGCTTTTTGTTTGAATTACCACAAAATTAGATTTTTATTTTTGCTAATTTTTTGCGGAAAACTACCGCAGTAGTTACACCCAAACCAGCAAAAGCTAGAATAATGAAATTTTGAGATTGTTCAAAACCGGTGTTTGGAGCTTGAACTTTCGCTTCTGAAGGTTTTTCATCTTTTGGAACCTCAACAGCTGGTTGTGGTTGAGCTGGAGCTGGAGTTGGCGCAGGAGCAGGTTTTTGTGGCTTTGCTTCTGGTTTACGGATTTTGGCGTAGGTTTCTACATTACTTCCAAATATTGACCCACCTCCATTAAAGTCTTTTTTGTCGATAGTCTTACCATCTGGCGCAATTAATTCAGTAGTCTGTTTGATACCGCTAATTGTTCCATTTTTGATAGTTGAGCCATCTACTACTTTTACAGAAGAGATCCAACCCCTATAGATACTGTCTGTTGCGGGCATATCTTTTAATACTTCTAAGACTACTTCAGTTTCAGAACGAGATATAATTTTTAATTCCATACCTGGACCACCCGCAAAGTATACGCCATATTTATTCACTGGAGTTGAAGCGGAAATACCGTTACGTATTTTCGAAAATGATATAACTGAGCCAATAGGATGAGTTTTATCACTGAAAAGAACCGAAGAGTCGTTATGCATAGTAACTTTTAACTTAGATCCAGCTTTAACAGGATTATTTCTAAATTGCACTATAGTTGGCCCAAAAACTGAGCTATCATTATTTGAATTAAACTGAACAGCAGCACCATCAACAATAGTATTATTTAAATTCAATAATGGAGATTTAGTTAATTTAACATCTTCACCTTTTAAAGTAGTACTACCAATAATCTTAGTTTCTACAGTAACATCACGATTTACAAGAGAAAAATAGTTAGCGTTATTGTTAGAAATAGAAGTTTTAAAGTTAGCATATTTTTCAATATTCTTAGTAAAAATAATCTTCCCCTGCCAAATAATGGCTCCAGGTTTAGCATTCTCGTCATCGTGAGGAACAGACTGATAGTTCAAATCATGACCATCGCTATATTTCTTATCAACTGAGATTTCACCAATCTTCTCATTTTTATACTTGAGGTCTACTTTTCCTGCAGGAATCAGAGATATATTCTCAGCACGAAAAGTCGCCCAATCGCCTTCTTTAACATTCTGGCCAGAGATATCAATAGACCACTCACGCCCGCTGCTCTTAATACTCGTAGGCTCAATCTTCAACCTACTCGTAATATCCTCAGCAGCAAAAGCAGAAGAGCCAAGGCTCACTACTGATAACAATGCTGCAAGAATAAAAATCGATATTTTACTTCGAAAATTCATTTTTTCTCCTATTTTTAATTTATAAAACACTTATGGTTAAATTTTATCATGATCCGGCACAAAAAGCAAATGCTTTTTATTCTCTAAAAAAGACCTTATTAATATCTCGCAGAATACGGTTTCCATTCTTAACCTTCGAAATAATCCGTGGCTCACTAGATAGCATTAATCGCAAGAATTTAATATGATTAGCGCTAAACTTGCCATTCTCGTTTGGGATAAAAACCTTATCAAAAATATCAAAATCATATCTTTTATCAGGTAATAACGCATTGCCAAAACTATCGATTTCTAAATTTAGCTCTTCACCAATCGCTTCATTCGTTTGCATAATAAACCAGCTGCGAATTAGCCCTAGGTCAATACTTAAGTCGTTTAAACTCACAAAAGTTTTCAACAAAATATCAAAAAAATCTGCGCTATCAATATGCTCACTCAAACTGCTAATTTTTTTAATCGCAAAATAACCAAACTCAGTCCGATCCAAATCCTTAATAATCTCGCCAAAAAACTCACGCATCCTAGCCGAAATTATAGTTTTCATCTCATTCTTGCCTTTCATCAAGACAATTTCGTTCAGAGCAAAAACCTCAATCCCACCAGCAAGTTTTGATTTTTGCTTGCGAGCTCCTCGCGCAATGCCTACAACCTTGCCAGCTGGTGTAATAAAATTAACAATTCTATCAGCCTCACCAAAATTAGTTCGACGCAGCACTATCGCCAATGTTTTATCTTGTCGCATTTCTACATACCTCTAAAATTTCCTTTGGGCTAGTTTTAGCCTTGTCTAAAATTGCCTTTATGCCGTACTCTTTTAATGGTTTTTCTTCTAAATTATCTGCTAAATCCGAACAGACTACTACCGGAATCATAGCAGTATCATAATAGCTCTGTAATTCATGAAGGAGTGCAAAAGCCGAATGGCCGTCCAGCAAGATATCAAGAAAAATCAGATCAGGAGGATTCGTGTCAATCTGTGAAATTGCATCACCAGCGCTCGAAGATTGCAAGACAATAAAATCTTTTCTTAAAATCCGAGCAAAATTCTCCGCTAAAATTTGATTATCTTCTATAATTAAGATTTTCTTCATAGTAAGCTAAGTTGCTCCGATTTATTTAAATCCACGTAAAAAGTATTGCCGTCACGATGACGAATCACGCCAATTTTAGCACCCATTGCTTCGGCAAAATTTTGCGCAATAAAAATACCCAAGCCAGAACTTTGCGGTCGCGAAGCTGCACGGACTGGCTGATTTTTTTGCTTTTTTATAACACGCCAAACAGCCAATGGTAGCTCTTCGCCAAAATCCCTAACTGCAACTCTAACTTTTTTCCCTACTTTTCTAACAGAAACTTCTACTTTTGAATTTGGATCAGCAGCATATAGAGCATTATCAGAAAAATTAAGTAAAATCGATCTTAATAAATCATAATTAGCTACCACCAAATCAGAGACTTTAGAATTCTTAAATATAATTTCACGGCCATGAAGCTCGTAGATTTTGGCCATTTCGCGTTGAATATCACTACAAACCTTGCGCGCGTTGGTCGGTTCAAGCTCAAACATGGCTTCATCAAGACGAGCAACTTTAGTCAAATCGCTCACTATTCGCAAAGCTCGCTCACTAGTTAAATCAATTTGTTTTAAAATCTTAGTCTTTTCTTGACTAGTAAGACTTATCTGTTTGTCGTTTAGAGTTAGTGAAAGTTGACGGATAATCGAAAGGGGAGCTTTCATCTCATGAGCGGCTACAATAAAACTACTGTCGCTCGCTATCAGATTAAAAAACTCCCCTTCATTCATACACTTCTATTATATCACATAGCAGAAGCCGAAAAAGATATTTCTATTTAAAATTGATAGTATTAACTATTTTGTCAAAATCAGCTCGGAATGTCGCGCCACCATCGGTTTTTAGCATTAAGACTTTATCATTAACTTTAAAAAAGTAAGCTACTCCCTGAATCCGGTCGTTTTTATTCTTATTGTTTGGGAAGAGTCCTTCTAGCTTGGTTGCATTCTTACCATTAGCCAATACAGATGAAGAAGATAATTCTCCTTTATCGATTGTTTTTTGATATTCATTCAATACATTTTCTAATGAAGAATTATAGATAGCAACCCTGAGCGCAAATCGCTGACTAACCTTTGAATTATCATCGGTACTTAACACCGGCGGAACAGTAGTTGGATGGAAAAATGCATAATAATTAGCCCCGTCAGCACCGTTTGAAGCTACATACGAGCTCCAAGTCTTAGGGTAAGAAAAACTAACACTACCTAGATCGGCTGGTCCACTAAACACTAAGTTAGGGTTTTTTTCTCGCTGGGCGTATTTTTCAGCTTGATCTTCAGCTTCTTTTTTCTTAGCAGCAGCTTCGGCTAATTCTATTTTATTATCAATATTGCTCTGAGCCTCTCGATAATTGATAAAAGCCCACACACCAAAAGCGCCTATTCCAACTAGTGCAATTGATAAAAGAATTATTACAATCGTTGAACCTTCAACTTCTCCTCTTCTATTTTTTTTCATATCTCTATTATACTTATGGTTAGTATTTTTTTCAAGAACTTTCATAACAATAAACGTTAATTAATCTTGCGAAAAATCTCTACTCACAATTTCAATCTCATTAGAAATATTATCCAGATCTGATTCGACTTCATTTACTAGATTAATTGCACTCTTGTATTTGCCTGAAATTTCTTCGATTGAAACCTCTCCATTCTCAATCTCTGATAAGATCTTGTCAATCTGTATTATTTTATCATTAATTTTGTTTGACATTTTTTACCTCCGCTGTTATTTTTTTATCAATTGTCTCAATCAAAATCTGCTCACCAACTTCTATACTACCTCTCAAAATTGCATATCCTTGACGTAAGATTCTTTGTGGATTGAGGTTTTCTAGTAGTCGTTTTTTTGCTAAAATATCATCTCGCCGCTGTTCGATTATAGATAATAATTTCGTTCGGATTTTATCTTTTTTAGAATTATTTTGTTTTTTTATTAATTCTATATTTTCTAAAATTCGTTCGCCTGCTCTTAATATCTTTGAATGCAAAAAACGAATCTCCGCCAACTTATCAGGCGACAAAATTTGTGCTACATTACTAGGGGTCGAAGCTGCGTAATCTGCCGCCAGATCACATAAACTCTCATCAATTTCGTGGCCAATTCCAGTAATTATCGGCACACGAGAAGCAGCTACAGCGCGAACTAGACGTTCATCATTAAAAACCGCCAGATCATCAGTACTGCCACCACCCCGAATAATCGCAATCACTTCTGGCAATTCTTCACAAGAATTAAAATACTCGATCGCCCTAATAATCTGATCCGCCGCTACCAAACCCTGAACTTGCGTATGTGCAACACGAATTTTAAGACCGCTCCATCGCTCATTGATAATCTTAATAAAATCGGCAAACCCAGCAGCCTGCGTACTGGATATTATAGCAATTCGCTGTGGATTTTGCGGTAAATCACGCTTACGGTCTTTATCAAAAAGACCTTCACGCGCCAGCTTCTGTTTTAATATGTCAAAAGATTTTTTAAGACTGCCTTCACCTTTCGGAATTATTTTTTCAACTGTTAGGCTAAATTTGCCCCAGTCGGTTAATTTAGGTCTAACCTCAGCTACAATTTTCATACCATCTTCAAGCGGAAATCGCATTTGCCAGACCGTCATAAAACAACTCAGGCTAGATCGCTCATCCTTGAGGTCAAAAAACACAAATTTCTTTTGATTGATTTTAAAACTAGAAACCTCACCCTCGATCAATACACTCGGAAAACTTTTTTCAAAAATATCATTCGAGACAGCTACAAAATCCGACACACTAAAAATAATTTCGCGATTTGCTGGATCTGTAGAATCGTATTTATTCAAAAGCGATATTTGGTCTTCAACTAAATCATCAAACTCACTAAAATCAAAATTCATATGCTTTATTATAGCATAATCTAAAAAGTTTTTCTCGCCCCACATTAAAACAAAAAAAGACATCTGCATTTCGATAATACTTTAGCAAATGTCTTTTATGGATTATAAGTTATTTAACAAATATTTTTAACTTACAAGTTAATTTTTGATTTTTTTCGATAAATGACTACACCACTAGTTAATGCAATAAGAACAGCCGAGGCTAGTATAATCCAACCGAATACATCATTGTTATCTGATTTTTTAAATCCAGTTTGCGGAGTTTTTGGAGCTGCCTCACTGCGAGGAGCTTCAGCTGGCTTTTCAGTTTTAACTTCTTTTGCTGGTTCAGTTGGTTTTTGTTTAATAGCTTCAAGATCAGCTTGAGTTAAGATACCCTTGATTGGCACTTCATGCACACCATTGCCTTGGAATATTACCGATCCGTCTTTTGCAGTTACCGTAACTTTATATTTGATATTCTTGAGTTTGCCATTAACTAGGTCAATATTAGCTTGAGCTGCTGGGTCAGGGTTTAGCTCTATTGGAAAATCAAACCCAGAAGAAGTCTTCAAATTCTGTTGTTCTAAAACCTTAACATTACCGGCCAAGCCTTCACTATCAAAGCCAAATTTAAAACCAGTTCGCGGAGTTTCCATGATTAGCTTATCTGCATTAACCCTATTACTATCATCAAAGATAAAATTCGATCCAGTATTTCGCTCAGCCTTATATTTACTAAATAGAACTGGCGAATCTTTCTCTAGTTCTATTTTGATATTAGCATCTTTCCAATTGCTTTTTGTCTCTATACCAAAGACTAAGTTTCCCCTTTTAGTATCAGAATTAAAACTAGAACTACTGCGCCATATTGTATCACTATATGAAAGTCTTTTAGTGTAACCATTAACTTTAATATGCTTGCTAAATACTTCTCGGTCATTTACTGCAGCAAAAGTACGAACATCATAATTGGGTGAAGAATCTACTAATGGGTAACTAGCATGAATATTAGAAAAAATAAAACCTATTTTATTAACATTCTGACCTGCCACATCCTGATTAAAGGTAACCTTCCATTTACTCCAAGGCACAGCATCTTCAACTTTATAAGCATCAAACTGGGCAATACCTGCGGCATCAGTTTTATATGAAGAATAAGTATGGCGACCCTTATTGGACTCAACAACTTTGGCAGTTGTTACAGTTTTGCCATTAGCTTTAATGTCGAAGTCTCGAATTTCACCCATACCAGCGATACCCTTTTGGTAAATAAAGAAGTAGTCACCAGGATTGACTGTTTCCTGAATATCAAAGTCCATTCCAAAACTATACCAGCGATCATCGACCGCAACCTTATCTACTTTAGGGTCAGCTTTAAGCTGAATATTAGGTGAGGTTAAAATCTTTGTGAGCTGTTTTGGTGTATCAGCAAAAGCTGGTCGCACCAAAGCTCCACCAGTAATCGCAATCGCCAAAATTGCTGCGATCTTAATTTTATATTTCATTCTTCTCCTTTTCTACCAATAAAGGTGAATATTAACTCGTTTATGTTTATATTCTACCCCCCCCCCTGTATATTTTGTCAAGTATGTTCTTAAAATCAGTTAAATCTGCTATAATAAAATAATGAAAATTGCAATCTTGGGCAGGCAGCCCGCCATTGGAATCGCTGAACTAGAAAGTGTTTTTGGTGGTGAAAAAATCCGTGTTTTAAATCGTGAGGTGGCTTTAGTAGACTCCACTAAGCTTAATGTTTCTCATTTTGGTAGTATTTTAAAAACCGGTGAGATAGTTCATGAGATAGAGTCAACCGATTGGCATAAGATAAAACCGATTGTTCTGGAAAAAGTTCTAGACGACGCCAAAAAAGCAAATGGTAAAATCACGATGGGAATTTCAACTTACGGAGTCAGGACTTCCCCAAGAGAAATCTCAGACCTATTATCAAAAATAAAACAAAGCGCCAAAAAAGCTAGTATATCAATACGTATAATCGACGGGCGCAAATTATCACTCTCTACTGCAATTTCGCACAACAACAAATTAGGGCTAAGCGATAAAAAACGAGAGATTATAATCGCAAGCTCCAAAAAGACGACCTTTATTGCTTTAAGCGAAGGTTCACAAAATATTTCTGCCTACGCCCGACGAGATCGAAACCGTCCACGACGCGACGCTTTTGTCGGGATGTTGCCGCCAAAATTAGCCCAGACAATGATCAATCTTGGCGCTGGCGAAAACCAACCACAGATAAAATTAACAAACAGCCCTACAAAAAATATAGACACTCCAAAACTACTTGATCCTTTTTGTGGCACCGGCACAGTTCTTCAAGAGGCAACCCTAAAAGGTTTTGAAGTTTTCGGAACAGATTTAAGCGACAAAATGATTGATTTCTCGCAAGAAAATCTAGATTGGTTTGAGCAAGAATTTAGGCCACATGGCAAAATTGGCAAAATATATCAAGCTGATGCAACTCATGAAAAGTGGGATTTCGCGCCAAAACTTTCAACTGTAGTGTGCGAGACCTATCTTGGACAGCCCTTTTCTGCACCGCCATCACCAAAGAAGCTCACTGAAGTGCGCGAAAACTGTAATCGTATAATCTCGAATTTCTTGAAAAATCTAGCCCGTCAAATTCAAGAAGGCACCCAAATTTGTATTGCTGTTCCAGCTTGGAAAACCCAAAATGGCAATTTTTCTCACCTTCCGCTTGTTGACTTTTTGGAGGAACTCGGCTATAATAGGAGGGAATTTATGCGCGTTAAACCACAAGATTTAATATATTATCGCGAAAATCAAGTTGTGGCGCGTGAATTATTAGTACTAATAAGGAGTAAAAATGTCAAAAGTTAAAGCTGGTGGTACAAGTAAGAACATCCACAACAACGCTGGCCAACGCTTAGGCGTAAAACGATTTGGCGGTCAAAAAGTCAATGAGGGCGAAGTTCTCGTTCGACAAACTGGCGCAACCAAATTAGCTGGCGAAGGAACTTACATGAGCCGAAACTTTACAATCCATGCCGCTAAAAGTGGAGTTGTAAACTTTAAGCAAATCGCCAAAAAGAAATTTACAGGTAAAACTGAGCGACGAACTGTAGTTGAAGTAATCGCTGCTTAATTTCAAAAAAATAAGCCTCTTCTCACGAATTGGCTTATTTTTTATATATAGATTTATATGGCGGTTTTTATGATTGGATTCCAAGATGGTGGCGAACTCGCTCTACTACATCAGAAATAACCACTTGAGATTTAACTAAATACTCATCAACGCCTAGAGATTCAGCTCGCTCCTTATCTTTTTCTTGACTTAAAGCGGTTAACATAATTACCGTAATATTCATCGTTTCAGGAGTATTCTTTAAAATATCAAGAACATCGAACCCAGAAATTTTCGGCATCATTGCGTCCAGTAAAATTAAATCTGGACGATAAGCGATCGCGCTAGAAAGAGCCTGTTCACCATCATGAACTTCACACACGTCAAAACCTTCCATTTCAAGACGAGCGCGATATACGCTTGCCAACATTTCATCATCTTCAACTAATAAGATCTTCTTCTTTATTTCCATAGCCGTATTATAACATAAGTTTTTTCAAAAAGCTATATTTTATTTTAGAGCTTCCTTAGCAGAGTCAAGCTGAGGGTCTTGGCCAGAATTTATTTGTTCAGAAGTAATTTTAACTTCTTTATCCGGAGAAATACCTTCACCATTAATATTTTTTCCGTTCGGCGTATACCACTTAGCTATAGTTACTTTTAAAATTGCACCATTATTGATCTTAATCGGTTCTTGAACACTGCCTTTACCATAAGTTTTAACACCATAAAAACGGGCAGCTTTATGATCTTTTAGGGCGCCAACAACAATCTCACTCGCACTCGCACTACTGCCGTCGGCTATAACAATAGTCTCTACTCCTTCAAGAATATTATTACCATCCGCACGAACCTCATCGACGGTTTTCGTACCCTTTTTCTCTGACACAATTAAGCTACCTTTTTTGAGCCATAAACTAGCCACCGATTGTGCAGCAGTAACATAACCGCCCCCATTTCCACGAAGGTCTAGAATAACTTTAGAAATTCCTTTCTGCTTGATCTCTTGTGCATATTTTTTAGCCAAATTACCGGTTTCGTTATCAAAACGAGAAATAGTCAAGATAGCAATTTTATTCGAAATATTCAACTCAACGCTCGGATTGGAGATTTTGGCACGAGTAATCGAAAACTCTTTTTCTTCTTTATTTCGAGAGATTTTAATCTTTACACTAGTACCAGCTTCTCCTTTTATCTTGGATGTGATTTCATCAATACTCATACCAGAAACACTCTCACTATTAACCTCAAGAATAATATCTCCACTCTGAATACCAGATTCGATAGCTGGGTTATTTTTCAGAGCTCGGATAACAGTAGGAAGATTGTTACGGATGCCAATCTCAACTCCAATACCAGCACCAATATCGCCACTTAAACTTTTATTAAATTCTTCTGCTTCTTTTGAGCCCATATAAGTCGTAAATTTATCACCAGTAGCATTAACTAGCCCCTTTGAAGCACCCTCGATTAATTTATTTTTATCAATATTGCCATCAAATTTAGTAATTAAAGTTTTAAAAGTCTCTTGAACTGAATTTAAATCTAGCTCGTTAGTTTGCTTCTGAAGACCAAAAACAGGTGAAACTAAATTTAAAAGCTCGGTTTTTCGAGTCCCGCCAATAAAACCAACTATTAACATAACCCCCGAAATAACCACCGTAGTCGAGACATCGACTTTCCTACTCTCTCTATTCATTATTTTATTATATCATAAGCAATTTTTAAACTCAAAAAATCACCTCTTAGTTGAGGTGATTTATTAAATTTATTTGATATAGATATATTCATGGAATTTATTTGTAGAAACACGCATTTGAGAGTATTCACCCCAGCGATTCCCATTCGAAGGAGTTGGCCAGTTATACTGGCTAATTGTCATCGTGCCGTCGCCATGAACTGATTCAACCCAAGCAACGTGACCATAGGCACCAATGTACATAACAGCGATAGACCCAGCCCGTGGAGTTGACCCTGTAGAAAATCCATGTCGTCGTGCTGAAGCTGGCCACATATTAGCGTTCCCCCACCAAAGAGGTTGATAGCCAGTTTCTTTGACAATTCTCCAAGCAGTATAGCTCACACATTGGCCACAACCGTAGCCTAGAGGATCATCTTTATAACTCCATACAGTAGATTGATCTACTACGCATCCCCAGCTAGAGCCCCAAGGATACGAGCTTCCAACTCCACCAGCCCCAAGATCAACCGAGGATCCACTACGTAGAAATCTCTGAGCCTCTTGTTGAATAATTCTATTCTGCTCGTCTTGCAGTTTAGCTTTTTGAGCCGATTGTTCCTGAGCGTATTTCTTATATTCAGCTTCTTCACCCTTTGTTTTTTCAAGCAAAGAATTTCGCTCATTGATTTTATCTTGCTTTTGCTTTTCAGATACTTTTTGGTCTTCTAGAACTTTTTTAACAGCATCTCGCTTTTGTTCAAGTTCTTTTTTGCGTTGCTTAATTTCACCAACTTTTTGCGTCAATGAATCCTTCACAGAACTTTGATATTCTAGATTATCTAGTGCCTTAGAAAGATTTTCGCTACTCGCCAATCGTTCAATCGGTGTAATTTCTTCATCAACCGACATATCGGCCAGAGTTCTGCCTAAGGCCTTACGGTTTGCTTCAATTTTCTCCTCAGTTTCCTTAATTTCAATCTGAAGCTTATCATGCTGCGCCTGAGAAATTTTAATTTGATTCTCGATAGCAACTCGCTCTTTTTCAATAGAATTTAATTCATCCTGGATGTTTTGAGCTTTATTCTTAAGCTCATTTGCTTGACCTAAAGCCTCTTGTTCGCTCCTTTGAAGAGCATCAATCTGCTGCTGAAGCTCCGCCTTACGATCGGCCTGAGCTGGTTTTATGACATTCATCGCAAATACACTTGATATAGCAAGCCCAAGCGATAATATTCCGTTTACTAAAATTTTCCTTTTCTTTACCATTTTTTATTTTTTCCTGTCTATATTTTTATTATACCACATCAAAATGCTTAAATCAACTCTTATTTAGATATTTTCTTGTCGCAATCCAAGACGATACAACACCAATTAAAGAGCCCAAGAGCGCCAAGCAAGGAAATACAATGAATAAATAATTAGGCCACCTAGTTACAACCGGATCAAGTGTAATACCCCAATTTTCGATCTTGTTTAGAGATAGTGTTACTGCCGTATAACCTACACTAGTCGCAAAAACTGCAGCCAATATCCCTGAAATCATAGACTCTACAACAAAGGGACCCCGAATAAAACTATTTTCAGCACCAACAAGTTTCATCATATAAATCTCTTCTCGCCGATTAAATATCGCCATACGAATAGTATTAAAGATTATTAAACCAGAAATCATTGCAAAAAGTGCTATTGCAAAAACGCCAACCTTTTCAACCGTTGCAAAAGCGTTAGAAATAGTTTCGATAGATTCTTTTCGGCTACTTTTATAAGTTGGCTCTTTTGTCTTATGAAGATTTTCCTGGAAAATTTTATCACTTTCAACTGTCTTTTTTAATTCAGCAGTATTACCGATATCTTCAAGAGTAACCGAAAAACTAGCCGGAAACTCATTCGACGCAACTTCAATCGCTTCTAGAGTAGTTTCGTCTTTTTCCTTAATCTTTTTTGAAGCATAATTCTTTTGGGCTTGTTCGTTAGACGTATATTCAACTTTCTTAACAGTCTTGAGATTTTTTAGAGTTTTGGTCATTTTAGCTACGTCGGTGTCTTTTACATCTTTTTTAAGATAAATAGAAACATCTATTTTTTCCGTTAGAGTATTAACAGTATTCACAATACCCATACGGACCAAAAAAGATCCAAAAATTATCAAGAGCGTAATAGTCATCACTGCTGTCGCTGCTACCGATAGCCAAGCATTCCGACGAAAACTATTTGCCCCATATTTTATTATTCGCCACAAAGTTAATAATTTACGCTTGCGGCGTTTTTGTTCCATCATAACTTTTGAATTTTGCTTTTTTTTCTTTGCCATTATTGTTTATAACTCCCTTGCGACTGATCATGTGTAACCTTACCCTTATTGAGCGTAATTACACGACGTTTTAATTTATTAACAATCTCAACATTGTGGGTAGTCAGAACAACTGTCGTGCCGTAATTGTTAATTTTTTCAAGCAAACGAATAATATCCCAACTATGTTTCGGGTCAAGGTTACCTGTTGGCTCATCAGCAATTAGAATCTTTGGCTGACGAACGAGCGCACGAGCAATTGCTACCCGCTGGCGTTCTCCACCGCTAAGCTGCTGCGGAAAGTTTTTCTCCTTCCCTTCAAGACCGACTAGCTTAATAACTTTTGGTACAGTAGAGCGAATTTCATGATTATTCATCCCCACAATCTCCAAAGCAAAAGCAATATTTTCAAAAACAGTTCTGTTCGGTAAAAGTTTAAAATCCTGAAACACTACCCCGATCCGTCTGCGAAGAAGCGGAATATCCTTGTCTTTTAATTTATCATAATCAATCCCACCAACGACAATCTTACCGCTAGTAGGTTTCTCCTCTCGCGTCAAAAGTTTAAGAAGTGTTGATTTTCCTGCACCACTAGTACCTACCAAAATTACAAATTCTTTTGGTTTAATATGAAGGCTAATTCGACTCAATGCTGGATGATCAGCGCTACCATAGGTTTTAGTTACACGGTCCAATAAAATCATAACTACTTTAATTATACTAACTTTTTCTATAACGGTCAAGCTTTTGATTTTATAGAACAAATATTTTAAAATTTGTTAATTAAGTAAGTTTTTCAAACATATCAATTTCACCAAGCTTTTTAGAGTTAGCTTTTCGCTTTTGAATTAACTCATTAAAATCAGGGTAATCCTCATCTTCAAATGTTATACCATTCTGTTCAAAAAATATTTTCTTCTTCTGAAAACCCTGTGATTCTAAAATCTTTTCTCGCCATTCATCATCAGCCAAAATTGTCGGTTCTAATAAAACTCTGCTCGCTTCAAAATCTCTTTTCAACTGGTCAAAATCAAGCATAAGATTCTTAAATTTATCATCTTTCAAATATTTTTTATTTTCATAATCATAATGCGGAGTACTTAGAACCAGTGACCCAATTTTGCGCAAAAAGTTCTTCTGGGTTGGATTTTGGTGATAGCGATATTCAAAATAGCCATCATTACGATCACTAATTCCCCGCCCAAAAGCGTCTTCGTCATCATACCAAACCGGAACTGTGCCGTGCTGGCGTTTACCGTCCAAGTTTTTCTTTGTTGAAGTTTCACTATCCCAAAAGTAAATTCCGTTTATTTTTCTAACTTCAGGTAAAGCCTGTTCAAGCAAGTATATTGAAGTTCCAAGCGTTGCACCGCTAAAACCAGTTTCATCAATCACTGTTAAAACTTCGCCCTCAACCGATATTGGCGAATCCATAATTTTCACAAAAATATTATCACCGCGAAAATCTATATTTACATCATCAGAAATAAAGTTAGCTCTAATTCGCGCTAAGATTTCAGTTTTATCTGATTCGGACAGTTGCTGAAAATTATTTATAAAATCAGCCGTACTAGCAAGCTTATTCCGCATCCCCTTTTCATTATCAATATAACCCCTAGAAATAGGCACGCCAATTGCAGAAAAAATATCATTTCGGTCAATATTTAAGAATTTTGATTTGGGACGCCGAGAACCCGACTTAGAGAAATTTTTCCAGAATTTTTTAGTCAAAGCTTCAAGTGGCCTTGCAGATTTATCAAGATATATAGCCGTGTCAGTTTTATCGCCAACCGAGCCATCTAGCTGGTGGATCATTTCTGCTGTATTTCTAAGATAGCGAGACGCAATCATATCCATCGAAACAGGATCACCATCTGCATCCAACTGTTTTGAAATAATTTTATAATTATTGCGATCTACTGCATATATATCTAGAGGGCTGAGTAGCCCTTCTTTAATCTGATTTTTGCGTCGCTCAATTAGTTTCTCTTCATGATCAGAATATCCTGAATCCATAGACTCTTCATTTAGAGAATTATAATTTTTTCGTTTATTTTCCATTTTTTATTTTTCTAAATTAATATCTTGATTGTATCATAAAAACATCAATATGTCAATAAAGGTTATCTTAATCTATTTAAGTAACCTAAAATATTAATTTATTAACTAGCAATCAATTTTTAGAATTCTCTAAAAAAGCATAAATGAACCCATCAATTTCGCCATTCAGTACTTTTTCAACATCTTTTTCTTCGTATTTAGTTCGTGTATCTTTAACTAGTTTATAAGGATTTAAAACATAATTTCTAATTTGCGAGCCCCAATCCGCCGATTTACCAGCCTGAAGTTCACTCAAATCAGCAGCTCTCTGCTCAATTTTCATCTGAAGAAGCTTTCCACGCAAAATATTCATTGCCGTTTCTTTATTTTGAGTTTGCGAACGCTCATTTTGAATAGCCACTACAGTCCCAGTCGGAATATGCGTAATTCGAACGGCTGAATCAGTTGTATTAACACCCTGACCACCCTTTCCACTAGATCGATAAACGTCAACTCGCAAATCTTTTTCTTCAATCTTAACGTCTTCTGGTGTTGCAATTTTTGGCAAAACTTCAACCAAAGCAAAAGAAGTTTCTCGGCTGCCGCCGCTATTAAATGGTGAAATTCGCACTAGACGATGAACGCCATTTTCGCTACGCAATTTACCATAAGCATTCAACCCACCAACTTCAAAAACACTAGTTTTAATTCCAGCTTCTTCTCCGATGGATCGTTCTATCTGTTCAGTCTTAAAACCATTTTTTTCTGCCCAACGCAAATACATTCGTTCAAGCATTTCCGCAAAATCCTGCGCATCAGTTCCACCGACACCAGAAGTTATACGAACAATTGCGTCGCCCGAATCAAATTCCCCATCAAAAAGCAGATCTTTTTTTAATTTGTCAAGCTCGACTTCGAAAGCATCAATCTGCTCAGAAAACTCATCTTCTAGATCTTCGCTAATCTCCATTAATTCCAAAATATCCTCAACTTGCGCTCGTAGAATATTCCAAGGATCAATTTTTTTCTTAAGACTAGCTAAACTGCGAATTTTAGTTTGCGCATTTTGCGGATTATTCCAAATCTCTGGCTGGGATATTTCAGCTTCAAGTATTTCAACTTCACTTGAAATTTCAGAAAAATTAAGCTTCAAATCGGCCTTAACGATTTCAGCTAAGATTTGTTGGGCACGAATTTGAAGCTTTTCCATAAATTATTTTTTAGCTAGATGATCCTCACCAAGGAACTTTGTAACTGCGATAATAATAAAGTATACTACTGCCGCAATAATTAAAAAGTTTACAAGATCATTTAAGAATACACCATATTTAATAGATGTAATCCCCTTATTAGTAGGAATATTAAATACTAGTCCCTTTAGACCATCAGTTGAACCTAACAATATGCCAAGCGGAGGCATAATTACGTTATCGATAAGCGATTTAACTAAAGTCGCTGCCGCAGTACCTATAATCAAACCGGTAGCCATGCCGATCAAACCTTGGCTTTTTATAAATTCTTTAAACCCCTCTAGCTGTTCTTTCAAAGCGTCTGGGGTTGGATTTTTAATTACTCTCTTGGTTACTTTTTTCTCTGTCATAATGCCTAAATTATATCACGAGTAAGTTTTTTATTCAATAAAAACTCCACTCATTTAAGTGGAGTTTTATTATTCGTTATTCAGTTCGAAGTGCCTCTATAGGGTTCATCTTTGCAGCTTTTCGTGCCGGTAAATACCCAGAGACTACAGCCACAACCATTAAGCATAATACCATGACTGCACTTGCAACCCAATCCATTTGAAGTAGACTCACATCTGATTTAATCGAAAATATTCCAGAGTTACTCATTAAAGGATTCAATATTGAGCTAAACACTCCAGCAATTATCACCCCAATCGTTCCACCCAAAAAACCAATCCATGCAGCTTCATAACGAAACATTTTTGAAATATCGCTCTTTTTAGCTCCGAGGGATTTCATTAGACCAATTTGCGAAGTTCGCTCAAGTACGCTTATATACTGCGTATTAATTATCCCAAAAACACTTGCCAGAATTGCTAGTGCGCCAAACCCTGCTAATCCGGCTGCAGCAACATTAATTGCAGATTGAACTGTCTTATAACTATCGGCAAAACTTGAAACTTCAAATCGTTCGATATCAGCTTTTCTAATTTCTTCGGCGACTTGTTGAGGGGTAAACCCATTTTTTACGCTCACATTAATTCCGCCAAAATAATTAGCTCTTTCGGCGTTAGTTTTTTTAGAAATTTGCAACCCATCACTATTTGAAATTCGGAAAGCATTAGGGTAGGAAAACTCCATCTCAGTCTTTCCATTATCTACCGCCACAATCTCAAAAGTCTCTTCAATAATCTCGCCAGCTGAATTCTTAATTTCAAAAATTACTTTCTTACCGATTAAATCTTGCTCTTTCATTTTGACCGCCTTCGCAAAACTCTTAGGAGCAATAGCTTTTCCTGCAGGGATTTCAAATTTATCATTTAGCTTACCGGCCGAAAACTCAACCTGTTTAGAATCATTTTTAGTAACTGCACCCACAACAATCTTTTGTCCACCATCTAGCCGAGCTGTCTCGACATTTATATTTACAAATGGGCTTATTTTATCAACACCTTTAACTTTTTGTATTTTTTGAATATCCGATTGTTTTAACGCATATTTCTCGAATCCACTAAGTGTAGCTTTTTCTTTTTCGCCGCTAGAGGCTTCACCTTCGCTGTTCTGAGCTTTGAGTTCATACGGATCAGACTCTTTTTCCGATTTAATTTTTCGCGTTATACTAATAGAATTTTTGTCGCCAATTTTATTAGCTAAATCAGAAACATAAGCGTTCCCGCCTTTTCCAGCAGCAAGAGCTAGTGAAATTGTTGTCGCCCCAACTGCAATAGCTAGAGATGTTAGAATTGTTCGCAATTTAGATTTAGAAAGATTCTTACTCGCTCGCTTTACTATATCAACCCTACGCATTTTTTACTCCTCTCGTATCTTTAATTGATTCGATCTCGCCATCTTTGACCCTAATTTGAATCTCACATTTTGCAGCTAGATCTTCATCATGCGTCACAACAACTAAAGTAGCGCCATTATTTTTATTATAATCAAATAGCAATTTTTCAATTTTTGCGCCAGTTACAGAATCTAGATTACCTGTTGGCTCGTCGGCAAAAATTAACTTAGGCTCATTCACGATTGCTCGAGCAATAGCTAATCTTTGTTTTTGACCGCCAGAAAGATCTCGCGCTTTAGATTTTTTCTTATCAAGAAGCTCAACTTTCTTCAAAGCATTTTCGATTTTCTTAGCTCGACGTAAAGTTGGCACTTCTGCTATTTCTAAAGGTAAGCTCACATTTTCAACACAAGTTTCATTTCCTTGAACAAAGAAGCTCTGAAAAATAAATCCCATTTTTTGCGCACGAAATTTATCAATCTTCTTTTGCTTCATAGATAGAATATCAATCCCGTCTATAAAAACATGACCTTTTTCAGGAGCATCGAGCCCACTCATTGCATGAATTAGGGTCGATTTTCCGCTTCCGGATTTACCAATAATAGCCACGCTAGCGCCATCAGGAATCTCAAAACTTACATTTTTTAAAGCTCGAAATTTATTTTTCTTATTACCAAAAGTTTTTGATATATTCTCCACATTAATCTTCATAAAATTGCTCCAAATCTTTTGCTTCTGTAAATTGATTATTTATATCATAGAAATAAACTTTAAAGTTTTTAATCTTACCGCTTCCTCTAACTGCAAAGTCAGAACCGGCTCGGCTCGAAAGCGTCGCTTCAAGTTTGTCTTGATCTTTTTGCGTTTGATAGCGGAAAGTCTCATTGGTGGTTATTTTCGAAAGTTCTGGACCATAGATCCTAATAAATTCATTAGATCCGCCATAGAAATATCTTCTATCATTGCCAGAAATCGTTAACTTGTTATCTCTAAAATTAAATCTTAGTTTTTTTGATAAATTCTGGTTTAAAGCTTTATATTCACCAATCTCAATTTTACGTTCATCGCTCACAATATACTCTACACGAATACCAACTTTTGAGCTAACCTCCTCAATCTTAGAAAGATCATCTTTGTTAATTGAAGCTTGCGAGACAATCGCACTAGATTCAATTTTCTGCGACAAACGATTAATACCATCGCTCGCGACCGTGAAAATTCCTATTCCACTAGTAATACCTAGTGCTAAGCTCATCATTACTGCAATAAAATGATTGCGTGTAAATTTAGCCAAAAAACTTGCATGCGCCAGAATCGACCAAAATATAATGAATACCACACCTGCAAAATTACCCAAAATCATGATTAGGAGCTTAGAATTTTCGCTCATACCCCTCATAGTATCATTCCTGAAAGCTTCTTGAAGCCCAAAGTCGCCCATGATTATAGCAATTAATCCACAAAATGCTATAAGAGTAAAAATTACCCCGAGAATTTTTAAACCAATCCTTCTAGCTGAATGCTCTTTCCTATTAGCCTTTTCGAAATTAAACTCATCATTAATTTGTGAAATAGCACTCGCCGAAATCTCCTGACCGCGTGACCTCAAAATATCGTTAGCATTTTTAGCAACTGGCATCGCAAAATCTAAAATTAGATAGACGATAAACATCCAGCCCATTGTTGGAAAAATCAACAAAATCATCAAAATACGAATTATCGTCACATCGATTTCAAAATACTCGGCAAGTCCAGCCGCCACACCATCAATCTGCGCATTTTCTCGAATACGATATAGTTTTTTGGCTTTAAGCCTTTCAAAATAGCTACGATTATCGTTGTCGATAGTATCTTCATCACCTTCACCTTCAAAAACTTCCGGCTCACCAATTTGAGTGCGAATTTTTTCGACATCTTCTTTAGTGATTACGCCATTTGCCCCCACGCCAATATCTGATAGAATTTCAGTGATTCGAATTTCAACATCCGCAAAAATTGAATCATCAGCAATTTTTCGAAGAGCGTTTAAATATTTTTCAATATCTTTTTTGGCATCATTCTCAATTTCGTAAGGTATTTTCGCCAAATGAATCCGTGTAATTTCCTTCATATTTCCTCTTTAAAGTTTATCAATCGTTGCGCTTAAATTATTAATTTCTTTCTCCACCACCTGCGCAACACCTTTACCAAAATCGGTAATTTTATAATATTTTCGTGGTGGGCCTTGCTCACTTTCCTGCCATTCATGCGACAGTAATCCTTCTTTTTGAAGTCGACTCAGTAGCGGGTAAATTGTTCCTTCCACAACTACCAGCTTCGCTTCTCGAAGTTCTTTGATAATATCGCTCGTATAGACAGGTTTTTTAGAGCAAACTTTTAGCACGCAAAAAGCAATAAAGCCTTTTCGCATCTGTGTAGACATCTGCGAAGCGTATTTTTCAATTTGTTCTTGCTCCGTCATAGTTCTATGTTATACCAAGTAGCTGGCATTGTCAAGACTTTTTTATTTTTCTGCAAAAATAAAATAACTTCCGGCCTTTCGAAAGTTATTTTATGCTCATTCTACAGTTCACCCACCGCTTTAATAAATTGCTCTCCCCGATCAACATAGCTCTTAAACATATCAAAACTAGCGTGCGCTGGGCTCAAAATAACCACATCTCCAGATTGAGCATCAGCAAAAGCAGTTTTAACAACCTGTTGCATGGTCGTATTTAAGCCAAGATTTTTAATGCGGGTGAAGTTCTTATCTTTGAGCTTTAAATTTAATTTTTCGGCTTCTTTACCGATTAAAATTACTTCACGAAGTTCGTCAATCGATGATTCTGATATTCGCGAAATTAACTCACTTAAATCCGCTCCCTTGTCACTACCGCCCAAAATCAGCACCTTAGGCTCAGCGAAGGCATTCATCGCCGCAATTGCACTACCTGGTGTAGTAGCAATGCTATCATCGTAAAATTTGATTCCGTTAATCTCACGAACAAATTTCAAACGATGCGGCAGACCCTCAAATTTAGACAATCCTTCTCGCCAGGCATTAGTAATCTCTCGTAAATCCTTCCCACAATCCGCAAGAAAATCAAAAGTCGCTATCATAGCCGCTAAAGCATTTTTTTGATTATGCTCACCTGCTAATTTGAGAATGCTAGTTTCAAAAAGCCTCTTCTTGCCCCAATAAAAATATCCTTCTTGAATGTGAGCAAGTTTTTTGTTCGGAAAATTTTGGAGCGTTCCACATAACTGATTCTTAGAGTTTTCCACAGCCTTTTCCACAACTTGATTTTCTGAATTATAGATAAAAAAATCATTTTTAGTTTGTTTTAAGGCAACATTCATTTTAGCTGCAACATAATCATCAAAACCGTCATGAACATCCAAGTGGTCTGGCTCGATATTATTCAGAATCGCTACAAATGGTGATTTCTGCGCATCCCAAAGCTGAAAACTACTGAGTTCATACACCACCGCGTCATTAGGCGATATTTCATCAATCTTATCAAGCGCCGGAACACCAATATTGCCAAGGAGGTGTGTTTTTACGCCAGCAGATTTTAGAATTTCCGCCACAAAACTAGCTGTCGTTCCCTTACCCTTTGAGCCAGTCACGCCAATAATCTTTACTGGACAATTCTCAAAGAATAAATTTGTTACACTAGTAATTTTCGAAGAAGAAAGCCTGTGTGGATTTACGGCTGGTGTGCGAACAATTAAATCAGCTTCTACCTCCGAAAAGTCTTTTACGCCCAAAAAAATTTTAGCGTTTCGTGGCACTTCTATTTTACTTTCCGCCCGCTGATCGTAAATTTCAAATTCTGCATCTTTATATTTTTTAGCCAAAAAATTCATCGCACTTTGCGTCTCTAAACCAAATCCGAGTAAAGCAATCTTCATATTTTCTCCTTTTCTTTAATTTTATCATTTTGCGTTTTTTTTAGCAAACTAACCTCACACACTTGACTTTTTAGAAAAAACGTGTTAAAATATAAAAGCTCGTTAAGAGTAAATTTATACAAAAAGGAGGTGCCAAAAAATATGGCACTAAAATGTTTTATGTTGTCGAATAAGACAGCAACCGAAGGTGTAGAAAATACCGAAAATTTAAAGACAGTGTTTATGTCGCATATACCAGATAGCCAGGTGGATGCAACAAAAATAATCACCACCTTCATCAAACAAAATGTTAATGAAGGTGATAAGATATATTTATTCGATAATAGTACAACGGATATTATCGAATATTCAGAGATTTTCAGGCAAGAATGCCTGAAAGCTGGCGCAAAAGAATGCACTATATCGAGATGGCAAAAAAACTTATGCACCCATGAAGAAGCCCCAGAACACGGGCAAGATATGTTCATGGAAGTGTAACCTACTATAGCTTCACAAAAGTGAAGCTTTTTCTTTTTTCTATTTTTCAAAAAGCTTAGAAATCTCAGCGTTTAATTCATTAACCTGCCCAACTTCACCACCACTAACCGCACCAAAAGACCAGCAGTTTGCGTCAATAAATTCACGCGCAACCTTAAGCATTTTATCAAGTGAAATCTCACGAATTAACTCTGGCTGCTTTTCAAAATCACGAATTCCACCATCCCAGAAATAACGACCAGCATAAAATCCAGCTGTCGAAGCTACCGTTTGGCCACTCATCTGAAAAGACCCTAGCGCAAAACTCTTCATCGCTTCAAGCTCAGTCTCAGAAATTTCACCATTCAAGATTCGCTTTAATTCTGTTACGACAAGCTCAAAAAGCGGTTTAGCAGTATCAAAATTAGTTTGGCCTTCAAAATCCCACGAAGAATCATTTACTCCACGCGATGTTCCAGAATAAATACCATAAGCTAAACCTCGTTTTCGAGCCTGACCAAAAATACGCGAATGCATAGTGCCAGTTATAATGTGGTTCAACGCATCCATAGCATCCATTTCATCATCCAACAGCTGACGTGGTAAAACTAGTGACAAGCCAAAGCTAATATTTTTTAGATCTGGGCGTGCAATATAAACTGGTTCATGTGGCGTTTCTAGTGGATCAGTTATAAGATCAAATCTTTCACCTCGCGGTAAAGAAATTTGTTCAAGGTTGGCAATGATTTTATTGCGGCGCGATTCATCAATTTTTCCAGCAATAACAAATCGTAAGTTGTCAGTAGTGTGAGTCCGCGTGTGATGCTCACAGATATCAGCCAGCGAAATGTTATCAATTGTTTTGAGGCGCTGCTCATAAGTTAGAACTTTTTCACCAAAAGCCTGCTGAATTTTTGGCCACAAAAGGCGTGCGTTATTATTTAGATACCCAGTCAATTCATTGCGAACATTACCCTTTTCAGCCAGAAATTCAGTTTCATTAAATTTTGGTGTAGCGATCGAAAGAAGCTGAAGGTCTAGAATTCTCTCCCATTCAAAATCAGCACAATCAGCAATATAAACCATATTCATATCAGATGTGGAGGCGTTATGATAGGCACCATTTTTAGTAAACTCAGCTTCAAATTCATGCTCGCTAGAAAATTTTGCATTAGCACCAAAAGCCATATGCTCCATTATATGAGCAGTTTCATAAATTTTATGACTTTTAGTATACCTTGAACCTGCTCGAAACTGAAACCGAAAGCTCATCACGGTCGCATCTGGAACATTTATAAGAAGACCGCGCGCGCCATTTTTTAGGCGCACTTCTTCAACGAAATGCCGCATTTATTTTCGGCCCTTTTTCTTGTTTTGACGCTGAGCTTTTTTAGTTTTGCGAGCCTTGTTTTTGCGAGCATTCCTCTCGGACACAGTCGAAGATTTCTTGGCGCTAAAATCATCATCTCGATTCTTTTCACCAGCTAAAACTTCATTCACGCCAGATTCTACAGAATTTTCAGCAAGACGCGTCAATTCGGTTTCGTGATCCTCTTCACTACGAGCTAGAACATCACTCTGCTGAATATGAGTAATAATTCGAACTGCTTCATCACGTAAAGTATTCTGTAATCCATCAAATAGCTTCTGACTCTCGGAACGATATTCAACTAATGGATCGCGTTGACCAACACTTCGCCAGTGGATTCCTTCGCGCAAATGATTCATATTCTCGAGGTGGTTCATCCATAAAGTATCAAGAATCTGCATATAAACTTCGCGCTCGATCTTTTGGATTGTGTCTTCACCTAGCTCAAATTCTTTTTCAGCGTAAATATCGTCAGCGATCTGTTTAGCCAACGAAAGACGTTTTTTATCATTTTTAATTCGGCCAATCGCTTCAACTGTATCACGTTCAACCGGGAAGAATTCTAGGAAATTATCAACGAAATCTGGATTATTTTTTGAAGGAAGTTCCACTAATTCACGAACCTTATCCTCAAACAAAGCTTTAATTTGCGGAGTAATATCTTCGCCCTCAAGAATTTTTCGGCGCATCGTATAGACAACTTTTCGATGGCGATTAATTACGTTGTCATATTGAACAACATTTTTACGCGTGTCGAAATTGAATCCTTCAACTCGTTTTTGAGCATTTTCGAGAGTTTTAGAAACAGATTTGTGCTGAATTGGTTGATCATCAGGCACACCAAGTCGATCCATAAGCATAGCAATTCGCTCTCCTTGGAAAATTCGCATTAGATCGTCTTCGGTTGAAACAAAGAATTGTGTCTCACCTGGATCACCTTGACGGCCACCACGACCACGGAACTGGTTATCAATTCGACGCGATTCGTGACGCTCTGAACCAATTACAACCAAGCCACCAAGCTCTTTTACACCTTCACCAAGTTTAATGTCAGTTCCACGACCAGCAATGTTCGTTGCAAGCGTAATTGCGCCTTTTTCTCCAGCACGCGCCACAATCGCAGCTTCATGCTCGTTATTTTTGGCATTCAGAAGGTTGTATTTTATGCCTTCCTTATCGAGATATTTGGCGATTTGTTCATTTTTTTCAATTGAAGCCGAGCCGACCAAAACTGGACGACCGGCTTTGTGGTGTTTTTTAATTTCTTCAGCAACAGCTTTAAGCTTAGCTTTCTCAGTCTTAAAAATTAGATCTTCTTTGTCATCACGAATAACTGGTTTATTCGAAGGAATTTGCACAACCTCCAAAGAGTAAATCTGCTGAAACTCTTCAGCTTCAGTAAATGCGGTTCCGGTCATACCTGAAAGTTTTTTATAAAGGCGGAAGAAATTCTGGAATGAAATTGTTGCGAGCGTCATCGATTCTTGAAGCACTGGCACTTTTTCTTTTGCCTCAATCGCTTGATGCAAGCCTTCGTTGTATCGACGACCATTCATTAAACGACCAGTGTGTTCATCGACGATAATTACTTCTCCGTCATTAGTCACCACATAGTCTTTATCTCGCTTAAATAGAGTTTGCGCACGCAAAGCTTGATCCATATGATAAACTGCGCGCGAATGCTCTGGAGTATAAAGATTTTTCATATTGAGAAGTTTTTCAACTTTATCAATTCCAGAATCAGTCAATGAAACACTGCGGCGCTTCTCGTCAGTTTCGTAATCTTCATCCGTTAGCTGGGCGGCAATTTTAGCAAACTGAATATATGCCTCTGGGTTCTCCGCAGCTGGAGCCGAGATAATCAATGGAGTTCGAGCTTCATCGATCAAAATTGAGTCAACTTCGTCAACGATAGCAAAGTTAAGATCACGCTGACGCAATAAATCAACTTCATTCACCATATTATCACGCAAATAATCAAAGCCAAATTCATTATTTGTACCATATGTAATATCAGCATTATAAGCTTCTTTACGTGTAGCAGGTCGAAGGCGACGCATTTTTTCATCTTCGTGCGATTCGTTGTCGAACTTAGGATCATAAATATAGCTTGCTTCATTCACAATCACACCTACTGACAAACCTAGAAAATCATAAAGCTCACCCATCCAAGAAGCGTCGCGCTGAGCTAAGTAGTCGTTAACTGTCACTACATGAACGCCCTTACCTTCAAGCGCGTTCAAAGAAACTGGTAGAGTAGCTACCAAGGTCTTACCTTCACCAGTTTTCATCTCGGCAACCTTTCCTTCGTGAAGCACCATTCCGCCAATTAGCTGAACATCAAAATGGCGCATTCCAAGCGTACGAGTTGAAGCTTCTCGCACCAACGCAAAAACATCCGGTAAAATCGTATCAAGTGTTTCACCTTTTTTATCAAGCTTTTTTCTGAATTTAGCAAAACTTTCTTTTAATTCATCATCAGATTTTTTAGCATATTTTTCGCTTAAAGCATTAATCTCATCAACTTTTTTTTGCAGTCGCGCCAAAATTCGCTTTTGCGGATCACCAAAAATCTTCGTTAGAATTTTTTCAGTCTTACTTTCTTCTATCATCACATTTTTTTTCGCAGTTTTTTTAGACATTTCCTTCTCCATTAAAACAGTATAAAATCTATTACAATTTTATCATAATTTTAACACTAAAAAAAGCCCCTTTAAAGGACTTTCATTAACTTTTTGGCTATTTCTACTATTTTATTATTAGGAGAAATAATCTTATGGTTAGCGATAGATTCAATCTCCTTATTTAAAGTCCTAAGCATACAAGATGCCTCAGCATCCCCAGCCAAAGATATAACATCAGAATACAATTTAATATTGTTGCTAGACTCGATTTTTTCGCTATCCCTAATTATTATTAAATTATTCTCTGACAAAAACAATAAAATAGGCTTTTTTATAATTTTATCATTTTTGATCTCATAAAAATCTAAATAAATTGTATTCTCATAAATATCAACAGCCACAAACCTACGGCCGTATTTTTTGAAAAGTTTTGCTTTATCCATTTTTTCACCCCCTAAAATAATAAAGTTACACCATTATACAATATTTTTAGCAAAAAATAAAATCGCGCCGTTTTGACGCGATTACTACAGTAACTTATCCTCGTTTAAATGAGCGCTTAAACTTTGCCATAATACCAGCTTTACCAAGGCGTGGATTTTTTTCGGTCTTGTAACGGCGGATCTGTCCGTCAAGCTTGGCTTCAACAATATCAATCGCAGCAAGAACATTCGAGCTTTGATCTTTCGCTACCAAAGTTTTATCTGGCACATCAACGATTACTTCAACTTCATATTTGTTGTCGTGAGCACCATTGATTTGAGAAATCAAAACCCGCGCCGATGCTGATTTTTTAGCATGTCGTGGTAGATATTTATCTAATTTACCAATATGCTTAATTGCATATTTTTTTGTATTTTCATCAACTTCGTATTTATTTCCTGTAACTTCAATCTGTGAAATCATGTCTTTCCTTTTCTGTTAATTACTACTCAAATATTAGCATAAACCTTTTTGATTGTCAAGAAAAAAGCCCGCGAACGCGAGCTCTACACCAACTACTTAAGCTTGCCTATAACTTCCTTGATTTTATCTGGATTAAACCCAACAAAAGGTTCTAGACCTAAATCTCTTGGATCTAGAAACGGAGCACCTGCCAGACCGTAAATCCGCTTCAACTCGTCAGTCATTCTTACTATAGAACCATCAGTATCATCATTTACATTGTAAACAATGAAATTCTCCAAAGCACCCGCGTCTCTCAATAACTTTTTAGTCATATTGCAAGCTGGACAATTATTTGTTATGAAAAGTACTGGCATAATAGCCACCTTCTTTCTTAATTTATTTATATTTCAATTATAACATAAGTAAATTAAAAAGCACTATATATAGTGTTGTAAAATATACATACACGCTAAATATAGTGCTTTATAGTTCTAGATTTCTTTTCTGCCACCCATAAATGGTTGCAAAACTTCTGGGATAATTAAATTATCTCCATTCTGGAAGTTTTCGAGTATTGCTACCAAACAACGCGCAAGCGAAACGGCTGTACCATTGAGTGTATGAACTACCTGTAACTCACCACTAGTTCTACGCACACGAATGTTTAAGTTTCGCGCCTGATAGTCAGTACAGTTCGAGCAGCTAGTAATTTCACGATACTTACCGTCAACTGGGCTCCAATATTCAATATCGTATTTCTTTGAAGCTGGCGCGCCCAAATCACCACTAGCAATATTGATTACACGATATGGGATTCCTAGATCTTGATAAATTTCCTCTTCGACAGCCAGAATTTTTTCGTGAGCTTTAGCACTTTGTTCCGGTAAAGTATAGGCATACATTTCAAGCTTATTGAACTGATGAACTCGGAAAAGACCACGTGTGTGCTTGCCGTAAGTCCCCGCCTCTTTGCGATAGCAAGGCGAATAGCCAGCATAAAAAATTGGTAAATCTTTTTCGTTCAAAACCTCACCAGCATGATAACCAGTTAGCGACATTTCGGCAGTTGCAATTAAGCTTAGATCTTCACCTTCGATGAAATATTCATCACTTTGCTCACTCGAACGAGGCGCAAAACCAGTTCCCGTGGCAACTTCACCATTAACCATATGCGGAACGGTCATAAAATTAAAACCTTTCGAAAGCAGTTTATTTAGCGCAAACTGATAAATAGCATTCTCTAAAAGCGCTAAATCACCTTTCAAGAAATAAAACTTTGCACCAGCAACCTTCGCTCCACGCTCAAAATCAACCCAGTTTTTATTCATTGCAAAATCAAGATGATCTTTTGCACCAACTCGCTCTGAACCAAATTTTTGTTCAGCTAACTCAATTCCCCACTCCTTCACAACTTCATCTTCACCTTCTTCACCAATCGGCACATCTGGTTGGAGTATATTTGGAATAGCATTTAATCCAGCATTCAATTTCTCCTCAATATCGCGAAAGTCACTTTCAAGCTCTGCAAGTTCAGTCTTGATTTTTTTACCCTCAATTATGTTTTCTTCAGAAGGTTTACCACCATCTTTTTTCATCAAATCAGAAATTTGATTACGACGAGCGCGCAATTCA
This sequence comes from uncultured bacterium, assembly GCA_938017895.1. Classification (GTDB taxonomy): domain Bacteria; phylum Patescibacteriota; class Saccharimonadia; order Saccharimonadales; family Saccharimonadaceae; genus Nanogingivalis. The sequence goes on from CALIJI010000010.1 coordinate 39,499, forward strand.
TCAATCTTATAGGTTAGCTTCTTTCTTTGATCATCAAGTTCAAGAACCGCATCAACATCAGTTTTATAGCCTTTGTTTGCAGTATCTTTTTTAACTTGCACCAAATTTTCACGAATAAATTTTATATCTAGCATGATTAAATTATATCACAAAAAGCAACCTCCTTGAAGAGGTGCTTTTAATGTATATTTTAGTATTAAGGGTTATTAGATTTTTTACCAGAATCTGGATTAATCCAATTGCTCCTATAGTTAGGTTGAACTTTTCTAGTTGGACTATTATTGTTCGGAACTGGATTTGAAGGAAGGGTAGCTTTTGGACTGGAGCTAGTGTTAGAATTGGGATTAGCTACAACCTTAGAGTTAGCTTTTTGAATAATTTGATTCAAGAATTTTTCCTGATCAGCCGTCATATCATCGCGAGTCTCTGGGTTAGTGAGCGCATTATTAGCCATACTTATGACACTAGATAGCTGATCTTGGCTCATATTATCTATAGCATTCAAATAGTTAGTAGTTTCGCCAGGACGAAGCGCAGTTAAGCTTTTCGCAGTCATGTTTGCATACGCCCCAGGATCAGACATAGCTTGGCCCATAACACTTTCGGCCATAGTTAAACCATTTGAAAGCTTTTGAGTAGTAATACCACCTTGAGTATTTCGAGCAACAGTCATGGCGCCCATGAGCGAAGGAGATACAGCCTTCATATCGCCTGCATATCTATCCGTAAACTTCTGCGCAAACTCCTGCGATACACCCGATGATTTAATAGCGGAAGACATTATATTGGCAATATCGCTCTCCTTTTTTCCGGAATTTTTTGCAGCCCCATACGCAACCCTGAACTTAGAAAAATCCCCAGACTGCATAGCCCCAACAAGAGAGTTTTCTATAGCTGCATCTTTAGCCGCATCACCATTCAAAGTAGCCCAGCTCCTTGCCATAGCGACAGATTGCGCAGAGATTTGGTCATCTTCACGCTTTTGCTTAATAGCTCGCAAACCATTTAACGAACGGAGCTGAGAATCTGTAATAGTTCCACTTGCTTCCATTTGTTCTAGCATAGCAATTCTGCGATCTTCATCATCCCATTTCTGGTTTTCTTCGATAATCTGAGCATTACTATCCGCGCCAAGACGCGAATTACGCAATCTACCAGCAATTGAAGCTATCCTTGTTCCTCGCCCAAGCCTGCCTAATTTTTGACCGAGCCCAGTCTTAGGATCTTTATCCCTTCCAGTAAGAGCGTCTACATTACCCCTACTCCAGTTAGTAGCGTGCTTCGCCACGGAAGTATTACCCATAAATTTATTTGCACCGCCAGCAAGAGAGCTGAGTTTGCCTGTAATATTAGCATTGGTTAGCTTATCTAGAGCAGCTAAAGCACCTCTAATTAGAGCAACTACTCCAGCCATCCCCACAAACGGTAATGTCAGATAAAGCCCCTCAATAAGAAAGCTAAAAGGACCGCTAGCTGTAGCCGCTAAGGTATTGGAAGCTAGCACGGTTAGAGAGACTACAATAGATGCCATAGGATAAATGACTAGCATAGATTTAAATATACTTTTCCATTTGTTAAAAATTCCTTCGGTATTAGGTAAAATAGCAGAAGCAAAAGCAATCGGTGACAATACAACCAAAATAATAACGACCGCCTGACGAATCATTAAAGTAATTATCATCACAACCATTCCAATTAGGGCAGACATAAGAGCCAAAAACATAGTTCCACCAAAAAACACTGCACCAGTACTAAGCGCTAAGCCGCCCGCAACAATTTGGCCCAAACTATGAGCTCCACTAGTAGAAGCCCCAGACCATTCTACACTTCCTATTATAGTGTTATATATACTTCGCCCTAATATATTAGATGCATCAACCGCAATAACAGATATATAATAAGATACGTTAATTAGAATGGCAAAAATCAAAAGGCGCGGAAGCATTTTTTTAATGCCATAATTAGAGATACCAAGGCTAGTGATTTGAGAAATTATAACAATCGTAAATAAAATGACAAACAAAACATTGGCTATATCGCGAAAATTACCCCATACTTCCATAAGGCTTTTGCCACTACTTTTATCTTGACTGCTGTTAGTGAAAAGCTCATTGGACCTAACCTGCAACATATTATCTGCAATAAATTTATACGAATCCATCACTACCTTAGACAAAAAGTTTGCACCAGGACAAACAATCCAACCTACGCCATCAACTTTACATGAGGATTTATCTTCAGAATCTTCTTTTTCATTCTTGCTTTCCTCTTCCTTTTTTTGGCTAGCTACAGCAGATTCTTGATTTTGCTTTTGGAGTTTTCGCTGGCACTCAGAACTTAAAGTGCTACCGCCTATAGATGGACCTGCTCCATTAACACAATCATCTTCTTTATTCGGTGTATCTTTACTATTCTTCTGATTACTATTACAGGCTGGATTCTTTGGTCCATCCGAAGAATTACAATCAATTGGGTTATTATTTTTTTTACTACTATTCTTATCTGTGGATTTATTATTTGTATTTTGCTGAATACTATCACAGCTTGGATCTTTTGGTCCAGCACCACTACAATTAGCATAAGCCTGATTACCGCTTGAAATAAAATTAACACTAAATATTACAGCGAAAATATACAAAATTATTTTTTTATTTTTAAACCTAACCCAAAAGTTATTCATAATGCTTATATTTAATCATACTTTACGTTAAAGTTCAATATTATGCTAATGATTTTATAAAAATAATTTTAGCATAAAAAATCCTTGACTTTATGCGTCATAATTGATAAAATTATAAATGTTCGGGTGATTAGCTCAGTTGGCTAGAGCATCTCGTTTACACCGAGAGGGTCTGGGGTTCGAGTCCCTAATCACCCACCAGAAATTATTTATTTAAAACCGCTTCTATGAGGCGGTTTTAAATTTTACTCTAACAAAATAGGTGCTTCATAGCAAATTTATCAAGCACCTATTTGTTATAACAGTGATTTAAGCGGAGAATTTTACCAACCCCCGCCGCCGCCACCTCCGCCGCCGCCGCCAGAGAATCCTCCACCACCGCCATCACTAGAGCTGGAGGTATCGGTATAGCTATTTACAGAAGTAGAAATCGAGCTGATAGACTGAGCGAATACTGCCGCATTAAACGCCGTAGTCCCATCATACCAGCTTGGTGCCGCATTACCATATTCAATCGACAAAACATGCAACCAAGATTTTTCAATACCAAATAAAATAGCATAAGGCAAAAGTCTTTCATAAAGTTTCACTCGAGACTCACTTATTTCTTCTAAACGCTCAGCCCCCTTCACACTCTGAAGGAACTTTATGCGATCAGCTTCTGCGAGTTTCATATAAAGTTTAAGACCATCAAGATAGTCTTTATATTTAGCGCCAGACATATTCAACGGATGCAAGCTAAGCAAAATCATCGAATAAACAGTATTCACAATACTTAAAATAGCTAAAATCGCTAAACTACCAATATATCTGTCCATCATCCCTTCAAAGGCTCCAGTGGTATACAAGACTCCTAATAGAACCAACATGGACAATAGCAAAATAATACCTACATCCGTTCGCGATATCGATGAATAAAATCTATCATCTTTCATAACTTTTTCGGCATAATAAGAAAAATCATTGAAGAAATCCGTACGCAACGAGCTTATCTTAATCTCAGTCTTATTACCTTTAAATATCTTATTGAAAGTAATGGATTCATTATCGGTCAGGCCGTTATTATTAATCTTTTGCAATATATATTCTTTGCCTCTAGAAAAAACACCCTTATTATCTCGCTCAATAATTTTAATATTACCATTGGTCGCCATTTTAATAATCATTGCTGCAATAACTTTAGAATTAGCTTTAGTCAAAACTGCACTTTCAAATAATGAAATATCATTTGGCGGTAAATATTGCGGAACGATAGGGTCACCAGTTTTTACAGAGCGAAATCTAGTTAGTGAAAGATGAATCAGATAAACAGTTGTAGCAACCTCTATAGCCGAAACAATCCATAACAAAAAACCAATACACTTCACCCAAAAAGGCTCTTGATAACCAACAAAGGTATCGGGTTTCAACGCAATCGAAAAAGTTACATTTTGCCCCGCGGAAAGACTAGAAGCGCCAAATGTTAAAGTTATTGATCCATCAGATTCTTCAGATTTTTCGGCAGTAGGACATTTTTCTTTACTCCCTTCTTCACCAAAATAACAAGACAGCCCAGTATACTCAGAAGATAGCTCCTTAGGTATATGGACTCGTGCGATTAAATTGCGAAAATTCTGTCTCCACTGAGTTCCATTAGTATTCCAAATAAAAAACTGTTCTTTTGCGTTTGAATTTTCGGTTTTTAAATCATCGCGAATTACATCACGGTATGAATATTCTAGCCGATATTTCTGTTCACCACGAACATACTCATCTGCCTTGCCAATTCTAAAAACTATATTACCGCTCTCATCACTAGACGAAACACCCTCTTGATCTCCATTCCGAAGAACTTTCAGGACGCCCAGAAAGGAATCGTGACCCTGATATTTTTTTAGCAAAGCGCGCTCAATACCGTGGTTTTGGTCAAAATCTGGAAATTCAACCGTAATTTCTTCTACGACTTTAAGTATTGATCTATTCTCCGAATCTTTACTTAGATAATAATCTGCTTCAAATTTTTTAACCACAAAATCATTTACATCAGCAAAAGCCTCTTGATGCAAAATTCCGCCAAAAGACAAAAATGTAACCGCTAAAATAAAAATAAGCTTTTTCATGTTATGATTTTAACATTTTTTAAAATAAAAAACTAGCTTACAATAACGTAAGCTAGTTATGCAGTGTAACCTACTTAGTTAATTCGTTATCACTAACACCAGCATTCTTAAACGAAATCAGGTTTTCGGTCGACATCTTAACCATATTTTTAACAGCGGTGTCAGTATTGAATGCGATATGTGGCGTCATTATTACATTTGGTAAACTTGATAGATCCCGAAAAATAGGATCCTGAATCACTTCTCCGCTCAAATCTTTTTTGAGTAGTTTTCGTTCAAATTCGTAAACATCAAGTCCTGCCGCTGAAACTTTGCCTGAAACCAACGCATCTCGTAATGCTTCCGCATCAATATGCGCTCCACGAGCTGTATTGATAATCACCACACCATCCTTCATTTTAGCAATAGAATCAGCATTAATAATATGATAGTTATCATCCGTTAGCGGAATATGAAGCGAAATAATATCAGCTTCCGCAAAAACCTGATCCATAGATTTATAATCTATAATGTTTTCAGCAGCAGGGTTTTGAACGATATCATAACCAATTACTTTTGCGCCAAAAGCATTGAAAACTTTAGCTGTCGTCAAACCGATATGACCAGTGCCAATAATTCCAATTGTCATAGAATTTAACTCGCGACCCATTAGATTCTCGACTGAAAAATCCTGAACAGCTGCTCGATTTAGAGCTAATGGTAGTCGCCGCACTGTAGCAAGTGCTAAAGCCACAGCAAACTCAGCAATTGCGCTAGGCGAATATTGCGGAACGTTAGCGATCTTAATTCCGTGAGACTTAGCTTTTTCAAGATCAATTCCATCAAATCCTGCCGTTCGAACACTGAAAAAATTAATACCCATTTTTTTAAGCTCAGCCCAAACATCATTTAAAGCTTCGCTAGAAGTATAATCCGAAACCGCATCATAACCTTGTGCTAAATGGACGGTTTCAGGAGTTAGTTCTTTTGTAGTTGTAGCATACTCAATACTAAACTCATCAGCATATTTCTCAAAATATGGAAGTTCATCTTTTCTCACACCAAAAGCTATAATCTTCATAGAAGTATTTTACACTTTTATAACGAAAAAATCAAGCTTATGTTTTTTTATTTCAAGTTAAGTTCAGGATAAATTTCTTTGGTTATTTCGGAAATTTCATGCTTCAATTGTGGAAATGGCACACCTTCGCGCGCGGTAACTCCTTCAAAAATCCAGAAAACACGCTCACTGTAGCCCCATCCACAAGCTGGTGGCATACCATATTCAAGCATCTCAACATAGTCTATATCTAACATCATCGCCTCGTTATCGCCATCGTCACGCATTTGCTGCTGCTCAACAAAACGATTCAACTGATCAATTGGGTCATTAAGCTCCGAGAAGCCATTTCCAAGCTCCGAGCCAGCAATTACAGGTTGAAATCGCTCTACAACTTGCGGGTTATTTGGATTGCTCTTTGATAGTGGCGAGATAAACTTAGGTGTATTCACTAACCAAACTGGACCCGCAACATCTTTGCGGATATTTTTCCAAAGTTTATCAATGCCTCGTGGAATCGAATCTGTCTTTTCAACCTCAAGATTATTCTCCTTCAGTTTTGCAGACACTTCTTCAATCGTCGTATCGAAAACATCAATACCATAGTGCTTTTTAATCACTTCAGCATAGTCCCACACTTCCCATTTTCCACTCATATCAACATCAAAACGATCGAGCTTAAATTTCAAAGTGCCAAAAGTCTCTTGAAGAACATATTTATACATTTCCTCCATGAACGCCATTCCTTCGCGCCAGTCCCAATAAGCCGCATACCACTCCATCGCAATATGTTCCGGCAAATGCTCATCGGAGTAATTTTCATTACGAAAACGTGGACCAAGATCATAAACCTTTTCAAAGCCCGCTCCAAGCAAACGTTTCAAAGGTAGTTCATGACTAATTCGGAGATAAAACTGTGCATCATCAAGCGCATCCATATGTGTTACAAATGGATTTGCATCAGCTCCGCCTGTAGTGTGTTCAAGAACCGGAATATTGATCTCAAAAAATCCATGCGAGTTCAAAAAATCACGAGTCGCTTGCCAAAATTTAGAGCGACGAACAAATCGGTCACGAACCTCTAGATTGACATTCATATCAACATAGCGACGACGGAAGCGCTCTTCTTTATTCGTGAAGCCATCTTGCTGCGACGGCATCGGGCGAAGAGATTTAGTAAGAAGTCGCAATTCTCGAGTCGCCACCGAAATTTCGCCAGTTTTACTTTTAATCACCTCTCCATTCGCCTGAATAAAATCACCCGCGTCGAGCAAATTAAGGTCTTTGATTCCGATAAAATTATCCTTTGCGCTAGTTTCCGCCAAATCTTTAGCAGTGATAAAAAGCTGAATTTTACCCGAAAAATCGCGCAAAACAATAAATGCTAGTTTTCCAAACTTTCGGATACCAGCAATTCGTCCAGCAACAGATACGGTTTTACCTTCCATTTCATCGAAATGATTTATAATTTCTGCGGCCATAACCGTACGATCGGTCTTAGCTGGATATGGGTCCAATCCGAGATTTTTGATTTCTTCTAGTTTTCGTAGGCGCTCATCGCGCAGTTCTTTCATAGTAGCCATAATTAGGTATATTTTAGCATAAAATCCAGTTGTTTACCACACTATTTGTAATTTGTAGAAAAATATGCTATTATATCAAAAATCCTACAGTCGAGAGACTTTAAACCAGAGGAGAACCTATGAGAATAAATACCGGTGATGTAGTTCAAATAATAGGAGCTACAGATAAAAAAGGCTGTAGCTGCATAGCGGTAGGAGAAGTAGCGAAAATTATAGGCAAAAAGGTACTATTAGAAAAAATAGTAACTTTTTCACCCAAAGGTTTTCGATTACCAGCAAACAGCTTAAAATAGCCAAAATCAAATAACAGTAATGAATGCTCGAAGGATGAGCTCTCAAGAGTATCTCCAACGGAACCTTTATATGAAATATACAAAAGATCTTCGCTATAAAGTCAATAAAAAAATGTTTTTCTATTGACTAAATAAATGTATTATGCTATAATTTTCATATCAGTCCGACCTTGGACTTAAAAGGAGGTAGTTTTTTATGGCTAATAAAGGAAAACCCTACAACGTAGAGCCCAAAACGCTAGGCGCTGACGGAAGAAACATCTTTACCGCCGTGGAAAATACAGGTGAAGATAATTGTAGACAGAAAGGAATACCTACAGAAATACCTATAGTGATACCTATAGTGATACCTATAGGGATACCTCACCCAGATAGCGCTGCAGAAAGGTAAGATCCCTCAACTCGGCTCCGCAAATTCGCGGGGCTTTTTCAATTATTAAAAAACTCCGCGCCACCGGAGTTTTTGAATTTTCTTTTTAAGCAAGCTCTTCTAAAAGCTCATCTCGATTCAATATTTTTAGCTCGCCACTTACGCGCTCAACTAGCTCAAAGCTATCACTCTCCATTAAACGATCAGAGACGGTCACCCGATAAGGAATGCCCATCAGCTCAGCATCTGCAAATTTTTGACCTGGGCGCACTTCTCGATCATCAAACAAAACTTCAATACCCTTCGCTTGTAATTCTTTATAAATTTCTTCTGCGAGTTGTTTTGATCGATCACCAATCTGAACGAGATAAACTTTAGCTGGTGCAACATTTTCCGGCCAAACAAGACCTTTATCATCAGAGAAATGTTCAGCAATCATACCCATCACTCGACTCGGGCCAATGCCATAACTACCCATAAATACAGGCTTTTCGACACCATATCGATCTATAAACTTTAACCCCAAAGCTTCAGAGAATTTATAACCAAGTGTAAAAATATTACCAACTTCTACCGCTTTCTCTTCTCGCAAATCTTCTCGTTTTAAGCCAAGCTCAGTCAAAACTTCATCCGTCAAGACTTCTTCATTAATAGCAATTTTCTTTTCATCCGAAATATAAATCGTGTCTTCACCTACAGAACTAACTGTTTGAAACTCATGACTAAATTTCGAAAAACTTCCGCCACTCGCAAAAGTTTTATACGTAAAATCACCTAAACCAAGTCGCGCAAAAACTCGCGCATAAGCTTGCGAAATTTTATCGTAAAACTCATCGTGCTGTTCACGGTTTTCAGAAAAACTATATAAATCCTTCATCAAAAATTCGCGCCCACGCATCAAGCCGCTTTTACTACGAAGCTCTGCCCTAAACTTAGTCTGAAACTGATACGGATAAACTGGTAAATCTTTGTAGCTATTGATGAAATTTTTCATCATTTTTGTGATTGGCTCTTCATGAGTTGGCGCAAGCCCAAACTCTCGACCGTTCGAAAGTTTAGTTTTAAACCAAACATCCATCACCTCATCACTCCAACGACCGCTAGCCTGCCAAGTCTCAGGATTCTGAAGTGCCGTCAGGCTAATTTCATTACCGCCTACCGCATTCATTTCTTCGCGGATAATTTGAATAATCTTATCCAACACAATTTTTCCAAGTGGCAAAAAATCGTAAACACCCGCCATTTCTTTATGAATAAACCCAGCCCGAATCAAAAGTTGTGCATTTTTTGAAACTTCGTCCGATGGACTAGTTTTTGAAGTTTTAGTAAATAAATTAGTTACTCTCATTTCATTCCTTTACATCATAAAAGCTCAGCATTTGATCAGCTGAGCTTTTATATTTATTTAATTTCTGTAATTTCGTATTGAATTGCGGCTTTTGGAGTCGTAATTTCAACAATTTCACCGAGCTTTTTACCCATAAGTTGCTGACCAATTGGTGATTCATTACTAATTTTACCCTCAAGGGGGTTTGCTTCAACTTTACCAACAACTGTATAGTGAACAATTTTATTGTCCGAAAGGTTCTTCAGGCTAACTTGACTACCAAGAGAGACCTCTCCTTTAGCTCCGCTACCAATTATTTCTGCATTCTGTAGAATATTCTCAATTTCTAAAATTCGACTCTCTGCCAAGCCTTGCTTTTTACGGGCTGCATCATATTCGGAATTTTCACGCAAATCACCAAAATCTCGCGCTGTAGCAACTTCTTCGGCGATTGCTTTTCGCTCTGAAATAAGCTGTTTTAGTTCAGCTTCAAGCTCCTGTTTCCCAATTTTTGTGATATTAAAAACTTGTTTCATATTCATAAAATTATAGCAAATAGCAATATTGAAGTCAAGCTACATAAGCGTTAAAGTAGGCAAAACAAACAGAACGACAAAAGCTAATGCATTCTTTAAGAAATGAAGAATTATGCCAGCCCAAATCGTATCAGTTATCTTCTCACGAATAGAACAAGCCACAAAGCTCATCACAAAAGTAGTAACCCCAAGACTAAGCTCTAAATGAGCAATACCAAAAGTTAAACTTACTATAAACATCGCTAACCAAGGATTTATTTTTCGAAGCTCACCATAAGCAATTCCCCGAAAGATAAATTCCTCCACGATCGCCGGAATAATTGTAAGACTCAAGAACGCTAGAATATATTGAAAAGGCCCGTGTATCCCCGAAAAACCAATTTTTTGCTCCCCAGGATGAATATTAGTTAGGCTAAGTAAAACACCAGCTATAAGAAGTGTGATAAGTAGCCCCAAAACACCAAGTGCAACATCAGACCAAGTCAGATCTTTCTGCACTCCTAAATCATCTGGTGTGAACTTTTTAGACAAAAGCTTTTGAGGTATAAAATAAGCAATTATTGACGTTACCAAAAAACTTACCACAATATAAAATCCAGTAGTCGTATTATTCTGCATAATCTGCGCCACTAGTTCATTATTACCACCCACTGACAAAAATACTACAGCTCTTATAATGACAGCAACAATAGCCTGTGAGCCAAAAAATGCCACTAAAGGAAAAATTAGCCAAAAAATAACCTTTCCCCAATCTTTAGAATAGACATCCGAAAAAAATTTTTGCACTAGAAAAACCTTCCAATATCAAGAATAATAACTAAAACCGTCAAAATTAACATAGCATAGACCCCATATGTCAATATTTGCTCTTCCCGTTCTTTAGTGAGAGGTTTTCGAAGAATTTTACGATAAATAAATGTCAAAAGCCAACGACCACCATCTAGCACAGGAATCGGCAGTACGTTCATACATGCAAGGCTAAGCGAAATTAAAGCAGAAAGTAATATAATCGTTTCAACTCCAGCTTGCGTAGCTGTTGGAAAAAGAATACCTAAAATTGAAAGAGGGCCTGCAACAGATTTTCCAGCTTTTTCTAATTTTTCATTAGCAATTTGTTGAGTTTTAGGACTTGAACTAATTTTTTGCACAAAACCCGTTACGGTATTCGAAATTAGCTCGCCTAAACTGCGAAAAGTTTCCACCGAAAGCTGAGCTGTCACGCCCAATCCAACAATTGGCGCACTCCATGTAGAATGAATTTTCTGCGAGTTAGAATCGCTCCCTAATCCAAGATAGCCTTTTTTGTCATCATTATTAGAGCGAACTTTTGCTGATTTGATAGATGATTTTCCATCACGAATAATTTCAATATCTATATTCTTTCCGGCATTATTTTTCGTAATATTGGAAATCTGCTCCGAATTTTCAATTTTTTGCCCATTAATTTTTAAAATTTGATCACCACGACGAATACCAGCTTTTGCTGCCGGTAGATTATCCACTACCTGAACCGCAATAATCTCACCGCCAGTTATTCGAGCGTCGCTAGAAATATAAAATTGATTCGGAAGCATTTTAGGGAGACCAAATAAGGCCAAAAAAGCAAATAAAATTATAGCAACTAGCCAGTTCATTGCTACACCAGCAAAGAGAATTTGTGTCTTTCCCCAAAAACTAGCAGCACCGTAATCACCTTCTCCAGAATCAGAATCATTTTCACCCTGTAACTTTACGTAACCGCCAAGTGGAATCCAATTGATCGCAACAGGAGTGCCTTTTGGTAAAATTCTATCTGTTTTAGTATTAAATTTAAAAATATTAGGCGGAAATCCTAATCCATACTCTTTTAGTTTTACGCCATTTTTTTTAGCCGCCATCGCATGACCAAGCTCATGCAATCCGACTAAAATAGTTAAAACAACTAAACCAATTATAATTCCGAAAATTAAGTCCATTCTTAAAGATACCCTCCTCTACTTTATAAAAATAAAATCAGCCCAAATAAAACTCTGGGCTGATAAAAATTAAATCGTTAGAATTTCTTTTTCTTTAGATTTAAATAATTCATCAATTTTTGCACCAAAATTCTTTATCTCGATATCAATATCTTTTTCAATCCCACGAAGATCATCCTCGGTAATAGATTTATCATCTTTCAACCTTTTGGCCACCTTGAGTGCGTCTTGACGAATATTGCGAAGTGCAATTTTAGCATCTTCCACTTTTTCGGACGTTTGTTTTACGATTTGTTTGCGCCGTTCTTCAGTCAAAGGTGGAACTGGAACGCGCACTACTCGACCATCATCACTCGGATTAAAACCAAGACCCTGATCAGCGCGGATTGCAGAAGAGATAGCTGAAATATTATTAGTATCAAAAGGAGTAATCAAAATCATCGAGGCCTCTGGAGCCGTCATATTAGAAATCTGATTGAGTGGCATTTTCGTACCGTAAACTTCAACCGTTACACCATCAAGCATTGAAGGATGCGCTCGTCCAGTTCGAACTTTCTTGAGCTCACCTTTATAATGTTCAAGCGCGTGATTCATTTTTTCTTTGTAATCATTAATATCCATATTATCCTCTCTTTTCTTTATTATATCACAAGCTTAAACTTACAAAAAGCGATTTATCTTAAATTGAATGCGGAGTACTTATCTAGAGAAGCATTAACATCTAGCGTGTGACCATTCCTATTGATCGTAAGTTTCACTGTTTCGCCGGGGGAGTATTCGGAAATTAAGCTTGACACAGATCCAGCTGAGCCAATTTTCACTCCATTGACAGCAGTAATAATATCACCATCTTTAACACCCGCTTTATCCGCAGCCCCACCAGGCTGAACAGATTGATCACTTCTTCTATCACGAATCCATGCTCCGTATTTTTCAGATAGATTATTCTCCTTCGCAAGAGCTGGATTTATTGATATGTATTTTATACCCAATACAGATCTAGAAGCTTTTCCACTTGATATTAGCGATTTTAGCATACCCTTAGCAGCTGAAATCGGAATAGCGAAACCAATTCCATTAGCATCACTTGCAACAGCAGTATTAATACCAATCACCTGCCCTTTTGCATTAACCAGTGGACCACCAGAATTACCTGAGTTGATTGCAGCATCTGTCTGAATCATATCGCTTAAAGTCTCAGTCCGACTTGAACTTCGTCCAGAAGAGGCTGTTACAGTTCTATTTACACCAGAAATAATTCCACTTGTGACTGTACCCTGGTATTGTCCAAGAGCGTTCCCTATCGCAACCACACCTTGACCAATTTTTAATGTTTTAGAATCACCTAATTCAGCTGGTTTAAGGTCAGAGACGCCTTTAATTTTTAGATAAGCTAAATCATTTAAAGGATCTTTTGCAGCAACTTCAACATCTTTATAAACTGTTCCATCAGAAAGAATAACCTGAATATTCGTAGCATCTTCAATTACGTGCTTATTCGTAAGAATATATCCATCACGAGTAACTATCACTCCAGTTCCGGCAGTAGAAGTAGATTCATCTTTACCATAAAAGAAGCTAGACCGGCTCTGTGCAGTACCAACAATCGAAACCACACTTGATGAAAGCTTAGATGCCACAGCCTCAACAGTAGATGAGCCTATAGATGAAGACGATGATGAATTACCGTCTTCACCCGAAGATATACTGCTTGTGGATGAAGATTGTTTTTTAATTAGATGAGATACCATAATTCCACCGCCCGAAAGAACTGCTATTGATCCAACAATCACGACAGCAATAATAGCTGAGTTAGGACCCCTTTTAACTTTGTCTACTTTTATAATTTTTTGATTACTTATTTTTCCCTCTTTATCCATAATATTTATTATATCAATCCTTCCTTAATATAAGCTTAATTATTTCAACTTTGCGGAATTGTTGAAAAAAGTAGAATAAGCAGCAAGCATATAGATAATGTAAATAATGTTGGCACAATTAAATCTCGAGCTGTTTTATTATTATTTCGCGAAATTGAAAGTGCTTCAAAAGTTAAAAAGCTTATCACTGTCGCAATTATAGAAGCCTGAGGAATTGTAAAGATGAAAATATCGCCAACTTTAACGGTATAGCCAACAAGTAGAAAACTTAAAACCCATAAAAATTCTGCAAAAATCATCCCCCAAAACAAACTAAGTAGTTCAATATTGTTATTTTCATCACTTGAAAGAACATGCCTAAAACTAGCATACCCAATAATAAATGCTGAAATTACCACTATCTCAACAGGCCACGAATAAGCAACGGATAAAATGGCAGTAAGACCAACAAAAATCGAAAGTAATGCTTGTGCTTTTACTAAGTTTTCACTATTCTGAGGCTTAAGCCATAATAGCCACCCCAGATAGACAATTATTAGAGTAGCCTGAGATAACCAGAAATCTATACTTGAGAACATTAAAACCACAATCCCAAGACTAAAGATTAAATCAACTAAATTTGATTTAAAATTTGCAGCCCAATATAATGGTCGCACAGCAAAAGTTCTCCACTTAGAAATAATAACCAAAATTATCGCTAAAAAAGGCATCTTGGTCACGAAAATAGATAGCCAACAGGCTGCAACGAGAATAATATTTAAAAAAATATGAGCAATTGAGCTAGCAAGTGAATGCTTTTTTGAAACACTAATAAAATCCATACTTCATACATTATACCACGAGCAACCAAAAATAACCATAATTGTAAAAATAATTTATTCATGCTAAAATTGTGTAATGAAGAGTAATTTTTGGCAGAGACACAAAACACTTACTGATATTTTGGGGATTTTCTTTTTTATTATTTCGGTTACTGTAGGTACAATATTAATTAATTCATTCATCTTCCAAAGCTTTACAATTGTTGGTGGAAGTATGGAAAATACCTTTCATGATGGCGATAAAGTTATAATCAATAGGTTACCTATAACTTGGGCCAATTTAAAAAATTCAAACTATACACCAAAACGTGGAGAAATTATAGTATTCAAAAATCCACAATATCAACTCGGTATGAAAGACCAATATATAATTAAACGCGTAATCGCCTTCGCTGGAGAAAAAGTAAAAGTTAACAACAATGGCGATGTTACAGTCTTTAATTCTGGACACAAAAATGGATTTAATCCAGACTCTAATTTTAAGAATGAACCAAAAAAATATACAAGCCATCCAGGTGAGTGGATAGTGCCAGAAAATGAAATCTTTGTAATGGGTGACAATCGCGAAGGTAATAATTCTTATGACTCTCGTAGCGGTTTAGGGACGGTACCTCTTTATGACATAGTTGGTCCGGTTGCTTTTCGTATTTTCCCCATAGATAAAATTCGAACTTTTGAATATCCACAAAATTAAAATTAATAATCTAATAATATAAAAGATACCTAATTTGACACCTAAAAATACTCTCGGATGAATCTATTCCGAGAGTATTTTTTCTATCCGCTTAAGCTCTTCTTCATTCTTAAACTTAATAGTAATTCTTCCATTACCTCGAGCCGAAGTTTTGATATTCACATCTGTTTTTAACCTAGCAGCAATCTTCCTAGCATTTTGTTCAAAAGGCATCTTAGTTAAGCTTTTCAAGCTTTTAGCTGATTTATCCTTTTGCTCCTGCAGCTGCTTTTTATACTGAACAAGAAATTGCTCCAACTTGCGCGCACTCCAGCCTTCCTCGATAATTTTTGGTAAAATTTTCAAAACGGTCTCTTTATCAACTTTAAGAAGCGGTCGGACCTGACCTTCTTTTAGCTCACCAGAGTAAACATATTTTTTAACCTCATCCGGCAAATTAAGCAATCTTAAAGTATTCAAAACAGCACTCTCGCTACGCCCACCAACCCGTTCACCAATTTGCTTAGCTGTCATATTAAATTGTTCCCGAAGCTTTAGGTAGGCCGTAGCTGTTTCGAGAACGTTCAAGTCTGATCGTTGAATATTCTCAATCAAACTTAACTCAAGCCGATTCTGGTCAGATAGTTCACGCACAATAGCAGGAATTTTCTTTAGACCTGCTAACTTGGAAGCTCTAAAACGACGTTCCCCGGCCACAATCACAAACTTATCAGAGTCATCTTTCTTTATTAAAACAATTGGCTGTAAAACACCGTGGATTTTAATCGAATCAGCTAATTTCTGAAGTAACTCTTCGTCAAAATGTCGACGCGGCTGATCTGGATCTGGCGTAATTCGATCAAGGGATATCTCCTGTAGTTTACTAATCTCTGAATCAACGCCCAAAGTCGGATCAAACTGATCATCGATAATCATTTCTGTCGGGATTAAAGATGAAAATCCTCTGCCTAAGCCTTTTTTAGCCATTACTCTTCTCCTGTGTTCGTTCAATAATTTCTTTAGCTACAGCTTTATAAGCACGAGCCCCTTTGCTAAATCGATCATAAATCCCTACTGGCACGCCATGGCTTGGTGCTTCAGCAAGGCGAATATTACGTGGAATTGGGGTCGAAAAAACCTTACCTGGAAAGAATTTTTTAATCTCTTCGTAAACTTGACCGCTCAAAGTTGTGCGCGAATCCACCATTGTTGGCAAAACGCCTAACAGCTCAAGATTGGGATTCATACCTTTACGTACTAATTTCATACTTTCTAGCAACTGACCAAGTCCTTCCATGGCATAAAATTCTGCCTGGACAGGCAAAACTAAATAATCGCTCGCAATAAATCCGTTAACCGTCAATAAACTTAGGCTTGGTGGCGAGTCTAAAATAACATAATCAAAATCATTACGTACATTTTCTATAGCATTTTTCAGTCGAGTAAACCGACCTTTTGCATTAGCTAGCTCAACCTCAGTATTAGCTAAAATTGGTGTGCTCGGAGCAAGTTTTAAACCAGAAAAGCCAGTGTCAACAATTACATCTTTTAGCATTTTTTCACCAGAAATTACATCTGACATTGTGATCTCGATCTGGCTTTTATCAATACCTAAACCGCTAGTTGCATTACCTTGGGGATCAAAATCAATCAATAAAGTCCTTAGCCCCATTTTAGCCAAAAAATAAGCTATGTTAATCGCACTGGTGGTTTTACCAACACCGCCCTTTTGATTAGTTATTGAAATCACCTTCATATATGAGCATTATACCACAAAATAACATAAGCGACAATAAATTTTAAACCGACTTGAATTTTATAGTTCTATATGTTAAAATAATTAAGATATTAACTTTAATGAGGATTTTATGAAAAAAGCAGTCGTAAAAGTTGGCGGTAAGCAATTTATAGTCAGCGAAAAAGAGACCCTTCTGGTGGACCTCCTCCCGCAAGGAACAAAAGAGCTCAAACTCGACGCTTTGATGCTAATTGATGGCGACAAAGTGGAAGTTGGAACTCCTATTGTGAAAGGCGTGAAGGTTTCCGCAAAAGTTGTTGACGAACTTGTTAAGGGAGAAAAAATCCGTGTGATCCGCTACAAAGCTAAAAAGCGTGTTCATAAAGAAAACGGACATCGTCAAAAATATACAAAGATTGAAATTGCTTCAATCACAACCAAATAATAAAAAGGCGGCCAGCCACTTCAAAACAGCCCATCTCACTCACTCTCGGGCTGTTTTATTATATATCCTCAGAATTGTGCGACATAAAAATATTACCCCAAAACTAAATGAAACCCCACAATTATGAGGTTTCATTTTAATTTTTACGAATAGCTATTTCTTCAAGAATTTAGATTTTATCTGTTCAATTTTTGAAGTAATCTTGCTTTTAATTTCTCCTGCTGACTCAGTTGCAGTCTTCAATTCTTGACGACTTCGCATGTAATATGCTATTCCACTAGTAAGTGCCATAACAGCAATAACCATTGCGGCAGCTTCAGCTGGACCAGTTTGTGGAAGTTCACCTGGAACTTGCGCACATTTTTTATCATTAGCATTTAAATGCTCTAATCCTGGAATTTTACATTTTTCAATTCCACCATCTTTACAATTTGGATCACCTTTTTTGAGGTGAGTTTTTCCAGGGATTGGACAAGGATCTTCTCGTTCTTTCGGTGAACAATCTTTTTGAACAGTAACAGTTGCTGTGTCTTGTTTTGCACCATTTAGAGTGTGAATTTGTCCAACATTCTGAATATTATTTACACCACAAGCTAGTTTAGAAGAATCTACTTCTGCAGTAAATACTATATACGCTTCAGTACCTACTCCATAGTTACCAATGTTAATTCCTTTAGAGAATAAATCATCATTTATACTTTTACCGCTTGGATTGTTAGCGTTGAACAATTTTGTTGTCCCCGCAATATATTTCATGCCTGCTGGTAAAACATCTTTTAGTTGCACATTATTTTGCCAAGTTGTTCCTAGGTTCTTGTATGTAATTTTGTAGTCAACTTTTTCACCCAAATTAGCTTTTTTAGTTTTAGACCAGTTATTTTTACCATGATCAGATACAGTTTTATTTACGCTAAAGTCTGTAAAATCAGCTTTAAATCGATAAGTCACATAACCAGAATATTCTGTACAACCAGGAACAATTCCATTTAAATCACTATAGCCTAGCAGCGCACCTTCAGAAAAAATCTTTGAAGGAAGTTTTTTACCATTTATCGCACCGTTACTATAAACAGTTGCTGAATCCGGTACATACTTCAAAGCAACATCACGCTCCGGAGAGCTTACTGTTACATGATCCCAAACTGCACTTGGACTTGCGTTCGAAGCAGAAATCGTAGATGTAATATCAACATTCTGACCCTTACGAATAATTGAAGGCATTTTGGCAAGCATTTTTACGTCCCTTGCGATACCTTTATGGCCATGCTCTGCAGTATTTAATGAAGAGCTAGCATTGTTATGGAAGAAAGTATAAACTTCATATTCCTTCCCTGGTACAATTTTTGCGCTATCAACATAACCAGTCTGGCCAACTTCCTTGATTCTGACAAAGTTACGTTCGTCACCGACCTTAGGATTATTGGTCATCGAGTTGAATGTTACATAGTCTGCTGGCTTCTCACCAACAAAAGTTTTTCGCTCAGGTCCATAAGCAAAGACGCTTTGGATAGATAACGATGTGGCAACTAGGATTGCGCCAAGCGCAAGTCCTAGTTTTTTAATGTTTATATTATTTAGCATTTATTTTTCCTTTTTGTCTTAATTTGTTGGAGGTAAATCTACTACTGTTCCATCCGCAAGAGTTACTCTATTTGGATTTTGAATATTTTCCGCGGCCTTATCTGTTTCAGCTTGGCGTGCTGCAGCTTCTTGATTCTGGCGATCAATTTCAGCTGATTGACCTGCTACGCCATCATCTTGCTGTTCAAGACTCGGATTGTATTGATTTTCAGCCTTCTGGCCATTGTAAGTATTTCCGTAGTCAACCCCAAGGTTTGGTGTCTCTTGGCCAATTTGAGGAGCCGCCTTATAGGTGTAGTCCAGCTCAGAAGAACGAGTCGAGTTATCTTCCCTAAAATCACCCTTATCCATTGGCGTGACTTCATCTCCAGCTTTTTGCTTGCTCCAGTCTTTCTTCTCAAGGTCTTTTGGCGTATCTGGAGTTGGAGGTGGAGTTTCTTCTCCGGGGTTATTTGGTTTATCTGGGGTTGGAGGTGGAGTTTCTTCTCCGGGGTTATTTGGTCTATCTGGAGTTGGAGTATTCGGTGTAATTTGAATTTCACAACCTCGAGGAGCCCAAGAATTAAAGTTATGGCCAGTCTTTACCGTTACCCCCTGACTACAATTAGTTCGTTCATCATAAGACTTACCTTCTTTTAATGATCCATCTGCATTTTTAGATCGCAATTTAATTGAGCGCATTTTTCCGCCGATTCTCAAGTCTCTGGCATGAGCAAGTCGTTGCATTCCATTAGAATCCTTAATAATATATTCAGAATCAAATATCCCTGGAATTTCAGTTTCTTCGCCAATAATAGCATTTTCAACAGCTTTCT
Organism: uncultured bacterium; assembly: GCA_938017895.1. Taxonomy (GTDB): domain Bacteria; phylum Patescibacteriota; class Saccharimonadia; order Saccharimonadales; family Saccharimonadaceae; genus Nanogingivalis. The sequence goes on from CALIJI010000010.1 coordinate 59,334, forward strand.
TATAGAAATCCTGAACCTTTTTAAAGAGTGCTGGATCTTTTGTCATTTTATCGGCAATTTCATGGAGCTGATCATCAGTTATATCTCCATCACCATCATGATCCAAAAATTCTGGAATCAACCCTGCATGGTCAAGCTTAGTTAACATCATAATTGGATTAGTCGAAACTTCATTAGCTAAGAATTTTCGATAGTCATCCGTCGATAATCCTTCTCGACTGGCAGAAAAGTTTTCAAGATATTCCTTTTGTGGCTTCTCAGTTTCATAAATATCTTTATCCGCACTATATCCTTCAAGATTCTTTTCGGCGTCCTTATTATTTTCTAGGACATCCTTTATAGCACTATCATATTTACTCTTATCTTGATTCGACTGGTTATCATTGGTAACATGCTCGGTTCTAGGATTGTTATTACTAGATGAATCATATTCATTAGCACCAGTCGTTAATCTACCAATCATAAAACTGGCCCCAACTACAGCACTACCTAAGAGTACTTTTACGGCTTTTCTAGTTTTTGGATGTTCATCCAGGAACCTTCCGATCTTCTTTCCTAATTTTCCCCAATATTCTTTAGCTTTTTCTAGCTTTGACGGATCTTTATCTTCATTGATTTCATTAGGCTCACCACGCTCTGGTTTCTCTATCGCCGAAATATAATCATTCATCAATTTATATCTAGGAGTATTTCTCTTATATAGGTCAGAATTACCGATCTCGCCTTTAGCTCTATATTTCGATAGCTCATCAAAATACATTTCGGCAATTTCACGCAATTGATCTGGACTAGCGCCATTAAGCGCAGCTTTATCGAATTGATCACTAATTTCATCAAGTTTAGATTGATCATCACTAACAAATTCTGCATTATTTTCTTTAGAGATTTTGATGTGGTTTTTTGAATTTTTAAGCTTTTCAAGGTTCTCTTTGTCGATTTTATAACTTTGAGTAACCTGTTTATTAATCTTTTCGTTTATATCTTCAGGCTCTGAATTGGTTACAGGCTCTGCATCAACTTTAGAGCCTGTGTCGTTTTTTGAAAATTCCACTTCGCTAACAGATTTACCGCCGTTGATGATGCCTTCAATATAGCTATCGATAATGTCAGCTCTTCCGCCGTATCCATTTTCTTTTTTCTTATTGAGAAGGGCATTTAGCATTTTTTCTCGACTTTCGACTATAGCTCTCGCAGCTTCGATTCGCTGTTTGACTTGGTGATATTCTGTCATTGACATATTTTCGTCAAGGAGAGATTCCAATTTCGAAATTTCACTATTTTTGTCTCGAATTTCCATTGCATAGTTTTCCATATGATCAACAGGCAATTTTTTTCGGAACTTTTCTTTGATGTTGTTTATATTGTCAAAGAACGCCTTATTTTGACTATCGTCATATCGAGACAAATCCTCCTTTTGCTGCGCAAGCTCTAATTGACGACGCATTAGCTCTTCCTGTTGTTGCCGCAACATCTCTTCTTGAAGAGCGACGTCGTCCCAAGCGCTATGCCTTTCGCCGGTAGGATTGAACTTATCTTTGTTCATTCTGGTCCTTTTCTTTATTTTTATATTTTATTTTCTGGAATTTTCCCTTATGGAAAAAATACCTTCAATTTACTCTTAGATTTTACCACAAGCATAATAAAAAGTCAAGCTTTTTACTTGACTTTTTATATTTTAAGCTGCTTTTTGTAATCCTACAGCCTTCATTACATTTGATAGTTTCCGTCCTAATGATACGCTTCGAGACAACCCTTTAACCTGATCAATGTTTTCATCAAGTTGAGCCTGTGTTTGGTGTTGGTCTGCACGCATCATAAAATCATCCCGACCTTCATAGCTAGCAAATTTCGCCCGATAATCCGATAAATAAACAATCTTCTCATCATAATCTTGTCGGTGAATAATACCAGAACTATCTCGTCCAGATAGTTCAATTTTTTCTAAAATATCACCTTTAGCTTCTCGACCTTTGTTGTCACTCTCGCCAACCTGTTCATAAATTTTTAGCACCTCTTCATGCGTCCGATCCTTAGTCGCTTCATGTGCCTTTTTAGCATCTTGAAGCTGCTCCTGAGAAATGTAACTTTGGCGATTTAGATGCTCTAACGAAAGAGTCTGAAACTCACTAATTTTTTGCTTTCGGTCCTGATCTTCAAATCTGTTTATCTTAAAATTTTCCATAATATTTTGTTTTCTTTTTTGTCTTGTTTAATCTATGCTTCGTATTATAGCATAAGCTAGTTTAATTGTCAATGCTCAATTCAAAAAATCGACCCGATAAGAGCCGATTTTTTGGAAAAAATAATTTCTGGTGCTGGGGGAAAGATTCGAACTTTCGAAGGCATCTGCCGACAGATTTACAGTCTGTTGTGTTTGACCGCTTCACTACCCCAGCAATTTTCATATTCTGGAGCCACCTTTCGGATTCGAACCGAAGGCCTGCTGTTTACAAAACAGCTGCTCTAACCAGCTGAGCTAAGGTGGCAAAACCAAATACTTTCTAATTATATAGTAAGAGACACCAAAAAGCAATAGGTTTTTATGATTATTTTAATTCTTCTTTCACGATTTTTGCTAGTATCGCTCCGTCAACTGAAGTGCCAAATCTAGTTTTCAGCTGGCCAATAACTTGTCCCATAAATTTCGGCGATTTTTCTTCTAGTTTTGTGATTTCTTCCTGAACAGCTAATCGAATTTCATCTTCACTAAGCATTTCTGGCAAATATTTTGAAAGAATTTCAGCTTCTTTTAGCTCATTCTGAGCACGCTCTTCATCTAAAAGAGCCGCAGCTTCTTTTCGCTTTTTAACTTCTCGCGCAATCAATACCTCGATTTCAGCGTCCGTAAGTCCAGATTCACGCTTACCAAGTTTAACTTCTTCATTTAAGATTGCTGCCTTAAGCCCGCGAAAAACCGTAGTCTCAAAATTATTGCGCGCTAGCATTGCTGTTTTTAAATCTGCATTTATTTTATCTTTTAAATCCATATTCTCCTACTCCTTAGAAAAACAAAAAGTCGGCTTTGCGACCGACAATTTGTGATTTTAGCGAATTCCAAGTCGCATCTTCATAGTTTTTTCAGCTTTTCGTTGGTTGCGAATAATAGCTTTTTTACGACGTTCGCTCTTACTAATTGGTTTCGAAAATCGCATAGACGCTTTAGCTTCGCTCAAAACTCCACTTTGTAGAACTTTTCGATTAAAGCGACGAATAATATTTTCGTTAGCTTCTTTCTGGTCTTTCCTTGTTACACTAATACTCATACTAGTTACCATTTTACCAAAGTTTTTTTAAAAAAGCAAGAAGAAAATAAAATTGCTCAATTTTGAATAATTTTAATAAAATTATTTTAACTTTGCCTGTTCTCGATAAAAATCAATCCAAATTTTTAACAGTCTGTCCTCTGAATAATAATCTGAAATTTCTTTTGACTTCGCTTTAAATTCTTTTAATTTTTCTGGATTTTTCGAAATGTCTTTAATTACTTCATTCATCTCTTCGAAATCTTTACCGCAAAGATATTTTCCTTCAAGAATATTTTTATACAAATCCAAATCTCGTAGCATTATTGGCGCCCCGCAACTAGCTGCTTCTAAAATAGCCATCGGAAAAAGCTCAGCATAACTTGGCAAAAGAAATAAATCACAACTTGCATAAAACTTTCGAATTTCTTCGCGCGGCACAATTCCTAAAAATTTCAAATTTTTTGGTGGATTTTCAACTATTTTTTTGTAGCGCTCATAACCACTGGTAATTTTTCCAAACGAAAAACCGCCAGCCCAAACGAATTTAATATCAGGATTATTTTCTGCTAACTTTACAAAATCATCAATACCTTTTCGTTGCTGAACTTGACCAACGCCAAAAACCACAATTTCATCTTTTTTCCAACCTTGTAATTTTCGAAATTCCTCTCGCTCTTCCTCATTCAAAGGTGACCATTTATCTTTTGCAACAAAGTTTGGAATATAAGTTATTTTTTCTCGATCAATACCGATTTTAACTAATTCTTCTTTAAAATCTGGATTTACAACCACTAAATGATCCATTTTATCATAAAATTTGATCAGATATTTTTTTACAATTTTTTCAGCAATTGCCGGCATATCTAAACTACCGTCAAGAGTGTCAGGGATTAAGTGAACGTAGCCAACTCTGCGGCCAGTATATTTTTTAAACTGTGCAGCTAAATAGAAATGTGGATCAATAGTGTGAAAATGTGTAATGTCTGGGTTTTTCGAACGAAGTGTTTTAGTAATTTTCAACTCGCTTTTTGCCCGATTTTCAAGAAGATTCATTAGCTCAGCATAAGCACCGCCAACACCTTGGCCAGCAACTTTATCTGCGGAGCTCATCATATTCACATGAATTTTAGTCATAAGTTAATTATACACTTTTCCTTTCCAAATACAAAATCTGCCCTTCGATATTTTTTTGCCCTTGCCATTCGTTCAAGCCGAGCGAAAAAACCACGTCAATTTCTTCACCGATTTCCGCAAAAAATTCTTCTGGAGCATTAAATTTCAACATCTTAATTTCATTCTCGCCATCAGTTAAAGTTAGCTTTAAATGCTGTTTTTTGTCACCCATTTCTTGCCGATCCATAACTCGCACTTTTTTAATTTCGAAAATCGGCTCTTCATTCCCATTTCCAAACGGCTCAAGCTTTGTAATTTTTTCGAAAAGATCTAACGAGATTGGCGAAAAATCTTCAAGCTGAATATCCACTTTCGGTAAAAGATATTTGAGCTGATCTTTAAGATTGAGCGAATCATAAAATTGATTAACGATTTTCCGAAAATCATCAATTTTTGAGGTTGGCAGAGTCACACCGGCTGCAGCATCATGACCACCGCCCTTAATAATGATTTCACGAGCTTTATCGACAGCTTGACTAGCCGAAAATCCGCCAAAACTACGCGCCGACCCTTTCGCAATTTCACCCTTAATCGAAATAACAAAAACTGGCTTTTTAAATTTCTCCATCAAACCCGACGCTACAATACCAATAATACCATCGTTGAAATTTTCGTCAGCAATAACTAGAACTTTGTCATTTTCGAAATCCTTAGCTTTTTGAATTGCAATTTCGAGAGCGTCACTTTGAAGCTTGCGCCGTTTTTTGTTTAACTCATCTAGATATTTAGCCTTCTCTAGGGCTTTAAAGTTATCTTTTTCTATCATTAGATCCAAGGCCTTTTCTGCCGTTTCAAGCCGACCAGCTGAGTTAATCCGCGGCCCTAAAACAAAACCAAGCGTAGAACTATTCGGTTTATCAATTCCAGCATAAGCTAGCATTGACTTGAGACCATTACGCCGAGTTTTCTCCATTACTCTCAAGCCCCAAAAAGTATTTTGACGGTTTTCAACAGTTTGCTGCATAATATCACAAACCGTACCGAGCGCCACCATATCAAGAAGCCATTTCTCTTGGCCAAGCGGTAAGCCGTCAAGTCTGGTTTGTAGAGCTTGGATCAATTTAAAAGCTACACCAACACCTGCGAATTTCTCGGCTTGCGGATATTGATTTTCTTTTCGGCGAGGATTCACAACTGCCACCGCATTCGGTTGAACTTCAGCAATATTATGGTGATCGGTCACAATTGTATCAATTCCAAAGCCTTTCGCAAAACCAATTTCAGCGTGATTTAAACTTCCACAGTCAACTGTTAAAATTAGATTAGTTCCACGTTCGGCGAGTAGTTTCACGCCTCGTTCATTCATTCCATAGCCATCTTTAAAGCGATCCGGCAAAAAATAATCAACATTTTTGAAGCCAAATTTTTCAAAAGCATCCAAAATAATAGTCGAGGCAGAAACTCCATCAACATCATAATCACCATATACAGTAATTTTTTCTTGTTTTTTGTGCGCCTGCAAAAGTCGTTCAACCGCTTTTTCCATATCGGGCAACAAAAAAGGATCGTGCTGATTATTATAATCTGGGTTCAGAAAAGCCTCACGATTCTCTTTCAAAATTCCACGATTCTCTAAAATTTGTTCGATAATTTCGCTCACAGAAAGCGACATCTTATTACCTCTTAACAGAATTATTCAAAAAACGAGGATTTCGCGAAACAGTCTGTTGCGCACGAACCTTCATAACAATCGACTGCAGTTCCTTAAACAAAAGAAAATCCGTATTCGAAAAATAGACAAATGTATTTTTCTTTTTTTCGCGAAATAAAAATCCAGCTTTTTCAAGCTTATTAAGTTCACGCTGAATGTTTCCTGGATCCTCTTTGAGAAGTTTTGCCAACCCTCGTATATGCATCTTGATAGCAGGATAAGTCACAAAAAATACGACAATTTTTCGCTTAACTCGTGATGTAATAAAAATATCCAAATCTACCATTTTTAGCTCTCTTATCTCCTATTTTACAAAAAATAAGCTTTTTTCGCAAGCAATTTAACGCCAATTTAAAATGATTTCGTTTATTTTTTTAACAACCTCTTCACGAGAAGGAAGCTCGTTCTCATCATAATAATGATTCGCGCCGAAATAATTCGCCTTGACGTCAAGAATGTGGAGTTCATCTGCAGAAATATGTAGCCGATCAATAGCCTCAACACTTGCAACCGGAGCTGCAACAATAAGTTTCTTATAATCAATCGGTTTTAAAAAATCCAGCACAACGTCAAGCGTAGCCTTTTCAGCAAAACCATCACTCACTAAAATAATATTGCGATTCCTAAGCAGGTCTAGAGATATTGTCCCGCCATCGCCAATTAAGCGATTAATTTTCTGAAATTTCTCAAATTGGTCTTTCTGGAAAGTGCCAAAGCTTTCTGCGACATACCCTTCAAATTCAGCATTCGTCATAAAAGAATTACGCACGAAATTACCATTTTGCGAAACACTACCCAAAATTAAGTTTTCGCCGGCAAGTTCAACTTCTTCACTCAAAAGTAGATTGAGTACGCTATGAAGAGCCGCTGCAATAGGTTCACCAACCAAAACACCGCCCTCATTCAAAGCGACAACAGCACAATCTTCGAAGCGATATTTCTCGAAAAGTTGTTCCGCCAAAAGATTCCCTGCTGAGTTTCGATTTTCAAAATACATATTTTTATTATATAATAAAAATAGATGGAAAACTATTACGAAATCGCTCCGCTTAAAATTATTCGCAATGAGAGCGAAGTTTTTACTTATTCATCTGATATAAAACTTCAGAGGGGTCAAATTGTCGAAATTCCAATTAGCAACAAAAAAAATACTGGTATAGTTTGGAAAACTGTAGAAAAACCAAATTTTGAAACCCGCAAAGTTCAAAGAGTCATTTCAGACCAACCAATCCCAGATCATCTAATAAAAGCATCTGAATGGATAAGTCAATATTATGCAACACACTTATCGCAAGTCCTGAGCGGAATTTTACCTAATGGAGTTCAAAAATCACGTCGCCTCACAAAAAATGAAATCACTGAAACAGATATAAATTGTAAAAACCGTTCAAATTTTTTATACACAGAACAGCAGCAAAATGCTATAAAAAAACTAAATAAAATACATAGCGGAACTGTGTTTCTTCACGGAATCACAGGATCGGGTAAAACTTCAATCTATATAAATCAAGTAAAAGAGGCTCTAAAAAATAATAAATCAGCGATTATTCTTATACCAGAAATTGCACTAACATCTCAATTAGTTATAAATTTTAGAAGCCATTTCACGAATATAAAAGTTATACACTCACGTCAAACCGAATCTGAGCGACATAAGACTTGGTTAAAAATACTAAACGATACTGATCCACAAATTATTATTGGTGCGCGCTCAGCACTCTTCGCTCCGGTCAAAAATCTTGGCTTAATCATAATCGATGAAGCTCACGAGCCAAGCTTCAAACAAGAGCAAACACCAAAATACTCTGCCCTACGAGTCAGTAGTTTTTTAGCGTCATATTTTAATTTTAAAGTAATTTTAGGATCGGCAACACCTTTAGTTGAAGATTACTTTCTAGCAGAAATTTCAGCAAAAAATGGCGGAAACGAAATTATAAAACTAACTGAACTTGCTAAAAAACAAGCTAGGCCACCAAAAGTTTCAATAATTGATTTAACTAAAAAATCTTCTCACAACCATCGCTTTTTATCAAAAGAACTTTTAAGCGAAATGAATCAAACTCTAAGCGAAAATAAACAAGTCCTACTCTATCACAATCGACGTGGAAGCGCATCAATAACGATGTGCCATAATTGTGGCTGGCAAGCATTATGCCCAAATTGTTTCTTGCCCCTAACTTTACATACAGATAAACATAAGGTTATTTGCCATATCTGCGGCCATAGCGAAAAAATACCACTCTCATGCCCCGATTGCGGCGAACCTGAAATTATCCATAAAGGAATTGGCACAAAAATGATTGAGGAAGAAGTTCGCAAGCTATTTCCTAATAAAAAAATTGCACGTTTTGATGCCGATTCAGACTCCAATAGAACAGTTGAAAAAATGTATAACGAAATAGTCTCGGGCGAAATTGAAATTATAATTGGCACGCAAGTTATCGCCAAAGGATTAGATCTTCCGAAACTCAAGACCGTAGGCATTATTCAAGCGGATGCAGGTTTAGCTTTGCCAGATTTTACTTCTAGCGAACGAAACTTTCAACTAATTGCACAAGTCGTAGGTCGCGTCGGTCGTCACTCAAGCGAAACAAATGTAATAGTCCAAACTTTTCAGCCCGATGCTCCGTCTGTAAAATTTGGAGTGGAACAAAACTATATCGATTTTTATAATTTCGAAATCGAAAAACGTAAAAAAGAAAATTTTCCACCTTTTGTTTATCTTCTCAAATTAACTTGTATTTATAAAACTGAGAGATCAGCTATTTTAAATGCGCAAAAAGAGGCCAAGGCAATTCGCGAAAGATTCAAAGGTAAAGTTCAGCTCTTCGGACCGACTCCAGCTTTTTACGAAAGAATTGGAGAAACTTATCGTTGGCAAATTATCATTAAGAGCAAAAAACGCGCACCACTTCTCACAATTGCACGCGAATTTCAAGGCAAGCCACAATGGCGAGTTGATTTAGACCCACCAGGGTTGATTTAACTATCTTTCTTCGAAGTGCTAAAAATGTAACTCTTTAGATATTCTAAATTAGCTTTTCTTGCTTCATCTTTCGTTATTTTGCCAGATTTTATCTTTTCAATATCTTCAAGCATAAAGCCAGTCAATTCACCAAACTCCACCACGCTTGGCGAAAATTTATTATCAGGATCAGAAAAACCTCGTCCCTCAGAAACCATTCGACCGTAATAATCTTTCGCAAGATATTCTATACCTTCATAATTATCCGTTTCAAAAAATATCAACGCAAGATAAATCAACATCGAAAGCATTTCCCTGTCATTTTTTGGTTTTATTAGATCTAAAAAAGCTGTAATTTCTTTCATAAAACAACTACTTATTAATCTATCTCTGCCAAAATAATCCAACCGTCAGAAGATAGAATTCCAATATCACCACTATTAGTTTTTATATACCTTTTAAATTCTTTACTATATTCCGATATTTTTTTCGGGTAAAATATTTTTATATCATTATCGCTAAAATAATCAGTAACGATTAAAGCATATTTTTCAAAAAAATATATACTCTGATCGGGCATATCTCTATCAAAATACCTATCTATTACAGGGCCTAATTCTATGCCAAACTCCTTTTCTATATTTGTGGTTATTTCGTCCATATTTACCTCCTGTTAAAATAACCAAAAATTCACTAATCAAAACTTCTACTCCTAATTTTAGTGTATATATGTATGTTGTCAAGAGTTTTTTAGAAAATGTCTAGATTTAGCGTTTCTTTTCGCTGATTGAAATAAATTATAACTTTTGACTTTTCAAAATATTCGCTCTTTACTGCTTTCGAAAAATCTTCACGCAAAAAATCTGAAATTTCATCCAAAATCCGCTCGTTGAAATCACGTAAAACATCGCGGTGCGAATAAGTTCCAATTGAAAAATATCCCGTTCGAGAATTCTTGAAATCCCGATTTTTAAAGTGATAAAAACCAAAACTAAAACTAATGAATCGCGAAAGATTTTCAAGCAAAAAATCGCGGGTTTTAGCATTTTCAGATTCAACCGAAATTCGCAAAATATCGCGCCGATTTCTCGGCTTCGAAAAATATTGCGAAGAAAACGCGCTCGTTTCGTGAGGTTTAAATCTTAAAATTGGCTTTTCGAAAAAATATTTCGAAGCGTGAATTTCATTTAACATTTTGCGAATTTTACTCAAGTCAAAATTATCATCAAATCGCCAAGATTGCTCTTCTGCAAAAATTTGATTAGCGTATTTTTCAATTTCCCAATCTTCAATCTGCAAGTTTTGATCCATAAATTTTTCAAATTCTGAATATATATTTTCATTTTTCGACTTTAAAGATATTTCAGTAATCCCGCCATTAGGCCAAGTGAAACCTAATACCGAATAGTCCTCAAAATAAACCCATCCTCCTTCATGCATTCTTCGCCAGAATTCATCCACGATAATGTGTTCATATAAATGCAGAACTTCCCAATATTTATAAGATTTATATATATTCAAAATTAACCTTTCTCTTTAAAATAAAAACGAGCTATATAGCTTGCTAACCTTGAGACTACTTTCTTCAAGTATTAGACTTAATACCTTCTGAAATATGCTTATTAGTCCCTTTAAACTTCTTAGAGGAACCATCGCTGCGAGTATTGGTTTTCTTTTTATGTGATTTTAATTGAGAAATCCAACCACTCTTGTCATGCTTCTTATCAGCCATATAACCACCTCTTTCTAAAGTGCGGAGCATTCTTAGCTCATTCGAAATATTTACCATTTCAAATATCCGGTTTTAATTTTGCCATAGTCAAACCTAAAAATCAATGATTTTGTAGCTTTTTTACCCTAAAAATGGTATAATAAAAACAATGAAAAAAGAAGATATTATAACCTTGCCTAACCAGAATTTGCGCAAAAAATGCGAACGCGTGCATGTCATTACAGATGAAATTCGCCAAATTGTGCAAGATATGATTAACGCCAGCCTTGATTGGGAAAATGCCCACCATCATGAAATTTCGGCAGCAATTGCTGCACCACAAATTAACAAACTCTACAAAATCATTATTGTTCGAAGCGATTTAGATGATAAAAATAACAAAGAATTCACCGCTTTAATCAATCCTGAAATTACAAAATTCGAAGGAAAAACCGACATCGATTTTGAGGGCTGCCTTTCAATTAAAGGAATTTATGGTAAAGTTCCGCGAGCTTCGAAAGTTCGCGTTAAAGCGCTTGACATCTACGGCAATGAGGTTCGAATTAAAGCAGAAGGTTTCTTAGCTCGTGTTCTTCAGCATGAAATTGATCATACAAACGGCGTTCTTTTCATTGATCATATCCGCGATAAAAAAGATGCATTTTATCGCTTAGACAAAGATGGTGAATTACAGCCATTAGATTATGAAAAAGATATTGAGAACAACTCAGACCTTTGGGGAGATTTATAGATGAAAAATCCTATAATTTTCTTTGGTACAGAAGATTTTTCAGCCGTTTCGCTCCAAAAATTAATTGACGAAAATTTCGAAATTGCTGGAATTATCACCAAACCAGACTCCAAAAAAGGTCGCGGTCAAAAGCTCCAATCGCCAAAAGTTAAGAAAATTGGCGAAAAGTTTAAAATTCCCGTTCTCCAACCACAAAAAATGAGTGAAATTGTTGATTTTGTGAAAACTTTCGAAAACCCAGTGGGTGTTTTAGTTTCATTCGGGCGAATTATTCCGCAAGAAATAATCGATCTTTTTACGCCCGCAATAGTGAATGTCCACCCTTCACTTCTACCAAAATACCGCGGGCCAAGCCCAATTGAGAGTGCAATCTTAAATGGCAACTCAAAAACTGGCGTTTCGCTAATGAAGCTCTCAAAAGAAATGGATGCTGGCGATGTTTATTCGCAAGAAGAAATTAAACTTTCGAAAACAGAAACTGCTAGCGAGCTTTATGAAATTTGTGGTAAAATTGGCGCTGAAATGCTAGTGCGAGATTTGCCAAAGATTATTTCTGGCGAGCTAAAAGGCAAAAAACAAGATAACTCACAAGCCGAATATTGCCAACTTCTTAAAAAAAGTGATTCGATTTTAGATCCAAAAAATCAAACCGCAAAACAAGCAGAACAGCAAATTCGCGCTTTCGAAATCTTCCCAAAAAGTAAAATCATGATCAACGAGCGCACTATCATAATAAAATCCGCGGAAGCCTTAGACCATGATATGAAAAAATCGCCCCTAACGCTTAAATTTGCCGATGGAGCGTTTCTAAACATAAAAACGCTGATTACACCAACAGGCAAAGAAACTACCGCAGAGAGCTTCATAAATGGCTATCTAAAAAAATAAAATACCAGCTTTCATTTTTTAGAAGCTGGTATTTTATTTTACTTAGCCAATAATCTTATTGATATTTGCGCGAAGCTCACCCTTCATTTCATTCATCACAGTTTCAATAATTTGTGCAAAATCTGGACGATTGACCTGAAGCCACTTCATAGCCGCATACTCATTCATAATCTCTGCACTTTCTTGACCGTTATTTTGATCAACGAAAGTCTGATAAATTTCATCGTTTTTATAATCAGGTGTATTCATTAAAACCCAATTCTGAATAAAATCTGAATTTTCATCAATAATCGCTTCAAATTCATCTAGTTTTTCTGGCGACATACCGTCAGAAATTCTCTCACCCACACGCACTTCAATTTCTTCTTGAATGTGTTTTTTAAACTCTTCTTGCTCATTCACAGGCATTCTGTTTAGCCCAATCTCTTCGAAAAATTTCTCGTCTAATTCAAACATTGCTTTTCCTTGTTTAGTTATACTAATTTTAACACAAGCATAATTATTTTTCAATTTTTGCAAAAAGTTTTTTCAAGTCTTCAATTTCCTCTTCGGTTATACGGATAGATTTTTTAATGAAATTAGGCGCCCCTTCACCTAAAGTAAGATTCATATCAGGAAGATTAACTTGAATAGAATCATCTTCAAAGTTAACTTCTTCATCATCAAGCATTATAATATTTGGCTCATTGACCGATAGAAATTCTTTAATCCCTTGCGGATATTTAAAATTATTTACGACCATATTTTCAAGAACTTCTTTTTCGATTTCAAACATCTCTCGACGCAAATTACGATCAGCCTCCGATATAACATATTCAAGTTCTTCATTTCCCCTATTATTAATCGAAAAATCCACAGCAAAAAGCCCTTTCGTAAGTCCAGCTTTAGAAATAAAAGCATCACTCCAGGACTGAATTACCGCATCCCGTTTTAGATAAATATCTCGAATATTTTGTAGATTTTCAAATAAGTTTTCGCTTGATTTTTCGTTTTTAAAGTCTGAATTATGGCGTAAATTTTTCATAATCTCACCAATATTATTAAGGTGAGCCTGATAGACTTCGTTAGCATATAATTTCTGCTCGGTAGGATAGTTTAAATCAAAACTTTGCGCACCGCGAAGGTAAAAATTCAAAAAATCCATATTCGAAATTTCGCCATTTAAATGTTTCTCCATCATTGAGTCAATTTCTGATATTTTTTGATCAGTAAAACTTTCTTCATCAAAAATAATCACCGGAACGTTAAACTCCGCTGCAGCTTGGGCGGCTAGATCAATGTTCTTGCTTTTAAATTTATCAGTCGTATATGCACCGGTTACAATAAAATCAGGTTTTCGCGGCTGGGAATTTTCCATATCCTCGTAACGCCAAAGCGCAATTTCATTATAATTTAAGTCATCAAAGTGTAAATCATTATATAAATAAGAGCTAATCTCACTTATCTCACCACGAAGAGTTTTTTCACCAGACGTCCACTGATCACTTGCGCCACCATTAATAATATCATTAGGTTCAATCTGAGAATAGCCAAAACTCCAAGGGCTACAGAGCCCCCAATTAAGAGATTTAAAGTTTTCATTTGATATAAAAGAAGTTGAAATATAATTATTCCCAAAACCAAATTCTAGGCGCATTTCATCAAAGCTCATTTTTGAAGCTTTAATAATATTTTCCTGATCACAAAAGAAGTTATTTCGAATATCGGAGCCTATTGGATTCATAAAAACCAAAAAAGGTGATGAGACAAGCAAATTAAAATCACCTTTATGAACGGTATAGATATCAACTTCTTTACCATTCGCAAGATTCTTTGTCATCTTGAAAGCATTATCACTGTTTTCGAGAAAGTCTAAATCTACAACTTTTTTGTTAAATTCCTGAACGAATTTTTCTCGGTTCTCATCAATATTTTCTAGCGAATTATAATTGTTTATTTTTGGTTTTTCCATCTTTAAAAACTATACCATAACAATCCAAAAAAGTCAATAGAGCTTACCCTTATGATAAGCTCTATAAATATCTGTAGCTACTAGCCTTTTAGCTTACGAGCAACAACTTCACGAGTGAAAAATTCCAGTTTGTCGCCAATTTCAAGCTGGATTTTCTTTTTAGTTTTGAGCGAAAGACCACACATCTCACCTTCGACAACATCTTTAGCTTCTTGTTGTTGGCGCTGAACGCTTGAAACTTCAACTTCGGCAATCTGTTCTTTCTTACGAATCACTCGAGCAAGCAAGCCAGCATAGATGCGACCAGTCTTAACTTCACCACCAGCGATAATCTCCTCTTTCATCGTGCGGAAAACTCCTTTGACTTCTAGTGATCCAATTTCAGTCTCGACGACTTCTGGCGCTAAAAGTTTTTCCATTTCAGCGCGTGCATCATCAAGGAGTTCATAGATAACTTTATAAATTCGAACCTCCACCCGATCGCGAGTAGCAATTTTTTTAATAGCTGGCGGTAACTCCACATTAAAACCATAAATAATCGCATTTTTATCGGCGCTAGCAAGCCGAATATCATTCTCAGTAATGTTTCCAATTCCAGATTTTACGATATTCAGATTCACTTCTCCATCAGTCTCAATTAAGCGCAAACTATCAGAAACAGAAGTTAGAGATCCCTGAACGTCGGCTTTGATTACAATATTAAAATCTTCTGCATCGTGTTTTTGATTCATCATCTTTAATAGATCAGCACCGGTCACATTGGCAGTTGCAGCATTTTTATCGGCTTCAATTTTAGCTCGTTGCGCTAGATTGCGAGCTATTTTTTCATTTTTAACAATTTTAAATACATCCCCAAACTGAGGCAATTCCTTAAACCCTGTCACAGTGATAGGAGTCGAAGGACCGGCTTTTTTAACGCTTTCACCTTTGTAGTCACTAAGCGTTCGAACTTTACCATAAGTCGTTCCAGCAATCAAAAAATCACCTTGTTTAATATCGCCCTGTTCTACCAGCAGAGAGACAACAGAACCTTTTCCAACTTCCATATGCGATTCAATCACTAAGCCCTCGGCCGGAATGCCAACATCGGCTCGAAGTTCTTCCATGTCAGCAGTCAGAAGAACCATGTCAAGTAATTCATCAATTCCAGAACCAGTTTTCGCCGAAATCGGAACCATTACAACTTCACCGCCCCATTCTTCAGGCATTAAGCCACGTTCAGCAAGCTGCCCCTTTACGAGTTCAGGATTGGCAGTTTCTTTATCCATTTTGTTAATCGCTACAACGATTTTTGCATTAGCATTCTGCGCAAATCGAATCGCTTCGATAGTTTGTGGCTTTACACCATCATCTGCAGCGACAACAATAATAACAACATCTGTAAGCGTTGCACCGTGTTGACGAAGGGCGGCGAAAGCCTCGTGACCAGGCGTGTCAAGAAGTGTGATTTTACGCCCTTTTCGTTCTGTCTGATAAGCGGAAATATGTTGCGTAATTCCACCAGCCTCTCCAGAGACAGTTTTCGTATCAAGAATCGTATCCAAAAGTGTAGTTTTTCCATGATCAACATGACCCATCACTGCGACAATCGGTGGACGAGGTTTAGCATTTTCAGACACTTCGTGAATTTTATTTATCCGAGAAGTGATTGCATCAGCCTTTTCCTTTTTATGAAGCTCAACATCCTCAAGACCGAGTTCTTCAATAATAATTGTGGCAGTCTCAAAATCAATTCGCTGATTGATTGTAGCCATAATACCATTTTTAAATAGCTCACCAATTAAGGTTGTAACAGGTAAATTTAATGCGCTCGCAAGCTCATCAACTGTGATCGAATCCGTAATATTAACAATTTTCTTTTGACTCATACAACCTCCTTTGGTTTTATTTTCATACGCTGAACTTCGAAAACCGATTATAACAACCGATTTTCGAGTATTCAACGCAAGAATTTTGCTTGAATTATTTTGTTAGGCTAAGTGAAATTTTTCGGCCTTCTTTATCAATATCGATAACTACGAACTCTTTTCGTTCATTTAGAGTGAATACATTCTCTGGATTTACGTCATTCCCTTTGCCAAGCTCAGAAACATGAACAAGTGCTTCTATCGCTGGAGAAATCTGCACGAAAGCCCCAAAAGGAGTAATTCGAGTTACAGTACCTTCGATTTTAGACCCTTTCTTAAAATCTTCAACCTCGGTTAGCCATGGATCTTCGGTGAGCTGCTTCATAGATAGACTCAAGCGATCCTTGTCAATTGATATAATTCTAGCCTTAACTGTGTCGCCAATCTTCACATAATCTTTTGGATCACTTACTCGTTCCCAAGAAATTTCTGAAATATGAATCAATCCCTCAATTCCATCAACATTCACGAAAACACCAAAATCAACAACGCCAGTTACGATACCTTCGACATCGTCACCTATTTTGAGACTCTCGAATCGTTCATTGAGACCATCTTTGACGGCTTCTTTTTCACTAAAAATTAACTTATTAGTTTTGCGATCAGCATCTAGAATTCGAACTGAGATCGGCTTATCAATTAGTGCATTCAAACGACTTAGAATTTCATCTTTGTCACTAGCACCTACACGTGGGTAATGTTCAGCCGAAAGCTGCGAAACAGGCAAAAATCCTCGAATTCCTTCATACTCTACAAGTAAACCTCCGCGATTGGCATCGTAAGGAATAACTTCGATAACCTCACCCGATTCAAGTTTAGCAGAAACCTCTTCCCATCCACGATCCTTAGCGGCTTTTCGAAGAGATAGAAGAGACATTCCGTTATCCATTTCTGCATCAACAACGCTTGCAGTCACGGCTTCCCCTTCAGTTAGGTTTCGAGAATGACCCGCTTCTCGGCGTGGTACAAAACCAACACCTTTTGCGCCCAAATCGATTAGAATTTCGTGCTTACGAACCGATAGAACGACTCCTTCAACGGTTTCTCCTTGTACTAGTTGGTTTGCGCTCTCTGGAGCAGACGCCAACAATTCGTCCATTGTTATTTTTTTGGCTGTTGCCATTAGTCTTTAAGACTCCTTCCTTAATTGTATTTCTTTGAACATAGTCAAAATTAACCTGCTCAATAGATTGATTATTATTTTAACAGATTATAAAAGATTTTTCAAGCATTAAAACTAAAAAATAGCCCTTGTTTTTTGAAGGCTATTTTTAATATGTAACCTATTTCATATTTTCGTAGTAGTCTATAATCTGCCGACTCAAACCTTTTCGGAATTTCAGATACTCTGCATTATCAGTATTCCCAGTTGACCTATTTCCTCTATTAAAAACGGTTAGTACTAAAGGAGTTTCCCCCCTATCAGTTGGTTGGCCGATAGTAAGACCTTTATATGGGTTAAAATCTTCATCCTTATCACTCATATCAATAAGATCTTCTAGTTGTGCTTTACCTTCTTTGTTAGTTTTAACCAACCCCATAAAGCCAGCGTAAGTAACAATATAATTGCCATTATCTAGTTTTAGCATAGATGAAATTGGTTCTTCTCTAGTATTTTTAGCATAGCTTCCCTCATTAATAAGCCTTTGCTGTAAAGTGGCTCTATAGGCATCGGCTGTAGCAACAAAACTTCTTTCCTCATAGCCATTCCTAAGATCATCGACAAGATTATCGAGGCTTGTTCCTGTTTTATCGTACGTTAAGTTATTAAACACATCATTCTTTTTTCTAAATACTCTGGCTGAGTATTGAACGAATTAAAATTCTTCATATTTATCCTTTAAAAAATATTAAAAATCGCATTTTGATTATACCCCCCCCCCGAACAGTTTTGTCAAGTTTTAGCTTTAGAGTTTTTTGAAGGTTGAATTTTTAAATTTTTCATCGTAAAATAGAATTAATGACTACTGCAATAAACAATAACATACCAAAAACTTTATTAGCAGAATTTTCGAAAATCTTTCATAAGCCTAAAATTCTAGTCGGAAAGCCTCAAGAATCCGTAATTTATAACTACTTTAATTTTATAAAAAAAGGCGCTAAAAGTTTAGTATGAATATAGATTTTGTTAAAACTTTGCGCAAAGATTTTCCGCAATTTATCTTTAAAGAAAATGATGATTTTCATTGGTCGAAACAAAAAAACACAATTTTCTTCAATCTAGAATCTACCAATTTTCATCTATTAATTCTTCACGAGCTAGCTCATGCGCTACTAGGCCATGAAACTTTTAATCTTGATATAGAGTTACTCCAAATGGAGATGGAAGCTTGGGAATTTGCTAAGAATAACCTTGCTACACAATACGGAATCTGCTTTGACTCAAATATATCCGAACGAAAGCTCGACACTTACCGAGACTGGATCCATAAACGCAGCTTATGCCCAAATTGTACAGTGAACGGATTTCAAAAAAGCGATCTATCTTATAAATGTCCCGCATGTGGAACAACTTGGACTGTAAATGACTCCCGATTCAAAAGTCTACGACGAGTCAAAAAATAGACCATCCTAGGGAAAGTCTATTTTTCTTTCATATCTATATTTTAATTAAGCAAATTAAGCAGCGCGTCGCACTTCAATCACTGACTCTTCAGAATCTTGAGCCATCATTGTAATTGAAGTTTTAGCAGGTCCACGACGACTAATTCGTCCACCCTTTTGACCAG
Source organism: uncultured bacterium (assembly GCA_938017895.1). Classification (GTDB taxonomy): domain Bacteria; phylum Patescibacteriota; class Saccharimonadia; order Saccharimonadales; family Saccharimonadaceae; genus Nanogingivalis. The sequence continues at coordinate 78,305 of CALIJI010000010.1, forward strand.
CAATTTTTGCAAGCTCACGGTTAGCGGCAAAACCACCAGTTGTTCCGTTTTTACCGCCTTTTTGGCCAATTCGCGAATAAAAATCTTTGCCATATTTTGCTTTATTAGTTGCGGCAGCCTTCGCTCCGCCAGCTTTAGTTCCAGCCATTTAATCTCCTTTGTTTTAATCTATTAACTGATTACGTTTAAGATTATAGCACAACTTATGCTTTTTGTCAATATTTACATAAGGACTTTTTTATTATATTGTAATATTTTATATTTATAATCTGTTTATGTTATAATTTTATTATGATTTTTCGAATAAACAATGAGTTCTATCGTAAGCTACCTAAGCAAATTTGTATATTTTTCTTACCAAAATCAATAAAAAATAAAACACAAAATAAGGCGATTTTAGAGCTTCAAAAACAATTTTCGAATACTTTACCTAATTTTACCGAAAACGAGCTAAAAGAGTATAAAAATAGTATTATAAATGTAAAATTTTGGCACGGAACTGGAGGATTTGAGTATAACTCTAGTGGAAATATTACACCAATTTTTGACAATATTTTAAAAAATGGATTAAAAACCCAGCAAGATGACTACTTGATTATTTATTCTAAAAAATTAAGTATGAAATCAATATCTCTAGTAAATAAAAGAATTATCGCTAGATGCTATGCAGATAATCATAATTTTAAGAACCCTAAAACTTTTCGTTTTGGAAATAGTATTTTTTGGATTGTGCGACATTACACAAAAATGTATGTTTTAGCATATACAATACTTGCTCCGCGTTCACTTATGAATATTCTCAATTGGAGAAAGAAAAATAAAATCAATTCAAAAAAATCTTGGAGTGGAAAAATAAATAAAACTTGTAAAAATACGTGGGAATCTTTTGAAAAATATTCTGACATTAGAGAAAATTTCCCAGTAATTATTGGTATTAAAAATCTAAACAAAACTGCAAAATTACCAAAAATATTTAGTGAAACTGAAATTCGTTCTTTAGAGGATATTCCTTTTGAAGATATTATTCATATAGAAATTCCTCTTGAAAAATATAATGAATTAAGTAATAAAATTCGAAAATACAACCAAAAAGTAAAAATATTTCCTATTGAATTGGGTGAGGTATTCGAATATAAAAGCATAAAATAAGTTGTAACACCATTTCTTACTAGTATTTTTAAAGCCAAAAAAATAAATAACGAAAAAACTCCACCGATTAGGAGGAGTTTTTTATAATTCGGCACCGTGCTATTTTCCCACTTTCGTAGTATGCTCGCCGCTACTGGGCTTAACTTCTGTGTTCGGAATGAGAACAGGTGTTTCCCCAGCGCCATGGGCACCGAAAAAAGGTTTTGCGCTTCAACTCGCCACAAATCACTAAGCGGTGAGCCAAAACCTCATTTCGATGTCCTTGGTATTATTTGGTAATGCCAAGATTTTAGATTGACTAGCGATTATCCTTGATAATCACCAAATACTAGTTAAGTCTACCATATTCACGCCAATAATACAAGATTATTTCAGTGAATATGGACATAAAAAGGCGATTGGACTATTAGTACGCTTCGGCTAGCCTGTTACCAGGTTTACACCTTGCGCCTATCAAACAGATCATCTTTCTGTGTCCTCATGGGATTCCTAATCTTGGAGTCAGTTTCGCGCTTAATATGCTTTCAGCGCTTATCTTAACCGAACATAGCTACTCGACACTGCAGCAGGTGGCCACAATCGATACACCAGAGGTTCGTTCATCTCGGTCCTCTCGTACTAGAGACAAATCTCCTCAAGAATCCTACGTCCATGCCGGATATAAACCGAACTGTCTCACGACGTTCTGAACCCAGCTCGCGTACCACTT
>CALIJI010000011.1 GCA_938017895.1 uncultured bacterium
CATACTCGAGAGATTGCATGGCATCGTAGATGTCCTTTTGCGTTTTCTTCCAAGCGTATTTCTCACGTTTTTCAGGTAAAACCCACTCTTCTGCATCTTTAAGGTGTTTTTGGTAATTCTTCTCCGCGTACGGCGCCAAGACTTCATCAATCCGATCGGCCGTACAGCCACCATATTGGCTAGAAGCAACGTTAGCAATGATTTGTGCAATTTGCGCTGTCGCAGTCTGAATAGACTTGGGACTTTCTACCTCTGCATTTCCAATCTTAAAACCTTTTTCCAACATACCTTTAAAATCAATCAAACAGCAGTTGGTCATCGGTGTATAGGGGCTGTAGTCCAAATCGTGATAATGGATATCCCCTTTTTGGTGAGCATTGGCTACATGTTTAGGAAGCATCTGCAGTCCGATTGATTTCCCAACAATCCCTGCTGTCAAATCACGAAGAGTGTTAAAGACATCACTGTCTTTATTGGCATTTTCATGGACAACTACCTGGTCTTTATTGAGAAGTTTATGAATGCTAAAGTTGATATCTGTAGCTTTTGAGCGCTTAAAATCCCTTTGTGTCCGATAAGTGATATACTCCTCAGCTAGCGCATATTCTTTGGCTTCAAGGAGTTCATGCTCTACGATATTCTGAATCTCGTAAATCTTGACACCTTGAGGGAAACGACTGTGAATTTCCGCAACAATGCGCTCAAGCAATCCATTAAGACGTCTTTCAACCAAGGGAGTCACATCCATGACTTTATCAGCTGCCTTGTGAAGCGCTTTGTCAATCTTGTCTACATCAAATAAAACTCGTCTGCCGTCCCGCTTTTCAACATAGACGGTTGGAGTCACACTGTTGTCCTTCATGATCTTCACCTCTTTCCATTTTCTTCAATTCAGCATCAGTAAACAAGCTCATCTGACCATCCATTTCTTTAATGATGTCAGCATCTGTACTCTCGGTCATATTACTGACCTCCTTTCTTAAACTGCTACTAGCATTTGCTAGCTATCTAAATTATAGCGTATAAATAACATAAACACAATACAAAACACTAAATATAGCGTGTTCTTTTAACAACAAAAAAGGCCATTATATTAATGACCTTTACTATGAAGCCTTCTCCTCCTTTTTTATAGTGTAGCTCTCGGCGCAATAAAACACCAAGAAAACGCACACTATAAGAACTACTACCGCGCTTATTGCGCTAGCGAATGGCTCTTTAGTATATGTCGATACTATTTCAGGAATTATGCGATACGATATATCCCCGAATAATAAAGCTACAATACTAAGGCCCGGAATCATCCTCATCTTAATGACCGAGATGGTTTTTACCACCTCTACCGTCAAGATCAGAACAGCTATTGCCGTAAAAATATTAGCAAAGCTATTCCAGTTTTCATACCCATCTCCAGAAACCTGCATGACAGATATCAGCTTCAAAGAGATTCCGTATTGCGACGAGATCATTTGATTCAACCCTCCAAATATTAAGGCAAGAATCAAAAGAGCTGCTGTCTTATTTTTACGCTTGTCACCCGAAGCAATAACCGCAAAAATAACAGTTAAAAAAACAAAAGAAATACCCATAAATAGCATCATAACCATAACGTGCTACCCCCTTTTTTTTAGTCTGTTATATACTCTAACAGATTTATCTCAAAAAGTCAAATAACGATTCCAGACGGAACAAAAAAGCTAATCACTGCACAGATAAAAATAACCGCATAAAAAATCTTACGGTTTTCACTCCGCGTTTCAAAACGAGAAATAATTAAGAGGCCTACGATCAGCCCAAGCGGAAATCCAGAAAATACAACCTCGCCAAGATTAATTGGACTGGAAAATTTCAGCCATAGCGACCCAGCCAAAATACTCAAAACCAATTTCAACAAAAATATACTATCGCGCTCGATAAATTTCTCAAAGCCACGACGGCTTAGTTTTGTTCGATTTCGGGCGTAAGTTCGTGCTTTTCTAGTGTTAGAGTTTTTATTTTTCGCCATACTAATTATGATTATATCATAATTTTTAGCAAAATAAAATTACCTCGCAAAAGGAGGTAATTCTAGAAGTTTTACATCTTGATTTCTGCATCAACTCCAGCTGGAAGGCTAAGATTTTGCAATGAATCAATTGTTTTTGGTGTTGCATTGATAATATCAATCAATCGTTTATGAACTCGCATTTCAAAAGCTTCACCACCAGGTTTATATACGTGCGGACTTTTTACGACTGTAAAAGTACTGCGACGAGTTGGTAGAGGCACTGGTCCTGCTACGGTTGCGCCAGTGCGAATTGCAGTATCTACAATTTGCTTTGCACTTTGATCAATAACTTTATGGTCGTATGCTTTTAGGCGAATACGAATTGTTAGGCCTTGTTCTGCCATTTTTACTCCTTACTTTACGCTTGTAACTTCTCCCGTAGTTTTAAGATAACTACGAACGAATTCTCAAGCAATTTTACATTACTTTATTATTTTAGCATTTTTAATAGAAAAAATCAAGGCTTTATAAATTCCGACTTTAATCCTAGCTCATCACAAAGCTTACTAACATTAACAGCACAAATAAAGTCAGCCTGAATTTTCTTATAGTTAGTATAAAGACAAAAATATTAATCCAGAAAATACTAAAACCAAGCTAGCTTAGCAATACAACAAAAAGCTACTTTCTTACTTCAAAATCTCCTCCACTCTATTACGGACATCTTGAGCTTGTCGCACAAATCGGGGTTGGAGGAGGCGGGTTTCGCCCTTGCCTCCTGTAACTAAGATATAACCATTGGCTAGCTGGAGGGTAGTGAATATAACATGATCAAAACCTTCGATCTCATCGTCGGAGTATTTGAGGATGCCATCAGGTTGGCGTTGGAGGAAGCGGGTTTCGCCACCACTTCCAGCGACCAAGACATCACCATTGGCTAGCTGGAGAGTGGTGAATATATTATTATTAAAACCTTCAATCTTGTCGGACCATTTGTAGCTACCGTCGGGTTGAGGTTGGAGGAGGCGGGTTTCGCCACCACTTCCAGCTGCTAAAACGCTGCCATCTACTAATTGCAGGACTGTGCGTATAGCGTTATTACCAAAGCCTTCAATATTGTCAGAGTATTTGAGGATACCATCAGGTTGGGGTTGGAAGAGACGGGTTTCGCCAAAATCTCCCGCCACTAGAATGTTGCCATCGGCTAGTTGGAGGGTGGTGAATATATTATTCTTAAAACCTTTAACCTTGCCAGAGTATTTGAGGATGCCATCAGGTTGGGGTTGGAAGAGACGGGTTTCGCTATAATCTCCCGCCACTAGAACTCTACCATCAGCTAGTTGGAGGGTGGTGAATATGTCGTTATTAGAACATTTAATCTTGTTGGAGTATTTGTAGCTGCCATCCGGCTGGGGCTGGAGGAGGCGGGCTTCGCCCTTTTCTCCCGCCACTAGAACTCTACCATCAGCTAGTTGGAGGGTGGTGAATATAGCGTTATCACCAAAACCTCCAATCTCGTAGGAGTATTTGAGGTTGCCATCGAGTTGGTGTCGGAAGAAGCAGATTTCACCATTTTTTCCCGTCACTAGAACTCTACCATCGGCTAGTTGGAGGGTGGTGTATATATTATTATTAAAACCTTTAATATTGTCAGAGTATTCACAAGTTTCCAGAAGATTAAAAGCTTCTTTGAATTCTGGAGCAAAGGTGGTTAGAGTTTGCTCGGATTGGGCAAGGGCTTCGGCTAGGGAGTTTTCTAGTTGTTGGAGTTGGTTTTTGGAAGCTTGTCCAGTTTCATTGATTTGGTTTAGTTGTTGCTGAATAGACTCAGTTAATTGTTGGTTTTGAGCTATGACTTGTTGTAGGAGTTGGCAGTTCATTTATAGTCTTATCCCTTTCAATGCTTCAGTTAATTTTTTAGATAGTTCTAGCGGAAGACTTGAGATATTACTACCTATATACATCCCCATATTCGGTATATTAGATTGTGAATTCCAGACATACTCAAATTCAGCACGCTCACGAGAGTTAACTTTACCAATCTGAAAAGCAAAAGATAGGACACCTTCATTCACTAAACGATTTACAGCTAATTGGGCTTCTTGAGGATCATCCGAGCCTCCATCTGTAATATGAAAAACAATTTTCTTTAGTTTTTGCTGAGATATTTTATGGCGCTGGTCTTTATTGATGGTGGCTGAAATATAATTAAGCGGATTATGGTCTGCAGTACTACCGTATTCGTCATTAATTTTCGAAATTGATTTGATAATATCCGCCTCCTCTATATTGACATTTTTGCCGTCACTAAATGATTTAACTTTCGCAAAATCGCTACCAAAAACAAATACTTCTGTATCAGCACGTAATTTAGATTTAGTTTGGCGACGAGTTTGATTAAGATAATCATTAAAATCTTTAATGGACAACATTAGCAGCTCAGCAGTCTCACGCGCAACCTTTATTTTATTATCTCCCCCCATAGATGCAGAACCGTCAATTACCAACGAAATCTCAATTTTTTCGGGCTTCTCTACAGGAATTGCCTCAAGTTCATTACGAGAGTAGATGTTCATTTCTCGGTTATCACCACGCTTTTGAGATTCTGTGATTTGTGCATAGTTATCAATAAAATCGTTGATATTCAACTTACCTCGACGCTGTTGATCTACTCTGCGAGGTTCATACTCAATAGATTTACCGATTAAGTTTTTCCAGAAATTACGCATTTCCTTTCGCGGTTTGTCTATTCTGGCTTTAACACTTTCATAAATATCTCTTTCATCAGAAGAAATATTATTTTCTTCATCAAATTGTTCTTGTTGCTTTTTAGACAAATAATCTTCTCTTTCTTTTGGTGACATAGCGTCAATTTTTTGTTGCTCTGCAAAAAACTCCAAAATCTGGCGAACAGTTTCTTCATCTATTGATATTTCGCTATCTTTATTTTCTTCATAATAATCTAGAAAATCAGCTTTTGTATCAGCATCCATCTGATCACTCGATTTTCTATCTTTCTCGGCTTGATGACTATGATTTTCTGTTTGATCGCTTTGCTGCGAGTCTTGTGAGTCTTGGTCTTGTTGAGAATCTTGAGAGTCTTGTGATTCTGAGCCTTGGTCTTGCTGAGAATCTTGAGAGTCTTGTGATTCTGAGCCTTGGTCTTGCTGATTAAAATTCATATTTTCTTCTTCATAGAGTTTTTCCTCTATAAAATCCATCATCAACTTGTAATATTCAGGTTGAATAACCGTCCTAATCAAACTATATCGATCTTTAGGATCTAAAAGTCTATTTGGGGTTGGCTTTAATTTTTGATCCACTATTTCGCGAATATTGCTACCTAGTCTCTTTTTAGAAAGAACCGCCTCTACCTCATCAGAAACATGTGCGTGCCCAATAACATCGCCTACCATTTCATCCTGAAGAAGAGCAACACTAAATTGCTCGTGCGGCGGAATATTACTAATGTCGGTCTCAGAATAGCCCAACTTATCAATATATAGTTTACTCACATCTTTAGCATGCTCACCATTTCGATAATTTGGGCTTCTAATACCCACTAAATTATTTACATAAATATCATCTAATCGATTGTAAAGCGAATGAATACCTTCGTAAATATAACCTTTAAGCTTATTCTTATCAACATTAGGATGTCGTGCAATAATATCTCTAGTTAGTTTTTCAGCATCTTGCTCCATTTTCTTAAAATTATCTAAGAAAACTTCTGGATTTTTTCTCATATCGATAAAATGACTTAGTTCATGATATTGAATCCATTTAAGCTGCGGTTGATTATATTCAGGATTACTAAGCCAAGATTCGGGAATATTAATAGACACTTCTTTTGGATTAAAATAAGCAGTATCAATTCCTGGGGTGTTGTGAGTTTTATAATTCAATGAAGCATCTCCGGCAAATGCCGAAAGATCCCTACCATGTCGCCTCATAAAAGAATGAATATCGGAATCGCTAGGCTTGCTTTCAATTTTACCGACAACATTCGCAATCTCTTGACCGACTTTTTGATGCAAGTCTCTATTGTCTCGATCTTGATTTTCGGCATTTGGCTCAAATTCCTGGCCATTTAGATTTAATGTCTCCATGGTCTATCCCAAAATCTCCTCCGCTCTATCACGAATATCTTGAGCTGACAATACGAATAGCTCAAGGAGGCGGGTTTCGTCATCATAATCTACTACTAAAACTCTACCATCAGCTAATTGGAGGATAGATTTTATTCCATCATCAAAACCTTCAATCTTGTCGGAGTATTTGTAGCTACCGTCGGGTTGGGGTTGAAGGAGGCGGGTTTCACCACCATTTCCTACTACTAAAATATTGCCATCAGCTAGTTGGAGGATAGATTTTATTCCATCATCAAAACCTTCAATCTTGTCGGAGTATTCGAGGCTACCATCGGGTTGGCGTTGGAGCAGGCGGGTTTCACCACCATTTCCTACTACTAAAATATTGCCATCAGCTAGTTGAAGGGTGGCTACTATCCACTCGCCAAAACCTTCAATCTCGCCAGAACATTCATAGCTGCCGTCGGGTTGGGGTTCAATGAGATAACTTCTACCCTCACGTCCCGCCATTAAAACTCTACCATCGGCTAGTTGGAGGGTGGTAGGTATACATTCATCAATAAAACCTTCAATCTTGTCGGAGTATTTGTAGCTACCGTCGGGTTGGCGTTGGAGCAGGCGGTTTTCACCATCATCACCTGCTACTAAAATATTACCATCGGCTAATTGGAGGATAGATCTTATTCGAGCAATAAAACCTTCAATCTTGTCGGAGTATTTGTAGCTGCCATCGGGTTGGCGTTGGAGGAGGCGGGTTTCATCATCATCATCTACTACTAAAACTCTACCATCGGCTAATTGGAGGGCCATGCGTATATAATTATCAAAACCTTCAATATTGTCGGAGTATTCAAGGCTGCCGTCGGGTTGGCGTTGGAGGAGGTGAGTTTCACCCCCACTCCCTGCCAATAGAATTCTACCATCGACTAGTTGGAGGGCGATGTTTATGCTAAAATCAAACCCTTCAATCTTGTCGGAGTATTCGAGGCTACCGTCGGGTTGGCGTTGGAGGAGGCGGATTTCACCATCATCACCTGCTACTAAAATATTACCATCGGCTAGTTGGAGGGTGGTGCGTATTATTTCATCAAAACCTTCAATATTGTCGGAGTACTTGTAGATGTCATGAAAGTTAAAAGCTTCTTTGAATTCTGGAGCAAAGGTGGTTAGAGTTTGCTCGGATTGGGCAAGGGCTTCGGCTAGGGAGTTTTCTAGTTGTTGGAGTTGGTTTTTAGAAGCCTGACCAGCTTCAATGATTTGATCTAGTTGTTGCTGGATAGATTCAGCTAATTGTTGGTTTTGAGCTATGGCTTGTTGTAGGAGTTGGCAGTTCATTGTTGCTCTCCTGCGCTATCAACCTCTACTTCGCACAGTCCTTTTTCATTTGCCGCATTAAGCAAAGCTTCCATCAGTTCCGCATCTTCCTTTAGCCTATCAAGTTTTTCTTGAAATTCGTTGATCTTCTCAAAGTCTTCTAGCTGCTCAACAGTATCATTAAGCGCTTCTAAAATATCATTTTCATTGATATCTGGAAATTCGATTCTTTCTGGGCGAGCACCATAAACCGCCTCCACCGTTTCAGTGAGAGTCATAATATCCATCGGCTTGAGCTCGTGTATATATTCATATTTTCTAGCTTCCTCTAAACTAGTCAAACTTGAACCAATTGGTTTTGGCTTAATATCCCAACCATCTTCATCCTTGAAAAAATTGTATCTTTTAGCTTGACTCAAAATAAAGCTCTGATCATCTGGATTGGTAATACTTGAAATAAATCCATCCCAAAGTGCCATATCTAGATCTTTTTCGCTACCTTTATCCCATTCTTTCAACACGCTCAAAATATTTCGCACCGAAAGCACAGATTTTTCGAGTCTTGGCTCAATCTCGTCACCAGAAGCAGTTTTGTGAGTATGGCTTTCCACCCATTTATTCGAAAAAACATCTTGCGTCACTCGAGATAGCTGTGCTAATTTAAATAATTTCGATAGAGATTTATCATGCTCTGGTAGCTGTAAAGTTCCTTTTTCATCAGCTAGATAAGAAATCATCACTCGGAACAATTCGTTTCGTTCAGGGCTTTCTTGCTCATTCCAGTTCGTATCTTCAGTAGATTGTGGCAGATAATCATATTCAAAAATATCCAAGCGTGATAAAAACGCTGGGTTTAGATCATTAGTTCCGCCATAATCAACAATATCCGAACTCAAATTACCCGTCAAAGTAATCGAAAACCCAGGTTCAATCTTAGTCGCACCAACTCCAGGAATATAGCAGCTTTGACCAGGCCGGCGCTGAAGAATGTCATTTAACGAAATCAACACCGCCGAAGGTATCGCATTAACCTCGTCAATAATTACTGGGCGGCCTTCAATAACTCCGCGATACAGTTCCTTCTTGATTGTTTCTACTTCTGTTCCAAAAGCTTGGTTTTTGAGTTTAAATAATTCTAAGATTTCATTTGCAGCGTCTCTTTCTTTCGCTTGACGTTCTTCTTCGGACTCTATTCCGCTAAGCTCATCCTCGTGCTGTTTTTTCCATTTTTCAAATTCAGCATCAAGATCAGACTTATGCTCTAAGAGTGACTTGCCGTTAAATTTTGTCAGCTTCAAACTTTTGTCGGCATAAAGATCTTGACTATTTAAGTCTTTTGACCCAGAAATAATTAGTGGCGCAAAACGCTCAACCGCATCTTTTTCGCCATTATTAAGATCTCGGCGCAAATTTCGTTCTGCCTGAGCATAAAACTTACCAAGTGCATTAATACGATCCTGGCTTGTAGCACCGCTATTTTCACTCTGTTTTGACCAATTTTCAAAGCGATAAAGTGCATCTTCACGAGCAGCATTAGAAATACTGACATTTTTTGCCGCATTAATTGCTAACTCGGTTTTACCTCCACCCAAATGACCGTGAATAAAAGTTGGACGGCCACTATTCATATTTCGCTCAACGCGCTCAAGATTACGTAAAACATAAGGAGTTTTAACCATCTCGCCATTTCGAACTTCGGCAACGTTTTTGCGAATCTCTAAGCCTTTTAGCGCGACAAAAGCTTCAGGCGAAGATTCTTCAAGAGTTTTTCGTTTCTCTTTAAGCTCGCCGATTTTATTACGCAAATGATCCGTCATAGGATTTCGGGTAGAATTCTCGCCAGATTTAAGGTTGTTTTCTCCAGCCATATCAAGCAATATTTTAGACGATTCTATCTGTCTATCTATTCGTTTTGCTGATTGAGCAGCCCCAATGAATTTCCGCCTAGAAAACTCAGCCAGTTTCGTTAAAAGAATTTTTTCTTGTTCATTCAGTTCTAAAATTTGCTCAAGATTGCCAAATTCAGGCTTAATTTCACCTTCATCAAAAAATTGACTAAAATCAAAACCGCTATTTTTGTCGGTTTCCTCATCTAATAATCCTTCTTGAAATAGTTCACTTTTAGATTGAATTTCACCAAGAACCTTTTCCGAGCTATCTTCAAATCCTCTCATGGCATGAATAGCTCGATCGCCAATCTTTCGGCGTTGTTTTTCAATCAATCTTTCTTCTATTTCCTTCCAATTATATTCACCCTGACCGTTATTATTATAGCCTTCCATACATTAATTAAACCTTACATCTTATAAATCTGATTTTTATACTAATTTTATCATACATAAGCACTATCTTCAAGTTTTCAGAGTAAATAAAAACACCCCTTTTGGAGTGTTTTTATGGATAGTAGAACTATTATTTGATGATTGATGTAACAACACCAGCACCAACAGTTCGGCCACCTTCACGGATAGCAAAGTTCAAACCTTGTTCCATGGCGATAGGAGCTTGAAGTTTAACTTTGAAGCTTACGTCGTCACCAGGCATAACCATTTCTTTGTCAGCTGGAAGTTCAACTTCACCGGTAACGTCAGTTGTTCGGAAGTAGAATTGTGGTTTGTATCCCTTTGAGAATGGAGTGTGTCGTCCACCTTCATCTTTCTTCAAGATATAAACTTGAGCTTCGAATTCAGTGTGTGGAGTAATTGTGCCAGGAGCAGCAATAACTTGTCCACGCTCGATTTGGTCTCGTTCAATACCACGAAGAAGAAGACCAGCGTTGTCACCTGCTTGACCTTGATCAAGAGATTTCTTGAAGGCTTCAATACCAGTAACAACTGTTTTTTGTGAAGGTTTCAAACCAACAATTTCAACTTCATCGTTAAGTTTAACAACACCTTGTTCGATACGACCTGTAGCAACAGTTCCACGACCTTTGATTGAGAAAACGTCCTCAATAGGCATCAAGAATGGTTTGTCCATGTCACGAGCTGGTTCTGGAATGTATGAATCCATAGCTTCAACCAATTCCATAATAGCGTCTTCGTATTTTTCATCGCCTTCAAGAGCTTTAAGAGCTGAACCTTTGATGATTGGAGCGTTGTCGCCGTCAAATCCGTTTGCTGAAAGAAGTTCACGAACATCCATTTCGATCAACTCAACAAGTTCTTCGTCGGCCATATCCATTTTGTTTAAGAAAACAACAATCTTAGGCACACCAACTTGTTTTGCCAAAAGAACGTGTTCACGAGTTTGTGGCATAGGACCATCTGTAGCTGCAATAACAAGAACAGCACCGTCAACCTGAGCAGCACCAGTAATCATGTTTTTAACATAGTCTGCGTGTCCAGGCATGTCAACGTGAGCATAGTGTCGGTTTTTTGATTCATATTCTTGGTGAGAAGAAGCAATCGTAATACCACGAGCTTTTTCTTCTGGTGCGTTGTCGATCTGGTCGTACGCAATTGGTTTGTTAACTTCTGATGGAAGTCGTTTTGCAAGAACTGCTGTGATAGCCGCAGTAAGAGTTGTTTTACCGTGGTCAACGTGTCCCATTGTACCAACGTTTACGTGTGGCTTTGAGCGGTCAAATTCTGCCATTTTAGAATTTCTCCTTTAAATTATTTATTATTATTCCGCATCGCGCGAGTTACTGTTTTAAGCAAAACACACGACGCGACGCTACCTATAATTATACATAAAGTTTTCGTTTTTGTAAAGAGTCGAAATAAAAAATTATTTTTGAGATTCGAAAATTCCGTCGTGTCGTTTTCCTTCATATATCAAAGTCGGAATTTTTTTAGTCTGAATTTTCTTCTCGACAATTTTAGCGTTACGTGCAAGTTTTTTCGATATTTCTTCACTTTTTGCTTTTTTAGAAATATCCGAGATTTGATTCTCTGTATAGCCAGCCTCTTTTAACCATTCAATAATTTTATTTTCAACCTTTTCGTTAGAATAAGCTTTTATAGAAACGCCGTTAAAATTCTCTTGCCAAACTACACCCTGAGAATCTTTCCCTGTAAAAATCTTCTCAACCAAATACCATTCTGGGGAAATTCTTTGAGAATTATCAGGTTGAGTTGCTCGAACCGCTTCAAGATAACTTGCTATCAAACGGGAATTTTTAAATTTATCACCGTTTTCGCCAGAAATAACATATGGAATTAAATGAACCTGATATTTTTCAAAAAATCCACTCTGTTTTTGGTTAATGAAGCTTCGACGGCAAGTTACGCAACCAGGATCAAAAATATCCACGGCTACCGAATTTGAATTTTTGCCCATACCACCAAATTGACCGTAATAACTAGAATCACTCACAACCAAATCTTCTGCTCGCCAAGTTGTCATACGCGCCGGAATTGCCGAAAAAATATCGCCCCATTCTGTAAACCAACGGACAAAATCACTCTCGCCATTCACGCCATCAATAGTGCAGGCTTCAGCCGAATTAAGCGCACAAGAATCAGGCTTCTCGATATTGCAAGTTCCATAAGCATACAGTGCTAAACCTGATTTTATTAGAGTTAATATAGACCAAACCGTAATCAAAACGACTAAGCCAGCCACAACTTCAATCACCCAAGAAACTGGTTTAACCCATTTTTTATGGCGGATAATCAATTTCCTAAGAATCGAATTCTTAATTTCGTCTTTAAAATTTGAATCACAAGCCCGAAAAGTTGCTCGCCGCGTAAAACAATAAACCGATTTTTTAAACATTTCATTGATAGCTTTGGCTTGTTTTTTTGCGCCAAATAATTTCAACGCTGGAGTAAATAACCAAATAACCAACAGGATTATAAATGCAGCAACACAAACCATTATTCAAAAATCCTTCCCAAAACCTGTTTTAACTTATCAATATCCTCACGAGTGTTATGTAGCCCAATTGAAATACGCACAAGATGCGGCAATTTTAGAACCTCTTTCAGATAATAATGAGCGCAAAAATAACCGCTTCGCACCATAATTCCCTCATCAGAAAGTGCTTGAGCAATCAAATGAGAATCAAGCTTATCGTGATAGAAACTAATCACGGGCGTAGCTTTTTCATTCAAAATATTCACACCTTTTTGCGTCTTTAAGAACTCAAAAATATCTTTAGAAAATTCGTCAATTTGCGATTTTTTCTTCTGTTTTTTTAGCCAATCAATTGCAGTCTTAAAAGCAATAATTTCACCCCAAGCTTGAAGTCCTGGCTCAAAAATCGTATGGATTTCATCATCTGCTAGCATATTAAAGGAATCCTGTTTAACACTCGACACCATTCCACCGCCAACAAAGGACGACTTAATATACTTCGCAAAATCTTTCCTAACTACCATCACACCAAGACTCGGCGCATACATTTTATGGGCGCTAGCCACAAAAGCATCAGCCGGAATTTTTTGTAGCAGCTCATAATTCGAGCCTGGAGCCTGAGCACAATCTAGGATAATAAATCCATTCTGTTTTTTAATTTTTTTAACTAGCGCAGCGACATTTTCTAGTCGCCGACCGTCAATATTGCTAACCGCATTAACTACCACTAGGCTATTAGTAAAATCATTCTCAAGGGACAATAAACCATCAGCTTCACGAGGTAAAACTATTCGCTCAATTCCGTTTTTTTCGGCAAAAGTCATCGTCGAAAGAAATACTGAATTATGTTCGATTTCGCTAGTAATTATTTTCTTAATCGGCAGTTCAAGCTGACTTAATAATAAGTTTAACCCATAAGTTGTATTAAGCGTAAAACTAACAAAATAATGCTTCGACTTCAACTTCAGAAGGTCCAAAACTGCCTCGCGAGTTTCTTCTACTCGCTCATCAACCTGCTTTCCCCAAGCGTATTTAACCCTTTCGCCACAAGAATTATAATCAGTATAATATTCATTAAGAGTATCGATCACGCACTGAGGTCGCAAAGACTGGCACGCTGAATCAAAATAATGCGTACCTATCGGTAAATATTCAAAATCCTTCAATATCTTCTCCTTTTTATTCTACATATTATACCAATTTTAAGCACAAGTGTAAAGAAAAAACCACTCAGAATGCTGAGTGGTAAGAAATTTTTTATCGCGCAACACGGTAATGACTTATTGTATTTACCCAATTATAGCCATAGTCGCGACGAGGCTTCATATATCTACCTCTCTTCTCTATAAGCGATGTCCTACCAGATACAGCAGAGACGCCTTGATTAAGTAAGTAGTCTATTTTTGCATGAAGATTACTTATTTTCTTCTTAAAATAAGTAATACTCCTCTCTATCTTCTTAAATTCACTCTTAATGAATTCATAATGAGCTAGTAGCTCGTAAATATCTGCTTCGTCAAGCTCCACTTCTTCAAGAACTTGACAAAGCAGAGCCTCTCTGAGAACAGCATCCCAGTACTCTTCATCGAGCCTCCGGAGCTGATCCTCAAAACAATGAATCTCCTCCCTAATAGAAGACTCAATACCAGATATTAAATGCATGAAATACACCTCCAAAAAAAGTATTTGTCCTATAGGACTAATATTATTATATCATATTAACCGAATAGTAGCAAATCAGTGTTTCTTTTCTTCTACACTATTTTACACTTTAAAATAAACAAAACCACCCTTGAAAGAGTGGTTTTTTAGTGTCTAGCATTTAGCTATTTTGCGTTGCGCTTTTCAATGATTTCTTGGGCAACGTTAGGTGGAACTTCTTCATATTGTGCAAGTTCCATTGTCGAAGCTGCACGACCTTTACTCATTGAGCGTAGGTCAGAAGTATATCCGAACATATTAGCAAGCGGCACAAAGCCTTTAACCAATTTAGTTCCACCCATTAGATCTTCCATAGCGTCAATACGTCCACGGCGTGAGTTAAGGTCGCCAATAACATCACCCATAAACTCTTCTGGAGTTGTAACTTCAACATGCATCACGGGCTCAAGAAGAACTGGTTTCGCTTCTTTAATACCAGCACGAGTAGCTAAAGCGCCAGCCAATTTAAAGGCAAGTTCGCTAGAGTCGACATCATGGTAAGAGCCATCGTAAAGAGTAGCTTTAACGTCAACAACTGGGTATCCAGCAATCACACCGCCTTCAAGTGTTTCAAGAACACCTTGTTCAACTGGCTTGCGGTATTCTTGAGGCACAACACCACCTTTAATTTCATCAATAAATTCAAAGCCTTTACCAGCTTCGTTTGGTTCAAATTTAATCCAAACGTCACCGTATTGACCACGACCACCAGACTGCTTAGCATGCTTACCTTGCGCTTGAGCGGTTCCACGAATAGTCTCACGGAAGGCAACTTGCGGTTCACCAATGTTAGCCTCAACGTTAAATTCACGTTTCATTCGGTCAATCAAAATGTCGAGGTGAAGTTCACCCATTCCCGACATGATAGTCTGACCCGTTTCTTCATCTGTATGAACTCGGAAAGTTGGGTCTTCTTCAGCAAGTCGTTGAAGAGCGATTCCCATTTTTTCTTGGTCAGCCTTAGTTTTTGGCTCGACCGCAATTGAAACTGGCGGTTCAGCAAATTCAATGCCTTCAAGAATAATTCCGTGATTCAAATCACAAAGGGTAGCACCAGTTGTCACGTCTTTCAAACCAACAACAGCAGCAATATCACCAGCACTAATTTCTGTAATATCTTCACGCTTATCGGCATGCATTCGCACAAGTCGGCCAACACGTTCTTTTTTACCAGTCATAGTGTTAAGGATGTAAGAGCCAGCTGTAATCTTACCGCTATAAACACGAATAAAGACAAGTTTTCCGACGAATGGGTCAGTCGCAATCTTAAATGCAAGCGCAGAAGTTGGTTCTTTTTCGCTTGGCTTTCGCTCGATTACATCACCAGTTTTAGGATCAGTTCCTTTAATTGAAGCGATATCAAGTGGGCTTGGAAGGTAATCGTTGATAAGATCAAGAACCTTTTCCACAATCACACCACGACCATCACCACCTGTGACCAAGAAGAAGTCACCAGCAAGGACTCGTTTTCGAAGCGCAGCTTTAAGTTCAGGAATTGTAATTGATTCTTCACCTTCTTCGAAAAATCGCATCATCAATTCATCATCAGCTTCAACCGCATTTTCAACAAGCAATGAGCGTGCATTCTTAGCCTTTTCAAGCATATCAGCTGGAATTTCACCAACTTTCAATTCATGGTCAGCATAGTTATCATAAGTGTAAGCTTTCATGTCGATAAGATCAACAACACCATTGATTTCTTGTTCAAAACCAATTGGTAAGTGAATTGGAAAAGCCTGCTTGCTCAAGCGAGTATGAATAGACTCAATTGACTTATAAAAATCACCACCAGTTTGGTTAATTTTATTGATAAAACATACGCGTGGCACATTGTATTTATCAGCTTGCCGCCAAACAGTTTCAGACTGCGCTTCCACACCCATTTTACCGTCAAAGACAGTCACCGCACCGTCAAGAACACGAAGCGAACGTTCCACTTCGGCTGTAAAGTCAATGTGTCCCGGCGTATCGATAATGTTAATCTTATGATCTTTCCAGAAACAAGTCACAGCTGCAGAAGTAATTGTAATTCCGCGCTCTTTTTCCTGCGCCATCCAGTCGGTAGTAGCACCATCACCTTCACCACGGACAACACCAATTTTGTGCGTCAAACCAGTTCGGTAGAGAATACCTTCTGTTGTTGTAGTTTTACCGGCGTCAATGTGCGCAATAATACCCACGTTTCGGAAATTTTCCAATGAAATATTTTTACTCATTTTTCCCCTTAAATTTTATTATTTATTGCTGTTTTTGCGCTAATTTTGTGACCCTCTTAAGGCCAGCACAAAAACAGCGCTTCAGCAATAATTTTAACATATTCACGGAAAAGTGTAAAGGTGATTTTAACCAAAAAGAATAGCCAAATAAATTGACTACTCTTTATGGTACACGAGAAAGGACTTGAACCTTCACGCCGATTGGCACTAGTTCCTAAGACTAGCGTGTCTACCAATTCCACCACTCGTGCTTAATAAAACTATTTTATAAAAAAAACCTAGTAAAGTCAAGGTTTTTTATGAAAAAATTCTAATTCAAAATAGTCAATCGCTGATATTTTTCTAATTCTGACGATTTTCTACTTAAATATTCATCAAATAAGGCTTGATCTTCCACAAGAAAATCAACCGACTTCTGAACACGAGCAATAAGTTTAGTGTCGCCAAGGCTAGTAAACTCTAAATTTATCTCGCCCGATTGTGCCGTGCCATAAATTTCACCCGCACCACGAAGCTCCAGATCCTTTTCTGCAAGGAGAAAACCATCGGTCGTTTTTTCAATCTCCAAAAGTCTTTGTGGCGGTTTTGAGCTCGAGCTCATAACCAAAAAACAAAATGCTGAATTCTCGCCTCGACCAACCCGTCCACGCAACTGATGAAGCTGGCTAAGACCAAAACGATCAGCATTCTCAATAACAATTACGCTTGCATTTGGCACATCAACACCAACCTCAATCACAGTAGTCGAAAGTAATATATCAAACTTTTTATCCAAAAAATCTCGCATAACCTGATCTTTTTCATCGGAAGACATCTTGCCATGTAGCCGACCAATTCTAAAACCCTTAAATTCACGTTTTAATTTTTTAAATTCTGTCTCGATACTTTTGATTTCATCATTGGAGCTCTCCGAAATAGCAGGTACAACCACAAAAATCTGCCGTCCAAGCGCCACTTCATTTTTAATTTTTTCAATCATAGGTGTACGCGAAACCGGCGAGATAATTTTAGTTTCAACTGGTTTTCTGCCAGCTGGCTTTTCTCGCAAAATTGAAACACTTAAATCGCCAAATAGCGTTAATTGAAGCGACCGCGGAATTGGCGTTGCAGTCATCGCTAGCAAATGAGGCATTTTTTGGTGGGATTTTTCGAGTAATTTTTGTCGTTGCGCCACACCAAAACGATGCTGTTCATCAATAATCACTAGCCCAAGTTTAGCAAAATTAACTTTTTCTTGAATTATCGCGTGCGTACCAACAATGATGTCAATCCCACCTTTTTCAAGATTATCGTAAAGAATTTTGCGAGCCTTACCTTTTACATTTCCCGACAAAAAAGCAATCCGAACACCGCTACTTTCTAAAATTTTAGAGAAATTATCCACAATCTGCGAGGCCAATATTTCGGTTGGCGCCAAAAAGGCCACCTGAAAACCACTTTTTACCGCGTTTAGAGCAGCAATTGCCGCAACCACTGTTTTACCAGACCCCACATCACCCTGCAGCAAACGATTCATCGGCGTGCCTTTTTTCATATCTTGAATAATCTCCCAAGAAGCGACTCGTTGCGAATTAGTTAACTTAAACGATAAATTTTCAGTAAGTTTTTTAATTGCATCAGCCGAAAAATCAATTTCGTATCCACTTAGCTTTTCATTCTCTAATCTGTTCAATTTTGCTGCAAAAATAATCTCAAAAATTTCCTCGAAACTCAGTCTCTCTAGCGCTTGATCAAAATTTTCTGACGAGTTTGGAAAATGAATCCACTCAATCGCTTGAGCTCGAGAAATTAAATTCTCTCGAGCGATAATTTTAAGCGGCAATGTTTCGGGTACAATTTTCATCATATGCTTAAGTTCTAATAGGATTTTACGAACAACCTCTGTCTTTAACCCTTTGACTTGACGATAGATCGGCACAATTTCGCCCGCCTCACCAGAAAAGTTCTGAGCTTTCGGCAGCTCTTCACGCTTCATAACTCGAGGGTTAGTAATTTGATAACGATTGTAAGAAAATTCAAATTTGCCAGAGAAAAAAAACTCTTCGCCACTTTTCAACTGAGCTACACGATAGGGCTGATTAAACCAGATTGCCTTGATTTTTTCATCATCATCCGTCAAAATGGCTTCAGTTATTGTCATTCCGCGACGAACACGACGTAGTGACACTTTTTCGGCATATGCTTTAAATAAAACCTGCCCTGGCTTAAGCTCGCTCAAACTGGTCATATTTGCAAAGTCTTCATACTTTCGCGGGAAAAAAGTTAAAATATCACCAACCGAAAAAAGCCGTGCCGCATTAAGTTTCTCTAAAGTTTTAGCGCCAACGCCGCGCACTTTTTCGAGCGAAGATTCTAGATTCATTATTTAATTTTAACAAATTCAAAGCGAATAAAAAAGATGCTAATATCGATGAAATCATAAAAATATCTATATCTCTTCGCCAGCACGAGCTCGATTAGCCCACTCATCAGCAAGCTCATTATGTTCGTGACCAGCATGACCTTTTAACCATTTAACTTCCGCATTTGATTTTTGATAAAGCTCAAAAAGTGGCTGAACAATATCTAGATTCGAAATTTTACCAGTCTTTTTACGCCAACCATTAGCTTGCCAAATTGGAGCCCACTTAGCTAAAACATTACACCAAAATTCACTATCGGTCCAAACTTCAGCCTCTTCACCATTAAGTATCTCTATTGCTTTCTTCAAAGCTAAACCTTCCATGCGAATATTTGTACTGTTAGCTTCACGCCCCATAAAAATTGGCGCACCATTTTCGATCACAGCAAAACCACCTGGACCAGGATTTGGTGAAGCGCTACCATCAGTATATAAAATGCGCTTTTCTACTTTCTTAGGCTGCGATTTTTCTGTTAGAGATAGGTCAAGGTTGTCTTCAAAATAATCCCCAAACCGTATTTTTAATTCTTCTAAAACCATATCAACCATCTCGCCGAGATCTCTAGAAGCATCAATTACCACAAATCTCTCCGGTTCACTTTTCGCTAATTCTAAATACCCTTGCCGAACCTTGTTATGAAAATCTATTTTTTCCTCGTCAAAACGATTAGTTGTTTCCCGATTTTGCGATATTCGCTGTAGAGAAATTTCAGGATCTACATCCAACAAAAAAGTTAGATCTGGCTTTAAATCACCCACCACATACTTATTTATCGCCCTAACATTTTCGCCTAGCCCACGCGCAAAACCCTGATAAGCTATCGACGAATCCACAAAACGGTCACAAAAAACACTCTTACCGCTACTCAAACTTGGAAGTATTTTTTTTAGAATGTGTTCACGCCGAGCCGCAGCGTAAAGCAGCACTTCAGTCTTAGAATCTATTTTATTATCCAAAATAATCCGCCTTAACTCATCAGCAACCCTAATTCCACCCGGCTCGCGAGTAAAAATAATTTCTTCGTTATTTTTTGATCGCAAATGTCGCTTTAATTCATTGAGTAAAAAAGTTTTGCCCGATCCATCAATACCTTCAAATGTTATCAATTTTCCTAGCATATTTTCTCTATTTATAATCTTTCTCTTTTTGGTGTTATTTCAGCTATTCGCTGTTTATAATTATCCTGTCGATTTTTAAATCTAAGGCTCTTAAATATTAACCCAAAAACCATAATAACCCCTAAAATAACTTCACCCCAAAAAGCCCAAAGCATAATATCATTTCGCAGCCTTATCTCAATTGGATGGATAGAATTATATTTCAATTGTATTTTAGACCCAATGTCTATAGCTTCACTCAATATAATCTCCTGCTCTAAGTAATTACTATCTACCCTATAGTAAACTCTAGTTGGATATTGTGTTTTTTCATTTACAACCTCACTGCGAAAACTCACAACCTCACCTGTCGTTTCATGCCATCCGCTCTCAAAAAATAAGCCTAGATTACCAGAAATAATCAAACAAAATGCGAGTAAACTTATAGCTATATTTTTGCGCCTAGATAGATTATATTTTTTCATTAGCCTCCTAATTAAATACATTCTAGCACAACTTAGACAAAAATAAAACACCGCTTATGTAAAACGGTGTTTTATGAATTATAGAATTAGCAGATTAAATCTCCGCAGTATCTTCTGTCTCATCCTTGACCAAATAAGCTTTACGTGCGCCTGTTCCAACTGGAATTTTTCTACCAATAATCACATTTTCTTTTAGACCATGCAATTTATCGATTCGACCAGACACAGCAGCATTAATAAGCACGCTTGTCGTATTTTGGAATGAAGCAGCAGACAAGAAGCTATCACTATAAATCGAAACTTTAGTAATTCCAAGTAGCTGTTGCTTAAATTCAACCGGTTTCTTGCCTTCAGCTTCAAGTTGCTTATTGGCTTCAACTGCAGCAGCTTTTGAAACAATATCACCAGTTACAAAGTTTGAATCACCAGCATCTTCAATCTGAACTCGACTAAACATTTGACGAACAATGATTTCAAGGTGTTTTGATGCAATATCTTGACCCTGAGCAGCATAAATTCGTAAAATCTCATTCATGATGTAGCGCTGAGTAGCTTCGACACCTTTGAGCCGCATCAAATCATGGAGATTTAATGAACCGATTGTCAATCGATCACCAGCCTCTACAAAATCGTTCTTTTTAACAGTCAGCGCAACCGTATTTGGAATTTCATAGCGAACTGGAGCTTTTTGTTCTCCTTCATCATCTACTTGCGGCGTAATTTGAACAATATTCAAGTTTCCGTCTTCCCAAATATCAACCTGCCCTGAAACCTCAGTTGTATAAGCCTGCCCTTTTGGAGAACGAGCTTCAAGCAACTCTTCAACACGAGGCAAACCTTGTGAAATTGCGCCAGAGCCAGCAACACCTGAACTATGGAACGTATTCAAAGTTAGCTGTGTTCCAGGTTCGCCAACAGATTGAGCAGCAATCACACCAACTGGTTCCGCAGGTGAAACTAGCAAGCCAGTCGCCATATCAATTCCGTAAGATTTTTGCGGAATACCTGAAAGATTCGAAGTCGATAGAACGCTCTGAATTTTAGCCTCTTTGATGCTTTCGTCTTTTTCAATCGCATCGGCAATTTCGCGAGTTACCAACTGATCAGCTTCGATATGACCAGGGATCGCTTCAGCTGTAAAGCGTCCATAGAGTCGATCTCCAAACGGAATCATCGTTTCTTCACTCTCGGAACGATAAATGGTAAAGCCTGGATCAACTTCATCAGCTTTATCCTCAGTCGAGAAGACATCTTGCGCAACATCAACGAGGCGGCGAGTTAGATATCCGGAGTCGGCAGTCTTAAGAGCAGTCGAGATTAATCCTTGACGCGCACCACGAGTTGCCACGAAAGCTTCAAGTGAGCTCATTCCGTGCGTATAGTTCGAACGAATTGGAAGCTCAATTTCACGGTTAGTTGCATCCACCATAATTCCAGTCAAACCAGAAGCGAGGCGAATGTTAGTTGCATTACCACGAGCACCAGAAACAGCCATCAATCCAACCGGAGAATCAGACCCTTCATGAGCTACGCGTTCTGAAATCTCATCAGCAACTTTATCAATCGCATTGTGCCAGTTATCAATAATCAAGTTGTAACGTTCTTGATCTGTCAAAAGACCCTGGTCATATTGCTCCTGAATCAAAGTGGTTTTAGCGTCACCTTCAGCAATAATCTCTGGAATTTTTTCATTTTCAAAGACAGTGTAATCTTCCTTACCGATCGAAAGACCAGATCGAGTCACAAATCGGAACGACAAACCTTTAATTTTGTCGGCAATTTTAACCGTCATATCTGCGCCGTATTTTGCAAAAATATTCGCCAAAACTTTATTGATCTGCTTTTTGGTTTGTGGGTTATTATCGTAAGGGTAATCTTCTGGCAGAATCTCGTTGAAGAATACGCGACCAAGGGTAGTATCACGAATCTCTCCCTTAGCAAACACGCGAATTGGCGTCTGAAGCGCAATCTTGCCAGCGTCATATGCCATTTCAGCTTCATAAACACTAGCAAAAGGTTTGCGATCTTTTTGAGCTTCACTGTGCTTATCGTATGTTAAGTAATAGTTTCCATAGACGACATCCTGATCAACCGAGAGGACAGGTTGTCCGTCAGCTGGTTTCAATAGGTTGTGCGAAATACTCATCAAATCACGAGCTTCTGCCTGAGCCGCATCAGAAAGTGGCAAATGAACCGCCATCTGGTCACCATCATAGTCGGCGTTAAATCCATTTGCTACAAGTGGGTGAAGCTGGATAGCTTTTCCATCAACTAATTTCGGCTGGAAAGCCTGAATTGACAAACGGTGAAGCGAAGGCGCACGGTTCAAAAGAACATATTTTCCTTCAACAACTTCATCTAGAGCATCG
Organism: uncultured bacterium; assembly: GCA_938017895.1. Taxonomy (GTDB): domain Bacteria; phylum Patescibacteriota; class Saccharimonadia; order Saccharimonadales; family Saccharimonadaceae; genus Nanogingivalis. The sequence continues at coordinate 22,466 of CALIJI010000011.1, forward strand.
TAAACTTCTGCCTCACGCGCATCAATCAAGCGAGTTGCCGAACGAATATTATGAGCATATTCTTTTTCAATCAACCAAGAAATAATGAATGGCTTGAAGAGTTCTAGTGCCATTTGCTTTGGAAGACCACACTGATGAGCTTTCAAAGTTGGACCAACCACAATCACTGAACGGCCAGAATAATCAACACGCTTTCCGAGCAAGTTTTGGCGGAATCGACCTTGCTTACCTTTTAGCATATCGCTCAAAGATTTAAGCTTACGGCGGTTTCCGGTTGTATTTGCGGTGCGGCCACTGCGAGAAGCGTTGTTATCGATCAACGAATCCACTGCCTCTTGAAGCATTCGCATTTCGTTGCGACGAATCACCATCGGAGCGTTTAATTCAATTAGCTTTTTCAAACGATTATTTCGGTTAATCACTCGACGGTAAAGATCATTTGAGTCGGTTGTCGCAAAACGACCACCTGTTAGCTGAACCATCGGACGAAGGTCTGGCGGGATCACTGGTAGAACCGTCAAACATAGACTACCTGGTTTAATTCCAGCATTTTGCATACCTTCGATCACCTTCAGACGCTTTAAGATTTTCTTTTCGCGCTGACCTTTAGCTTTTTCAGCCTCTTCTTTAAGATTTTCTACGAGTTCGTTAATATCGATTTCATCCAAAAGACGCTTGATAGCTTCACCACCCATGCCGAGCTCAATAATCTCTTCGTATTCTTCTGGTAATGCACGAAAATCAGTTTCGCTCATCAAAGCACCTTTTACTAAACTATCAAGCTGAGCTTTACTTGTAGCATATTTAGTATTTAGCTCTTCAATTTCTTTCGTTTGCTCTTTAGCTAGAGATTTAATATCAGCGCCTGGCTCTTCGGCAGCTTTTTCATAGCGGAGTTTAATTGCCATTCGAGCAGCTTGGTCTTCAGCTTCAAGATCAGCAATCATCTGGTCGCGTTTTTCTTCATCAACGGAGAGAATTACATAGCTCGCAAAATAAACTACGCGTTCAATATTTTTAACAGTCATTCCAAGCAAAAGGCTCATTGCGCTTGGGGTTCCGCGCATAAACCAAATATGCGCAACTGGCGCTGCCAAAGCAATATGTCCCATTCGCTCACGGCGAACAATTGATTTTGTTACTAGCTCACCATTTTTGTCAACAGCAGCTTCACGAGAACGAACACCCTTTAGCTTATTGTCATATGGGTTAATATCTTTAGTTGGCCCAAAGATTTTTTCACAGAATAAACCATCGCGCTCTGGCTTCTGTGTTCGGTAATTGATTGTTTCTGGCTTTGTCACTTCACCGTAAGACCAGCCCAAAATATCTTCTGGGCTTGCCACAGCGAGACGAACAGCATCAAAATCAGCTATCTGATCCGTATTCACAACTTTCGCCATTTACGCCTCCTCCTTAATTTCTTCAATTTCATCAATATCTTGAATATTCATATTATCCTCAAATTCACCATCAGCTTCATCACGAACCGTTTCATAATTATCATCTTCTTCAATTGATGATGATCCAACGTCAGTATTTCTAGATGCGAGTACATGTTCAGCATCTACCTGTGAGTGTTGATCAATCAAGTCAACACGTAGGCCCAATCCCTGAAGTTCTCGTACAAGAACGTTGAATGATTCTGGTAACTTCGGACCAACAATCTCAGTATTTTTGATGATTGACTCGTAAGCTTTCGAGCGACCAACCACATCGTCAGATTTAATTGTAAGCATCTCTTGCAGCATATTAGCAGCACCATAGGCTTCCAATGCCCAAACTTCCATTTCTCCAAATCGCTGACCACCATTTTGAGCTTTACCACCCAAAGGCTGCTGAGTCACCATTGTGTAAGGACCAGTTGAGCGGGCGTGGATTTTATCAGCAACCAAGTGGTGAAGCTTAATCATGTGCATAAATCCAACAGTTGTACGCTGCTCGAAGGGTTCACCAGTCAAACCGTCATAAAGTTGAACTTTTCCATCACGATCAATTCCTGCAGCTTCAAGCTCATCACTCAAAGTTTGAGCATCAACGCCATCATAAGTTGGAGTTGCTACTTTATAACCCTGAGTTTTTGCTGCCATTCCAAGATGGACCTCAAAAAGCTGACCAAGGTTCATACGTGAAGGCACACCAAGTGGTGAAAGAATCACATCAATTGGAGTTCCATCTTCCATAAATGGCATATCAGATTCTGGTAAAATCTTTGCAACAACACCTTTATTTCCGTGTCGTCCAGCCATTTTATCACCAACCATAATTTTGCGTGCTTCAGCCACGAAAATCTGAATTTGCATCAAAACGCCAGCTCGCATTTCATGACCATTTTCTCGAGAGAAAATTTTGACACCAATAACTTTTCCAGAGCCAGAGTTACCCATTCGCTGCGAAGTATCACGAACATCTTTAGCTTTTTCACCAAAAATTGCGCGCAGTAGTCGCTCTTCGCTAGAAAGCTCCTGCTCACCTTTTGGTGTGATTTTTCCAACCAAGACATCACCAGGCTTAACTTCTGAACCAATCTGAACAATTCCGTTTTCGTCTAGATGACGCAAACTATATTCACCAACATTAGGAATGTCACGAGTTACGACCTCTGGTCCAAGTTTAGTTTCACGAACTTCAACCATGTAGTCTTTAATATTAATATTGGTTAAAGCATCAGTTTTAACAAGGCGGTCAGAAATAATTACGGCGTCGTCCATGTTATATCCACCCCAGCTCATAAATGCTACACGCAAATCACGACCAAGCGCCAGCTCACCATCTTTTACGCTGGCCCCTTCAACCAAGATATCGCCTTTTTTAACTTTTTGACCTCGTGAAACAACTACTTTTTGGTTATAACAACGATCGTCAGCTGTCTTTTTAAAATGAGCCAATTCATAAGTTTTTACACCAGTCTCGTATTGAACTTCAACAGCATTAGCGTCGGCACGAACAACCTCACCATCCTCTTCAGCAACAATAATTTGTGAAAGATTACGAGCGATATCAGCTTCAACGCCAGTTCCAACAGTCGGAGCTTCTGTCCAAATAAGTGGCACTGCTTGCTTCTGCATAGCTGAGCCTGTTAGAGCACGGTCAATTCGGTCGCGCTCTAAGAACGGAATTAAGGATGCAGCAGCACCTAGAACTTGGCGATGAACCGCATCGATGAATGTAACTTCACTAGCATCGACGCGTGAAGGAATCAAGTTCTTTCGGGCTGCAACTTGTTCTTCAACAAAAGTTCCATCATCGTTAATCTTCGAGCCAGCATCAGCAATAATCTCTTTTGATTCTTGATCTGCATCCAAATAGACAACTTCATCAGTCACTTTGCCATTCTTAACTCGCAAGTATGGAGCTTCAATAAAGCCATACTCATTAATTCGAGCAAAGGTTGCAAGGTTTGTCACAAGACCAACGTTTCCACCTTCTGGAGTTTCAACAAGACAAATTCGGCCATAGTGAGTTGGGTGGCTATCACGAACTTCAAGACCAGCACGGTCACGAGTAACACCACCAGGACCCATCGAACTCAAACGTCGCTTGTGAGAAAGTTCTGAAAGCGGGTTAGTTTCATCCATAACCTGAGCAAGCTGAGAGCCAGCAAAGAATTCACGCACAGCAGCAACAACTGGTCGAGCGTTCACTAATTGACCTGGTGTCACAGACTCAATATCAGTCATTGACATACGATCCATAGCGTTACGCTGCATTCGAAGCATACCAGTTCGGAATTGGCGAGCAACAAGTTCACCAACTAATTTCACGCGACGATTATCAAGACTATCAATATCATCTACTGGACCTTGAGTATTATTCAAACGGATAACTTCTTTGATCATTTCACATAAGTCATCCATCTTGAAAATTCGATTCTCTACGGTATTTTCAGTCTCTAAGCCAAGTCGTTTATTAATTTTATAACGACCAACGCGACCATAATCATACCGTTTAAAATCAAAGAACATTCGCTCAATCATTGAACGAGCATTATCAATAGTAGCTAAATCACCTGGTCGAATCCTTCGATAAATTTCAATCAAACCTTCATTAACGCTATCGGAAGGATCTTTCTCAAGCGTAGCTTCAATGTATCGCTTATCGCCAGTGTCAACATCAGCAAAAAGTTCACGAATTTCGCTATTTGTCTTTTTACCAAGCGCACGAATAAATGTCGTAACGGGAAGCTTTCGCCGACGATCAATTTTTACATAAATTACGCCAGTTTTAGGATCTGTCTCAAGCTCAATCCAAGCTCCACGCACTGGAATAACTTTTGCGCCGTAATATTTTTTACCATCAGGGCCAAGTTCAGCATTAAAGTAAACACCTTCTGAACGAATCAACTGAGACACAACTACGCGTTCAGTTCCGTTAATGATGAAGGTTCCCTGATCAGTCATCCAAGGATAATCACCAAGATAAATCTCTTGCTCTTTAACTTCACCAGTTACTTTGTTGGTCAATTCAACCTGAACATGAAGTGGAGCTTCAAAAGTGATGTTATTCTCTTTTGCAAAATCCTTAGTAGTTTTTGGATCTTGAAAATTATATTTTTTAAATCGCAAAGATAACTTTTGACCAGTATAGTCATCGATAGGATTTAGTTCATTAAAAATCTCACTCAAACCAGAATCAATGAAATCTCGCCAAGATTCTTTCTGATGAGCAATCAAATCTGGGGTCTTCAAGAGTGATTCTTCTTTATCAAAGAATACTCGCCCCGCAGCGTTTATCCGCTTTTGCGCCATTTTTCTCCTCGCATTTAGTGTTAATAGAATCGGCCCGAAGATTCTCTGTCCGCGACCCTCAAAATCTTGCCATCAATTTTGAAGTATAAAATCCCGCAGACACACTACTTCTTATGGCCTATTTTACCACATTTAATCAATAAATACAACACTTATATAATTTAAAATAAATAGCCATTTTGATTTTTCTATAAAAATATGTTAGAATAATAAATATTTAGCACCTTTCGAATATGAAACTTTTCGAAAAATTTTAGTGCTATCTTTTGGAGGAAAAATGAAAAAATATATAGTTATGATTACTATTGCGGTTTTCACTACCATGTATCGACCAGTTTTCGCCCAAACCGAAGATTGGCGTAGCAATTTCCGTTCTATTTTTGAAGATACTACCATTCAAAGAGTGGACGAAAAAATCCGCACGAAAGCGGAAGAAATTAAAAAATCAGATATTCTAAGCAAAGAAAAACTTCAAAGCACAAAAGAAAAAGCCAGAGAAACTTGGTCTAAGGCCAAGAGCTGGCTTGGCGATAAGTGGGATTCCTACGGGGAGCACACTTATGAAGCCGACGGACTTGAATTTCTTAACGGCAATGGCAACCGGATTGACGGCATTTACCTAACTATTAAAATCGGCGTTATTAGAAATACGATGTATTTCAGCGATGCAAATGGAGCAAAGATAAACCAATATTTTTCTTGGACCGATATTACACAAATAAAAAAATATCGGTTCATTACTCCAGTAGCTAATGGTAAAATTTTCACTAATTTCGCTGTTAGCTATGGCGAAAAAAATATTTTCCCTAGTGGAAAATATTATGTCTGGGCTGAATGCGAAAGCTTAGACGGGTCGAAATTTTATCGACCCGCACCAGTCTCCAAGGAAAAATTCAAAACCTTGAAGTCCGGAGAAAGAGGAATAGAATTCACTCCGGACTTCAACTAACCCTCGATTTATTTGAGGGTTTTTCTTTTTTGTATTATCCCCAAAAATATTCTAAATTTTAAAAGCACTCCATAAAACGAGTGCTTGTTTTAAACAAAAACTTCTAAGCGATAAAACTATTCATTTTTTTAATAATTTCACCACTATTATGTTCGTAGAACATACCAAAAAGCTCTTCAAATTGAGCTATAGATAGTTCGCCCCTAGCCAGAGCGGCGGCGGCTATTTTTAGTATACGCCTACCGATTTGGCTAATCTGACCATATTCTGAAGATAAATAACGAAACACAATCTGAAGATTCTTATCAGCCATCAAAAAGGTTAGTCCAACTAGACTCTCCTTTTCTTTTTCGCTCAGGATTTCTAGACCCTGCAAATAAATATAATTTACATAGTGACCTTGAATGAGATCGTTGATATCTAAGCCAGTCTTATCTTTGACATTAGAAATCAGCAACAAATCCGACAAATATAGCCCGCCCCTAGTCTGCTTTATAATCTCAACCGAGTTGAACACAATTTCTCGATCGTAAATCAAAGCTTAAAAAATTCGTTGATCCTTCTCATCACCTTTCCTCAGGTTATCTAGAAGTTCAAATTCTCGCTCGCCAATAGGCCTAACGAACTCTTTCGCTGCAGGATTGTATCCAATCACTGCAAGTAAGAGCTCTAAGACCAGTCCTGAGCCCTCTTCTTGAAAAACCTGAATAATTCCAGGATTGTCTAGATGATTAAGTATACTTAAGCTCATCATAAGTCGACTAGAAGAATCATCGCCTTTTACTTTGCGAAGTTCTTCAACTTCCTTGTAAAAATTTTCTGCTAGGTCAGCATTTAAATGCAACATATATTCCACCTCCAAAGGGCTAACGGCTTATTGAAGCCGTTGCATACAAATTATATAACGCTCTTAAAATAAAAGCAAACAAACTAAAACCTACTAAGTGACTAGTAGGTTTTATCGTGTTTGAATAAAATTATTTCTTTGAGTTTAGTTTAACCAACAGATCAACTGTTTTTTCGGTCAAAAGTTGGTTTGCGAGATCACGTCGAACCTCATCACTCGCCAATTGCTCAAGAGCTTCTTTGCTTTTACCATATTGAGCTTTAAGCTGTTCAATTCGAGCGTCAACTTCTTCGAAAGAAGCTTCAACTTTTTCGACTTTCGAAAGCTCAGCTAAAGCTAGACCAGCTTTAACACGAGCTTTAGCGGCTTCTTGCACATCAGTTTCAAGCCACTCTTCACGAGTTTTACCAAGTCGTTCAAGATAAGCATCCAAAGTCAAACCAGAATACATCAAATTCTGTTGCATATCCATTTCGATTCCGCGTTTTTGGTCCTCAAGCAGGACTTCCGGAACGGGAACTTTCGAAATTTCAGCCAATTCTCTCACTAGACCATCTTTAAACTTATCGTCAGCTTCATGCTCTTTTTGGTGATGAAGATCTTCTTTGATCTGTTTTTCAAAGTCTTCTACAGTCTTAAAATCGCCAAGTTTTTTCAAAAATTCCTCATCAAGTTCTGGTAAAATATTTTCACGGACTTCATGAATCTTCACCTCGAAAACAACTTTCGCCCCAGCTAACTCTGCTGAATGATAATCCTTTGGAAATTCCAGATCAAGTGTAAGTTCATCGCCAGCTTTTTTACCAATAAGACCATCCTCAAAGCCAGGAATGAAGCTGTTTGAGCCAAGCTCGAGCGGGAATTTTTCGGCTTTTCCACCATCAAAAGCTACACCATCTTTTTTACCCAAGAAGTCAATAATAACTTCGTCGCCTTTTTTGGCTGCACGTTTAACTTCTTTTTTCTCGGCGAAATTTGCACGAATTCGATTTATAGTATCATCAATTTCTTTTTTGGATACTTTTACCGCGGATTTTTTCGCTTTAAGATTTTTATAATCACCAAGTTCAACTTTTGGCAGAACTTCTGCTTCAGCGGTAAATTCAAGCTCGGTCTCTGGAACAAATTTTTCGATATTAACCTCCGGACGATTTAAAGCCTGAATTCCCTCTTGAAGGAAGGCTTCTGCAACAGCTTTCGAAACTGCATTCTCCATAGTTTCGTTAGCTAGATCAACAGGATTAACTTGCGCTGCTACCATTTCAAGTGGAGCTTTCCCCTTACGAAAACCACTAATTTTAATATCTTTTGCGAGCTTAGTTAGAGCGACTTGCTGCGCGGCATCAAGTTCTTCTTTTTCGAGCGAAATCGTCAAGCGAACTTTTACATCTGAAATATTCTTTACTTTTATCTTCATATTCTTTAATTATAGCATAGCCAGATTTTTTAAGCAAAAAGAGCACTAAATGTGCCCTCTAATCACGAAATAGTATACCAAGGCTAATTGCAGAACTAATAGATCCTGGAACAGCAATTACCAGATTTTTGCTTGTTGCGCCAAATAGTAAAGCTGCCCCGCCTAATAAAAAGAAGAAAATAACTCGACTCTTTTTTTCAGCTATACGATCAATTATATCCTTGATATATTTCATCAACATTTTCATGTACGTCACCCCCATTCTCATATAAAATATCCTATAAAAACTATTTTGTCAAATAATTCCGCCGAGCGAATTCATACATAACAATCCCGCTCGCTACGCCCACATTGATACTGCGCGTCGATCCAAACTGTTCGATCGCTACCATTTTACTGCATTCTTTTAACATTTCTGGAGAAATTCCATTGCTTTCATTACCAAAAATCAGGACTGAATCAGACGGTAATTCTACCTCATTTAAGTTTGTCGCGCCTTTTTGATTATCAATTGCAATTAGCTGCAAGTTATTATCTCGTGACCACGCAACAAATTCCTCAACCGTTCGATGATAATAAACATTCATATAAGCTTCCGTCTTCATTGCGCCACGCCGATTCCAGTGGCGTTTACCAATAATATGGATTCCACTAGCATTAAAAGCATTTGCGTTGCGAGCGATCGTTCCAATATTAAAATCGTGCGAAAAATTCTCGATAGCAACATGAAAGCTTAGCCGATTTTGGTCAAGTCTATTTTTAACTTCAGCCACACTTAACCCTTTAAAATCATCAACCAAATTTCGCGGGTCATTTTGACGTGTTAGTCCTTCGCCGGTTTCGAAATCGAAATTCTGCAAATTATTTTCCATTTCGAACAATCTTCATCAATTCTTTAACATCATTTTGCGATTTTACACCCGGATTTAAAATCCCTAGCGGATCAAAAATCTGTTTAATTTTAGCATAAATTTCCTGAACTTCAATATCGGCATTTTTTGAAACAAATTCACCATAAAGACGACCTTCTCCTGCCCCATAACCAAGCTCACCATCAACCGTTGCTAGTAGCATATTCAACCCAGATAAAAATTCTAGCGACTTTCGGCGATCACTGACTTTTGCGAAGTCGAATTCAGCCAAAATCTCAAAAATTGAAGTTAAAGCCGAACCTTGAATAGGTGCTGGAATATTAAATTTTTGAGCTAGTTTCTGAAGCCCTATATAAAATTGTTCAAACCGCTCAAGCGGAATATAAATCCCTTGAATTGGAAAAATCTCTTCACGAATTACACCGGCTCGAGCGCGTAAAGCTTCTCTCACATCACGTATCGCCTCGATTTCAGCTTTCTGAGAATCAGAACTATCATCTCGCCAGAAGGTCGAACCTTCAAATTTACGCGAAGCTTTTTCAATCTTTCGCATAACGCTGTTGATTTTACGTTGATTTCGCTCTGTAATACCGATCACAAGAACTATTTTAGTTGTCAACTTTTGTTCAACCCTATCAAGATAAAATTGATATTTTTTACCACTAGCAACCGCTAAATCAAACATTTTACCATCAAACAACTCGACAATATCTGGATTGAAATGCTTGATAATATCAATATAATCCCGCGCGTCATCACGATTTTCAAATGATACTACAGCAAATTCAGTTTCGTCAACTATATATTCAGTATTTAGAGTTGCTTCAACTACAGCACCAAGCGTACCTAAAGAACCAAAAAATAAAGGCGTTAAATCAAACGATCCATCAGCTTTTTTAACTTTAGTAATGCCACTATAGCCAGAACTAGAGTCATCCTCCATTTGCTGAATTTTGCTCCAATTATCTTCAATCAAAGCATCAACCCCACGATAAATATCACCCTCAAAATCTTGTTGGGCTAATTTTTCATTTAATTCACGCCTAGAAATCCTACTTGTTGTAATTAAGTCACCATTTGATAGGACTATACGCAACTCACGCGTAGCATCAAGTAAATCACCATAGTTAAATTTTTGGCTAGGCAAATTCATAGAAATAGCTCCGCCAATAGTTAGCATTTCGCCTGCAGGAGATTGAGGAATATTCATAGCATGCGCACCAATTGTTAAATTCATCTTAGAAAAATTAGCACCAGCCTGAACTTTAACCGTTTTATTTTTCAAATCAAGTTCTTGAATTGCATCCAGATGGCGAGATAGATCAACTACAATTCCATCCCCAATAGAAGATCCATCAGTTGATCCGCCAAAACCTCGCATTGTCACACCAAAGATATGTTTTTTCTCTGCTAGCTGACAAGAAAAACGCATTATTTTTCTAACATCATCTAAGATTCGCGGATAAACTACGATATTTGGTTCAATTTTTAAAATACTCCGATCTGTAGAAAACTGCTTCAAGCGAGATTCGCGCGCCGAAACCTCACCCAAAATATATCCATTTAAGTATTTAACTATTTTGCTCATTTGCCTTAATTTTACCACAAGCATAATATTTTAGCAAACACTAAACATAAACATTAAAAGTATGCCGAATCTTTTATTTTCACTATCTTTTTGCTAAAATGAAACTATGTATTCACGAGTAACTCCGTTTGAAAAAGCTGATCGAATTGCTGGCACCCATCAAAAAATCGACCGTGCAGCTCGCTTAATTTTGCGCGAAATTAGATCAGTAGCATTACCGAAATCACAGGTTCATTTTCCATCGATAAATGAAATTTTACACTTTGAAGGTTCTGGTGGTCCAGATGGGATCAAAATGAAATCACCAGGCAAAGATGAGCCTTGGCACTTTGTTGATCCTCATGGAGATTATTCGGCGATGATAACCTATATTGAAAATCACCTAACCAATCTCTCTATTGCCCTATCAGAACAAAATTTCGTACGAGCCAGTTTTGAAGCCGGATGGATGGCTCACGCAATTACCGACGCTCTTACACCCGCTCATCAATATCCGATGGAAGATAAGATAATTGAAATTTCCGGCAAACACCCAAATGAGCGCATAAAACTTAATCAAAAAATGTTCCTACCAGGTGACACTTGGAGAAAACGACTTTCCGCGAATTGGAAATATCTTGGACCAAAGGGAGTCATGAGTTCTCATATGCTTTATGAAATGGGGGTTGCAGTACTCACAACCTCTCTCTCAGCGCGAAAAATCGCCCAAAAACCATCTCCCCAAGAAATAACTCGACTAAAAAACGGTGAATTTATAACAATGTTCGAGGATTCTATTCAATTTGTAGCTAAAAAACAATATTACCAAACTTTTATTCGAAAAGGCTGGACTTCTCGCTTAGCCAGAGAAACTCGAACTATTTTATTACCAGAAATTTCCAAACTTGTAGCATTAGCTTGGCTTGAAGCAATTCGTCGAGCAGAATTGATAATGGAGCAAAAATGAATATCCGCTTAATTTCTGGCGCGCTCAAAAACCATAAAATTACAGCACCCAATAGCCGCCAGACCCATCCAATGAGCGAGCGAATTAGAGGAGCAATTTTTAACTCTATCCAAGCCTATGTACCTAATGCAAGAGTACTTGATGCTTTTGCTGGAACCGGTGCTTTGGGACTAGAGGCTCTTTCGCGCGGTGCTAGTTCAGCAACTTTTATCGAGAAAAATCGTCTTACGCAAAAAATTCTGGCTGAAAACTTACAAATTATTCAGAAAACAAATTTAAATGCGCCAGTAAAATTAATTCGAGCTGGCATATCCGGCTGGCTAAATTCAACCTCCAAACAATTTGCCTTAGGCGAAATACCAAATTTACCAACCTTTAATCTAATTTTCGCCGACCCACCATATTACGATCCACAATTCCCCACTATCGAACGATTAGTTGACCGGTTAGAACCCGATGGAGTATTAGTTCTTTCACAGCCAGCCAGTCTGGAAGATTTCTCGCACCCACAGCTTTCATTGTTGAATTCCAAAACCTACTCCGCAGCAAGAATAATTATCTTCAAAAAGAAATAAACTTCAATCTAGGCTTTAAACGCCTGCCAAATCATCCTCGTCAGCAAAAACATTGCTCAAAGTTAAAATAACCGGCACAAAAATTAAAAAGAATATTTCAAGCTGTGGTGAAACTACTGAGAAAACCAAAACAGCTATTATTGCTAAAAAATTAAACCCTAAGCGCACAAACAGATGACGACGCATAGCTTTGTCGTTCTCGAAGCGATGGAACAACCCTGCACCTTTAGAACGTGAACTAACAAATATCCAACGCATACAAAATTCAGTAAAGAAGTAAACAGCTGCATAACTAAGCGCAGGAATTGTTTCCTCTGGATTTTTTATCATCCATTTCATTAAAAGAGGAATTAGAGATAAAGAAAACAGAAAAATTAAATTCTTCCAAACAAAGCTATTTGTAACTTTATGTACGTTTTCCAACGCACGATGATGACGCGTCCACTGAATACCAACAATCACGAAACTTGCAAAATAAATAATGACCGAACGAAATAGCTCCACTATTTGAATTGCATTATGCGACGAATTTGGCACAGGAATCTCAAGTACCATTAAGGTGATAATAATCGCAATAAAACCGTCAGACAGCGCCGACAATCGATCAACCGAAATTTCACCCCCGTGATAATATCTATTTATTCGCTTTATTCTCTGGCGAAAGTTTCTCATTTTCCTCCTTTTAATATAACGATTATAGCATAATCATCTAGAAAGAACAAAATACATATTAATTATAAAAATAAACAATCACCTCAAAATAACATATCGCGTACCCCCTTCTCGGACTTTTAGAAATGATTAAACCTACAAAATAATAAAGCTTCTACAAAGGATTAATTTTGCAGTATTTTAAAAAATGTATTATAATTAAGTTAATTACATAGAGATAAAAAGCTCTGGTGTAAGTATTTTTATTTTAGGGGGTAGATAAAATGGCAAGAAGTGAGTATCAGATAAACTTCAGAAAAGCTAATGCAGAGCTTATAGATATAGCATCGAATCCAGACCTTCCAGCACGAGGTTAAGCAATTATTATCATGAAATTAATTAGAGAAATGGCTAACCTTGACGTGGACAAATTTCTACGAAAATCGTGGAAACATAACCCTAGAAACACAAAAAGAAGCCATAGAATGGCGTAAAAGCCTCAAAAAATAAGCTAGAGAAAATAACTCTAGCTTTTCTTAATTTCTCTGTCTTCTAGCGGTTATAATGATAAAGTTGTAAATGCTAATCCTTCTTTTTAAATGGTATACGTAAAATATATACCTCATCATCTGCAGCTCTAGCTATCATAAAAGCCATCATTACAAATGTAAAAATGAAAGCAACAAAAAAATCACTATTGAGAATTACAGAAACACAACCTATAAAAATCGAGAACGCTAGGTTCAATAACATCATTGAAGTATAAAACTTACTTGATATTTTTGACCTTTTCTTAAAGTTCTTAGCCATAAGCACCCCTCCTATAAATTACTCTCCTTATATTACCACATTCTACTACAAAAACAAAACCATCCTTTTTATAAGGGATGGTTTTATTTATAGGACTGCAACTAGCCTCGGGCAAAGTGAGCAAATGCTCGGTTGGCTTCTGCCATCTTGTGCGTATCTTCTTTCTTTTTAAAAGCTGCACCGGTTTCGTTGTAGGCATCAACAATCTCAAGTGCTAGGCGTTGACTATAAGGCATTCCGCTGCGGGCACGAGCCGATTGTACCAACCAGCTAAACGCATAGTGAAGTTGGCGATGTCCTTGAACTGGGAACGGAATCTGATAGTTAGCTCCACCAACACGTCGTGATTTAACTTCGAATGATGGGGAAACATTCTTCAAAGCCTGCTCGAAAATTTCAAGTGGGTTTTCACTATCGAGTTTTTTAGCAGCAGTTTCGAGTGCTTTATAAACAGCTCGTTCAGCAACTAATTTTTTACCGTCAAGCATAGACTTGTTGATGAGTCGTTGAACTAAGATTGACTGATATTTTCGGTCTGGTTTTAGTTCTCGTTGTAATTTTCTAGTAACTTTTCGCGGCATCTTTATTTCTCCTTCTTCGCACCGTATTTTGAACGGCCTTGTTTACGATCTGCAACACCTTGAAGGTCAAGCGCACCACGAACGATATGATATCGCACACCTGGAAGGTCGGGCACACGTCCACCGCGAACCAAAACTACGGCGTGTTCCTGAAGGTTGTGGCCTTCACCACCAATATAAGCCCAAACTTCGTGGCCATTTGTCAAGCGAACACGAGCAACTTTTCGAAGAGCTGAGTTAGGCTTTTTAGGTGTTTTTGTTGTAACTTTAACACAAACTCCACGTTTTAGCGGTGCATTTTGTGCATAATATTTAGTTTTTAGTGCATTATGAATTCGACCAAGTGCTGGCGATTTTGATTTTTTCGCAGCAGTTTTTCGAGGTTTTCGCACTAATTGATTGATAGTTGGCATCAATTCTCCCTTAAATTATTTTAATATTTTCACTTTTTCAAAAGTTGATAAAGTTTTCAAAAAAGCGCCTCATATTTTTCGAAACAGCATTTTCGAAAAATGTCTTTACCTTTTCGCCTGAAGTTTTTTCACACACGAATCACTTCATCAAAAAGAGGAAACTCACCATCAATTTTACCAAAATTATACATAAAAATCAAGCCATAAAACAAAAAATAATCAAAGAAAACTTTGCTTTTTGCACAAAAATATGCTAAAGTAAAAACAACATGAATCTAAAAGAGACTAAAATCGAAACTCCTCTTGGCGATATGCTAGCAGTTGCACATGATGATGCTCTTGTTTTATTACAGTTTTTTGATAATGAAAATATCGAAAAAGATCTTGAACAAATTGAAGAATTTTTTGAAACACAAATAGAAGAAGGTGAAAATTTGCCGTTAAAACAAGCGCGTGCCGAACTTGAAGACTATTTCAAACACCCCTTTGCTAGTTTCAAAACCCCAATTGAGTTTATTGGTACAGATTTTCAAAAAGAAGTTTGGAGCGCAATCCAAACCATTTCAGCAGGTCAGACAATGAGCTATTCTGAGATTGCCGAAAAAATCAATAACCCGAATGCTGTACGGGCCGTCGGGAATGCACTTAACGCTAATAAAATCTCAATTATCGTGCCTTGCCATCGAGTCCTTACTAAGGATTTAGATTTTGGCGGCTACAACAGTGGCCAAAATCGTAAGAGCTGGCTACTCCAACATGAAGGAATTTAAAAAACGCTCAAGCTGAGCGTTTTAAAATTTCTTTAGCGAGATTCAAAATATTCAATGATTCGCTTTAAATCATTGATATACTTCTTGCCATCTTTTCCCGACATCATCATCGCCGGAACGGCTAGCGAGTAATCGTAGCAATTGCCGGTGTCAATATACCAGCCATTGATACGCACGGCATAGAATTTCATACCGTGATCCATCGCCCTCTGCACAGGGATTTGATACATCAATTCCCCTTTGCCATCAAATTCATTCGCATATTCGTTCATAAATTCGAGGACAGAGTTTTCGAAAATAGCCCCACGAACACTCGCAAGTTCGCTTTTGGCTTTTTCGAATCCTGGCTTTTCGTCGATCCTCTCGACTTCAAGAACTAGATTTTCTGAACTATCCTTCGGACGATAAATAATTGAGCCAACGATGATTGCATATTTATCATATTCATTATCGCTTTGAACCTGTTTAACGGGCAGAATGCTTCCACCGTAATTTTCATAAGCATCAAAAATTTGCTCAAACTCATTTCTGGTTGTTGCGAAATTATCATCCGGGAAAAAGTAACCAAAATCACTTTTCCCGATAAATTGGATAGTTTCAGGCGTGCTGATTGGTGCCTCATTCCCGTAGAACGGGCAATTCTGCAAGATAAATTTTGCTGGAGTTAAGAAGCTAACCCGCTCAACTTTATCCGCAAAATCTTTTTTACCTTTAGCACAAAGATCTTCAATTATTTTTTGCTTTCTTTCGAAAAGCTCCTTAATTGAAGTTTTATCTTTAGAAACCACAATCACAATATTCTGTGGATCAATTCCAGCCTGAACCAGCTTTTCAACCAGAATTACAATTGAGTTTTGTAAATATCCCTCAAAAGGCAGAGGAATTAACTCTTTTGCAAACCCAATCGTTGCTGGATATCCACGCGTTCCGTTTCCAGCTGCGGGGATAATGATTTTTAAGTTTTTTCTATGTCTTAGCATTTTTAATGCCTCCTTTTTATAAAGTACCTCAGTTGCCCACCGAGGTCTGATACTTGAAGCATAACACAAAAAGAACTAGCAGTCAATTATACTAGTTCTTAATGTATTTACCTAAAAGTTATTATTGCCCTTCACCGCCGTATTTTTCAGCATCAGGCTCATCACCATCAAAGTTCTGAATCACTTCACTCTCATCAGCTGAATTAAGCGCATCGAATAATCCATCCTCAACATTACCGCGTTGCTTTGGTTCTTCAACCTTAGCAAGCTCAATATCTAACTCAAAACCAGTCAGCTGAGAAGCTAAGCGAACATTCTGACCACCACGTCCAATCGCAATAGACTGCTGGTCTTCAGAAACAAGTACTTTCGCACGAGGTTTTTTAACAGAATCCGTTTCTTCAATCTGAACTTCAATAACTTCAGCTGGACTTAAAGCTTCGCGAATAAACTCGCTAGGATTTTCGCTCCAAGTAACAATGTCAATTTTTTCGCGCTCACCAATTTCATTCATCACTGATTGAACACGAACACCTCGCCCACCAACAAAAGTTCCAACTGGATCGACACCAGGAATCATTGAGCGAACCGCCATTTTAGTACGGCGACCAGCTTCACGCGCAACTGCTACAATCTCAACCATCCCGGTTTCGAGCTCGGGAACCTCCTGCTGAAACAAAACTTCAACAAACTTACCATCAGCTCGAGAAAGGATCAATTCAGGTGCTCGACCTTCTTTTTCGATTTCTTTAATCAAAACTTTAACGCGTTGACCAACACTGAAATATTCACCATGGATTTGCTCTCGCATTGGCATAATACCTGTAGCTTTTCCTAGGTCAATTCGCACAAATCGCTGATCAACTTTCGCCACACTGCCACTAACTATTGTGCCAATTTTATCTTCGTACTCCTCTAGAACAACTTCTCGCTCAGCCTCACGAAGTCGTTGCAAAATAACCTGCTTAGCAGTTTGCGCAGCTACTCGCCCAAAGCTCTCAACTGGGAATTTTTCTTCAACAATTTCACCCAAGCCGATCTCCGGATTATCTTTGCGAGCATCTTCAAGCGAAATTTCAGTCAAAGGATCGTAAGCCTCTTCACTATCAACCACTTCATACTGAACGAACACTTCCGCCTCGCCAGTATTAAGATCAAGCTCAGCCCGCACATTCTGTCCACGCTCTCCATTTTCGCGACGCCAAGCCGCAGCTATCGCCATCTCAATAACTGAGATAACTTTCTCTTCAGGAATATTCTTCTCTTCTGCGATTGTACGTGCAGCAAGGAGCATTTGTTTGATATTTAAATCTTCCATTTTAACCTTTCGTTTAATAATTCTATTACTAAAAACGCCGACCCACCGGCCGACTTACATTCTAATTCTAGCCTATCCAAAAACAAAAGTCAAGTGAATAGAAAATAAAAGTCATCTCGGAACAATTCGAAATGACTTTTATTGAAGTATTAAATTTTAGACTTTATTCACAACCGGAATTACTATCGGCGTATGACCAGTACTATCAAAGAGTAAGTGCGAAACATCATCCTTTATTTCCTGCTTCAGATCAGCTAGCTCAATTTGGCGTTCCACTTCGCGATCGGTCTTAGTTCGCAGATAGTGGCGAATTTTCCCAATAAGCTCCTCACTGTCTTTCAAATAGATAAATCCGCGACTAATAACATCTGGCGTTTTAAGCAGTCGCCCAGTCTTTTTGCTGATAGTTAGAACAATTATGAAAATCCCCTCTGTCGAAATATGAAGACGGTCTTTTACCACCGCATCATGAACTGTGTGGCCAGTGTTGTCGTATAGAATTGAACCAACCTGAATTCGACCGGATTTGCGAATCTGCTTATCTTTAGTAAGCTCGATAATATCACCCGAGTCCGCAACTAGAATATTCTCTCGCTTTAAGCCAAGCACCTTCTGTGCCATTTCAGCGTTATGTTCCAGCATATAGAATTCACCGTGAACAGGTAAATAATTAAGCGGATTCAGAGCAGTAACTAATCGAACATGATCATCATAATAGGCATGACCCGAAAGATGAAGTGGCCCAATGCCGTGATAATGACCTTTACCGTGCTGTACAACACCAGCCCCTTCACGAATCAAACCATCAACAGTCGAAGCTACTCGTGGCTCGTTTCCTGGGATTGGACTAGATGAAAATACCACAACATCACTCGATTTGATCTTAACAAATCTGTGTGCGCCGGTAGCCATGCGATTAAGCACTGCGTTTAATTCACCCTGCGAACCTGTACATACGATCGTCACTTTACCATCATCCATTTTGACGATATCTTCCATTTTAACAATCACGTCTTTAGGTACTTTAATCTGACGGCTACGAAGAGCAACTTCAATCGCGTTAATCATTGAAAATCCAGCAAATGCAACTTTGCGGTCGTGCTTAGCGGCTTCATTCAAAATTAACTGTAAACGATAAATCTGGCTCGAAAAACAAGAAATAATCAAACGAGCATGTGGATATTTATCCATAACATCACCAACGCTCTCACCAATCGAGTATTCGCTATGCGGATGAGTTCCTGGCACATCAATGTTGGTCGATTCATTCATAAGTAAATCAATGCCTTCTTTTTGAGCGACTTCAACCAACCGAGGCATATCAAATTGCTTATCGACTGGGTCATTCTCGAATCGCCAGTCCCCCATATGAACAATATTACCATTCGGCGTACGGATAATCATAGCTACACATCCAGGGATCGAGTGAAGCACGTGAACAAACTCCAACGTCATATGATCAGAGATTCTAATAATTTCATGTTGATGCGGATCAACCGGCTGATAATTTGGCGAAACTTTTACGACCGCCTCTTCCATCTGGCGTTTAATCATACCAATTGTAAATTCAGTCGCATAAATTGGAATATTATTGCCAAATTCAGGCAAAAGCTGGCGTACCGACCCAATATGATCAAGATGAGCATGCGTAAATGCCACCGCTTTAACTTTATGTATGTTATCCTTTAAATATGTAATGTCTGGAGTCATAAAATTGACGCCAGGGTAATCTTCATTAGGGAAAATAGATCCCATATCAATCACAAGGATCTCGTCTTTATATTCAATCGCGAACATATTTTTACCAATCCCAAATTCACCGAGCCCACCCAATGGAATAATTTTTACACTGTCATTCGATGGACGAAGTTTTTTAAGCGTTGACGTCGTGAGCTGTTCGCCATTAAAACCATTAAAAAGCGACTTGTTTACTGGGATATTTATAATATGCTGACTGGCTCGAAGGTTAATATCGTTCGAAATCATTCGCTGAGCGCGAACCACAGCACCGCGGCGAGTGGTTGTTGGCAAGTTGACCTTTTTGATGTCATTTTTTTGCGAATGAGTCTGCTTAGCTTTTGAGACGAATTTATCTTTGCGCTGATTTTTTAGTGTATTTTCAGATTCCTTTTGTTTATTACTCACAACGTATTTTTCGCGATTTTTCGCTAGATCCTGCGCCTTTTTTTGTAAATTCGCACGCTTACGAGCCTGCTTTTCATTAAAATTAGTCATTTTTCTCCTTGAATTTAAACGTTCGAAATAATGCAATTAAGTTAAGCTAGTTTCGAACAAGTAGTTTTTAGTATTACTATTTTAACAAATCGAAAATGCTTAGTCAAGCTATATCCAAATAAAAATTAGTCCCCAGCCAAACCTACAGCTATTTTATTAATACGCTTTAAATTGATGAAACTATGAAAATTTGTTAAACTAAATACATGGAAAATGATTTCGACTCAGTCAATTTTAGTAGTGATATTTTTAATGATTTTACCCGCAATACACACAAAGTTCAAGCCCGAAGTAGTAAACGTAAAATTCCTGTCGTGATGATTTCCGGCTTTCTTGGTGCAGGCAAGACAACCCTACTAAACAATATCTTACGAGATTGTCCAGATATGAAAATTGGCGCGATCGTAAACGATTTCGGCAAAATCAACATAGACAATCGGCTAGTTTCAGGAACCTTCAACGAAAATCAAATTGATCTCAGTAATGGTTGTATCTGTTGTATGGTTGGAGATAACGGACTTCGTGGACCGCTTGATCAGCTAGCAAACGAAAACTCGAAGTTGGATGCGATCCTAGTTGAAGCAAGCGGCGTAGCTGAGCCTTATGATCTGATGAATGTTTTACGATACGCTAATAATAATTTTACCTTTTTTGGCGGAAATATCTACCTGGTTGATGCAGCTAATTTTGATTTAGCTAAACAACAATTTCCAACTCACCTAAAAAAATGTTTTCAGTCTAGCGACATTATCCTAATCAATAAAACAGACCTAGTCCCTGACGAAAAAACCGCAGAAATTCGTAATGAAATTAGAGATTTAAACAGCCGTGCGCTAATTATTGAAAGCTATAACTCTAGAATCGATCCGCGTATTCTTTTTGAAAATCTATCACCGCAAGATAAAACCAAGCAAGAAATGATTTTCGAAGTATCAAGCAAAGACCCAAAAAAAGATAACATCGCTCGTCATTCACCACATCATCATGACCATATTCACGACAAATTTCAATCAATTGCTTTCGAAAGCAGCAAACCACTCGAGCCACAAAAGTTTATTAATTTTCTTGACAATTTACCGCAAAATCTATTCCGCATGAAGGGTTTTTGCTACTTTGGGATGAAAGGCTACGAACAAAAATACATACTTCAAATCGTCGGCAAAACTATCGATATCAAAGCTGAAAACTGGCACGAAGGAGAATCACCTAAGACCGAACTAGTTTTAATCGGCTCAGAAATGGATTCATCAAAAATCAACAAAGCACTAAATCAACTCGTCGATGAAACCCCCGAGGAAATTACACCAGAAAATATGATGAACTTTGAGCGATTTATGCTTTAGCGAGTTATCATAAGATTCAATTAATAAGACTCTAAAAACTCCTCAATGCCAGCTTTATCTCTTTCGATAAGATCTACCCGAGATCTAATTTCACGCTCACCCATTTCTATCGCCCTCGTTAAACTTGGGTCATTCTTAAGTGGCGCAAAAAATTCAATAAATTCCTCCAGATTTTTACGATTTCGCAAAATCCCACCAGCATAACGAGGAAAATCACTATAGTTCTTATCGCCAGCAAAAGTTTCTTCAATCCAGTCCCAATTATCACGCATCCAATCCCAAGCTAGATTTCGCGCGTGGGAATTTCTCAACAAATGAACAAACCAACTGATTAAATCTTGCGGACGCACAGTTTTAGGATTTTGCATCTCGGTTAATAAATTCTTTACGGTTGATGTTTTTCTAGTAGAAGTTAAAGCCATCATTAAATCATCGCGATAATCTACGTCGGGCGTAGTGTGATATTCTTCCAGCATTTTTTGAATAATCTCCGAGAATTCATCGTGGCGAATTTTCGTAAGCAAAATCAGCGCTCGTATCTCTGCATCAATTTCGTTCCATTTTTCTACTCCATCAAAAATCTTTAACGCCTCAGAGACAACTTCTTCATTTTCGGCGTATATCATATGCCCGAGAATAGAGCTTCGCATTTGCGTATCTTCCTCGCTTTCATTTTCTTTAGCAAAAAAACCAAGTCGCTCAAACTGTTTTTTAGCCAAATTTTCTACAAAAAATTTCATTTTTCGCTCACTCGCCGAATCTTCATCAATAAAAATCTTTAGATCACCAATCGAAATATTCATCATATCCCAAACGTTGAGAGAGTTCTCATCCTGATAATGCGAAAGAGCTCGCAAAATATCAACACTCTCTACAAGACCACCTCGCGCCAAAAGTGATCGCTCTTGTAAAATTTGAAGTCGCGAAATTGTATCAAGATCATGAATGTGTGCAAGCAATTTCTCAAACAATTCGCCACTATAATTCGTAATAAAATGAGCAATATTTCCGCGATTAAATTGAATAAAGCCACCTTCAAATGGAATGGTAATTTTAGGCTGATCTAAAATTTGGGGAAAACTTGGTTGAGTTGAACCAAGCAGAATTGGCCAAACCCGACCTTCTTCACTACCGTCGCCAATAAAGAACTGCTTCTGGGAAATATTAAGCTCGCCAAATTTTTCGCCCACAGACACTACTGGATATCCCGGCTGAGAAAGCCAAGTATTCATAAAATTAGCTACATCCTTACCCGAAGACTCACTTAGACATTGCCACAAATCTGCGCCAATAGTATTTTGATATTTAAATTTCTCAAAATATATACGCAAACCATCTCGAAAATCATCATCACCAAGATAATTTCGCAACATATTCATCAATCGAGCACCCTTTGCGTAAACAATAGCACCATCAAAAATAGTGCCAATTTCGTCTGGATGATTGACAGGAATATGAACCGATTGAACTCCATCAATCGCATCACGGCGCAAGCTTAAGACAGCCTCGTTTACCGCAAATTCTTCCCACATATTCCAATTCGACTCCAAGGCATCCACGGCGTAATATTCCATCATCGTAGCGAAAGACTCATTAAGCCATAAATCATCCCACCATTTCATTGTTACAAGATTACCAAACCACTGGTGCGAAGTTTCGTGCGCAATAACCAAAGCTACATATTTTTTGGATGAAATTGCAGATTTTTCTCCAGCAAGCAAAGCTGTTTCGCGATAAGTAATTAAACCCCAGTTTTCCATAGCTCCACTCGAAAAATCTGGTAGTGCTAAATGGTCGCATTTTGAAAGTGGGAATTTCTGATCAAAAAGTTGCTCGTAAAATTCCAAGACTCGCACCGCAAAATCAAGTGGAAAATTCAATAACTCGGAATCCTGAGCCTTAGTTGCTAACACCGACACTTTCACCCCAGATTTTGTTTCGGCAGTTTTTCGCTGAAAGTCACCCAGCGCGAAAGCCAACAAATAAGTACTCATTCTAGGTGTTGGTTTGAATTTAATTGTTTTTAAGTTTCCATTTTCAGTTTGATGCGAAATTTCAGTATTCGCTAATATTTCAAGATTTTTCAGAGCAGTTATCTCAAGCTCGAAAGTTGCTTTTGCTTCTGGCTCATCAACGCATGGAAAAACTTCGCGCGCATGATGACTTTCAAACTGAGTGGCAAAAAGCTCTTTCTTCTCGCCGTTCTCGTTATAATAGCAAGGATAGAGCCCATGCATCCCATCAGTAATCTGGCCTGAAAATTCTATATTAAGATTTATTTTTTCATCAATATCAAAAGATACATCACCCGTAAAAATTTTAAGCTCATCATCATCTTCCTGTACGAAATCCAGTTCTTGTTCTTGAAATAAAACCTTTGATATTTTTAGATCTTTAGAATGCAGCGAAATAGAATTTCGCCTTTTAGCGATCCCTGATATTTCAACTCTTCCACTAAAAAATCGTCCGTTTGCATTACTTAAATCCAATTCTAATCTGTAGTTATCTGGCTCAAAAGTCTCAAATAATCTTTTTACACTCATAAAATTTTCTCCTTAAAATCATTCAAAATTCTCTCAATATTTTTGCGTTCTTCTGGCCTATTAAATCTCCACTGCGCATAAATTTTTATTTTCGGCTCAGTCCCGCTTGGCCGAATCGTAATTCGTTTTTCATGCTCTCCAAACTCAAAACTCAACGCATTACTAGCCTCCAAAAAATCAATTTTTGTTTTTTCACCAGTTTCCAAATTGTGACGCTCAAGAAGTAAATAGTCGTTCATAAAATCCACGCTAATCTCAATTTTCCCTGACCGCAAACTAGTCATCAAATCGTTCATCTGCTTAAAACCGCTCATGCCAGTGAGCTGAATCGTATCTGTTTTTTCTGTAAAAAATCCAACCTCATTATAAATTTCGTCTAATTTATCGCTTAAAGTTTTTCCGCTCTCTTTTAGTTCAGACGCTAGCTCGGCAATCATTAGGCCGATTGTTGCCGCATCCTTATCTCGCGTCTGCGAACCCACCAAACCGCCTAAACTTTCTTCGAACCCAGCCAAAAACTTTTTGCCGCCAATTTCTTTTTCGCGAATTATCTTACTAATAAACTTAAATCCAACCGGCAAATTATCATAAATCTTAACATTATATTTTCGCGCTAGAGCATTCAATGCGTCAGTCGTAACAAAGCTCTTACAAATAAAACCGTCTTTGAGTTGATCGCTTCCCAGCTTAGAAAATAAATAATTAGCTACCAAAACAGCTACTTCATTACCCGAAAAAATCCGAACTTCGCCATTTTTTTCAAGGCTCATTACACGTATTCGGTCAGCATCAGGATCTGTCGTAAATGCGATACCAGCCCCTTCTTGTTTTAGCTGATCGATTGCCCTTAAATTTGCAGTCAAATTTTCTGGGTTAGGTTTTCGATCGGGCAAAGTCAAGAAATTGCCGTCCATAATCATTTGATCTTTTACTACTGAAATTTGATCAAAACCAGCTGCAAGTAAAGTTTTCAAAAGATTCGTCCAGCCAGTCCCGTGAATTGGTGAAAATATAATCTTAGCACTACGACTATCAGACAACGAAAGATTTACATTAGCTTGAATATATTTCTGGTCAATTGCTTTACCAATTAGCTCAATTTTACCTTCTTTCAGAGCAGAGCTAAAATCTTCAGTTTGAATTTCATCAATATTTTTTGCAACTTCCATCAATTCTTTATCATATGGCGAGATAATTTGAGCTCCATCACACCAATAAACCTTAATACCATTATCCTGTGGTGGATTATGACTAGCCGAAATTACAATTCCAGCATCAGCCCCCAGCGCGCGAACGGCAAAAGAAAGCTCTGGCGTCGAACGAGCTTCGTCAAAGAAATACACTTTTATCCCATTTTCTACAAAAACTTCCGCACACAACTTGGCTAATTCCCTAGATGAATTTCGGACATCCCATCCAATTGCAACGCTTGGATTTATAATTTTCATCGAATTTAAGTATTCCGCGAGCGCTTGA
Organism: uncultured bacterium; assembly: GCA_938017895.1. Lineage (GTDB taxonomy): Bacteria > Patescibacteriota > Saccharimonadia > Saccharimonadales > Saccharimonadaceae > Nanogingivalis. The sequence goes on from CALIJI010000011.1 coordinate 47,528, forward strand.
GCACTTTCTCCAATAGTAATTCTGTTGATCCGATTCGGCCCAATTCCAACTTTTCCGCGCCGACCAGCAGTACCAAATTCTAAAATCTTGAAAAAAGAATCCTCTAACTCATCCCACTCATTCTCAGCAATCATAGCTTCAATCTCAGGCCAATACTCTTCATATCTAGACTTAGTCAACCAAATACATAAATTATTAAAAGCACTCTCCGATAAATTGTCTCTTACTCTATCCATCCCTCTATTTCCTTTTCTTTATTTTACCATTTTCGACAGCTAAAATCAAAAAGCTTGCGTCTATTATTTTTTTATGTTAAAATATCTTCAATGAAGAAACAACCAAAGAAAAATATAACAAAACAAATCGCCGACGAAAACGCAAAAGGCGCACAAATCGCAATCATAGAAGAACTTTTCTACGATCTTTACCCGAACCGCTGGGAAATTTACAAAGTTAATTTCTTCCGCGGAATATCGTTTGGCTTTGGAAGCGTGATTGGAGCCACTGTATTAATTTTTGCACTAGTTTGGTTCTTGAATCTATTTGTAAATATCCCCGGCGGAGTCGGTGATTTTGTCCAAGCCGTAATTAACGCCATGAACTCACGCACTAAATAAAATAATTTTTCAAAAATAAAACGGAGTTATAAACTAAACTCCGTTTTATTATAGTTAATTAGTGATAGCTGGTCCACTATAGCTTTTTGATGATATATATCCCCCTTCATCCGTAGCTTCCACTGAGATATTTTGTCCACTTTTGCTAAACGCATAATCAACAGAGACAGTGTTACCAGTAGGTGTAGCAGTGCTTATAGTCGAACCATCAACTTTTATAACCACGGATTTAATCGCAAACTTCCCTTGAGAAATCGTAGCATTTATTCTATAGTTATTTCCACTATGTAAAGAGTATGAAACATTACTAATTTCAGGCTTTGAGTCGCTACAATTATGAACATCATCCTCAGTATTGGCATCGTAGCCATCAGGAGCTATGATCGTTTTCTTTTTTGAAACAGGGTCTGTTGTTTCATAAACTGATATTTTAATTTTCGTTGACTCTGGTGTACAAGACGTAGCTTTCTTTTTCGAGATCGAATCAAATTCAATTTCTTTTGTTAATGAATTCGTCTTATTCTTACTCCACCAAGATGGGCAAAGATCATTTTTACCACCAATATTACAGTTTTGAATGCCCGATGGACGCTTAATTTTATCGCCACTCTTCCACCCTCTAGCTATATAAATGTTATTATGCACAGATCGCATATAGTCATTCATAACTCTACGAACCGTAGAATTATCGGCAGAGCGTAGAGACGAGCCATCATGATTTCCGCTCCAAACTCCGGTCGCTACGACAGGCGAGTAACTCATCATCCAAGAATCTTTTGCGCGTCCTTTACTATCATCTGTAGTTCCAGTCTTAGATGCAGTCCAAACACCAGGAACTACAAACCCATAGCTTCGACCTTGAGCTCCAAATACCGCAGAGCGAGTCGCCGAATCCGCAAGAATATCACTGAGCATATAAGCAGCCTGCTCATCAATCACGTTAGATTGACTATCTTTCCAATCTTTTAATCTTTCTCCAGAAGAATTTTTTACTTCAGTCACATACGTCAATGGTTTATAAACACCCCCACGCGCCAAAGACGCATAAGCATTAGTATGTTCATCCTGACGAACAGAGCATCCACCACCAATCGCTGCCGAAAGTCCTGCCGAAGAGCCTTGACAATAAGATTTATCACCTAAATCTCTAGCTATCCTAATTCCATTTTCTGCACCAACAATAGAAAGAGATTTAACTGCACCAATATTTAGCGAGTTAGCTAAACTAAATCTAATTGTTACATCACCATAGAATCTATTAGTAAAATTCCTTAATTTACAACTATTAGAATTTCCGCCACAATAAAGACTGTCTATGTTTTCGTCACGCAAGATAGTGCCTGGTGTATATACTATATCCTTTTTGTTTAATAGAGCTGCATAATCTACAATTGGTTTTATGCTTGAACCCGGATCAAGAAGCGAAGTCGCCGCATTCGTTTGGCCATAACCAGTCTTATTGTAATCAACAGAGCCAACCTGAGCTATAACTTGCCCAGTTTGAACGTCAATAGAAGTCATTGCGATATTATCTGCGCCAGAAATATATAGATTCTTTGATCCTGCACTTACAGCACTTTCGGCTAACTCTTGAGCTTTTAGATCTAGTGTTGTCTTAACTGTCAAACCACCAGCCCGCACAATCTTAACACCTAATTCACTTTCTAACTGCTTTTTAACTTCTTGAATAAAATGAGGTGCTTTAATGTTAGCATATTGATCCTGCTCTGGCTTAATCTGGCTTAAAATGTCAATATTTTTCGCTTCATTAGCCTGAGCCTCAGTTATATACCCCATCTCAATCATGTCATTAAGGACTTTATGCTGGCGCTCAATCAAACTTTTATTATAAGCGGTATTATAAGGATTATATACACCAGGATTATTCGGAATAGAAGCTAGTAAGGAAGCTTCGGCTATAGTAAGATCTTTGGAGGTTTTGCCAAAATATGTTTGAGCACCAGATTCTATACCGTTTCGACGCCCACCATACGGAGATTCATTTAGATACAAAGCAATTATCTGATCCTTACTATACATCCTTTCCACTTCAATAGCCAAGAACATCTCTTTAATCTTTCGCGGTATACCCTTTATTCCACGTTCTTGTGATTCATCAGAGAAGAAAACTTGCTTCACTAATTGTTGAGTGAGAGTCGATCCACCCTGAGTAGCACCTCCGCGAAAATTATTAACAACAGCTCGCAAAATTCCAGACACGCTAATGCCTTTATGTTTATAAAAGTCTCGATCTTCGATCGCTACAGTTGCTTTTTTAGCCCAGTCAGATATTTCTGAATCTTCAACCACTAACTTATAATCTCCGGAGCCTTTATCTTCCCAGATAAGCTCACCGTTTCGATCATAGTATTTTGAAACCGTAGTTTGAACTCGCCTAGCTAATTCGCTCGGCTTAATCTTCTGAAGGTCCTTTTGGAAATACACATAAAGACCTAAAATCACTACAAATACAATAGCTACACCAGCTCCAGCAATCTTGAGCAACATAATTCCGCCTTTTTTAGAGAACCAATATTTAAAAATTCTCTTGGGGTGAAAATGGTAAAAAAATCTTTTCACTGGATTTTTAGGTAGACTAGCTAAGTATTCTGCTCTTGCTCTAGCAGCAGCATCTTTTTTAATCTGCCTCTTACGAGCCAGATTAACATAAAGCCCAAGATTATTCTTCGATGAATTACTTTTATGCGACGATCGCTGTGTAGTATTCCTCGAACCTTGTTTTCGACCCGATTCCTTCTTTTTAATAGAATCAGATTGCTTACTGAATATTTTTCGCATTTTATCCATAACTACTTTTAATTATACACATCTTTTTATTATTTTTCAACGCTTTTTATACTAGCGTAAATTGATTTTCGCAAATAAAAATGCTAAAATTAAACTTATAAATTAAAGGAGAAAAATGAAACTATCAGAAGAGCTAAAATGGCGCGGATTTTGGAACCAAACTACTTTCACCGACGAAAAAATTATCGATAACACTAAATTCAAACTTTACCTCGGCACCGACCCTTCTGCTGATAGCCTACACGTTGGACACTTAGCGGTTTACATGATGGTCCGTCGCTTTATCGAACACGGCCACGAAGTTGTTCTACTCGTTGGAGGTGGAACTGGTGCTATCGGTGATATGAGAGATACCGAAGAGCGTGAACTTTTGGCTTTAGAAGAAATTACTAAAAATACCAAAGCACTCTCTACACAAGTTTCAAAACTATTCGCTGGTAAAAACTTTGAACTAGTCAACAACTACGACTGGCTAAAAAATATCCCCCTTCTCCCCTTCTTGCGTGATATTGGTAAGAAATTTAATATGGCCGAGCTTACATCTCGTGAATTCTTTAAAGCTCGCATCAAAAATGGAAGCGGTCTAAGTTACGCCGAATTCTCATATACAATACTTCAAGGCTATGATTTTCTCCATCTTAATCGCGAAAAAGGAGTCAATCTTCAAATTGGCGGTAGTGATCAGTGGGGAAACTTACTCTCTGGCGTAGAATTGATTCGAAAATGCGAAAACCGTGAAGCCTTCGCAATGACTGCACCGCTAGTGATCAACAAATCAACCGGCCGAAAATTTGGTAAAAGCGAAGGTGGTGCAGTTTGGCTAGACGAGAATAAAACAAGCGTTTATAAATTTTATCAATTCTGGCTAAACGCTAATGACGATGGTGCGATTGATTACCTAAAATTATTTACAATGCTATCAAAAGAGCAAATTGAGAAAATTGAAGATAAACACAAAAAAGCCCCTCATTTACGACTGGCGCAAAAAACTCTCGCTCGCGAAGTGACAGATTTAATTCATGGTGAAAATCGCCGTAAAGCTGTTGAAAAAGTAAACGAAACCTTGTTCGGAAATAACGATATCAACGCATTATCTAGCATTGAAATTGAAATTCTCGCCAGCGAGATACCTACTTCAAAAATTGGCTGCGATGTAATCTCAGCTCTCACAGAAAATAATCTTGTAAAAAGTGCAAGTGAAGCTCGCCGACTAATTCAAAGCAATGCAATATCAATCAATGGTCAAAAAATCAAAGAAAACCAACAGATCAATAAAATATCATTAATTAAAAAAGGAAAAAATAGCTTCGTTCTAATTAAATAATAAAAGAATAAAATAAAATCTCCCACCATTTTTAGTAGGAGATTTTTTAAAACAAACAATTTAATCTTTATTTTTGAAAAAATTAAACTTTTTTTCCGAAACCTTTTTTTGCCCCTTCATATGTGTTAAGGGCTCGTTTTTGCAACTTACCAGCTTCAATCTTTACTTCCTCAACGGCTGCTTCAGTCTTAACTTTTGCGTCCTCGACAAATTCGCTAGTTTTTTCCTTAACTTCATCAATAACCTTTTCGGTATTTTCTGCAGCTTCACTAGTTTTTTCTTTAACTACTTTTCCGATCTCTTCAGCCTTTTCTTTAAGTTCTTTTCGAGTTTCTTTGCCGCTTTTTGGAGCAGTCAAAATTCCTGCAACTGCGCCAACAGCTGCACCAAATAATAACCCCAAACCAAATTTACCTTTACTCACTTTTTTCTCCTTTACTTTTAAATTTTTTAAAAATACTCATCACCGATTTAGTAATAATAATCGGCGAAGTAATTTGCGCAATATTTTGGGCCATTTCATCGACGTTTTTTGCGACATTTTGGATTCGTTCTGTCACATCACCAATCTGGCGAGTCACCCGAATGATTAAAATGAAGCAAATGATTCCAAGAATGATGAAAATTGCAAGCGCAACAGATAGAATTACGACTAAAATTTCCGCAGCCGAACTCATTTTTCTCCTTTTTTATTTTATGTTTTTATTTTTGATTTTTTCAAATCTGTTTGTATTCTACCATAAAATAATTCTTATGTCAATAGTTTTTTGAAATTTAGGTTTTTCTTTCACCTACAACCTTTCACGAATCAATTTTTGCGCTAAGGCTGGATTTGCCTTTCCTTGCGATCTTTTCATAATCTGACCAACCAAAAAGCCAATCGCCTTATCATTACCACTTCGAATATCCTCAATCGCTTTTTGCGAAGCTGAATCACTTATTACTTCATCAACAATTTTCGCAATTTCACCCTCATCAGAAACTTGGAGAAGATTCATTTTTTCAGCGATTTTTTCTGGCACAAATCCTAAATTCGCATCATCAAACATTGCCAAGAAAATTTGATGACCACCATTCGAACTAACTTTTTTCTCATGCACCAAATGAGCGAGAAGAGTTAATCTACGAGGTCCAAGATAACCTTTGTAGAGTTTTTCTAAATCGAGCTCTTCGCTTGGCGTTGAAGCAAACCAGTTGAAAATTCGCTTCATATTTTCTTTATGCTCTTTAATAGTATAGTTATCGATTCCAACTTCACCAATTAATTCTTTTTGAGAAACCGGCCAAGGACCATCACCCCAAGTTGCAAGGAGTAGTTCAGCAATTCGATAATCACTCAAGGCGTATTCAACCACAGAGTTATCAAGCCCGAAAACACTAAATTTTTCGCGGAAATAATCTGGCATAATCGGAAATTGCGCCTGCATTTTCGAAATTTCTTCATCACTCAAAATAATCGGCGGAATATCTGGGTCGGGCATATATCGATAATCTTGAGCTTCTTCCTTACTTCGTTGCGAAACTGTTTTCTGCTCATCATCAAGCCAACCGCGAGTTTCTTGCTTAATTTTCTCACCTTTTTCAAGTAATTTAACTTGGCGCTCGAATTCATATTGAGCCGCGCGTTCAACACTTCTAAAACTGTTTAGATTCTTAATTTCAGTTCGCGTCCCAAGCTTTTCGTCACCAATTTTTCGCGCCGAGATGTTCACGTCAAAACGCATATTTCCTTGATATAGATCTCCGTTTGTAACATCCGCAAAAACCATTCGCTTATGAAGCTCTTCAGCATACGCACGTGCTTCTTCAGCTGAATGAATATCGGGCATCGACACAATTTCGATTAAAGGCGTTCCAGCGCGATTCAAATCAACCAAAGAATGATCACCAAAGTGAGTGAGTTTTCCGGCGTCTTCTTCAAGATGAGCATGTTCAATTCGAACTTTTACTTCACCACCGCTAGGAAGTGGAGCAATAATTTCTCCTTCACCAATGATCGGCTGATAAAGCTGCGATGTTTGATAACCCTTTGGTAAATCTGGGTAAAAATAATGTTTACGATCAAATCGGCTCACATTAGCAATTTTTGCATTCAGTGCTTTCCCAGCTCGAACCGCTAAGCGAACCGCCTCTTTATTTAGAACTGGCAACATTCCTGGCAAGCCAAAATCAATCGGTGAAGTTGCTTCGTTCGGTGATTTTTCGCGAGCATCATTATCACTACCGCTAAAAAGCTTAGTTTTCGTTTTTAATTGAACATGACATTCAATTCCGATTGTCATTTCGTATTTCTTTAAAATGTCTTCCATCAAATTGCTCCTAAATCTTTCAAAGCTTGTTTAAAACTAGCCATCGCTCGGCGAGTTTGGTCAAAATTAATCTCAGCGCCAGTTTCATGCGCAACCACGTTCCGGAGTTTGTGAGCATGCCAAATTGAGTTTGGACTAGATAGTTTATTCTTGGCGGCTTTAAGGCGTTCTGCCATCGTTTGACCAGAAAACCGCAACTCCCGCAAGGCACTATCAACTAGTTTATCCGCATTAATTAGCGCTAAGTGCCAACTCGCAGGATTATCTTTTTGGATTGAATTTTCTATAACTAACCAATCACGCTGAAACTTCTCTTTATCGAGTTGAATTTTATGCGGCTTAGTTAAATTAATCGCAACAAATAATAAAACCGCACAAATTAAAATTGCAATTGCAGGAAAAATTAATTCCATTAGTTTTCCTCCAAACTTTCAGCAAGTACCAAAATTTTTGCGTCTGATTCCATTTTTCCAATAATCTGGACGCCAACCGGTAAGCCATTTTCAGTTTTCCCAGCTGGAACAGAAACTGCGGGAAGTCCAGCGAGCGAAGCTGGTACGCTCAAAACATCAGCTAGATACATTTTTACTGGGTCGTGAGCATTTTCACCAATTTTAAATGCAGGAGTTGGTGCAACAGGTCCAACCAAAAAATCAACTTCTTCGAAAAGCTTATTAAACTCATTAATTAAAAGTGTACGAGCTTTCTGTGCCTTCAAATAATAAGCATCATAAAATCCGCTCGAAAGCACATATGAGCCAATCATGATTCGGCGTTTATTCTCGGCTTCAAAACCTTCATCACGAGACTTGCCAAAAACTTCGCTCAAGTTTTGGGCAGATTTTGAACGCAAGCCGTAGCGAATTCCGTCATATCGTGCTAAGTTTGAAGAGACCTCGGCTGGAACAATAATATAATAGATAGCAAGCGAATATTTACTCATTGGTAGAGAAACTTCTTTGATTTCATGCCCAGCTTTTCGCATTTTCTCAATATAATCTTCAGTTATTTTTCGAACTTCCGAGTCAATCCCTTCACCAAGAAATTCTTTAACTACTCCAATTTTTACCTTTTTCGGAGATTGTTCTTCTTGCCAAAAATTAGGTAAAGTCATTGCGTCGCGTGCGTCAAGACCTGCCATAATACGCATCACGAGTTCACTCTCTTTAGCAGTTTTCGCAAAAACACCAATTGTATCGGTTGAAGAAGCCATTGCCACCACACCAAATCGCGAGACTGTACCATAAGTTGGTTTTACACCATAAACACCGTTAAAGCTGGCTGGCTGGCGAATTGAACCGCCCGTATCAGTCCCGAGCGCAAAAGGCACGATGTCAAGGGCAGTAATTACCGCTGAGCCACCAGATGATCCGCCCGCAACCCGCGTTTCATCAACTGAGTTTTTAGTTACGCCAAAAGCTGAGTTCTCGGTTGAACCACCGTGGGCAAAAGAATCCAAATTTGATTTTCCAATACAAATTGCACCAGCTTTTTCAAGTTTTTCAACCGCAGTCGCCTGAATCGGTGTTTCGAAATCCTTCAACATTTTACTTGAAGCAGTTGAAGGCGAACCAAATACCAAAAAATTATCCTTCGCGACGAAAGGAACTCCTGCTAATTCACCAACTTTTTCGCCCTTTGAAATCTTTTCATCAATTTCTTGAGCACGTGCCAAAGCTCGCTCTTCGGTCAAACTTGTAAAAGCATTGAATTTTTCAACATTTTTTGCCTTCGAAATAGCTTCCTTGACAAATTCAACTGCAGTTTTTTTACCCGACAGAACTTGTTCTCTAATCTTAAAAATATTTGTCATAATTCTCCTACAAAACCTTTGGAACTTTTACCTGATTATCTTCAACATTAACACCCGCTAACTTCAAAAGTTCATCTCGTTTCACGCCGTAATCATCAATTTTATCTTCTCGCCAAACATTTTGATTTTTCGAAACTGAATAAGTTGGCTCCACGCCGTCTGTATTAAGCTCGCCGAGTTGCTCAATATATTCAACAATATTTCCCAAATCAGTTTGGAGGTTCGAAATCTCCTCTTCACTAAGTGAAATGCTTGAAAGCTCAGCCAAATGTTTGACTTCATCTTTTGATATTTTTTCCATACACTTAAGTATATCACTTTTCAAAAGATTTTTAAAATAAAACTCCAAAAAATAGGAGTCTTTAGATTTATTCTTTTTCAAGTTTTTCAATTCGTTGGTTTAAATTATTTATCGAATTCATTTGGCTAACATCAATTTCGCCAGAATCTTTAACTATCTCGTTAATTCTTTGGTGAAGAAAAATTATTCCAACCGAAAGAATTAAATTCCAAACAACAAGCAGAGCAATTAAAACTATTTTAAGAAAGCTCTTGTCTTTTTTACTAATAAACTTCATAAATCTCCTATTCCATCATCTTCTTTCGAATTTCCGCAATCTGATCTCGTAAATCCGCGGCTTCTTCGAAAAGCAAATTTGCGCTTGCAAGATTCATTTGGTTTGTTAAATCTTGAATCAAACTGCTCCATTCTTCGCGCGGAATTTTCCTTAAATCTAATTTTGGTTTTTTATCTTTTTGCGGAATGATTGCGCGCAAACCTTCACTAATCTCGCTAGCCACACTTTTTGGCGTAATTCCATTTTCAAAATTATACTTTTGCTGAATCTCTCGCCTACGATTCGTTTCATCAATTGCAAGTCGCATCGAACGCGTAATTTTATCAGCATACATTATTACTTTTCCTTCTTCATGCCGGGCCGCTCGCCCAATTGTTTGAATTAACGCACTTTCTGAACGCAAAAAGCCTTCTTTGTCAGCATCCATAATTGCGACCAATGAAACCTCTGGCAGATCCAGCCCCTCGCGTAAAAGATTGATTCCAACAAGAACATCATAGGTTCCTTCACGCAAATCACGCAAAATATCACCACGCTCCAAAGTATCAATTTCGCTATGAATATATGCCGTTTTTACGCCGTTTTCTTCTAAGAATCCACTCAAATCTTCAGCCATTCGCTTGGTCAAAGTTGTTACTAAAACACGCTGATTCTTCTGAATTCGCTTTCGAATTTCTTCCATTAAATCATCAACTTGACCTTCAATTTTTCGAACTTCAATTTTAGGGTCAAGCAAGCCCGTTGGGCGAATAACCTGCTGAGCTGGTTTTGGCGAATGTTCAAGTTCGAAATCACCAGGAGTTGCTGAAACGTAAATTACCTGATTGATATGTTTATAGAATTCTTCGAAGGTTAGTGGTCGATTATCGAGAGCGGATGGCAAACGAAAGCCATTATCCACCAAAACTGTTTTGCGCGCACGGTCACCATTAAACATTCCACGAACTTGCGGTAAAGTCATATGCGATTCATCAACTAAAAGCAAAAAATCATCCGGGAAATAATCCAATAAAGTTGCCGGTTGCTCACCAGGTGCACGCTCAGTTAAATAACGCGTGTAATTTTCAATCCCTTTTACAAATCCAGTTTCACGGAGCATTTCAAGATCATATTTTGTGCGCTGAGCTAATCGTTGTGCCTCCAAAAACTTCTGATTTTTTTCGAAATATTCGTGTCGTGAATAAAATTCTTTCTCAATTTGCGGAATTGCTCGATCAATAATTTCCTTTGGTGTAGCATAATGTGAATTTGGAAAAATATCAAAAAACTGCGGTTTTTCTAGAATTTCGCCCGTGAGCGGATTCATTAAAATTAAACGGTCAATTTCATCACCAAAAAATTCCACTCGCACCGCTAAATCTGAGCCAGCTGTAAAAATATCGACCGTATCACCACGAACTCGAAAAGTTCCACGCGCAAAATCTACATCGTTTCGTTCATATTGAATATCTTTCAAATGCCGCAAAAACTTCTCACGATTATATCGCATTCCAGGTTTAATATGAAGCGCCATTTGCATATAACTCGCCGGCGAACCGATGCCATAAATACAACTCACACTCGAAACAATAATTGTGTCACTTCGAGTTAAAAGTGCCTCGGTTGCGGCGTGGCGGAGTTTTTCGATTTCTTCATTGATTCGCGAATCTTTCTCGATATATGTATCTGTGCTGGCAATGTAGGCTTCTGGCTGATAATAGTCAAAATAGCTCACAAAATAATGAACTTCATTTTCAGGAAAAAACTTTTTGAATTCACTGTAAAGCTGTGCAGCAAGAGTTTTATTATGCGCCAAAATTAAAGTTGGCTTTTGAACCGCTTGAATAATATTCGCCATTGTAAAAGTTTTGCCCGAGCCAGTCACCCCTAGCAAGGTTTGCTCACGCTCACTTTTTTTTAAGCCATTTACTAATTGCGAAATTGCTTGCGGCTGATCACCTGTTGGCTGATATTTTGATTTAAGTTTAAATTCACGCGGCTTCATTATGGTATTCTACAATATTTTTTGTACTTTCGCAAATAAGCAGGCTTATCCGTTACCGGTGCGTTTATCCGATACATGGTCGTCGGATGACGGCGCCTCAAAATCGGCATATTTTTTATCCAATGCCGCAATAACTTTTTGTACCAACCGCTCTGGATTGTCATCATAGATAATATCTTTAGCACCAGGACTTTGAACATCTTGAAGAAGAGCCGAAACATAATCCGCTAACCCAGCGGATCCAAGCAGAACGCCACAGACCTTACGAGACTCAAGAGCAGTCGCAAGCTCATGAAGAGACCCCATTCTACCACCAACTGTGATTACTGCATCACTAGAAAGCACCAAATGTGCATCACGACCAACATATCCCATGCCGGTGAAATTAATATAATCAAACGGCTCAAATGGTAAACGGTAAGTTTTAATATGCTGACGGAAACTTGAGGCTGGAGAAAAGCCCACACTTAGGCCTTTACGACCTTTTACACTGACAGCTCCTATAGCTGCATAATGCGGTAGGCCAACAGTTGCGCCAGTTGTTAATGTCTTTCCTTGCCGAGAAATCTCTTGCCCTAATCTAAACGCAAGGTCTTTCGACGCCATTACACTCGGGCCACTAGCCGCACCACTCACACAAATTTGATATCTCATTTTTTCTCCTTATTTTTATAAAGTTTTTTATTGTATTCGTCCAAAAGTTTTTGTTGAATTTCTTGACGTGCATTTTCTAGACTTCGATCCTCAAAGTCCACCCCAAGGTTTAAATCTTGCTCAATATCTAATTTATTTACAGAAACAAGACCATCGCTACAGAGCACCAATGATGGATGAAATTTTTGCCAAAAATCATTCTCACCCACTAAAACCTTATCGCCAAGAAATTTATTTTTTACCGCAGAGTAAGCCTCTCTTGCTAAGACATCGCTATCCTCAAAACCAAGTTCGCGTAAAATCTGGTGAGAATTTTCATAAATTTTTGCCGACACTCTTGACGAAATAGATCCCTCCGATAATATCTTGCGTTCATTTCGCTCGATTTCTCGCCGAAATCTTCTTTCTGCAGAGCCGCTCAAGCCTAAAATTTCCGCCAAACTATACATTTAGCCTCTTTTCATACATTGGCATCGAATGTAGTTCTTCACCTTTTCGCAAGATACCTTTTTTAGCTCCAATATACTGAATTACTGAAGTCGAGTTTGCGCTTGCGTAAAGAATTGACTGTTTAATTCCCGCACCCTGAGACCATTGACTTAAGAAGCCCGAACCAAACGCATCACCAGCACCCGTAGTATCTTTGCGCGGAACATCTTCGTACATACCCGCTCTAACTATACAATCCCCATCGGTAGCCCAAACACCATCCGCTCCAGAAGTTACAATAATTATTTTTACGAGATTTTTCGCCCGCAAAACTAGCTCTTCCGGTTCAAAATCACCGAAAAGAGATTGGGCTTCTTCTTTGTTTAAAAGTAGAACCTCAACATCATTCAATAAATTTAAAATTAGCTCTGGATGAGCAAGCTCTTTTTTACCAGGATTCCACATAATTTTCACGCTATTTTTAGCAGCTTCATGAAAAATATTATCTAAAGTATCAAATCTCCCAGATAGATTAGACACATAAACCCAATCAAATTCACGGGGTCTAAGTTTAAAATTGTCGGCAAATATACGCGAGCTTGCACCACGATATGTTAGGATTGTCCGCTCACCATTTGGAGCTAGAATAACCGTTGAATAATCTGTATTATAATTTTCGGAAATCTCAACACGAGAAGTATCGACAAATTCAGCATCTAATTCCTTTAAGACTTGTTGACCTGCTAGATCACTACCAATAGTACCCATAAAACTAGACGTCAAACCAGCTCGAGCAAAAGTTACGGCAGCATTTGTAGCTCCGCCACCAGTTGCAAAATCTATCTTATTAATATCAATTTTTGAGCCCATCTCAAGAGTAAAAAGGTCATGATTGTTTTCTTGAACAGTTTTAATATCTCGAGAATTACGCAAAAAAACATCCTGCGTGGCCGCACCAATCGCCAAAATATTTGGGACTTTCCCCTCCACTAAATAGCTCCCTTTCGATTCGCTTCAGCAACCATCTCCCTATAGATATGCTCGGGGTTAGGATTATCAGCAATCGCACTACCAACATTAACGATATCCACCGATTGAGATAAACTAAATATATTCGAAAGATTAGCACCACCGTCCCAACCAATCTCGACATTCGAATTAATCGCTTTAACAAGCCGAATTTTCTCAAGCTGCATAGTACTAGCCTTTCCACCCATTTCACCTAGATTTCCAGAGAAAATCAATACATGCTCAGCCTCTTTGATTGCCTCGGCACAAGTTTCCGGAACAGTTGATCGAAGTAGAGCAATCGCCGGTTTAATCATTGTCTCAGCTTTGAGTTTTTTAAATATCGGCACTAAATCTTCTTCGCATTCAGCATGAAAAATCACCATATTTGGATTCATTTGAATAATAGTCGAAAGGTGCTCACTTGGTCGAGCAACCATCATATGAATATCAGCTTTCCATTCCTTCGGCCACCAAACTTGCGTTTCGGGAATCGTTAAATTTTGCGCGAATTCACCATCCGTAATATCAATATGAACTCTCTCCACAAAACCGTGAAGACGGCTAATTTGTTGTTCATATTCTTCTGGGGTAGTCGCTAAAATTGCTGGTGCTATAGTTGTCATTTTATACCTCGTCAATCATTTTATTTCTTCGATTAAATCTTGGGGCGTTTGCAAAAGGAGTCTCGAGCCAAATTTTAATAGTGTCTTTTAATTCAGCTTCATTTGCAGGATCTTCAAAAACTCGAGCTGGTAAACAAAGAACATTTGAATCATTATCATTCCGCGTCCATTTTGCCTCTTCAGAATCCCAAACTACGGATGCACGAATCCCCTTAAAGCGGTTGGCCGCCATTGCCATACCTTGCGCGCCACCGCAAAGCAAAATAGCTCTAGACCCTTCATCAGCAAGAACTTTAACTGCAGCCCTCTGTGCAAAAACCGGGAAATCATCGTTTGGATCATAATTTTCGCCACTAACATCCTCGAATTCATAACTATTTTGGCGTAAAAAATCTTCAACCTTCTCTTTTAAAAAATACCCTCGGTGATCTGCTCCAATGTAAATCTTCATTTCTCTCCTCTTAAATATTTGCAGCTACATCAGAGACAATTTCAACCAACCGGTTAGAATAACCCCACTCATTATCATACCAAGCTACAACTTTTACAAGATTACCAGCAACCACATTTGTAAGATTTAAATCAATAATACACGAAAATGAACTACCTTTAAAATCGCTCGAAACTAACGGTTCGTCAGTTACACCTAAAATACCTTGGTAAAAAGGCTCTTTAGCTGCCCGCTGAAATAAATCATTAATTTCTTCCTTTGAGACATTTTGGCGTAAAACGGCTGTAATATCAGACAACGACACAGTCGGAGTTGGCACTCTCACACTCAATCCATCAAACTTACCCTCAAGCGAAGGAATAACTTTCGCCGTAGCAATTGCCGCACCAGTTGTTGTCGGTACGATATTTTCTGCCGCCGAACGAGCTTCACGTAAATCTTTAGCTGGCGCATCAAGAAGTCGCTGACTCGCAGTATAAGAATGAACGGTAGTCATCATTGACTTTTCGACGCCAAATTCACGCTCTAATATCGCCATAATTGGCGCAATACAATTAGTCGTGCAACTTGCATTACTAATAATTTCATCACTTCGACTTAGAGTGTTTTCATTTACCCCTAACACAATAAATTTAGCACCTTCGCCTTTAGCTGGCGCAGAAATCACCACTTTTTTTGCTCCAGCGCTAATATGAGTGCGAGCTTTCGCAGGATCGACAAAAAGACCTGTAGCCTCAATCACAACATCAATACCAAGCTCATTCCATGGCAAGCCAGATGGATCTTTTTCGTTCAAAACACGGATTTTTTTGCCAGCTACAACTAGAGAGTCCTCCGTGTAAGTCACTTCTTGGTGATAGTTTCCATAAGTACTGTCATGTTTTAATAGATACGCTAAAGTTTTTGTATCTGTCAAATCATTAATAGCGACAATCTCAATGTCGTCTCGCTCAAAAGCGATCTTAAAAGCATTGCGACCAATTCGCCCAAAACCATTGATTGCTATTTTTTTAGACATTTTGTCTCCTTTTATATTTTAAAATTTCTCCCACTATTTTAACATAAACAATTTGCAAAATCCAGATTTAAATCGTTGATTTTTTATTACACTTATGATAATATCCTGATATGAAAAATATATTCTCTACATTTAAACAAAAGATAAAATTTGACTGGATAAAATTCTTTATAGTTTTATCAATTTTCAACTTGGTCCTAACAATATCTTGCTTTGCTTTTACAATTTATTCAAATTATATGAGTTCCGAAAGCCAAATAAAATGGATGGCTGGAACACATAGACTTATTAGCCTTAACTCTGATCATATTCGCTGCCTAGAAACTGGCGGAAATATAAACGCAGAAAATCCTCAGTGTATTTATGCTAAGATGACGGCAAAATCAGGAAATTGCCAATATGATAAAGACGGCAAAATCGATGAAACTTATTGGGATAAAAATGCTATCAAAGAATGCAAGGAATCTCAAGAACTTAGCAAAAAATTAGAGAAACTTTACGGAGAAAACTGGTTCGAAAAAGTTTTTGAAAATACAAAAAATCACTAGACTTATTAAAAATAGTTTGTCATTCAGTAACTTAAAAGTAATCCATGAACTACGCCTAAAATATCTCAAAAGATTAACTAAGATATACTAACAAGTAATAATGAAAGGTTAAAATGCCCCGAAATATAGAAATAAAGGCTAAAATCGAAGATTATCAACAAACAAAAAAGATATTCGCAAAAATAACTCAAGATAAACCCGTAAAATTAGATCAGCGTGATATTTTTTATAATCTTAAATCTTATAGGCTAAAAATGCGAACGATAAATAACGATAGTCATGAATTGATATTTTATAGTCGTCCTAATTCTGCTGATATGAAACTTTCAAAATATAAACGTTTTAACATAAAATACCCTAAGCTTGTTGATAAAATTCTTTCAGCATCTCTTGGTAGGGCTGGCGAAGTTAAAAAGGTTCGGCAGTTATTTCTGAAAGATAATATTAGATTCTACTTAGATAGGGTCGAAAACTTAGGCGATTTTATCGAATTGGAATATGTAATTCCTGAAAAAGAATCAATACAAACCGCAAAGAAAAATGTTAAACTTATAACAGATCAGTTAAATATAAAGAAAAAAGATTACATTGATGTTGCATATATGGATTTAATAAATCGGAAAAATAAAAAATAAACAGCACTCATAATGGTGCTAAAGAGGAAAGAACCTAAACAATAGAATAACAAAGCATTTACATGAAACTGCAAGTCTCTGCCTCATCACCTTGAGTTATACTTGCAGTTTTTTGTTGCCTTCTACTGAATAACTTTTATATCACAAAGTAAAAGTTTCATTTTATCAATAATTTTCTAAACAAGTACTTTTATCTTTCCTGCTTCTCACTAGCTTTTCTTGAGCGAGCCATATCAACGTGTTTAGTCAGGTCCAAATCTCCATTCTGACGAAGTTGCGAGCGAAGCTTAATTCTTGCATGCGAAGTTTTTACCAAATCTAGCCAATCAATTTTAGGCTCAGCATTCTTTCTTGTCATTACCTCAACCACATCACCTTCTTTGAGCGGTTTATCGAAAGCGTGGATTTTTTCATTTACTTTAAAAGCATAAGCGTGCTTGCCAATATCACTATGAACCATATACGCAAAGTCAAGTGGCAATGCACCTTCTGGCAAATTATAAATATCACCTTTTGGAGAATATACAAAAATTCGATTGCCGAAAATATCAATCTGCAATTGTTCCGGATCAATTTCCTCCCCATCACGCAAACGCTGCGCCACATCTTGGAGTAAAACAATCCATTGCAGCTCATTCGAAAGACCACCATTACCCTTTACTTCAGCTCGATTTGATACAACTTTTGAAGTTTTGCCAGTCAGATAATCTTTGCCTGATTTTTGTTCATGATAATGAAAACTAGCTGCCAAGCCACGTTCAGCGTATTCATGCATTTCTTTAGTGCGAATTTGAAATTCCGCAATCAATTTCGAAGGCGTAATTACAGTAGTATGAAGTGATTGATAACCATTTGGCTTAGGCATCGAAATATAATCTTTTATCCGCTCAATCATTGGTTTATAGATTGAATGAAGAATCCCTAAAACACGATAGCAATCTTCTTTGTTCTCAACAATTATCCTTAACGCCATTAAATCATAGATACGATCAATGTCACCTTTGGTTTTTTCGAGTTTTTTATGGAGTGAATAAATACTTTTTACTCGGCCAGAAATTTCAAACTTAATTCCAGCTTTTTCGAGCGCGGATTCAACTTCCTCACGAACTTTTCCTAATTTACGAGTTGAACGACCGAGCCGTTTGCGCATCTCATTCTGTAACCTTTTATACTCTTTTGGCTCAAGATAAGAAAAAGCCGTCTCTTCTATTGTCATCCGTACGCGACCCATACCTAACCGATCTGCAATTCGGGCAAAAACATCCAAACTTTCGCGAGCAATTTTTTTCTGTTTTTCAGGCGACATATGCTCTAAAGTCTGAAGATTATGAAGGCGATCAGCCAGCTTAACAATAATCACACGAACATCTTGACTTAGCGCCATCAAAAGCTTACTCAAATTATCCTTTGTCTGCGGAAGATAAGTTTCAAGATTTTTCATTCCGCTTCGTGCACGACCAACCTTTGTCACGCCATCAACCAAAAAGGAAATATCTTTACCAAAATTATCCTCTAGCTCTTCGAGTGGCGTTTCGGTATCTTCGACAACATCATGGAGTACACCAGCAATTACTGAGTCAATATCCATTCCCCATTCAACTAGAATCCCCGCCACTCTAAGCGGATGCGTGATGTATTCTTCGCCAGATTTTCGAAACTGACCTTCGTGTTTTTCAGTAGCAAAATCAATCGCCTTCTCTAAGCGCTGTAGTTCCTCTACTGTATAGTATTTTTTTGCTAGTTCAAGAAGTTCGCCCTTTTCCATAAATAAATTATACATAAATTTCCAGAAAAATCAATTCTCACATTTGACTTTTATATTTTAATATATTAAAATATATTTTTAAAAGCACCCTATAAGGAGGATATAGCGATGAAAGATGCTATACGAAAATTAGAATTTTCATCTTGTGTTAATCCAAAATCAGCAGATAAGATCCGTCGAGAAATAAGCTTATTAGTCAAAAAAGAAAAAGAATACAGAGATAAAATAAAAAGAATATCTATGTTGGAAACATTTTTATTTGAATAGATTTCAATATCTGCTTAAAATCAATGTTTTCCCACGTTTTCAGAAAGAATAATTTCATCTAATTTGAATAAATTTCAGTTGAATGGTGTGAATTTTACCCTAAAAATACACGAATTGAGCTAGATTTTACCAAAAAGTTCACACCATTTAATTGTTATTGTTTTGTACATTTGTTATACGGAGTGAATTATCAATTATCGCAAATATTTCTCAATATACTCTATGAGGATAAAAGGTTCTATATCCTTTGGAGGGAGACCTTTAGATAGAGTAAGACATTGTTTTGCTGTAACTTTTCCTGGTCGATGGTAAAATGTTCTAATCCCTTGAAGAAACATTCCAAAATGCGAATGATGTTCCAAGGCTGTCATCTCATCTAAATATTTGTCAACATCTAAAGCAAATACATTTCCATAATACCTATCATCGTCAAATCTTGTTCTAGTCATATAATCTCGAATATCATAAAGCATGGATCTCATATTTCGATAATTGGGTGCTCCCACCAATGCTCGACTAGCTCTTTTTATACCATCAACATAACTATAAGCGTCGTTGAATGTACCAAAATCCCAAAACCTCTTAGTATCAAAATACTTGTATTCCAAATCTAACTGTGATTTTAATGATCGTAAGATAGTTAACGCTGTACTATTGTCATTATTTTTTATTGCCAAATAAGCTTCTTCGACTCCGGTATTATAAAAATCAATATGTTGATTGATTTCGTGGCCTAAAATCCCTGTAATATCAAATTGCAATTGTTCTTGATTTAAACTAATCATATATCCCCTCCTTATATAAAATCTTCAAAAGAAAATTTCCCATTATTGCTACGTAAGAATCTATTAATTTCATTAGTATAAATTGTCTGGTTGTCAATAATAATGACTTTTGATTTCGCTCTAGTAATTGCAACATAATGATCTTCAAATTTCAACTCTTGTTTGTATCGATCAATCAAATATTCTACAAAAATTACCACAGTGTCTGCTGCTAAGCCTTTTGAACCATGAGTAGTCATTATTAAATTATTACTCATTAAATTTGTATCAAACAATTTTTTATTATCCAAATTACTCAAAATTTCCAACAGTATTTGACTTTCTAACTTATCTTCATAATTTGTAATTAAAACATCTAAATACGAAGCTATTTCCTCAATAAGTGACTGTGTAGGTTGTTGACGAAGTCTATTTAATTTTTTTAAAAGTTCTTTCCTAAATTCATCGTTATATTCAGGAAAAAGATTATTCAATACATCATACTCAGAAAAGTCATCAAGAAAATAATATTTAGCTATACATTCCAAAAAAATGCTGTTAGTACATTCTATGAATGGATTTTTTCTAACACAATCAAATTTATCTAGAAAAATATCATTCAAATTCGTCACAGTTTCTTCAATATCTTTATTAATTCCAATTAAAAAATAATTTTTTTCTTGTAAATTTATATCCCCATTATCAATAAGGTACTTAATAACATCTTCTTTTAAGTAATCCTGATTAGGTTCTAAATATAGAATTGAACCCTCTTCTCTAATATTATCGACAGTCACTTCAGGAGTCAAAGCTAAAGAGAAATCCACTATTCTAGGCAGACTTCTAAAATTCCCAATAAATCTCTCTTTTCTAAAATCATTTTTGGTTTCCCATAAATTGTTTATATATTTGGGCGACGCTCCTCTCCACTGATAAATAGATTGCTTATCATCTCCTACAATAAATAAAGGAATCCCTAACTCATTTTTTAGATACAGAAATAAATCATTCATAGACTGGTCGCAATCCTGAAATTCATCAATATACAAAGTATTAAATTTATATTTTATATATTCCGACGCAGAATCTATTGTCTTCAAAATATCTAAAGCAACTTCACATTTGAAATTCTTGCCGTGTTTAGAAGTAGGAAAGTCGTAAGTCCCAAAAATACCATCTTGCAATATTTGTTTTATGCCAGTGCTATAGTGGCTAAAATTATGTTCTATCCGAAAGCTAAACTGTACAGATGTTTGAATTTCGTATTTCTGATTAAGAAAAGGAAGGATTATTTCTTTATCTAAAAACGAATCGATGGTCGATACAACAACGTTGTCCGGAATATCAACTAATTTTTGCTTTATTTCCTCCGTTGCATTTCGAGTAAAAGTTATTGCTGCTAATTTTTGATAATTATTTAACCGTTCAGAATCACTTTTAAGCTTTTTAGTTAAAAAAGTTGTTTTTCCCGAACCTGCGTTCGCTAAAACTAAAATATTCCCTTGGTGTTCCAATAATTCTTTTTTTACATTCTCGTCATGTGTAACAATATCATTCATAGTCTAAGAACTCCGCCAAAACTTTAAAATTTCCTGACTCCACAATCTTAAGCGCAATCTCTTTAGTAAGATAATTATCTATATATTCCAACATGTTGTACTGTTTACTACTTTGTAACCAATTTACAAAATCAAATTCACTCATTCCACTCCTCTCGCTATCGGATAAAACCTGAGCCAAGTCATTTTCTAAATCAACTTCTGATATAAATATTCCCTCTGCATTTAATTGAGATACTAGACTCCGGTTAGTCGAATATAGTTCTTCTTTTTTAGACTTTATATTCTGTTTTCTCTCATCTTTGGAAGAGAAATCTATACGATAATTATCTAATCTAGGAGTCACACTTTGATCAAGCAAGTCAATACACCTATTCAAACCAATAGGAGAAAACACATGTTTATCACCACGACTAGCTTTTAAATCATTATCAGTTTTAATCCAAATATCAATTCCTAATGCTCTATATAGCTCTGAATAAGGTTTAAAATTTATTCCATCAACTTGTAATAAGTATTTTCCATCAGACTCGAAATCGGGACTTATATATTCAAAAATAGCAGAAAATAGATAATATTCTGATGGACCTTCAACCAAAAGAATCCTATCATAAAAGATTGACTGTGCCAATGATTTATTTAATTTTTTCTTTAAATTTGAAAATTCATCAGGAACTGTGTAATAGACTGATTGCCCCGTTGCATCTTGTTGATTGGTTATCTTAATGAGTTGAGTATTATCCATTTCATAAAGAACTTCGGCTGAATGAGTTGTTAAAAAAAAGTATTCATAAATATTCTGAACAAAAAGTTGTTTTGAAAGAGAAATTTGAACGGAACGATGTAAGCTATTCTCTGGTTCCTCAATTAAATAAATTATTACCTTGTTGCTGTATTGTTTTTCTGAAATCAAATGATTAATAGCATATGATAAAAGTTTTTTACGACCGTCTCCCGATGTTGGATAATTATTAGTATCATCATTCCAGTTAATGTATGGCGTAAGATTGTCTAAATATCCTGAGATGGATATTTCTGATTGAATTTTAATTTCTAAATTTTCTTTACGATAACTTTTATAGGCTTCAGTCAACTGTGATTGAACACGAGTGATTAAATGTAAGTTAGAAATATTCTCATTTAGCTTTTCAATATTATTCTCAATCTCTTCCTCAAGCTTTACATCCTCGTCAGTTTTAGAATCATCAGAGAACAATAACCTTCTATTTCGCTTAAAAAAGGAATCTAACTCTATAGCGGGATTTACATAAACTATTTGAAATATTTTATCAATGTCACTTCTTGTACCATATTGGGGGACTTCAACTAAATTATCTAGTGTTGAACCCCAGCTTAATACCGGATTTCCAAATAACTCTTTCTCATTGTAAACTGCTTCTAATGAGATAAAGAATGTGTCTAAGCTAGAGTTATTTCTTGCTCCAGCTACCGTTGAAATTAGAAGGCGAGAATGTGAAGTTTTTAGTAGTTCTTCATCTCCCTCCATTTTTCTATCAGACAAATCAAGTTCAAGTTGTATTTTTATAGGTCTACTAGTATCATGTTTATGATAATCTGATTTAATGAAACCTTTATTTCTGATAGTTCTATCCAAGAGGTATCTTATTGCGAATAAGAGATTTGTTTTTCCTGAATCATTCATTCCAAATATTACATTTTTATTTGACAAATCAATCTCAATAGAACTAAAATTACGAAAATTTTCAATTACTAGTTTTTTAAATTCCATAACTTCCCCTAATATTTTTTTAAAAAAATCAAACTACTTGATATTTAATGAATTCAACCGTTCCTGTCCCACCTTCAGCATCTCTTCCTCCACCTTACTCCATTTTCCGA
>CALIJI010000012.1 GCA_938017895.1 uncultured bacterium
CAGAAAAGCCAGCTCAACCAGAAAAGCCAGCTCAACCAGAAAAGCCAGCTCAACCTGAAAAGCCAGCTCAACCAGAAAAGCCAGCTCAACCAGAAAAGCCAGAACTACCAGAAAAGCCAGCTCAACCAGAAAAGCCAGAACTACCCAAAACTGGCGAGAAGGACAGCCCTTTCTTCAATAGTTTTGCGGGGATCTTAGCTTTCCTTTGGGGAGCTTTCCTTCTTTTTAGAAAGAAGGATAACTAAATAATCTATCAACTGATAGCCCTCGTCTTTTTGATGAGGGCTTTTTCTTTTATATCTGAAATATATAAAAACTTGAATTTTTATCATGCTCGTGTTTAAATAGATTTAGAGAATAAAACGGGAGGAATATGGATAATATAGGACAAAAGCAGCCAAAGTCTAATGGATTCGGAATGTTTATTATGGTTTTTCTATTGCTATTAAGCTTAATTGGTAATGGAATTATGGGGTATAATGTTGTATTTAATAGACCGAAGGTCGGAACAATTTGTGGTGATAGCGTAATTGCTGAATATAATAAAGCATATGAAGATCTAAACAATTACAGGAGTGAGCTTGAAAAAGTTGCTAGCTCTATTAAGTCTAAGAAAGATTACTCATCTGATGTAAATTGTCTTACTATGGCTTATCTAGGAACGAATCGGCCTAAGGATTTATATGCAAAAATAGGTGATCTAATTAAAAAGGGCGAGAATCCCAGCTTGAATATTATGGGTATAGGGAGCTATAAGTCAATAGCGCCGGTTAATAGTAGTGACTCAATTGAGGATAATGCAAAAAATATAAAGCAGAGAATATAACATGGGACACAATAAAACATTTTTTTACGTTATATTAGTGATATTATCTACATTATTTGCTTCCTTTATTTTTTCGGGTAAGGTATTTGCAGTTCAAAAAGTTATCCCTACTGCTATTCGGGAAGAATTAGAAAAGAAATGTCGAGGCGGAAGATATAATGAACTCACATATGATGGGCGAGAGAAGTTTTTTAGTATGTATTCAGGCTTGAATAATCATATATCAACTAACTGGATATCGTCTGACGAAGCGGGTAGAGATATTGTTACTTCACTTAGGATAAAGAATAAGAAAGATATTGATAGTAATACTACTCTATATATGAATTATGCAGCAATAGGCTGCCAACAATCTGGTCAGGGAAATTTCAGGATCGTGAATATCAAAATTGAAAAAACTAACGAGACGCTTAAAAAATTTATTATCGATCCTAAAGAGGCTCATGGAGTATTAGGCGAAGGTTTACAGGCTCCTGCCGTGTCCTTAACCAACTTTAGTATTAGCCATATTTTTCAGTTTAAGCTAAAATTTAATTTGGCTAATTTTTCCGAAGGTGAAAATATCATAAATTATAAAACTAGGCACTGTATTACTGATGATGGTGGAGCCTATAATCAGCCAGCCTCTGTTGAAGCAGACGATGACGACTATCATTGTATGTATAACGACTCCCAGCTAAGAGTTATAGTTAAAAATAAAAAATATCAAACACAAGCCCGTAGTTTTGTGAAGGTCAAGCAGGGTTGGCGAAATCTACGTGAGACTGTTGGTGTGAGGAATGGTAAGCCGATTACCGCTAAAGTCGGCGAGACTATTCAATTTGGTCATAAATTAACTAACTTAGGTGATGCTACTAACGATAAAATCGCCTCAACGCTTATTCATGGAAATCGTAATTATATGAATGCACATAGGTTGGGCGGGGGTGATACGATTTCTTATTATCAAGGTAATGGAAAAATTAGCCGAAGTAATAAAAGAAATAACGAGGTTTTTGCTGAAACTGGTAATGGCATAAATAACCAGTTGAACGGAAGATATCTTAGTCTTGATATAAAGCCAGAACATGCTGGGAAAACTTTCTGTTCAGATATTGTATTTACTAAAACTGGTGCACGGACTGATAATACTAATCCAATAAATGATAATTATCAATTTGAGGATCCAACTGGTATTGGAACTTACCCAGCCTGTGTTTATGTCCCTTATGATAATGATATCCAGCCATGTATGGGGAATGGCGGTAGCAACTCTTGTGGAGGCGAACCTGAAGGTGAACCAGGTACGAAAATTACAGGCGTGCCAAAAATTAAAAATGGTGGTGGTACCAACACCCCAAGTAACACTCAGTGGATTATTACTAAATGGGAAGTTCCTAGCAACAAAGAAAATGTCCCTACTCCTTCACAGATAGATAACGAAGAGAAAGATCCGTGTAGGCATTATAGATCTAAGTTTGATAATTCGGCATCTAATTGTGGTGTAGTTGCAAAATCTGGTAGTGGAGATAATTCTATTGGGGCTAATGCAACGCTAACTAATTTTGGTAATATTAGCGCTATTCAAAACTTTTCTGTACCAGAGAATGCTCAAATTGGAACTCGTTTTTGCTTTGCAATTTCTGTTTCGCCACGCATTCTAAAGGATAGTGATACGCCAGAAAAGCAGGCTCAGGTAACTGGAAAAGAATGGCGTCATTCTGCGCCTCTGTGCTTTAAAGTAATTAAAAAACCAAAGCTTCAGGTTTGGGGCGGAGGAATTTTTTCAAGAAAAGGTATTAGAGGAAATAATTCAATCTATGAAACAAAAGGTACTTTTAGCTCATGGGGAGAATTTGAGGCTATGGCTGGCCGAGAAGGTAGGATTATAAACTTTACTTCAGCTTCATCGAATACTGGTACTAAATTGAATTTTGGCAACGCTTCTAGCGGATGGGAGGAGTTGTTAGGTCGAAGCAAAGATGGTCATATATCGGCTATTGCGGCGGCTTATGGAACTGCTAATAGAAATGACACTTCTCGTAGAGTAGCTGTAGAAAACTACAATAATGCTACATTGGATGGCGCTAATGCTGATACGGCTCAAAGATATGGAGATGGCTGGACTCGTATAATATATGCAAAAAACTTGTTTATAAATAGTAATATTACCTCAAGGAATAATATAACGAATGGCGTTCAACAAACAATTATCATTGCGGATAATATTAGGATTTCTAATAAAGTTGATCGTATCGATGCATGGCTAATAACACGAGGTAATGGAGTAGTGAATACTTGTGCGCAAACAGCCAATAATGATACTATTTCATACGTTAATGAAGCAAATTGTTCTCGCCAATTAAAGATTAATGGATCCATACTAACTAATAGATTCTTGCCGTGGCGAACTGCTTATTCTGACATCAAGAATCCAGATAAGCCATCTGAAATAATTAACCAGCGAGCAGACTCTTATTTGTGGGCTAATAGGCAAACTGGCAATATTGGCCGAACTGTCCGTACGACTTATTCTAAAGAACTGCCTATAAGGTATTAAGGAGGATGATGAATAAAACACAACAACAATTTAGGCGGGGTGGAGTATCAATGTTTTTGGTCGTAGTATCCTGTATCTTCGTATCGTTGATGGTGGCGAGTTTTATGAAAATTATGATTCGCGATAATCAAAATGCATCTAGCCAAGATCTTTCGCAAAGTGCCTATGATAGTGCTCAGGCTGGAATAGAAGACGCTAAGAGATTATTATCTAGATATAATTCTCTTTGCTCTAGCGGGGTAGTTTCTACTGAATGTGACAGAATGGCTAATGCGATTAATAGTGAAAGTTGTAGCACTTTATCTGACTCGAATTTGGTTTCTTTGACCGATGGCGAGGTTAAAGTTCGCACTAATACTGGCGGTTCTGCAAATAATGACGATAGACTTAATCAGGCCTATACTTGTGTGAAAATTAGGCGAAATACGGCTGATTTCATCGGGGGGACTGGTGTCGGCGAATCTAAGATGATACCGCTTAATGCGACAAACTCCTTTAATCGTGTTCGTATTTCTTGGCATTCACGAAAGAATTTAACCAACCAAGCTAATACAGCTATTAATTTATTGGAAATTCCTCGCGTAGGTAATAACTACTCTCTGCCGAATGCAAACATCTGGAATAACAATACTAACCGACCAGCATTATTAAAGGCTCAATTTATAGGAGCTAGTAGTAATGACTTAAACCAGTTAGATACACCATTTTTTGGAGACGCTAACGGACTAAATGAACAGCTGTATTACCCAGTTAGAAATACTGGCAGAACTAGCACAACTCTCCCAGCTAATCGACGCACGGGAGATGCCAGCAGCACTAGTGATTTTACACCAGTCACATGTTTGCAAAATTTGAACTCTGGAACTTATGCGTGTCAAGTAACTGTCAATATTGGCAATATACCAGCTGGACTAGATAAAACCTATTTAAGATTAACGCCTATCTATACTGATACTGATTTCAGTGTTGAGTTATTAAATAATAACACTGTTGTAGAGTTTAATGGGGTTCAGCCTAAAGTTGATAGTACTGGTCGAGCGAATGATAAATTCCGTCGAGTGGAAAGTCGATTAGAATATGAAGGTTCTAATATATCCGTTCCGCAATTTGCTCTTCAATCAGGAGGCGATTCTGGGGTATGTAAGAATTTCTCGGTTTCACATTTAAACAATAAAGGTGTAACAACTAACTGCCAAATTCCCTAAAAAATAATATCAATAAAAGGCGATTTAATAATCGTCTTTTAATTTAGCCTTAAATATTGTTTTTATGGTTAAAATATTATAGAATAATCTCATGGATTATCTTTTTAGAGAAATTATGAAATTTGCTGAGAATAATTTGGTTGAATCTGGGCTGATTATTATTTTTGCGTTGGTAGTTTCTTTTTTAGCACATCGCATGATTGATGTTTTGTTTCATTATCAGCGTCAAATCGGTCGTTATAAGAAGTCTGAAGAACTTCAAAAGCGGTCGCGGACTATTTCTCGAATGGTAAAGACGGGGCTAGATATTGCGATTTGGATTTATGTATCGTTGGCGGTTCTGCAGAATTTTGGTGTTGATGTTGCTAAATTAACAACAGGAGCTGGGTTGATTGGTGCATTAATTGGTTTTGGCGCTCAAAATACCATTCGTGATATCCTCGCAGGGATATTTATTGTTTTAGAAAATCAATATCGCGTTGGTGATACAATCGAAAAATACGCTGATGGCCGGCGAATTGTTGGTCGGGTAGAGAATGTCTCGTTGCGAATCACTCAAGTGCGCGATCGTGATGGTAAGTTGCATACTATCCGTAATGGGGCTAACGAAAGCGTAACTAACATGTCGTTTCGTTATGCTAATATTAATTTCACTGTAGGCGTGGCTTATGCTACCGACATTGATTTTTTGGAGCAAGTTGTCAACGAAGTTGGTCAGAAAATGGCAGAAAAAGATATGCCATATGCTAAATATATTTTAGAGCCAATTCATTTTGCGCGCGTAAATCGGTTTTTAGATAGTGAAATTGAGATTAACTGTATTGGTCGCGTGAAAGCTGGCCAGCAGTGGGATATTACTGGGGAATTTAGACGAATGCTAAAAAAAGCTTTTGATGAAAATGGAATCGAATTTCCGTTTCCACAAGTGGTTGTTCATGATCATACTTCGATGTCTTCAAAACTTGCAAAGCAAGCAGCTGCGGCTCAAGCTTCAAAAGCTCTACGTGAGAAAAAGCAAGAAAAATAGCTCTCATTTCGAGAGCTTGCTTGTAGTTTGGGAATCCTCTAGCGATTTGGGCATTTGGTGTAATCGCCTCTTCGGCAATAATTACACCAATCTTTATCGCATGCACCTAACAGATGATCGTCATCTTTTGGGCGCGAGGTGTTTATTGAATCTGGCTCAGGTTTTTTATCGAACCTTAGACCGGAAATTGGTATATCCTTTGTTAGACCTAATTTGTGCTTATATATTCTTAATATTTTTCCAAGCACTCCTGGGCTTCTGTATTTAACTCCCCATATTACCTCATCTGTGGTAAGATCAAGTTCAATTGTCTTTGATCTTTTATTATGACCGACTATATATATTACCATATCATTTGCCCCCTATTAATGAACTAAACTTTTATTATTATAACATCAATATGTATATAAATCAATCTTTGCTAAAAAAGTTAAACTATGGTAGAATTAAACCATAAACATATTTAGGAGGGCATATGAACGAAAAGCCGATTCGGAATAATAGTGAAATTGGCAAACTCAAAACTGTAATTTTACATCGTCCTGGTAAAGAGCTTGAAGGCTTGACACCAGATTATTTGGAGCGATTGTTGTTTGATGATATTCCATATCTTGAAGCAGCACAAGCAGAGCACGATGCTTTTGCGCAAGTTTTGCGTGAGCGCGGAGTTGAGGTTCTTTATCTTGACCAGCTCGTAGCAGAGTCGCTTTATAACGAAGAGATTAAATGGCGATTTATTTCAGATTTTGTTCGCGCGTCTAAGCAAGGTGAGCGCCATGTTACACATGCTTTGATGCGATACTTGGGTGAATTTGAGCCGCTTGAACTAGTTCGTAAATTGATGGCGGGAATCCGTAAGGAAGAAATCAATATTGATCAAGATGAAACTCGTCAATTGAATTACTATTTCCGTGACAGTTACCCATTCTTGCTAGATCCAATGCCAAATTTGTATTTTACGCGCGATCCGGCTGCGGCTATCGGTAATGGTCTAACGATCAACAAAATGCGTTTCCCAGCACGTCGCCGTGAAAGCTTGTTTATGGAGTATATCATGCGTTATCATCCACGCTTTGCAGCCAAAACTCCTGGCGATGAAGTTCCAGTTTGGTATGATCGCTATAATAAATTTAGCATCGAAGGTGGTGACGAGCTTGTCTTGAATAAACATACAATGGCTATTGGTGTTTCTCAGCGCACAACTCCAGAAGCGATTGAAAAAACTGCTGCAAAATTGTTTGAATTTTCAGACTTTAATAAGGTTCTCGCAATGGAGATTCCAGTTTCTCATGCTTTTATGCACCTTGATACTGTATTTACGATGATTGATTACGATAAATTTACAGTTCATCCTGAGATTCTAGATAAGAATGGTGAACTTAATATTTATATTTTGGAGGATTCTGGGGTTCCGGGTCAGCCAAATATTTATCATCGAACAAATCTTAAGGATACGCTCAAAGAAGTTCTGGGTCTTGAAGATATTACACTTATCCCTTGTGGAAATGGTGATCCAATTGCGGCGGCTCGTGAGCAGTGGAATGATGGATCAAACACTTTGGCGATTGCTCCGGGTGTAGTAGTGACTTATAACCGAAATTATGTCACTAACGAAGCTTTGCGTAAGGCTGGCGTGGAAGTTATTGAGATTGAAGGTGCTGAACTTGGTCGTGGCCGAGGCGGTCCACGATGTATGTCAATGCCAATTGTACGAGAGGAGATTTAATGGCTTACAATTTAAAAAACCGACATTTCTTAACACTTTTGGATTTTACGCCTGATGAAATTCGTTTTATGCTTGATTCTGCAGCAGAGTTTAAGCGCTTGAAACGAATGGGTATTCAGCATGAAATTCATAAAGGTAAACAAATTGCATTACTTTTTGAAAAAACTTCAACCCGAACGCGAACTGCTTTTACTGTAGCAGCTCGAGATTTGGGGATTCATCCAGAGTTTTTAGGTAAGGATGATATTCAGCTTGGTAAAAAAGAATCTGTGGCTGATACGGCGAAGGTTCTAGGTCGAAGTTTCGAAGGAATTGAGTTTCGTGGGTTTGCTCACGAAACCGTAGAAGAGCTTGCTAAACATGCTGGCGTACCAGTTTGGAATGGCCTAACGGATAAATTTCATCCAACTCAGATTCTAGCTGACTTTTTAACTATTGAAGAACATTTAGGCTATTTAAAAGGCGCTAAGTTAGCTTTTGTTGGTGATGGTAGAAACAATATGGCTAATTCTTTGATGGTTGGTGCTGCCAAAATGGGATTAGATTTTCGTATTGCTGCGCCTCGTGGATTACACCCAGAGCAGGAACTTATTGATAAGTGTCATGAAATTGCCCGCGAAACAGGCGCAAAAATAACTATAACAGATGATCTTTATGGTGCAGTGCATGGAGTAGACTTTATTTATACTGACGTTTGGGTATCAATGGGTGAAGAAAGTGCATACGAGGAACGAATTCATCAACTTCGAGGATTTCAAGTTAATAGGCAGCTTTTGGAGGCGACTGGAAATCCTGAGGTCAAGTTTATGCATTGTTTGCCAGCGTTCCATGATCTAAATACTGCAACTATGAAAGATATTCATGCGAAATTTGGATTAACTGAAATGGAGGTTACCGACGAAGTATTTAATTCTAGGGCTTCAGTAGTATTTGATGAGGCTGAAAACCGAATGCATACTATTAAGGCAGTTATTGCTCTAACTTTATAGATATTGTGGCGGAATTTACGGATTTCGCCACTTAAAAATATTAACTTTTAAAAGGAGAAATATGGCTCTCAAAAAATTAAATTCGAAGAAAAAGGCTTCGGAAAAAGCAGAGTTAAAGGGTGAGAAAGTCAAACATACTAAAAAGAAAGTTTTTAAATCACCGAGTGCATTTAGCGTGTTATTTATTATCATTGCGTTGATGGCAGGATTAACTTGGTTGGTTCCATCTGGTCAGTATAGTCGAAAAGATAATACTATTATTCCTGGCTCATATCAAAAAATAGATAATAAAGCAACTGATATACCTCAGCTAGATAAGGGCGTTAGTGGTATGCCAGCTAAGAGCGATGATGCCGGAAAAGAAGTTAAGGGCGATGGGCGCCAGGGCGTTTGGGATATTTTTACCTCGCCAATCTACGGAATGGTTCAGAAGCTTGATGTAATAGTCTTTATCTTGATTTTAGGCGGATTCTTAGGCGTTGTAATGAAAACTGGTGCGTTAGATTCTGCTATTGGAGGATTACTTCAAGCGATGAAGGGTAAGGAGAAGTGGTTAATTCCAATTCTGATGACCTTTTTTGCAATAGGTGGAACAACTTATGGTATGCAAGAAGAAACCGTGGCATTTTATGCTCTAATTGTTCCAATTATGCTTGCTGCTGGTTATAACGCAATGACCGCTGTAATGATCATTGTACTTGGTGCAGGTTCTGGAGTTTTGGCTTCTACGGTTAATCCATTCTCTACTGGAATTGCAGCAAATGCGGCAGGTGCTGATCTTTCAAAGGTTCTTCTGCCACAGATGATAATTCTTGTAGTCTCGTTGGTTGCTTCAATTCTATTTACTATGCGGTATGCTGCAAGAGTTAAGGCTGGTCAATATGCTGAAGACTCAAAAGGAAAACCAGCCGTTAAGGAAATTGACGCCAAAAATGTACCCAAATTTACTCTTGAACGAAAATTTGTAATGGGTATTTTTGGATTTACATTCTTGATTATGGTTATATCATTAATTCCTTGGGAAAAATTAGGTGTAAATATTTTCAAAGATCTACATGCATGGTTAGAGACTCTACCTTTTGTTGGTGTATTTTTCGGCTTTAAGCATGCTGTTCCGTTTGGTGATTGGTATTTTAATGAAATCTCAGCTTTATTCTTGATTTCAACAGTACTAATCGCAATCCTCTATAAGGAAGAATTCAAAAAAGAAGAAGTTTCAGTCACTAATACATTCCTTGCAGGATGTGCTGATTTATTGAGTGTTGCTTTAATTATTGCAGTTGCTGCTGCTATTGGTGTCTTGATGAAAGCCGGTGGAATCCAAGATACGATTGTTTATTGGGGAGAAGAACTTCTTCGAAATGTTCCTTCGCAAATCGTTGGTATTTTGGCATTCATTTTCTATATCCCTATGTCATTTATAATTCCTTCGTCGTCTGGCTTGGCGGAAGCTTCAATGCCAATTATTGCGCCAGTTGCTGAGCTAGCTGGCTCGACTAAAGAAATTGCTGTAGTAGCTTTTGCTACAGCTTCCGGTCTTTTGAATATGATAGCTCCAACGATTGCATCATTAATGGCTGGATTGGCTCTTGCGGGAGTATCATATAAAAGCTGGCTAAAACGAACAGCTCCAATTATGGTTGCCTTCACTGTTATAAGTTTAGTCGTGATTCTAGCTATGGGATTTTTCCATTAAGATGAAAGAACTCAAAGATTTTCAATTAGAAGCGATTCATCGAAAAGTTTCTGGTTCGTTAATTATTACGCTTGGAATAGTGCTTATCGCAGGGATTGGATTTGTCGCAAAATTTGGGGATTTGGCCTTTAAACAGCAGCGAATTAAAATAAAGTCTGAAGAAGAAGTTACTATATCTGGTGTCCCTGTATGTCTGCCTCTTAAGAATAAAGAGAAGGCAGAGAGCTGCGAATATGGAATTAAAACTTCCGATGGTAAATATTATGCAGTATCTAATTTGACTAATTTTTATGGAGAAGCTGGTGTTGATGGAGTTAGTGTAACTGGTAAGTTAATAAAAGCTGGATCTAGTGAAAAATTTGATATTGCTGGAACAATCATTCGATAAAACATAAAATAGCCTTAATTTTAGGGCTATTTTTGTGTTAAAATAAAATTACCATGAAATTATTAAGTGATCAAGTTGAGTGGCAAGAGATAGAAGTTATTTTGCGTGAACTACGGAAGACTAAAGATGTGTGTGGTGATGTGGTTGAATTTGGATGCTATGTCGGGACAACATCGGTATTCTTGGCTCGAGAACTTGAAGCTTGGATGAGTTCGAAACAACTTTGGCTTTACGACTCTTTTGAGGGTCTGCCTGAAAAATCCCGTGAGGATATTAATTCTCTCGGTGAAGGTTTTAAGAAAGGTGAATTATTTGCGACGAAAAAGCAATTAATATCCAATCTTAAAAAAGCAAGAATTAGGCAATTGCCAAAAATGACTAAGGCGTGGTTTAATAAGCTTGATGAATCTCAGGTTCCTGAAAAAATATCTTTTGCATTTTTAGATGGTGATTATTATCATTCGATTTTAGACCCGCTAAAATTAATTTGGTCAAAACTAGAAAGAGGAGCAATCATAGTGGTTGATGATTATGGAAACCATTCTTTGCCGGGTGCGTCTAAGGCTGTTGACGAGTGGTGCAACAGATATAATATCCCCAAAAAAGTTGAATCTTCTCTGGCGATTTTATATAAACCGTAAATTCTTAAAAACTATTGCGCTAAAGTTTAAAATGGGATATTATATAAATATAAGCGCTTAAGTTAATTTTTGAGGAGGACGAAAAAATGGCGTGTTCTATTGACTTTTGCGATTTTTTTTGATATTATGTCTTGTAGGCTCGCGTCAAAGCAATGAATTTTAGTAATAAAATGGTCGAAGCGCGTGAGTTGCAATTAATAAGGAGAACCCATGCCAATCAAAATCAATTTTCTCCCATCAAGGAAGAAAATAGTTGCGGTGGATGTGGTGCCTGCTGAATGGCAACGCTACATTGAACAATAAAAATATGGTAAAAATAAAATAGCCTTCATATAATTAAAAGGCTATTTTATTTTGTGAATTAATTTAGCGCTTCATCAATTTTTTTACGTAGAGCTTGGTCATCTCCCCAAACGCTACTGTCTAATTCTTTTCCATTTAGAAAGAAGCTTGGAGTTCCGGTAATTTTATCCTTTGCGCCAAGAGCTTTATCGAAATTAATTTTTTTAGATATATTAGAACTTTGCATATCTGATATTAGCTTATCTATGTTAGCTACACCAGCTTTTTGAGCATATTTTTTGTAGAGTTCTGTGCGTTCGGTTGGGCTAGCTGTACTCCAATCACTCTGGTGTTCGTATAAAATGCTATGCATTTCCCAATATTTTCCTTGAAGTCCCGCTGCTTCTACTGCTGCAGATGCGCTTAGCGCATTTTGGTGGCCGTTGATAGGGTAATTACGGAAGATTATTGTGATTTTTTTACCATATTCTTTAGCTAAGGATAGTATTTTTGGACTTACGGTTGCGCAAGATGGGCATTGAAAATCTCCATACTCAATTAGTGTAACTTTTGAATTATGGCTAGTATTATCATATACGTGGTCACCGATTCCACCTGATTGCTCGCTAGCAGGAATGATTTTTTTGGTATCTACTTTACTTAGATCTATTTTATTTTGATTTGACAACCAAAACACTAAGCTAAAAAAAACTGCGATAATTATTATGAGAATAACGGGCATACGATTTGCTGAAATAAATTCTCCTAATTTGAATTTAGACTTATCTTTAGACATTTTCCTCCTTATTTCCTATAATTATAACATTTTTTAGCGTAAAGCGGTAGTGTTTGTGGTAAAATAAGTTTATGTTTTTAGTTTTAGCTGGAATTGTCTATTTATTAATGATCTTTGTGCTATCCATTAAGGAGAAAGAGATTGAATTTTCAGAGTTTGAGATTCAAAGGCGTATTTCTGCCGGCGAAAAGAGATTTGAAAAGACCCTTTTAAAGAAGCAAATTATTCCAATTTATAATCGAGCTCGAAATTTCATAAGCGTTTTTCTAGCGGTGATTATGTCGCTTTTGAATTCGCAGATTTTTAGTTTTAAAGATGCTATGCTAATGACTTTTAGTTTTATTTTATTAGCATTTATTCTTTCGCGAACTGATTTTATGAGATTTTTAGCACATAAAATATTTGTCAAAATTTCACCTAAATTATATTTTATATGGAATTCATTGAGTCTAAAAAATCGTAAGCGTATTTTGAAATTAAATCAAAAATCAGGTTGGATGTTTTATTCGAAAGCGGAGATGTTTGATTTTTTGAATCGCCATAAGCAAATTGTATCAGAGCATGAGCTAAATTGGTTTAAAAGAATTTCTAGCTTAAGCGAGAAAAAAGTATCTGATTTTGAAATTTGTCGTAATAGTTTGGATATTTTACACGAGAAAGATTTATTGACTCCATTAGTTATTGACGAACTTTTTAAATCTAAGCAATCTATTTTTGTGGTTATGGACGAAGACGATATTGAAGTACTGGGTGTGGTTAAAATGACAATAATTGGCGAGATAGGCATAGATAGTAAACGAGTTCGGACAGTGATGGATCGAGACTTTAGGATCATTAGGGGCGATAAAAATGCCTTAGAGGCTTTTGAAAAAATGGTTAAGAACGGCGATAAATTTGCGATTGTTAAAAATAGAAAAGGCGAATTTTCTGGAATTTTAAACGTCGAAGACTTTTTAAGATAGATTTTAGAACGGTAATTGTATACAGGCTTTATTAAGCTAAATTGAATTATTCGGAAAATTATGCTATAATATGATGATAAATTTAACTTCTAAAGGGGAATATGGCTGATTTTTTAGAAATCAAAGGTGCACGTGAACATAATTTGAAAAACATAGATTTAAAAATTCCACGTGATAAATTAGTAGTGATAACGGGGCTTTCTGGTAGCGGAAAGTCAAGTTTAGCGTTTGATACAATTTATGCGGAAGGCCAGCGCCGCTATATGGAGAGTCTTAATTCTTACGCCCGCCAATTCTTAGGCACGATGGATAAACCAGATATCGACCAGATTACTGGGCTTAGCCCGGCTATTTCGATTGATCAAAAGTCTACCAGTCGCAATCCGCGATCGACTGTAGCGACCGTAACAGAGATTTATGATTATTTACGTTTGCTTTTTGCACGAATTGGTACGCCGCATTGCCCAATTTGCGGTCGAGATGTAGTTCGTCGCACTCCTCAAAGTATTGTCGATAGTATTATGAATTTCGAAGAAGGTTCACGGCTGATATTACTCGCACCAATAGCAAAAGCCAAAAAAGGTGAATTTGCGCATATCCCTGAAGAATTTTCGAAAAAAGGTTTTGCTCGTGCTCGGGTAGATGGAGTGATTTATGCTTTAGATGAATTCCCTGAACTTGAAAAAAATATTAAACATAATATTGAGATTGTAGTTGACCGTTTAGTACTTTCAAAAGAGATGAAGACGCGCCTGGCGCAAAGCGTTGAGCAAGCACTTGAGATGACCGGTGGAATTTTAGAGATTTTAAATGATGAGACTGGTGAAGTGAAGATTTTTTCGCAACGTTATGCTTGTGGACTTCATCCAGATGAGCATATTCCTGAGCTTGAACCGAGATTATTTTCATTTAATGCGCCACAAGGAGCTTGCGAAACTTGTTCTGGTCTTGGAACACGAATGGAGATTGATCCAGAATTGGTGCTTTCACCAAATTTAACAATTTCTGAAGGTGCAATTCGGCCTTATAATCGTGTGATGGAGAAGGGCTATCGAATTAAATTGCTTGAGGAAGTTGCAAAACGTCATGGATTTTCAACAAAAGTCCCAACTAAAAAGCTTTCGAAAGAAGCGATTGATATTATTTTATACGGCACAAGAACAGACGAAAAATATCCGATAGAAATGAACGGCCGGGTTTATAATATGAATTTTGAAGGTGTAATTCCGAATCTGGAGCGTCGCCATCGAGATACGGATAGTGAATTCCAGCGTAAGGACATCGAAAAATTTATGCGCGTTCGAAAATGCCAAACTTGTGGTGGAAAACGATTGAAACCTGTTGTTCTTGCGGTTACAGTTGCAGGCTTAAATATCGTTGAAATTTGTGATCTCGCAATTGACGAAGCTGTTGAACTTTTCAAAAATTTAGAGCTAAACGAGCAGCAAAAATTTATTTCAACTCAAATTCTAAAAGAGATTTCTTCGAGATTAGGCTTTATGAACAATGTTGGCCTTAACTATTTGGAGCTTTCTCGAGCAGCTAATACTTTGAGTGGTGGTGAGGCGCAGCGGATTCGCTTGGCTACACAGATTGGTTCTGGTCTTCAAGGTGTGCTTTATGTTTTAGATGAGCCTTCGATTGGTCTTCATCAACGTGATAATGACAAACTAATTGCAACGCTAAAAAATCTCCGTGATTTAAATAATACGGTTCTAGTTGTTGAGCATGATGAAGATACAATTCGAGCTGCAGATTGGCTTGTTGATGTTGGTCCTGGCGCTGGCGTAAATGGTGGAATGATTGTGGCTTCAGGCACACCTGAAGAGGTTTCGAAAAATCCCAAATCTTTAACAGGGCAATTTTTGAGTGGCGAAGATAAAATTCAAACACCAAAAAAGCGCCGAAAAATTCAGAGAAATGAAAAATTGGTGATTAAAAATGCACGCGAAAATAACCTGAAAAATATTGACGTTGAAATTCCGCTAGGTGTAATGACGGTAGTTTCGGGGGTTTCGGGTAGCGGAAAATCTACCTTAGTGAATGAAATTTTAAGTAAAGAATTATTAGCACGAAAGCATCGTGCTCAAGAAGTTCCTGGTGCTCATGATGAAATTTTAGGTTTAGAAAAACTTGATAAAGCAATCGTGATTGATCAAAGCGCAATTGGTCGCACACCGCGTTCGAACCCAGCAACCTACACGGGTGTTTTCACTCAAATTCGTGAACTTTTTGCTGGCACGCCTGAAGCAAATATCCGTGGATATAAAGCTGGTCGATTTAGCTTTAACGTTAAAGGTGGCCGCTGTGAGAATTGTCAGGGTGATGGCGTAATTAAAATTGAAATGCACTTTTTGCCGGATGTTTATATGGAATGTGATGTTTGTCATGGCAAGCGATATAATCGGGAGGCTTTAGAGATTCTTTATAAAGGAAAAACAATCTCGGACGTTTTAGAAATGACAATTGATGAAGCAACAGAATTTTTTGAAAATATCCCTGCAATTCATCGAAAATTAAAGACTATTCAAGAAGTTGGTTTGGGTTATATTAAACTCGGTCAGCCCGCAACAACTTTTTCGGGTGGAGAGGCGCAACGAATTAAACTCGCAACAGAGCTTGCGCGTGCTTCAACTGGTAAAACAATGTATATTCTGGATGAGCCTACGACTGGACTACATAACGCAGACGTAAAAAGATTGCTTTCGATTTTGAATCGTTTGGTTGACGCTGGAAACTCAATGGTTATAATTGAGCATAATTTAGATGTTGTTAAAAGTGCTGATTGGCTAATTGATATGGGCCCAGAAGGTGGGGCTGGCGGCGGAACTGTTGTAGTGACTGGAACTCCAGAACAAGTTTCAAAAGTCGAAAAAAGCTGGACTGGAAAGTATCTAGCTAAGATTTTGTAATTTGTTGGCGAAAAAATATTTTTTGTGGTATAATTTAAGCAAAAGCATAATTAAATTAAAAGGTGGGCATGAATCCGTCAATTTTATCAATCGGAAACGCGACAAAGGATATTTTCTTAGAGATTAATGAAGAGGAGAAGGTTTTTTGTGATGAGCGAAATTTATTTCATTACGACTTAACCTTTGATGATTCAACTCTGGAGTATAAACGTCGAGCTGGTATTTTCGGCGGTGTAATCTTGAGTGAAAAAATTTTCCAAGCAGCTCATTTAAAGAGTTTTTCTAATATTAATCCAAGAGGGTTCTCTAACTTTAATTTTGAAGAAGAAAAATATCCATTTCTAGAGAGATATATAATCTCACACAAAAATGAATCTTTTATACTTTCAAATAAGCCGCGTCACCTTGAATGGGTTGCTCCAATTTTTGTGCCAGAAGTGATGTATATTGCTGATGCGAATTTTTCTAAAAGCTATTTAAGTTCTCTGCGAGAATATCTTTTAGCGCATGAAAATATTAAATTAATATTTTCATTGGATGATCTTGATGTTGAATTAGCTAGGAAATTTTTTCCGCGTGCAAGTTTGGTTTTTGCTAACCTGAAAAATCCTGTATTAATGGACCTAATTGATTACTCTACAGCTGAAAATGCGATCGATTCATTTAATAAGCTTGGAGTTAAAAACGTAGTTTTAACTGACGGTGAATATATAATTGCTGGTAATGAACAAAAAATTTCAAGGATTAAAACCGCTTTTACATTAAATTCTTTTTATCAAAAGCAGATTTTCCAGGCTTCATATATT
The DNA here is from genome assembly GCA_938017895.1 of uncultured bacterium. GTDB lineage: Bacteria > Patescibacteriota > Saccharimonadia > Saccharimonadales > Saccharimonadaceae > Nanogingivalis. Next base: position 16,796 of record CALIJI010000012.1, read on the forward strand.
GCTGAATGTTTTAGTGGAAAAAATCTTGAAGAAAATCTTAAAACAGCGCTAGCAGTGGCGCAGGAGTCTGATTTTAATAATATTCTAAAACCAATTTTTGCTGTGCAGATTTCCAGAATTCATAGCGATAAATATGTTGTAGAAAATTTACGCAATGAATTAAGCCGGACTGAGAAAATGCACAAGACCGCAAAAGCGATGGTGGCTCGTCCAAAAGGTATTTTTGCTGCTGATGAATCGGGTGGAAATATTCATAAAAAATTCGAGAGTATTGGCTTAGATGATACTGCCGAGAATCGACGCCGATATCGTGAAATACTGTTTTCAACTCCTGATATCGAGAACTATTTGAGTGGGGTAATTTTATTTGAAGAAACTATAGAACAGAATAACTCTCAAGGAATGAATTTTGTAGAATATCTTAAAGGTCGTAACTTATTAGTTGGGGTTAAGTTAGATGAGGGGCTTAAGCCGCTTTCTGGTTTTGAAGATGAGACTATAACCTCTGGCTTAGACTCTCTAGAAATGAAACTTAAAAAATATTCGAATCTTGGTATAGATTTTGCGAAATGGCGTGTAGCTTTTACTATCGATGAAGAAAAAAACTTACCGAGCGAAGCAGCAATCGCAGCTAATGTTCAGATTCTGGCGCGCTATGCTAAAGCTTGTCAGCGATTCGGAATTGTTCCTATTGTTGAACCAGAGGTAATTTTTGATGGAAGTCATTCTGTAAAATCTTGTCGCTTAGCAACCGGTCGAGTTTTATTTGCGCTTTTTGAAGAACTTAAGCTATTTGATGTTGATCTAAGGGCTACTATTTTAAAAACTAATATGGTGTCTGCTGGTAGAACTGCGTCTATTCAGTCCTCAATTAGAGAGGTTGCTGCAGAAACAGTCAATGTTCTAAAGAAAACCGTTCCAAAGGAACTTGCAGGAATTGTATTTCTATCTGGAGGGCAGAGTGAAATTCGATCTACGGATAACCTTCAGGCTATAACCAATCTTGGACCTTTTGACTGGAATGTGACTTATAGCTATGCGCGAGCTCTTCAGATGCCGGCGCTTCAGGCTTGGCGTGGTCGGGATGAAAATATCCGTCAAGCGCAGCTAGTTTTTCTAGAGAGAGTTGCTGCTAATTCTCATGCCTTATATAAGAATTAATTTTAAATAATAAAAAACGCTCAAAATTTAGTTGTTGAGCGTTTTGTTTTAATGATTTACTTCTTTTTTATATAGATAGTATAAATTGCAATTGCGATTCCGCCGATTGGGTAAAATATCTTAGCTGAGTCCCAATTATTTGTAAGAAAGCTGTAGGTCAAATAAACTGCCGTAATTGAAAGCATTATTATCGCCGCAAAAAATCCTATTTTTGAATCTTTTTCTTCATCTTTATTTTCGATTTCATAAAAGTTATTAATTTTCGAAAAAATAGAATTTCCATAAGTTGATGCTGAGATTCCAATTCCTAATAGAGCCATGAATATAGTATTAGCTAAATTAATGCCAAGATCAGAAAAATGATAAATTATTTGATGAGCCGCTATAGCTGTAAAAATTGTTGATACAAGTGCCATAGTGCTGCTATTTTTAATATTTTTAGTTTGTCTAATTTCATTTTTTGAAAAAATTTTGTCAATTTTTATATTATAATCAAGTAGGTTTTCAGTCTCTGAATTATCGAAATTTTTAGCTAAAATTAGTAGGGGAACTGATATTGCTAAGGATAACATTAAAGCAATACCTGCTAAAACATTAAAGCTTACTGTTGATCCTGAGAAGTATGCTGCCACTGCAAGGCCGGCAAAAAGAACAAACATACCAAGTGCACGAATTAATGCAATTTTTTGATATGATTTCTCATATTCTTTTTTATTAAAATTGGCTTTTTTGGTTGAAATTTCGCCAGTCAGCTCATCTAAACTAATTTCGAAAAGTTCGCTTAAAGCAATAAGTTTTTCAAGCTCGGGAGAAGATTTTCCACTTTCCCAAGCTGAAATTGATTGTCGCGAAACGCCAATTTTATCAGCAAGTTGCTCTTGTGAGATATTTTTCTCGGCTCGTAATTTTTGTAAATTCTGACTAAACATTTTTTGTCCTTTCATATTAATTATTATACATTAATTATATAAAAAATGCTCATTTGCTACTACCAAGTTTTCTTTAAAATTGCTAATTTTGTTGCCAATATTTTTAACAAAACAGATTAATTCTATGTTAAATTTACTTGATTTAGCTAATAACAATCTAATATGCAATGGATTTATTAAATTTATTTTTTTGAAAAATATTTAAAGCCACCAAAAATAGGTGGCTTAAGGTTTTCGGGTGTTATTATTTTCTGAATGCCCGCAGGGTCTAAATATTACATCCTCCCCATTTAATAATTTGAGATAGATAGGCTCAATAATACTTTCTTCTCTTTTTTGAGTTTGTTCCATATTATACACCTCTTTCTAAATAATAAAGAGCTAATTTGAGATAATTAGGTAACTCAAATAAAAATCACTTTAATTATATCATAATAATAAGTTTATTAAAAAGTGATATAATATTTAGAGATGAATGAAATTCTTTCGAAAAAGCTAAAAAAACTGCCAAATTCCGCTGGCGTTTATTTTCATAAAAATTCGAAAGGCGAGATTATTTATGTTGGAAAAGCGGCAAATTTAAAGAACCGCGTGCGGCAATATTTTCAAAACTCGCGCGGAAAAGATCCAAAAACTGAAGCTTTGGTAGCAGAAATTGCGATGACTGACTGGATTGAGGTTGAGACTGAAATTGATGCGCTATTTTTGGAAAGCGAGATGATTAAACGCTACAAGCCACAGTACAACATACTTTTGCGGGATGATAAATCATCAACTTACGTGCGAATTGGTTTTCGTGATAAAATTCCGCATGTCAGTTTCACTAAAAATCCGCTTGATGATTTGGCGGAATATTTTGGCCCATTTTATAATTCTAATGCAGTGAAAAAATCGGTACGATTGCTTCGAAAAGTCTTTCCGTATTATTTAAGTGAAAAAATGCCAGCTAAAAATAGTTTAGATTTTCAGATTGGCTTAACTCCTGGGTTGGAAAATTTTGAACCACATTCGGACGAATATCAGCAAAAAATGACAGAATATAAACGTAATTTACGTAAGCTCTCGCGATATCTAAAAGGTGAACGAAAAATGCTCCAGCTTGAAATTGAGAAAGAAATGCTTAATTTTGCAAATGAACAGAATTTTGAAATGGCCGCAAAAAAACGTAATCAGCTGCGGGATTTGAGTGAGCTTGGTAAGCAAGTTATTTTTTCGAATGAGGAATTTTTGGATATTTCAAAAGATCACGCATTGGCAAAATTGGCAGAAATTCTCTCGCTTGAAAATCCGCCTCGACGAATTGAGGCTTATGACATTTCGCATACGGGAGGTGAGAATAACGTGGCTTCGATGGTGGTTTTTACGAATGGGCTGAGTGACAAGCGAGAATATCGAAAATTTAAAATGACTACTGGCGGAAATGATGACTTTCTCCATATGAAAGAGGTTTTGATACGAAGATTTTCGAAGCGAAATGAAAAATGGGGCCGGCCTGATTTAGTTTTAATTGATGGTGGTAAGGGCCAATTGAGCGCAGCGCGGGAAGTTTTACCGAGCGATATTTTGGCAATCGGGATTGCGAAGCGTGACGAAGAGATTATTTTTGATACAGAAAATCCAAACCTCAAAACTAGCTGGCTGGATAAAAACTTCGAAAAAATCGGTAGAGATTTTTCGATTCAACGAGAGGGTGATTTTTTGACACTAAATCTGCATCCTTCGCAGAGTCATTCGCACGGCCACGCTCGGAACTTGCTAGGTGAAAGCAACTCGGAATTTAGTGATTTGACTAAACTTTTTCAGCGGATTCGTGATGAAGCACACCGATTCGCGATCAATTATCATTCAAATCTAAGAACTAAAAAACAAACTCAGAACGCACTAGAAAAAATTGATGGTGTAGGAGCGAAAACACGGGCAAAGTTGTTACGGGAATTTGGCTCATTAAAAAAGATTCGCGAAGCTCCCGTGCAAGAGCTTTCTAAAATTGTTGGCGAAAAATTAGCTCAAAGAATTAAGCAAGTACTTTAATAATTGCTTTTTTATAGTGTTTATGCTAAGATTAGTATAAGGAAAAGTGGTGGGAAAACGTAGAATTAAGCAGCTTCTTAAAAAAATTGAGGCACTAAAAATTTGGCAGTTGGTTATCTTATTAGTTTTATCGCTTTTTGTGGTTGCGACAGCACTTAGATTAAACAATGTTGAAATGGTGAAGCGACGCGAAGCAGTTATTTTGGCGGATAAAGAGTTAAATCTTGAAAAAGCAATTGAACGGCTGAAAGAGCTAAGAGATTTTACTTCTAAACATATGAATACCTCGACGACCGTTCAGTTAGAAAAAATATATCTTGATGAAACTGAAAAAATTAAACAGCAGATGAATGAGCAGGCAAGTAAGAATTATGGTGTTGAAATAACTGCAAAAGCACGGGCTGTTTGTGATCCAAGGTTTCAATCTATTGGTTATGGCGTGCAATATTCTCAGTGTTTTGCTGATGAGCTTGCTAAATATAATCGTGATAGTTCAAAGATTGATGATAAGATTAAATTTCCGGAGGCAAGCTTATATATAAACAGATTTAGTTCTCCGATTTGGACTCCAGACTTAATGGGCTGGATGGTATTGCTCGCAATATTAATTATTGTCTTAATTATTATTAAGATTGTTTCTACTATTATTTTAAAGATTATTCTTAAAAGATATGACCCATTTATTTGATTTGTAGTAAAATTTATTTAAATGCTTGACACTACTGTTGCTAAAGTGTAAAATAAAAAGCATAACAGTAGTTAATTGAAAGGATGAAAATGGCTTATAGTCAGACAAATTCAAAGGGTGTTAAATACTATCTACATAAAAGCGAAGTAACTTTGCGTGGTGGAAAACCCCAAACAATTTATTTCTTTGCTAAAAAAGAAAAGAACGATAAAGGTACACCTTGCGATCTTCCAGAAGACCGAATTGTAAAAGAAAATCCACGAAACGGCTTCCTAACAGTTTCTCGTAAAAAATAATTAAAATCTGAATCACCTTTTACTGGAATGTATAAGGTGATTTTTATTTTAGACTAAAATAAAAAACGCCTAATTGGCGAATTTGGTAGGGGATGCTGGGTTCGAACCAGCGACCAATCGTGTATGAGACGACTGCTCTAACCGCTGAGCTAATCCCCCGACTATTCAATTATATCAAACAATATGTTAAAATTAAAGAGTGAATAACGAAATATTAAAAACAAAAATTAGAAGAGCTAAATATAAAGTATCGAAAGATTGGTTTACTATTGATAATTTAATTATGGTTTGCGCTCTTATTATAGCATCGGCTTGGATTTGGGGGAGTATTTCGGCTATGGAGAGGAATTACAAGCTTCAATTGCAATTAGAGATTAAAAATCGTGAAAAAATAATCTCTGAGATTAAATATAAAACTCTGAAATATGAAAACCAATATTTAAAAAGTGATGAGTATCAAGAACTCGCAGCTAGAGAGAATCTGGGACTAGTTAATCCAGGAGAGCATGTTTTGATTTTGTCAAAATATCCAGAGAATAAAGAAAAGCGATTAGTCGATCAAAAGAAAGATAGTAATTTTGTTCAGTGGATGAATTTTATATTTGGTGGTAGCGCGAAAAAAGTTTAAATTGCAGAAAACTATTGCTTTTTTATAAAAAATATTATAAAATTGACAATGTATCGCGGGATGGAGCAGTCTGGTCAGCTCGCTTGGCTCATAACCAAGAGGTCGTAGGTTCAAATCCTACTCCCGCAACCAAGGAATTATTTTACTTAGAACACCCCTATATAGGGGTGTTCTAGTGTTTTTATATTTACCTATTTAATACGACCAGCACAAACCCTGATCGCCTCACTCCAGCTCTGGAAGGCGTGTGGTAGCTCTGATATTTCTTGGGCAGTTAAATTGGCGTAAATAGAAAGACTGATCTCTTGGATTATACTCGAAGCTTCTGGTGCTACAACACTACCGCCAAGAATTTTTCCGCGTCGATCACATATAAGCTTTACGAATCCGTTACGAAAATCTTCTGTATTGCTCCTAGCTATAAGATTAAGTGGTGCAATTGCAGTCTTTATCCTAAGATCTCTTTTTATGCAATCATCTTCTGTTAGGCCTACGCTAGCGATTTCTGGAAATGTGGATATTGTTCGTGGGACCGATGAATAGTCTGGCGATATTTTGGCACGAGTTTTTATAATGTTATGTGCGGCAACTCTGCTCTGTAAAAGAGCTTCAGATGTGCTAAATTTTCCATTTATGACGGAGCCTGCTGCAAAAATATGTTTAGATGAAGTCTGTAAAAATTCATTTACAACTATCCCACTTTCAGAGTATTCTATGTTAGCATTCTCAAGTCCAATGTCAGTATTGGGTTGTCTTTCTTCCGCGATCATAATTTCTTCTACGCGTACAAATTTTTCACTACCGCCACGCTGAAAAATAACTTTCTTGCCCATTCCGTCTTGTTCAACTGATACTACTCGAGTTTGTGGTAAGACAAAAATTTTCATTTCTTCCACCATAAAATTTTCAATCGTTATGCCAACTTCTTCGTCTTCTTTTGGTAGAAGTCGTGCTGAGACTTCACTGATGTATACTTTTGTGCCGAGGGTTGAAAGAATTTGTGCTATCTCAACAGCTTCCGGACTACCACCTATTATAAAAATACTTTTAGGTAGTCGTTGGATGTCCAGAACAGTTCTTGGAGTTAAGAATTTAATATTTTTTAAATTGGGAATATCTGGTATTTTAAATTTTGAGCCTGTTGCAATTAAAAATTTTTCGCTCGAAATATGAGCTTGGTTAACTGATATTTCATGGGGGGTGATAAATCGAGCTGTTCCGCGGAATGTTGAAATACCGGCTGATTTATAAAACTCTTCATTATCATGGGCTCCAGTTCTTTTTATGGCTAAATCTTTCCAGCGCAAAATACTTTGAAAACTGTACCCTAAACTACCAGAGCGAATCCCCATTTTTGTACCTTTTTTAGCTTCATAAAGAGTTTTTACGGCATGTGAAAGAGCTTTGATTGGAACTTCTCCATAGTTAGGTGATTCGCCGCCGAAAATATCATTTTCTACTATTGCCACTTTGAGGCCATTTTTAGCAGCGATGATTGCTGCAGCACTACCTCCTGCACCTGTTCCAAGAACAATTAAATCAAATTCAAATTTTCGTTTTTTCATAGGATCTCCTTAAATTATGCTCTTGAAATTTTTATAAATATATGAGGCTTCTGGATGAATTTTTTTGAGAATGCTGCTAATTTTTAGGCGGATATCTCGGCTAGTTATCTCGTTCTTTCCTATCTGCCAAGTGTGAAAGTCTTTGATGGTCTGTCGTATTAAATCGTTACTCATGCCTTCTGGCGCTTGAGCTATCTCAAAAGTTCCTATCAGGCTATCAACTAGTTTGCTTAATTCAAAGTTCTCTAGTTTACCATTGCTCTTAATAACTCTCATAGTTTTACCTCAAAAATATTAATGAAAATTACGAAAGCCAAAATTATTAGTCCCAATCCTGCTGTGAATTGGAGAAAACGTTTGTTATTTTCTCGCCAGATTTGGATTTTGGCTAAAGGATGCCCACCTGAGATTAGACAAGAGATAATAAATAGCGGAAGATTTGCAACTGATACGTATAAGATTACAGCTAAAAATTGATAGGCTGGCTGTAGATGTATACTGGCAAGAGCTGCAGATATGATTGGTGTTGCTATAAAAATAATTTCACTTAAGATGCTGGATACTCCAAGTGAGAAAGCTTCTGCTGAGTGGCGAGTTTTTTGAGTGCGACTGTTAAGATATTTTGCAAAGCTACGCGGAACCCACATTTCAGTACCTGAAGTTTTTACTGAATTGCGGCGATAATAAAAAATCCAAACTGAAAATGCTGTCCCAATGGAAGTTCCGATTAGAATTGCCCAGATGGCTTGATAGAGCTTAAAGCTATAAAATATTTCAAGGGTAAAAGCAAGTGAGCAAAAAAGTAGAATTGTTGCTGATACTGCGCCGAAAGTTAAAGCCGAGGAAAGTTTAACTAATTTTAAATGAGATCGTTCACGGCTTAAAGTGTGTCCGCTTAATAGAGTTAGGATACTGATACTTAAATGAAAACTAGCGTGAATCATCGCGCTTAGCCCAATAATCGCAAAACTCATTAAAATATCCATAATCTTTATAAAATTATATTATAAACATAAGTAAAAAGCAATAAAAACAACAAAATAAAATCAATGTTAACTATTGACTTTTTGAAATTATTATGGTAGTATTAGTAACATAATATTAAATAAAACAAAAAGGAAAAAATAAATGGCACAACACGAACGAATGGCATCTTGGGATCGCCACCGGACTAAAAAAGAACTACGAAATTTTATCGATGCACGAATTTCGGCATTTGATGATTTTACTGATCTAGATTTGTATTAAATTTAAACAATATGATATAAACCCTTAGTCTAAAAGCTAAGGGTTTTTAAAACAAAAAACTCCAGCCTAAAATGCTGAAATTCATTGTTTGGTAGTAGCGGCGGGGATTGAACCTGCGACCTTAGGCTTATGAGTCCTACGCTCTAACCAACTGAGCTACGCTACCACGTGTGATAATTGTAGCATATAGTTTGATGATTTTCAAGATTTCGGTTAAAATATTTTTATGAAGAAAATTCTTGTGGCAGTTTCCGGTGGCGTAGATTCGGTGGTTTTGCTGGATTTTTTAGTACGATTTTTTCGAAATAAAAATGAACAAAAATGGCTTGGAGAAAACTTAATTGTTGCACATTTTGAGCATGGAATTCGTGGCGAAGAAAGCAGACAAGATTTAAAATTCGTAGAAGAATTAGCAGCGAAATATGGCGTTAAATTCGAATTTGAACATGGAAATTTGGGCGAAAATTCAAGTGAAGAACAAGCTAGGAATGCTCGATATAATTTTTTGCGAAAAATTGCTAAACGCGAAAAAGCGATGATTTTTACAGCCCATCATAAAAATGATTTAGCTGAGACATTTGTAATAAATATAAATCGTGGTGGCGGTTGGCGAGCGATCGCTTGCTTTGATTCGCCAGATATTAAGCGCCCTTTTTTAGGTTTATCTAAGTGCGATATTTCGAAAATAGCAAAAGAAAAAAAAATAGAGTGGCGAGAAGATTCAACAAATTTTAGCCAGAAATATACGCGTAACCGAATCCGTAAAAATGTAAAATTCAGCGAAGATGATTTGGATAAAATCTTTAAAATTTGGCAAAAGCAAATTAAAATCAAACGTGAAGTTGATGAGCTGATTAAGGGTATTTTGCCAAAAATTGGTGACGGTAAAAAGTTTGAGCGAGAGTTTTTTCGTACGAATTCAGATGAAGTTTGCTACGAAATTCTGCGCGAAATTATGATTCGTAAATCTGGCAAAATTCCGCTTTCAAAACAAATTTGGAATTTATTATATGCAATTCGAACTTTTAAAAATGGCTCACGGACGCAAATTTTAGGTGGACGTGAAATAGAGTTTTCTAAGAGTTTTTTCGAATTTAGATTTGACAATTGTTATTAACTTAAATTATATATTAAGGTTGGAATAAAACTTTAGTTAATGAGGTAAAATAAAAGATTAAAGATTTGGCTTTAAGGAGCTATTTCTAGGTGTAGAATTAGACTACGTATTTTATATTAAGGTGTGCTTTTTATTTGAAAACACTTAAAGTATTTGTTAAAATAGAAAGAGTTGATTATGAGAAAGGAAAGAATGAAGAATAACAAGAAGAATAATTTTACGAAATGGGCGGGAAATGCTGTTTTTTGGGTGATTTTTACTGGTATGATTTTTGTTTTTGCTGTAGCGAATGGAATTTTATCAGATAATCTAAAACGAGTTGATATTTCGAATGTGATTTCGCGAGCTAATAAAGGTGAAATTGCAAAACTTGAAATTCAAGGTAATGATATTAAGGTTACGCCAAAAAATGAGAAGCGACCAACCGAAAGAACGACTAAAGAGTCTGGTACGATTTATGAGCAAGGTTTGAAGCAGGGCGTTACTGCTGTGGAAATCAAGTCTGTTGATAATTCTGGCGAAATTTTTTGGAATCTAGCGATGATTTTCGTGCCAACTATTGCAATTATTGGATTCTTTATGTTTATGATGCGTCAGGCGAACGGACAAAATTCTCAAGCAATGAGCTTTGGAAAATCTCGCGCTAAGCTTTATGGTGAAGATAAAAAGAAAATCAAATTCGAAGATATTGCCGGCAATGAAAATGCCAAGCAGGATTTATATGAAGTTGTTGATTTCTTGAAAGATCCTAAAAAATACCAAAAAATGGGTGCAAAAATCCCAAGTGGTGTTTTGATGGTTGGAAACCCAGGAACTGGTAAAACAATGTTAGCTCGCGCTGTAGCTGGCGAGGCTAAAGTTCCTTTCTTTTCGATTTCTGGATCTGAATTTATGGAGATGTTTGTTGGTGTTGGAGCAAGTCGAGTACGTGATTTGTTCTCGAAAGCCAAAAAGAACGCTCCTTCAATTATCTTTATTGATGAAATTGATGCGGTTGGTCGAAAGCGTGGCTCTGGAATGGGCGGTGGTCATGATGAGCGTGAACAAACTTTGAACCAGATACTAGTTGAAATGGATGGTTTCGAAAAAGATACTGGTGTTATCGTTTTGGCGGCAACTAACCGTGCAGATGTTCTAGATCCTGCCCTTCTTCGACCTGGTCGATTTGATCGTCGTGTGGAGATTTCTTTACCAGAAAGAAAAGATCGGCTTGAGATTCTAAAGGTTCATTTTAAAAATAAACCTGCGGATGAATCTGTTGATCTAAATGCGCTAGCTAAAAAAACCGCTGGTTCAGCTGGTGCTGATCTTGCTAATATCGCCAACGAAGCAGCAATTCTGGCTGCTCGTGCTAATCGGCAGCAAATTACAAATGATGACTTAACTGAGGCATTTGAAAAAGTAGCAATTGGTCCTGAACGGAAAGCTAAAGTTATGAGTGATTTAGAGCGTGAAACTACTGCTTGGCATGAAGCTGGTCACGCTGTGGTTGGTCATGTTTTACCTGATTCTGATCCAGTGCATAAAGTAACTATTATTCCTCGCGGTCGAACTGGTGGTGTAACTTGGTTCTTGCCGCCAGAAGATAAATCTTATACTAATATTTTCGAGTATAAAGATATTTTGGCGCGTGCTATGGGCGGCCGACAAGCAGAGATTTTAATTTACGGTGAAAGTGGAGTTTCGACTGGTGCTTCAAGTGATCTTCGCCATGCTACAAATATTGCTCGCAATATGGTGGTTGAACTCGGGATGGGTGAAGAGCTTCGTGATCAAGTTTTTCACGAAGAAGAAGGTGGAATGTTCTTCGATCGGATGACGCGTGAGCGGCCATATTCTGAAAAAACTGCTGAAAAAATTGATGAGGAAGTTGCTAAACTAATTAAAGAATCTGTTAAACGTGCGGAGATTATTCTTAAAGCTAATAAAAAGCCACTCGAAGCTCTAACTAAAGCGCTTCTAGAAAAAGAAACAGTTGACGAAGCTGAAGTTAGTGAAATTTTGAAAGGTGCAAAACTTCCAAAGGAAGTAAAACTTCACGAGTAATGAGTAATGTTTAAGCGAAGAATTAAAAAAATAGTATCCAAAGCTAATACAAGGATGACGGTGCGTCTGGCGGCCGTCATTCTTGCTAGCTCAACTCTGTTGTCAAGCTTGCTTGGATTTGCGCGCGATCGATTGCTTAACTCATACTACCTTGACTCGTATCCAGCCGGAATTGATGCTTATACTGTTGCTTTTACTATCCCTGATTTTATGTTTTTTATTTTGGTGTCGGGTGCTTTAAGCGTAACATTTATCCCTGTTTTTAATCGGCGGATGGCAAAAAATAATAAAAAATCAGCTTGGGAGCTAAGTTCTAGTATATTAAATTTATTAGCTTTATTGACTTTAGCGACGTCGGTTCTAATAATTATTTTTGCTGAGCCTTTGGTTAAATACATTGTTGGTCCAGGGCTCAACGAATCGTCAAGAGCCTTGGCAGTTTCGATGATGCGCGTGATTGCAATTAACCCTTTCTTGTTTGCAATTGCAACCGTATTAACTAGTGTTCAACAAGCTATCGGTAGATTTACTTTTTCAGCATTAGCACCAGCGATTTATAACATTGGGATTATTATTGGTACGTTATTCTTTACTAATGGAATAAGTATTTTTGGCTGGAAGATTTTTGAAGGGGGTATCATGGGTGTGGCTATTGGTGTGGCGTTTGGGTCTATTCTGCAATTATTAGTTGCGGTAATCGGTTTAATCGGTGTAGGCTTTGATTATAACTTTAAGATTTTTTGGAAAAATAAAGGTTTTCGGCAGGTGATGCGTCTTTTACCAACTCGTTCAATGGATCAAGGAATTGATTATGTTAACTCAATTGTTGAGACAAACATGGCGAGCCGAATGGGAGCAGGGACAGTTCGTGCCTATCAACAAGGACTAACCCTTCATATGATGCCGATAAATTTAATTGGCGTAGCGATTTCGACTGCCTTTTTCCCTAATTTAACTGAAAAATTAGCAATCGGCCGAAAAGATTTATTTCGTAAAGAACTTCAGCAGGCTTTAAGTACGATTATATTCTTATCTCTACCAATTGCCGTGATATTTTATTTTATGCGTGGCTATATCGTAAACTTTATTAAAAATGGTGGCGATAGTTTAATCGCCTCGCTACTTGGTGTATTGGTTATATCAATTTTTTGTCGCTCAGTTTATCATATCGCGGCTAGAAGTTTTTACGCAATGGAGGATACTAAAACGCCTTTGCGCGTGTCTATTTTTGCGATTGGTCTTAATATTTTGTTAGCGATTTGGTTTAGTCTCTCCCTAAAGTTGGGCGCGCACGGTTTGGCCTGGGCTCAAAGCATTGGTGCGCTTTCGGAAATAATCATTCTTTTAGTCTTGATGCGAGGCAGGATTGAAGGGTTGTTTAGTGCTAGGTTTATATCTGGGATAGTACGAATGCTGGCGGCATCAGCTATTACGGGTTTCGTTTGCTATGTTTTAGTAACATTTTTCCCGCTTCTGAATAGTGATGAACGATTCTTTTCAACGTTTCCTAAGTTTTTAATGATTGGCGGTATGAGCGTCTTGTCTTATTTAGTCTCTGCGAAAATTTTTAGAATCAAAGAAGCTGATCCTTTCGTTGCCTACTTACGTAAAATTTTATTTGGACAAATTAAACCTCGCTAAATTGCTAACATCTAAAAAATATGTTAAAATATAAATAATTTATGAATTTAGAAAAGATTAGAAATTTTTGTATTATTGCCCATATTGATCACGGTAAATCTACCTTAGCCGACCGAATGATGGAAATTACTGGTACGGTTCAAAAACGTGATATGAAATCACAGCTTTTAGATTCGATGGATTTGGAGCGCGAAAAAGGGATTACTATTAAATTAACGCCAGTTACGATGAACTGGAAGGACGTTGAGCTTAACTTGATTGATACACCAGGGCATGTGGATTTTTCTTATGAAGTTTCACGTTCTCTCCAAGCTTGCGAAGGTGCGATTTTAGTGGTTGATGCTTCGCAAGGGATTCAAGCTCAAACACTCGCAAATGTTTATCTTGCAATGGCGGCTGATCTAAAGATTATTCCTGTATTGAATAAAATTGATTTGCCGGCGGCAGATATTCCACGAGTTTCGAAAGAAGTTATTAACCTTTTGGGTTGTGATGAAAGTGAAATTTTACATATTTCGGCTAAAACTGGAATGGGCGTCGAAACTGTGCTGGATGCGATTATCGAAAAAATTCCAGGACCGAAGGAGGTTTAGGTGAAGATTATTTCTTTAAACTGCCAAATCAAGAATGCTAATTTTTCGAAAATTGCGAATTTTTTAGATAAACAAAATGCGGATATTGTTGTTCTTCAAGAGGTTGAGTTGACTGATGGTGATTTTTCTGAAAAAATAAATTCAGCAATGAAAACACCATATCAATTTTCGAAAACCGAAACAGTAGAAGAATATACGACATCTCGTGGAGAATTTTATATTCAAGGTCAAAGTGTGCTTTCGAAGTTCGATTTTTCGTCGTCAAAAGTGAATTTATCGAACGTTCTCGGCGACAAACATAATAGAATTTCGCAAAACATCGAATTTTCTGTTGGTGGCGAAAAAATAACACTTTCGAATGTTCATTTTGCCAATAAAGATGGAAACATCGCTCAGCTCGAAGAAATTATTTCGCGAAAATCAGACATAATTGTGGGAGATTTTAATATTCGAGGCGAGGATGTCTTGAAGAATAAAAAAGAATATTCAGCAGCTTGTGAGTTTTCTGATTATGCAAGCCACCCAGCTTCGGGCGTATTTTTTCAGATTGATCACTGCTTGATAAGCAATAGATTTAACTTTCGAAGAGTTGAAGTTTTTGAAGGTTTGAGCGACCATAATGCTCTAATTTTAGAGATTGAGGAGAAAAGATGAAAGAATTAAAAGCCCTAATTTTCGACAGCTATTATGATGATTACCGGGGTGTGATTTTGTATGTGCGGATTTTTTCGGGCGAGCTGAAAAAAGGTGATGAAATTAAAATGATGGCGACAGATTCTAAAGGTTTGGCGCTAGAAATTGGTAAGCTTCAGCCAAAAATGACACCGTATGACAAAATGAGTGCGGGCGAGATTGGCTATATTGTTACTAACTTAAAAACTACCCGTGAGGCAAAAGTTGGTGATACTGTAACTCTTTCGAAAGATCCTGCTAGCGATCCTCTACCTGGTTATCAAAACGTTCAGCCATTTGTTTATGCCGGGTTTTTTCCGGTTTCGAATGAAGATTATCAAGATTTAAAAGATGCGGTTGAAAAATTAAGTTTGAGCGATTCCGCGCTCCAATTTGAACCAGAGAATTCACCGGTTTTAGGCTTTGGTGTGCGAATTGGTTTTCTTGGCCTTCTTCATATGGATATTATTCGCGAGCGTTTGGAGCGCGAATATGATTTAGATTTGGTAGTTACCAATCCTTCAACTGACTATCATGTAATTTTAACAACGGGCGAAGAATTAGATATTAAAAGTGCTGCTGATTTACCCGATCAAACGAGGATTTCTGAAATTCGTGAGCCGTGGATTAAAGGTGAAATTGTGGTGCCAAAAGATTATGTTGGCGCGGTAATTCAGTTGATTGTTTCGAAACGCGGCTTGCAAAAGAATTTAAGTTATATTGATGAGCGTGTTTTAGTTTCTTTCGAAGCACCACTTGCTAACCTTTTGACTGATTTTTACGACCAACTAAAAAGTGTTACATCTGGTTATGGTTCATTCAATTATGAGCTTTGGGATTATTTACCTGAAGATTTAGTGCGCGTAGATTTTTATGTCGCAGGTGAAATGGTTGATGCGCTGTCGGTGATGTGCCATCGTTCAGAAAGTGTGCGAATGGGTCGTGAAATTACTGCAAAATTAAAAGAAGTAATTCCTCGACAGAATTTCCAGGTGGCAATTCAAGCAGCGATTGGTGGAAAATTTATTGCGCGAGAGAATATTTCAGCTTATCGAAAAGATGTGACAGGTTATCTTTATGGCGGTGATGTTTCTCGAAAGAAGAAATTGTTAGCTAAACAAAAACGTGGTAAAAAGCGAATGAAGAAATTTGGCAATGTCGAAATCCCAAGTGAAGCTTTTACTGTGATGCTGAAGCGAGATTAAGGTCTTTTGATTGTAGAATGATATATAAAATGATATAATAATAAAAAGTTTATCGATAAAATATCAAAAAGGAGAATTATGGCTGGTCATAATAAATGGTCAAAAATTAAACGGCAGAAAGGCGCAAATGACGCAAAACGTGGTGCAATTTTTACCCGAATTGGTAATCAAATTGCAATTGCAGCTCGTGGTGGCGCTGATCCAGATATGAATCCAAGTTTAGCGCTTGCGATTGAAAAAGCTCGCGCGGTGAATATGCCGAACGCGAATATTGAACGTGCAATTGCTCGGGCGGCAGATAAAAATGCAGCAGCACTTGAGGAAATTACTTATGAAGGCTATGGCCCAAATGGAATTGGTTTAATTATTGAAACGGCAACCGATAATCGCAACCGAACTTTTCCTGAAGTTAAGACTGCTTTAGTGAAAAATGGTGGCCGGATTGCTGACGCGGGTAGCGTGATGTTTCAGTTTATTCGCAAAGGTGTAATTTTAGTTGAAGCTACCGGTGAAGATGCTCTGCTTGAAATTCTCGATGCTGGTGCGGAAGATGCGGTTGAAGAAGATGGCGAAATTGTAGTTTATACAGATCAAAAAGATTTAATGAAAGTTCGAAAAGAACTAATTGAAAAAGGGTTAACCGTAAAAGAAGCTGAACTTCAATATGTGCCAAACATGGAAGTTGAAATTACCGACGACGAAACGCGTGCGAAAGTTGAAAAACTTATGGACGCGCTTGATGATGTTGATGATGTGGTGAATGTTCACACGAACGCCAAGCTGTAATTTATAAGGGTGATGAGCCCTTATTTTTATAGGAGTAACTATGTTTAATTTAATTTTTAATAAAAGCTTTTCAGAAGAAACACAAGAAAAAATAAAGTCAGATTTTATTGAAGCTAAAGAATATTTTTCGAAGTATTATGATTTTTCGAAAAAAGAAATTGATATTTATTTTTCAGATATATCTAGGATGAAAAAAGAAGATATTTCTGAAATATTAAAAATTGAAAAAGTTTCAGGTCTTTCAATGTCTGGATATGGAGCTCTAATACTTGAGTTTTTTGATACTGAATATTCAAAAAATATATTTTTAAAATTAATTTTTCATGAGCTCAACCATGAATTTAGATGTCAAACTTTACCAACACCTAACAATATCTGGGGTGATACTATTCTTGAAGGCTTAGCTCTGAATTTTGAAAAACAAGCAGCTAATGAATTAGGGTATGAATTAAAATTTTTGACCGATTATTATGATAAACCTGATGAAGACAAGCTAAAATGGGGATTGAAGAGAATTATTGAAATCGCAAAAAATAAGGAGAAGATAAATCGCTACAATTGGTATTTTAATCACTTTGGAAATGATTCAAGTTTACCTACAAATTTTGTTTATAGAGTCGGAGAATTTTTAATTTCAAAATATTGTGAAAAATACAGAATTAGACCAAGCGATGCGCTTAAAATTACAAATGAAGAATTTGAAGATTTTGCGAAAAAGGAGATTTTATGCGAAAAATAATTCTTGGTAGTCTAAAAAATGATTCAGAGAGAACTAAGAAAATTCGAAAAGCTTATCGAAAAGCACGTACAAAAATTATTCGGGAGTTTGATTTATCTAATTTTGATTATGATGTTGTTTTTGCGAGCTGGCGTGATTCTGGCGAATATGGTTTTTGGTGGTATATTGATTTTGGCTATATCCGTTTAAATATTGGTGTTGACAAGATTTTATTTCAAAATGCTCTATATGAGGGGATTTGTGAAGGTTTTTCCCATAATTTTGTAGCAGATTCGACGGATTTTAATAATGGATTCTCGAAAAAAATAATTCGGAATGCTTATGCTGCGGATTTTTTGGGTTGGAAATACGAAGAAAAATACTCATTAGATAATCTTTCTGAAGATAACTTACTAAAAATAAAAGACGCCTTAAATGGTAAAATAGACGAAGATTGGCTATGGAGTAGACATAATGGATGGCATTTTTATGGGTTTTCAAAGAAATATTTTGAAAGCTTGGGGATTTCACGGAAAGATATTTTAAAGCTTAAAGAGAATGAATTTAATATGGAGCTAATTTCTAAAATTGAAAAATTACTTGAAGATTATAGAAAATCGAAATTCGAATGAAATTTCTGAGTAAGAGATCTTTGACGAAATCCAGAAAATATAGTATAATTTTAAAATGAATAATCTCGAATTTCTTGTAAAAAATTATCAAACACCGCCTGAAGCTATTACTCTAGTTGAGAATTCTCGCATTTTATTACTTGCGGGAATTTCTGGCGCCGGAAAAGACACAACCAAAAAACATCTTTTAAAAAATGAAGAATATCGTGATATTGTCAGTCACACAACTCGCCAGCCTCGTGAAAATAATGGTAAAATCGAACAAAATGGTGTTGACTACAATTTTATTTCGATTGAAAAAGCCGAAGAAATGCTCAAAAATCGTGAATTTATTGAGGCGAAATTTGTTCACGGAAAGATTTATGGTACAAGCATTGCAGAGATCGAAAAAGCCAACCAAAACGGGCAGATTTCTGTGACTGATATTGATATTCAAGGAATTGCAGAATATAAAAAAATGAGCGATCGGGTGGTGGCGGTCTTTATTTTGCCACCTGATTTTGAAACTTGGCGTGCAAGATTTGCGAACCGATATTCAAGTGCGGAAGAATTCGAAAAGGATTTTGCAAAGCGATTGCCGGAAGCGATTTCTTCATTAGAACAAGCTCTCGAAGTGTCATATTTTCACTTTATTTTAAATGATGATTTTCGAAACACGGCGCGAATTATTGATCAAATTATGCACCAAGATGTTGAGTTTAATTATAAAGATATTGAAGTTCGTGTGCGAGCGCAGAAGCTTTTGACAGATATTAAGAGTAGGTTTTTAGAACTGCAAAAATAGACTAAAAGAAAACCCTCATTTTTTGCAGGCTGAGAAGAGCTAGGTCTTGTTATTTGCTGGTTTGTATAGACCATTTTGTCTGTTTTGGGTGATATTTTATTGACTCCTCTGTATTATAATAGTCTTGATAAGCCAACTACCTGTTAGATAATTAGCACTCTATTGACCTAAGTGCTAATTTATGCTAAAATAATAGTATGAATATTACACCACGACAAGCGCAAATTTTGGTTGCTATAATTGAGCAGTATGCTGAAGTCGCCAGCCCGGTTGGTAGTGTTACTTTGGCGAAGCTTTTTAATGTTTCAAGCGCGACAATCCGCTCTGAAATGGTAAAACTTGAAGATCTTGGTTTAATTACACAACCACACACTTCTGCTGGGCGAATCCCAACTGATAAGGGTTATCGTTTTTATGTGAATCGCTTAACTACTCAAAATGAGGGTGAAGATGAACAAATTTTGCTAAACGCTAGTAATTCGAAAGACAGTTTGCGTGGATTTCGGGCGATTTCTTCACGAGTTTCAGCCCAAAACGATCGCGCTGACCATGCAATTCGTTCAGCGGTAGATTCTTTAGTTGAACTTACAGGTAATCTTGGTCTTGCGACGATTGGTGATCAGCTTTATATTAATGGAATTTATAATCTTTTTTCGCAGCCAGAATTTGAGAGTGGTGAAGCGGTGCAATCGGTTGCGCAACTGCTTGATAATCTTGATCCTTGGCTTCGTGAAGTTGCGCCAAATGAGCCGCTTAATGTTTATATTGGTAGCGAGAATCCAATCGGTAAAAGTTCGGGCGCGAGTTTGATAATTTCGAAATTCGAAAGTCCATTTTCGGAAAATTCTTACATTGGTGTGCTCGGGCCAACTCGCCAAAATTACGGAAAAGTGGTGAGATTGGTTCAAAAAACTGGTGAATTTCTGGAAGAGATTTTATAAATTAAGGAGGAAAAGATGGAAGAAAATAATGTAGCAAAAAATCAAGAAAATATAAAAGAAAAGAAGCAATCAGGATTTTTTAAAAAAGATCCAAAGTGTGAAAAGCTTCAAACGGAAAATTTAGATCTAAAAAACGATTTACAGCGCACGCGAGCAGATTTCGAAAATTATCGCAAAAATGTTGAAAGTCGAATTTCGAATGCACAAAACCTAGGTGAGAAAAAGGCAATTTTGGCATTGATTCCAATGGTTGATGATATTGAAAGAGCGATTTCGCATTTACCAGAAGATTTAGTAAAAAATGCTTGGGCGCAAAATGTTGTTAAAATGAGTAAAAACTTGGAAAAAAATCTTTCGAAAATAGGCGTTATGAAAATTGATTCTTCGAAAGGTGCTACTTTTAATCCTGAACTTCATGAAGCGATTCAGTTTGATGAAGAATCTGACGGTGAGGAAGAAGTTGTTGCTGAAGAGCTTCGAGCTGGCTACACTTTAAAGGGTGAGGTTTTGCGGGCTGCAATGGTAAAAGTTGGCCGAAAGTAACCCGGATTGAAAAATAGCATAAGTGTGATAAAATATAAAGTATGAATAGTGGGCAGAATCTTGAAAATATTAAAAAGTTTATTCGTGCGGCGAATTATTTGACTGTCTCACAAATTTTTTTGCAAGATAATTTCTTATTAGAGCGAGATTTGAGATTCGATGATATCAAGCCACGTCTTCTCGGCCATTGGGGCAGTTGCCCGGGCGTAAATCATGTTTATGCTTATCTGTTGAATATTCAAAAACAGCTTGATTTTGCTAAAAGTGGTTTAAAAACAGCATTTATGCTTGGTCCAGGTCATGCTTTTCCGGCGCTTCAGGCGAATTTGTTTATGGAAGAAGCACTTTCGAATATCGATAAGAATGCGGTTCGAAATTCGCAAGGTATTGCTTATATTTCAAAAAACTTTTCTTGGCCAGGCGGTTTTCCGTCGCACGCGAGCCCTTTCGCGCCAGGTGTGATTCTTGAAGGCGGGGAGCTCGGCTATTCGCTTTCAACTGCTTTTGGGGCGGTTCTAGATAATCCGAATCTAGTTATGACCACTCTAATTGGCGATGGAGAGGCTGAAACTGGCCCAATTGCTGCAGCTTGGCATTTAAATAAATTAATGAATCCAGTTGAAAATGGAGTAGTTTTACCTGTTTTGCATTTGAATGGTTATAAAATTTCTGGACCAACAATCTTTGGCTCGATGAGTGACTTTGAATTGATCCAATTTTTTCACGGAGCGGGCTGGGAGCCAAAGATTGTTGATGAATATTCTGCCGAAGATTTTGATTTAGAACTTTCGAAAGTTTTTTCGAGTGCTTTTCGAGATATTTCACGAATAAAATTTGGCAGAAAAAACGGTTTTGTGCGGCTGCCGATGATTATTATGCGGAGTAAGAAAGGAAGTTCTGGTGTTGCTGAAAATAATGGCGAAAAAATTGAAGGGAACTCGCTCGCTCATCAAGTTCCACTTTTAAATGCTAAGAGTGATGAAAAAGAGCTCAAAAAACTCGAAGACTGGTTAAAATCTTATAAATTTGAAGAGCTTTTTGATTTTGAAAAAGGTGAATTTAAACCTTGGCTTAATGATTTTTTACCAGAAAAATCAAGCAGAATTGGTCAAAATTGTTTCGTAGATGCAAATTTAAATTTTAAAGAATTAAAATTACCAGAAATTCATGAAAGAGTAGGCGAGAAATCACTTGCAATGAATGCAATTGGTGATTTTTTGAAAGAAGTTTTCGAAAAAAATCCAGAGAATTTCCGCTTCTTTAGCCCTGATGAAACTTATTCAAATAAATTAGATGCTATTTTTGAGGCAACTTCACGTTCTTGGCAGCGAGAAATTAAGCCATGGGAAAAAGATTTATCGAAAAACGGCCGCGTTACAGAAATCTTGAGCGAGCATTCTTTGCAGGGGCTTTTGCAGGGTTATATTTTAACAGGGCGACACGGAATTCTGACTTCTTACGAAGCTTTTGCGCCGATTATTTCTTCGATGATGGATCAATATGCGAAGTTCTTGGCCCAATCTAAAGAAGTAAAATGGCGAGGAGATCTAGCAAGTTTAAACTATATTCTAACTTCAACTGGTTGGCGACAAGATCATAATGGATTTTCGCACCAAAATCCGAGTTTTATTGATGAAGTTTTGCGCCGTGAAAATAGAATTGGGCAGATTTTTTTGCCGGCAGATGATAATTCGGCGGTCGTAGCGATTTCGAAAATGCTAAAATCTCGCAATAATATTAACGTTTTAGTTGCGGGAAAAACACCTGAGCCAAGGTATTTTTCTCTTGAGAGCGCACAAAAGCAGATTAAAAATGGCGGAATATTTGTTTTTGACAGTTGGAAAAATCAGGAAATTACAGACTGGGATTCAATTTTAGAAGATGATGAGCCAGATTTAGTTTTGGCGGCAAGCGGTGATTATGTTTTTAAAGAAACAGTTGCAGCACTTCAGGTTTTGCTTCATGACGCACCCCAAATTAAAATTCGTTTAGTTTATATTCAGGCGCTATGTGGTGAAGGAATTGGAACTTTCGAAAATACACTTTCGAAAAGTGATTTTGTGAAGATTTTTACCAAAGATAAGCCGGTTATATTTGCTTTTCATGGGTACGCTAAAACTCTCAAATCGATTTTATTTGATTATGAAAATCCAGCACGCATTCAAATTAACGGATATGAAGAAAAAGGTTCAACAACAACACCTTTTGACATGTTGGCGAGAAATCGAGTTTCGCGATACGATATTGTGGCTCGAGCGGTCGCTTCGAAAAATCCTGAAAAGGCTGAAGAATATTTGGCGAGAAAAGAAGACTTGCTGAAATTCGCCCGCGAAAACTCCGTCGACGCGCCAGAGATTGAGAATTGGAAATATTTATCTTTTTATGGTAAAATGGAATAGTTATAAACTTTAACAGAAGGAGGACTATATGGGATTTTTATGGTCACTTATAGTTGGAGGATTTATCGGTGCTATTGCTGGTTATATCCTTAATAAAGACAAGAAAATGGGAATCGTAGCTAATGTTTTGGCTGGACTCGTCGGATCATTTGTTGGGCAATCTTTATTTGGTAGCTTCGGTCCAAAATTGGCAGACATGGCAATTATTCCATCATTGATTGGTGCGATTATCGTTATTAGTGTAGTATCATTTGTGCTTAAAAAGGGAGAAAAATAATATGTCAGAAAATAAACTCGATGCTGTAGTAGATAAAGTTGTTGGCGCTACAAAAGAAGTCGCTGGAAAGGTTACGGGCAACAAAAAATTACAGGCTGAAGGCAAAACTCAGAAAGCTGGAGGAAAAGTCAAAGAAGTTGCTGCCGATACTAAAGATATTGTTGACGGAGTGGTCGACGGCGCAAAAGAAGTTCTAGGCAAGAAAAAATAGAACAATATAAAATAATAGCCTCATCGTTGAGACTATTATTTTTAGAAAAAAGAAAACCCCGAGCTTTATGCTCGGGGAAACCAGATTAGTTTTTTAGGAAGTTAAGGATAAAGTCCTCAACTTCCTGGTGGTCGGGGTATCCGCCCCAAAAGGCGGATTCCCTATGTTTACCAAGTCCGGAGCCACCGTTCCAGCCTTGGAATTTCTCTTGGAGATGTGAAC
Organism: uncultured bacterium; assembly: GCA_938017895.1. Taxonomy (GTDB): domain Bacteria; phylum Patescibacteriota; class Saccharimonadia; order Saccharimonadales; family Saccharimonadaceae; genus Nanogingivalis. The sequence continues at coordinate 40,129 of CALIJI010000012.1, forward strand.
AGAGTTCACCATCCCCAAAGAAATTAACTTCTCCGTCGCCAGAGAGTACGATCAATTGATCGTACTCTCCAAAGAGACGGTCGGTTACTGTAGCCGTCTTGCTGTGCGTAAGGCTAACTACAGTGAGGCGACCGTTAACCTTGCGGCTTTCGATCACCTCAACAGCCTGAGCTTCCTACTCAGGGGTAATCCCCTGAGTAGCGCGGTCGAGTGCGCGGATTTCCGCAATCTCAGCCGCGGAATCTCCAGCTGCAACTATCCCCGGGATAAACCCGGAGTCGTTCGCAGCGATCAAAAGCTGCTTACGACTGGGCTCAATCCCCAATAGGGAAAGAACCTGGATGATTGAGGCTGGTTCGCCGGAGCGACTACCGTGGTGGTCCACGTCAATCGCGCCTGCAGCTAGAGCAGCATCAATCTCATCCTTATAAGATTCGACCGATGCGCCCCAGCCCAGACCTTCATCTCCGCGTCTGCTCCACCAATAAAAAATACTTTTTGTGCTTGTGTCATTTTTAGTTCCTCTATTGCCGTCGGTGAGTCGTTGCTCATCTTCCGATTCGGTGAGAACTTCTGGATGTTAGCCAAAAACCAAACCATCTCGACCAATGACCTGATTTCTGGCTAACAACCGCCACATAAACTAATCTGATTTGAAATGTTCGATCCGTTTTGGCAAAATCTTGCTTTTGCTTGACGGATTATTTAAATTATAACCATAATTATAATAATAAGTTAATAATTTTGCTTAAAAAAGTTAAAAATTCTCAAAATTACCACTGTTATTTTCGAAAAAGATTTTTTATGATTTTCTGGAAAAATTCAATTTTTATATAATATTATGCCGATAATTCAAGAATAAATAAAAACAATCGTTGTAAATAAAACATCATTAGCACTCTTGACTTGTGAGTGCTAAAAGCGTATAATCAAAATATAAGCGTGAAACGAATTGCGAGGCGCGCTTTATAGAATAGTTAATAACTTTCGAGAAGCTTTCTGAAAAATACGAATAGGCTAAGAAATTCGAAATTGACTAGGAGAGCTATCGAGCGGATAAATTTAATAAAGAAAGAAGGAGAAAATGGGAAAAATTATTGGAATTGACCTTGGTACAACTAACAGTGCTTTTGCATATATGGTTGCAGGAAAACCTGAGGTTATTACAAACGCAGAAGGAAATCGAACTACGCCATCAGTTGTGGCAATCAATAAAAAAGGCGATCGCTTGGTCGGGCAGGTAGCTCAACGTCAACGCGTAACAAATCCAAAAAATACAATTTACGGAGTAAAGCGTTTGATTGGCCGAAAATATTCTGATGATGAGATTCAAAAAGATCTTGGAATCATGCCTTATGAGATTGTTAAAAAAGGTAGTGGCGTTGCTGTGAAAATGGGTGACAAAGAATATACGCCAGAAGAAGTTTCAGCAATGATTCTTTCAAAAATTAAAGCTGATGCTGAGGCTTTCTTGGGCGAAAAAGTTACTGAAGCCGTAATTACCGTTCCAGCTTATTTTGATGATAGCCAACGCCAAGCAACGAAAGATGCTGGTAAAATTGCTGGTCTTGAAGTAAAACGAATTATTAACGAGCCAACTGCAGCCGCACTTGCTTATGGCTTGGATGGTAAAAAAGATGAAAAAATTGCTGTTTTCGACCTTGGTGGTGGAACATTCGACGTTTCGATTCTCGATATTGCGGACGGCGTTTTCGAAGTTCTTTCAACAAACGGTGATACACACCTTGGTGGTGAAGACTTCGATAACCGCATTGTCAACCACTTCCTTGATGAGTTCAAAAAAGAAGAGGGGATTGATCTTAAAAATGACTCTGCCGCAATGCAGCGCTTGAAGGATGAAGCTGAAAAGGCTAAGAAAGAGCTTTCTTCGACAACATCTTATGAAGTAAACTTACCGTTCTTGACAGCTGATGAAGATGGTCCAAAACACTTTGAATATAATCTAACTCGAGCAAAACTTGAAGAGTTAGTTGCTGATTTGATTGATCGACTAGCTGATCCTGTTGAAAAGGCTCTAAAAGATGCAGATCTAAAAGCTAGTGATATTGCCGAGGTTGTGATGGTTGGTGGTATGACTCGAATGCCAGCTGTAGTTGAAAAAGTTGAAAAAATCTTTGGCAAAAAACCAACTCAAGGTGTTAACCCTGACGAAGTTGTAGCTGTTGGTGCTGCAATTCAAGGTGGTGTTTTGGCCGGAGATGTTAAAGATGTGCTACTTCTTGACGTTACACCTTTGACGCTTGGAATTGAAACTGCTGGTGGTGTTCGAACTCCAATGATTGATCGAAACACAACTGTGCCAACTTCGAAATCACAAGTTTTCTCAACTTATGCTGATAATCAGCCACAAGTTGAAATTCATGTGCTTCAAGGTGAACGTGAAATGGCTGCCGACAACAAATCTCTTGGAATGTTTGTGCTTTCCGGAATTGCGCCAGCGCCACGTGGAGTGCCACAAATTGAAGTTACTTTCAATATCGATGCAAACGGAATCCTAACAGTTACTGCTAAAGATAAAGGAACTGGTAAAGAGAACAATATCACAATTCAAAACTCAGGAAATATGAGCAAAGAAGATATTGAAAAAGCTCAAAAAGAAGCTGAACTTCACGCTGATGAAGACAAAAAGAAACGCGAATTGATTGATGCTAAAAACCAACTCGAAAATGCTATTTATCAGGCAGAAAAAATGCCAAGCGAATTCAAAGATAAGATTTCGAAAGAAGATGAAGAAGCAATTTCGAAAGCTGTTGAAGAGGCTAAAAAGCATCAAAATGCTGAAAGCAAAGATGAGCTTGAAAAAGCTGCTAAAGATCTTCAAGATGCGATTATGCCAATTGGTGCGAAATTGTATCAAGCTCAAAGTGCAGAAAATGCGGGCGAAGCTAGCGATAAAGCTAAAACCTCTCACAAAAAAGATAACGACGAGCCAGTTGAAGGCGAAGTTATTGATAAAAAATAATTAAAATTACCCTATAGTAATAAATCTCCTGCTAAAATGGCAGGAGATTTGTTGTTCTGCTAGAGTGGATATTTTAGAGTCTTAAAATTCGACTCTCTCTATAGTTCCATATTTTATGGTTATTTTTACTTCTTGTGATGTTGCTAAGTTTTTTAGTTTCATAGTTCCTTCACGGAGATAAAAATTATTTAAATCTTCTATCTCTTGCAGCACTTTTTTAGCAGGCGGAAAAAGAAAGTTTCGCCAATTTGCCCAGGTTGATTTGACTTGCTTGGCGATTTCTTCATTGCTATCTATTGAGTTAATTTTTGTAAAAAGGTCTTCAATTGCCTTTTCAATTTTTGGTTGGCTGACCTTTGTTTCATTAATTAAATATTTCAATGTTCTTATCCTCCTTGGAAATAATATTTAAAATTATATAATAAAGTATTGTTTATGACAATCGCGATCTCTTAAAATTATTAAGGGCTTATTAATATCAGCGAGCTGGATTTTTTACTTCCTTGATTTTAGAGAAGAAATATTGGAAGTTATTTGGCACTCTTGAACTTAGAGTGCTAATTTGCTATAATATAATATATGAGCAAAACAGATTATTATGATATTTTAGGCGTAAAGAAAGATGCTAGCGCTGATGAAATTAAAAAAGCTTTTCGGCGCAAGGCTGTAGAATTACACCCCGATAAAGGCGGCGACGAAAAAGCTTTCAAAGAAGTGAATGAGGCTTATGAAGTCTTGAAAGATAAAGAAAAACGCCAACGATATGACCAGTTTGGTCATGCAGGAGTTGGCGGAAATTCCGGTGGATTCTCGGGCGGAAATCCTTTTGAGGGATTCGGCGGATTTTCGGGCCAGAATATTAATTTTGATTTCGGTGGTGGATTTGGTGATATTTTTGACGGAATTTTTGGCGGAGGATTTTCGCGTAGCCGTGCCTCACAAAAACCTCGTGGGCGAGATATTGAAGTTGAAGTTAATCTGAGCTTTAAAGATGCGATTTTTGGCACAGAGACTACTATTTCTTTAAATATTGATGATGATTGCGATCATTGCGAGGGGTCCGGTGCTGAACCTGGGCATGGAATGAAGAAATGTCCAGATTGTAATGGCAGTGGTCAGCAAACGCGTGTAACCCAAACACTTTTTGGCCCAATACAGCAAACTGTAACTTGCGCGACTTGTGATGGGCGTGGTGAGGTTCCTGAACAGGATTGTTCGGTTTGTGGAGGTAGAGGTATTTCTCGTAAAAAACAAGATATTACGCTAAAAATTCCTGCTGGTATTGATGATGGAGCAACTATTCGACTGTCTGGACGCGGCGAAGCAATTAAGGGCGGTAATAAAGGTGATTTGTATGTAAATATTCATGTCAAAGCCGACAAGAAATTTACGCGAGAAGGTGATTTGATTCTGAGCGAGGAAAAAATCTCGATGGTTGATGCGGCGCTTGGTGCAGAGATTGAAGTTGAGACAATTGATGGTCCGCTAACAATGAAAATCCCAGCTGGGACACAGAGCCATACCGACTTTAAGCTTTCAGGCCATGGTGTACCGCATTTGCGAGCTGAGAGACGAGGTGCGCATATTGTGACAATTGTTGTTGAAACGCCAACTCGACTTTCGAAGAAGCAGAAAGATTTATTGCGAGAATTTTCTAAGACAAAAAAGAGTTTTTTCTAAAATTAATCGGTGAAATCGCGCTTAGTAGGGCGCGATTTTAACTTGACAAATCTTATAAAATATAATAAAATATCTTCATGGAAAAATTCGAAAATAAGAATCTGACAGAAAACATAAAAACTGAATTTGAAAAAATTTATGAAGACGTGAACGAGGGCGTTCTGTCAATGATGAAGCCTAAAAATAAAGACAAAGCAAAAGAGGAATTTTTAGCTAATGGTGATCTTGGACGTCCAAACTTTGATTATTCTTATAACGAAGAATTTTTTATTAAAAAGATTGATAATTTCTCAAAAGCACTTAAACTTTTAGAGAGCGATGAATTCTCAGAAAAGGAAAAAATTATCAATAGGAAGCGCCTTGAAAGAGCTTCTAAAAGGGTAGAATTTGTTGAGAAAATTTTTGAAATTCAAAATTTTGATAATACTAAAAAGCAGCTTGCAACGGAGCGGTTTAATGAATTGAATCATGAAATTTGGGGTGATATAGATAGAGCGACTTATTTGGATCTTATGGGAGATCAGATTTCTAGAATTAATCCAGATAGGTTTGATGAAAAAGGACTAGAAATCTATAATGAATTTACACAAATGCTACATTTGGATTATTCTCAAAGTGCAGAGAAAAGATTTCGACCAAAACAAGATACTATTGAATTCGTTCGCGATGCGGCAAAGATTTTCTATGGTGATTTGCTTGAAGATATTGCTGAAATGCCGGAGGGGGGCTATTCTCAACAGGATGTTTTTAATGAATTCTCAAAAGTAGTTGATAAGCTAAAAGACAGAGGTTTTAACAACGATTGGCAAGTTGTTTGGGATAATAAAAATTCTGCCATAAGCGTGTCCTCTATTGATAAGAAAGTGAATATTCCAGTTGAAGGTAAAAAACGAAAAAATAGAGAAGCGCTCCAAGGTGTGATTGCACACGAAATAGGCGTTCATTTATTGCGATCTGAAATTGGATCACAAATGCCAGATAAAAATTTTGAATTGGGTACCGATGGATATTTAGATTCCGAAGAAGGAATTGCGCGAGTTTTAGAAATGGCTCTTTCGGGAGAATATGTTGAAGCAGGGATTCCTTATTATCTAACAACTGGTTTAGCCGAATTTGAAGGAAAGAATTTCCGTGAGGCTTTTGAAGCTAATTGGCGTATGATTTTGCTAACAAAAAATAAAAGTGATTTTTCCGACGAGGCGATAGAAAAGGCCAAAAGCGTGGCCTATAACCGATGCTTTAGGATTTTTCGAGCTAACGATAATCTGGCTTGGCATAAAGATTTAAGTTATTATAACGGTGCAAATAAAATATGGAAATATATTGAAGAAAATCGTGATTCAGAAACGCTTTTCGATGATTTATTCTTGGGTGGAAGGGCTGATTTATTCAATAAAGAACAGCAGCGTGAAATTTATGAAATGAAAACGACTGGTCGCCAAAGAATTTTTGATAAGAATGGAGCGGAGATAATTTAGCGTATGAAGAAAGTATTGTTTCTTGTCCCGGGAAAGACAAATTTAGCTAAGCGGAAAGCGGATATTTTTGCTAAAAAAATTCAGCAAAAAACTAATAAAAATATCCAGATAGAATCGGCTGCTATCAAAGAATTGTTTTTTGAGATTTCATCTGAAAAGGTAGCGATTTATCATCCTGAAAAAAAATTTGATTTGCGAGATTTTGATTTGGTTATTATTCGACATATTGGTGGAATGGCTAACGAGGCTCATGCGATTGCGCAATATTGCGAGAATTTTAATATAAAATATACTGATGAATATCTAAATCGTCTATTGCCGGATAATAAAATGAGCTCAGAATTTTTACTTTGGTTTAATGATATAAAAAATATTCCTCATACTTTTTACGGAAATTTGAACGAGATAAAGCGTAGATTCGCTGAATTTAGTGAAAGAGCAATACTTAAAGATAATGAAGGTGTTAAAGGCAGATTGAATTTCTTAGTAAGAAGTGTAGACGAGATACAGGAAATACACGACGCTAATCCAGAGGTAAATTTTGTTCTTCAAGAATTTATACCTAACAATGGTGATTTGAGAATTCTAATTTTAGGGGGCGATCCTGCAATAGTGATTGAACGAAGATCGAATCAAGGGTCTCATTTGAATAATACTTCTCAGGGTGGATCTTCAAAGCTTTTGGATATAGAAGAGGTTAAACCTGAAATATTGGTCGCTTCAAGAAAAGCTGCTGAAGTGTCAAAGCTTCAAGTCGCAGGTGTTGATGTTGTTATTGATAGTCAAAATGATAAATTCTATATATTAATTAGAGGTTAATAATGCACCTCAAGTTTCGTCAGGATCATTTAAGGAAGAAAAAGCAATTCAGTATGCTAAGATGGTGGAGAGAATAAATGAATAGAATTGTCGGTGCTTTTGAAAAAATTAAAATTAGTGGGCTGCCCAATGAGATTAATTTAGATGATTCACTTGAATTGATAGCAAAAATTGATACTGGCGCTTTTTCTGGAGTGATCCACGCCGAAAATATAGAACTTAAAGATGAGGTTCTTCGTTTTGATTTAATGGGTGATACTAGGTTCCGTCTTGAGGCTAAAGATTTTAAAATTAGAAAGGTGCGAAATACGCATGGTGGATCAAAAAAACGATATTTAGTAAATTTTGAAATTGAAATTTCTGGAGATAAGTTTAATGCTTTGTTGGGGTTAGACGATCGGTCTAAGATGAAGTTTGATATGTTATTAGGACGGGCTTTTCTTAATAAATATGAAATTTTAGTTGATACACATAGGAATATTGAGTTAGATGAAGAATGGCAAAAAATGGGAGGAAAACAATGAAAATTGCAATTTTGAGTAACGGACCAGGTAATTACTCGACAAAAAGACTGAAACAAGAAGCTGAAATTAGGGGTCATGAAGTTGATATTATTAAATATAAAAACTGTTATGTGTCGATTGATGAGCGAAACCCAAAAGTTATGCATGATGGTGACCCTATTGAAGAATACGATGTTATTATACCAAGAATTGCTTCAAGTATGACAAAATACGGAAGTTCGGTAGTTCGTCAGCTTGAAACAACTTATCCAAAAGCATTTTTTATGAATAAGTCTTTAGCTATAACCAGAGCTCGAGATAAACTTCGCTCAACTCAGCTTTTGGCTAAGGCTGGGGTAGCTATTCCTAAGACGGTTTTTTCACGCAATACAGCTGATATTGATGATCTACTTGATGAAATTGGCGGTACTCCCGCAATTATTAAACTAGCACGTGGTACTCACGGTAATGGCGTAGTTCTAGCAGAGACTAAAAAAGCTGCTAAATCAGTGCTACAAGCATTCTATTTAACTAATTCTGACGGAACGAATGTACTTCTGCAGGAGTTTATTAAGGAGTCGGCGGGAACTGACATTCGTGCTTTTGTAGTTGGATCTCAAGTTGTGGCAAGTATGAAACGACAGAGTTTAGACGATGATTTTAGGAGTAATCTTCATAAGGGTGGTTTAGGTGAGCCAATTAAATTAACCCCCGAGGAGAAGCGAATGGCAGTAAAAGCGGCTAAAGCTATGGGCTTAACGATTGCCGGTGTTGATTTGATGCGTTCGAATCGAGGGGCACTAGTGCTTGAAGTTAACGCTAGCCCTGGTTTTGGTATTGAGAAAATAACTTATCGGAACGTTGCTGGAAAGATTATTGAATATATTGAGCGCAATGCTAAACGTGGCAATAAAAAAGATAAAATTGGCGCTTAAGCGATTGAAAATATAGGTTTACGGTCGTATAATTTATCTATGGTTTTATTAATTGTAGCAATAATTATTTTTATTATTTTATTGATCTCGCGTAGAAGATTAGGATATTTTGGCCTTACAATTTTTGCCGGAAATTATATCTCTCAAATATTTAGTGGGGATATTGTTAGTTTATTGTCTCAATCGGGGATTAATATTGCCAGATCTGTATTGATTGGTATTGTTGGAATAGCTATTACTCTTATAATGTCTTTTTTGGTTCTGTCGAAGAGTAGTAAACAAGAAAAGTGGCTAATAAGTATTGCCTATAGTTTTATAGTGTCCATTTGTGTTATTTTGATATTAAAACAAGATATCTCTCACGCTTTTATGCTGGATTTTCTGTCTAGAACTGTGTTAAATATACTTTTGCCATTTGAAAAATGGATTATTTTAGGGTCGGTAGTATGTTTTGTGTGCGATATATTATCGTTCAGGGTAAAAAAGGTATAAAAAAGTCTTGACTTATGATATTTAAGGGTATATACTAATAACAGATTTATTTTTCGGGTCTGTAGCTCAGCTGGTTAGAGCACCTGCCTTTTAAGCAGGGTGTCATGGGTTCAAGCCCCATCAGACCCTCCAAGATTGAATTAAAATTATCTCTCAGGAGATTTTTTTATTTGGCGAAAAAGATAAAATATGCTAAAATTAGAGAGTGAAGAATAACGTTATAATTTTTATATGTAGATGGTTTTTGAATACTTTTATTCTTTGGATTTTAGCATCTATATTTGGGCGAGTTAGTCCATCGGCTGATATTGGGACATATTTTTTGGCCGGTATGATTTTCTCGATAGTGAATAGTATCTTAAAACCAATTATCACGATATTATCGCTTCCGGCAATTATGCTTAGTTTAGGACTGTTTACTCTTGTGGTTAATGGTCTTGTTCTATGGATATCATTAGCTATTGCTCCAAATATTTCCATAGGATTTTGGAATGCGATTGTCGCAGGCGCGATTATTAGTTTAGTTAACTATATGGTTAATAGCTATGTATATAAAGATTTAGAAAAGGATATATAGAAAATGAATTTAGATTTAATATTACAGATTTCGACCATTGTGTCAGGTGGATTAATGATGGTTTTGGTTTTAGTTCAACAAAGAGGAGCTACACTTGGCGCTGGTTTTGGAGCCTCTGGTGAATTGTATACGGTTCGTCGTGGTATTGAAAAAAATATATTCCAAGCAACGATTGTTTTTGCGACAATTTTTGTATTGTCTATTGTTGCGATGTTATTTTTGCCTAAATAAATTATCCCTGAGGAAATATGAGCCTTAATAAAAAGCTAAAAATAGTAAAACCTTCATCTACAAAGAAAGTATCGTCTAGATCTTTGGGTATAAGTAAATTATCAACAGAAATACGTGACAGAGACTGGTTAAAAACCATTAACTATACTGAGCGTATTGTGTCAAAACATATACATACTTTCTTTTTTGAAAAATTTCCAAATCTTAGAAATGTTAAGAATTTAGTTTTAGTTTGGCTTTTTTTGATGAGTGGTTTATTATTGTCGGTGATGTTTTTTCGTATAATTGGCGAATCTAGCTATATGAAGAATAATTTTAGTAATGGGGGTACATATAGCGAGGGTATTGTCGGAGAAGTCAAAAACTTAAATCCTTTTTTTGCGTCAAGTGATCCGGAAAAATCTTTTGCAAAACTAGCTTTTGCGAGCCTTTACGATGTAGATATGAGCGGAAAAATAAATACCGAATTGGCTGATAGTGTCTCTACCAACAATAATTTTCGTGATTTTAATTTAAAGATTCGTCAAGACGCGGAATGGAGTGACGGTAAAAAGATAACCGCAGATGATGTAATCTTTACTGTTAACTTATTAAAAAATAAATTAGTTAATAGTTCTAGATATGAATCTTGGACTAAGGTTAAGACATCTAAAATTAATGATTATGAAATTAGATTTGAGATGCCAACAACTTCAAAACTCGTGCTTTATACTTTGGATTTTCCGATTTTGCCGGTTCATATTTTAGGCGAGGTTGATCCTTCTAAATTGCGTGAAAATAGCTTTAGCCAGAATCCGGTTACTTCTGGAGAATTTAAATTTAAGAGCGTTGGGTCTTCGAATGGTAAAACTACAATTTCTTTGGCTAAAAATGAAAAATATTTTGCCGGTACGCCAAAATTAGATTATTTTGAAATTGTGGCTTACACAAAAAAGCAACAGCTTATTGAAGCATTAGTAAAAGGTGAGGTTGCTACTTCGCCAAGTACTGAACTCAATGATTTACCCGGTTATGAGAGAACGAAATTAGCTGAAAAATCAAGCAAAATTAATAGTGGAATTTATGCTTTTTTAAATAACTCTAGCGCCATTTTAAAGGATAAATCGGTTCGTCAATCTATACAGAAAGGTGTAGATGTCGCAAAGATTCGTTCGAAAATGAGTAGCGTATCAAGGATAGATTTACCTATAATAAATGACGGTATAAAATCTGATTTGCCTGAAGCTCCTAAGACTAATAAAGATGAGGCAGAAAAAATGCTTGATTCTGCGGGTTGGAAAAAGCAAAATAAGACACGCTTTAAGAATGGTCAGGAAATGAAAATAACTTTAGCTACTATTAGCGATCCTAATCTAGAGAGGGCGTCGAAAGAATTAAAAAATCAACTGGAAAATCTTGGATTTTCGGTGGAGATGACAGTTTCAGATAAGGATGATAAAACAGGTAGTTTTATTCAGTCGATAATTCAACCAAGAGCTTATGATATTTTGTTATATCGGATTGATTTTGGGGTAGATACGGATATTTATGCTTTTTGGCATTCTTCACAGGCAACATCTAAAGGCTTAAATTTTGCAAACTACTCGGATGCAGTATCTGATGATTTACTTTTAAATTCTCGTAATGCGGCTAGTGATAGTGAAAAAAATGATCAACTAGTTCTATTTTTGAAGAGATGGTTATCGCAAGCTCCGGCTATAGGTATTGCTCAAGCCCATTCAAATTATGTTTATCGTAAAAGTATAAAAACATACTCATCTAGTAATTCTTTAGTTGATGCTTTGAGCCGTTATTCCGATGTTCGATATTGGCAAATTGAAAAGGCTAATCTTTACAAGACTCCTTAGCTTTGGTATAATTTAAAAGGATTTGCGCACGTGGCGGAATTGGTAGACGCGTCAGCTTGAGGGGCTGGTGAGCTTCGGCTCGTGGAAGTTCAAGTCTTCTCGTGCGCACCATTGAGCAAAGCAATCTCGAGTTTTTAGGCTCGATTTTTTGTTTTTGAGCAAGGGTTGAACTTATTTACTGAACTTGCTAAAATGTTTTTATGCTTTTAAAACGTAAGGTTTATGGTTTCTACTTAAATTTTGCGTTATGGACTTCTATTTTAATTGGCTTTGTCGTTAATGCAAACTTTAAGATGCCGTATATTAATGGTGTGAGTTGGCTAATTCTAGTAATTGTTTTAATAGTTTTTAGCTTTTTAAGCAGAAAGGTTTACGGCTTAGTGCTTATAGCTTTAGCAGGCTTTCTGCTGAGCTGCTGGCGTTTTTCGGATTTTCAGCAACAAAATCAGGTATTCAAAAATTTTATAGGTAAGCAAATTACAATTCAGGGAGTTCTGATAGAAGATGCGGATCTTAATTCTGAATCTAACGAATTATCGCTAAAAATACTTGCAAATCGGATAAATAATAGTAGTGTTAAGGGAAAAATATTCGCAAAAATCAAAACCAAACACAAAATTCGTCGCTCGGATGAAATTGTTCTGAGAGGCAATATTAAAGATGGATTTGGCTCTTTTGCTGGATCGATACCTCGAGCTAATTTAATTCAGATTATTCATCACTCGGAGGCTGTTCGTGACTTTCGTGATTGGTTTGCGATTGGTATATCTAAGTTTATTTCTTCGCCAGAGTTAGAGCTTGGGCTGGGGTATCTTTTGGGGCAGAAAAATTCTTTGCCGAGCGATCTAGAAAAAGCGCTTCGGGCTACGGCGCTAACGCATATTGTAGTCGCGAGTGGGTATAATTTAACTGTTTTGGTGAATTTTGCTCGCAGGAAAATCGGAAAAATATCAAAAAGATTGGCAACTTTTGCTTCGATTATGTTAGTTTGTGGCTTTGTATTAGTAGTTGGTTTTTCACCTTCTATGACTCGAGCTGGAATTGTAGCGCTTTTAGGGATATTATTCTGGTATTTTGGGCGTAAACCAAATCCGTATTTTTTATTAATTTTTGTAGCGGCTATAACTTTATTGATTTCTCCAGAGAATATTTTTGACCTTGGATGGCAGCTTTCCTTTGGTTCATTTTTTGGTGTAATGATTTTATCACCGCTTATAAAGAGCTTTTTATTCAAGAATCCAGAAAAAATTGGCTCAATCGGATCAACATTTTTTGAAACGGTTTCTGCTCAAATTTCGACCTTGCCACTAATAATTTATACTTTTAATACTTTTAGCTCGGTTTCGATTTTGGCAAATATGTTAGTTTTACCATTTGTGCCACTGGCTATGCTTCTAACCTTCATGACAGGAATTTTTGCTCAAATTTTTCAGCCTTTAGCTCAATTTTGCGGTTTTCTGGCGGGTGGAGTACTTCGATACTCGACTTTCGTAATTGATGAAGTCTCTAAAATTTCTGGCGCGCAAGTTGAAATTAAAATTGGTGCTTTTGAACTAGTTTTATTATATATAGCTCTGGCTATTGTATTAGTTGTTTTGCATCGCTTTATGAATAAAGGCATAAATTCCGGATTCTGATATTCGAAATTTAGCACTCTGATTCTTTTTTTATGCTTATAAAAGTGATAAAATAGATAAAGATGATTGAGCGAAAAGTTAATTCAGTTAAAGAAATGATTGAGCTAGGTGAGGAGCTCGGTGGCTTTATTGGTGGCGGAGCAGTTATTGAGCTTATAGGTGATGTTGGCGCTGGCAAGACCACCTTTACAAAGGGCTTAGCGAAATCATTAGGAATTGCTGATACGATTCAAAGTCCAACTTTTACGATATCTCGAGTCTACTATGGGGAAAAATTCTCACTAACTCATTATGATTTTTATAGATTAAATGATGCAGGGATTATGAAAATGGAATTAGCAGAAAGCCTCGCTGATCCGCAAAATATTACCGTAGTCGAATGGGCGGAGGGCTTATCAGATGTTTTGCCGCCAGATAGAATAAAGCTAACTTTTGAAAATAATGGTGAAAATTCACGAACTGTAAAGATTGAAGGATTGAAATGAAGTTATTTTTAGATACCTCAACTAGCGAGTGCCGGCTTTGGTTGGATGACCGATATTTTGAATGGGAATTGGGTCGTGAAATGTCGCGTGAGATTTTAGCTTTTATAGAAGAATGCCTTTCTTCAGTTGGGGCTAGCTATCAAAGTTTAGATGGGATTGGCGTATTTGCTGGCCCGGGCAGCTTTACGGGGCTTAGAATTGGAACGACTGTTGCTAATACTCTAGCAGATGGTTTGCAGATTCCGATTGTGTCGACTAGAAATCCGCAAGATATTGGATCTAAAGACTCCGATGTATGGATTGATATAGCTCGGAAAAAATTGGAAAGAGGAGAGAATGTTAAAATAGCAATGCCATTTTATGGTCGAGAAGCAAGAATAACAAAACCGAGGAAATAATGAAAAAAAGAATTTCAATTTTGTCTGGAAAAGTAATACGAAAAATCGCCAAGCTTAGAGGTGGCGGGTCGGCTTTGCCCGGTCTTTTTATGGAAAAAATAGATCCAAATTTTGTTAGCGAGACACTCTCGCAACTACCGCATGGGGTAGTGGTTATTTCTGGTACGAATGGTAAAACAACAACTACTAAGATGGTTGTTAAGCTTCTTGAAGGGCAAGGTTTGAGGGTCTTCACCAATAAAACTGGCTCAAATTTTGTTCGTGGCGTAGCGGCGGCGCTTCTAGAGAATATTGATTTTTATGGAAAATTACCGGCTGATATCGCTGTTCTGGAACTTGACGAGGCTCATGCAACGCATTTTGTTAAAAATATTCAGCCACGGTTTTCGTTGATTCTTAATGTTATGCGTGACCAGCTTGATCGGTTTGGTGAAATTGATTATACGGCTAGTCTGCTGAAAAAATTAGGTGAGGCGACTTCTGGAGTGGTAGTTTTGAATGGGGATGATAGGCTATTGAGCACTAAAGAATTTTCGCAAAATTTTAAAGCCAAAGTTATAAAATTTGGCGCCAGTGATAATTTAGCGGATTTTTTTCCAAATGATGATGAACTCCATGAAACAAATACTGATAGTCGAAAACTAAATTTTCAAGTTGATTATATGCTAGAAGATTTTTCAAATACCTCAGTAAAAATCAAAAGCCAGAGAGTTGATAATTTTAAAATACAAATTGGTGGAATTCACAATGTGCTTAATTTAACCGCGGCGATTGGTCTGGTTTATGAGATTTTACAGTCTGAAGATATTAAATTGAATGAATCGAATCTTAAAAAAACAGTAGCGCAAATTAAACCAGCTTTTGGCCGGGGCGAAACCATAAGACTTGGCGATCAAGAGGTTGAGATTATGCTGGTTAAAAATCCAGCTGGTTTTCGTTCGAATCTAAAGAGTGTAGATTTAGAAAACGCGAAAGTTATGATTGCTATCAATGATAACTATGCTGACGGTCGCGACATGAGCTGGCTTTGGGATGTTGATTTTTCTTGTTTGCAAAAAACTGGTGTTGCGGCTCTTTCGGGTGTGAGGGCTTATGATATGGCTTTGCGATTAATACATGATGAAGTGGATTTTAATGAGCAAAAAATTAATCCGAAAGTTCGCTCAGCGATAAAGAATTTTTTATCTGAGGATGGAAATAAAAAGAAGATTTTTGCAACTTATACTGCAATGCTCGAAATTCGTAAAGAAATTTCAAAACTAACGGATGTGGAGAAAGTTTTATGATACTTAAAATTGTCTGGCTTTATGCTCAAGATATGAATATTTATGGCGATTACGGGAATATTTTGACTCTCGAAAAACGCGCTGAGCTGCGTGGGATCCAAACGGAGATTGTTAAATATAACCCAGGCGATATTTTCCCTGAGGATGCAGATATTGTTATCGGTGGTGGTGGTCAAGATTCTGGCCAGAGCCGAGTTCAGGATGATTTGATAAAGATTGCGCCTAAGCTTCGTGATTTGGTTCAGCGAAATGTTCCAATGCTGATGATTTGCGGACTATATCAATTATTTGGTGATTTTTTTGAAACTCTGGATGGAGAAAAAATTGAAGGCACCTGTCTATTTAAGGGTGTAAAAACTTATGGCGGAAAAAAACGAATAATTGGAAATATTATTGAACACTCAGATGAGTTTGGTGTAGTCTTGGGGTATGAAAATCATAGTGGTCAAACATATCTTTCTGCTACTGTTAAGCCTTTTGCGCGCGTTAAAAAAGGTGTAGGGAATAATTTTGTAGGTGATTATGAAGGCGCTAGATATAAAAATGTAATCGGAACTTATTTGCATGGGGCACTTCTACCTAAAAATCCAGCTATTACTGATTGGCTGATTGAAAAAGCGTGCGAAAATAAAGGTATTGACTTACCTAATTTCGTATCTGACAAACATGATCAAGTCAAAAAACTAGAACACATAACTAAATTAGCTCGTGAGTTTGCGCAAAAACGTCCTCGATAGTTTTTAAATAGTGGTATAACTATAAAAGGCTGGGTGTGGCGCAGTTTGGTAGCACGCATCGTTTGTGGCAGTGAGGCCGCTGGTTCAAATCAAGTCACCCCGACCATTTTGTAAATAAAAATGATTCTCGAAGCTGAGAATCATTTTAAATTAATTGATATTATTTCGGAGCCAGCTATCAAGTGAGCCTGCACTCATTGCGAGGATTAAACGATTTTGTTTTCTCAATTCTTCAATTTGTGAGCGTAATTTGTCGTTTATATCAAAAAGTTCAGTTTTCTCGGCTATATTAGCAGAAAGCTGTTCTGGGGTTAAGATTTCTAAATCTGGATTCTCGCGGCTTAAGTATGTTGGGAGCCATAAAACCTCATTTGCATTTTTGAAGATTTCTTGTGTGTATTCAGTTCTAACTTCGTGTTGGCGGATATTTTGGTGGGGTTGATAAATCAACGAAATGCCAGAAAAACCCTGACGCTCAGCGACTTCTTTTGTCATTTCGAGCGTTGCGGCGATTTCAATCGGGTGGTGGCCGTAATCGCTGTAAATTCCTTCTGTGATGCGTTCAAAACGTCGATCTGTACCAGGGAAATCATTTATAGCTTCAATAGCTTTGCTGAAATAATCCTCACCTAAATCGAAACCTTGCGAGGCGATAAAATCAAGTGCTTCTAATACTAACGTTGCGTTTCGTCGATTGTGGGCACCAGGAAGTGTTATGTCGCGGTTGGGATTTTTTAGGATGGCTTTATTTTGAATACTATTAAAAATCTCGGCATGCTGATCACTCCAAGAAATCACAAAATCACTTTGTTTGGCGAAATCAGAAAAGGCCGTGAAATATTCATCGGGTGTTTTGTATATGTCGGTGTGATCATGATCAATAGAGGTGATTAAGCTAACGAATGGTGAAAAGTGGAGGAAATTCCTATCAAATTCGTCTGCCTCGTAAATAAATAATTTGCTCTCTGGATCAAAAAAGCCACTTTTACCAAAACTTAAAGTCGTTCCAACTGACCAGCTAGCAGGGACTCCTAGTTGTTTTAATGTCCAGATCATCATTCCGGTTGTAGTGGTTTTACCATGAGTACCTGAAATTGCAATTAATTTCAGATTTTTTTCTTGAATAATTTCGTTCAAAAGTTCGTCTCGTTTGGTGATTTTAATACCTAGATCTTTTGCGGTCAAGATCTCTGGATGGTCTGCAGGTAAAGCTGCGGTGTAGACGAACCAATCAATACCATTTTGTATAAATTTATCTTTTAAAAAATCTCCATTTTGCTCGCCATAGTGAATTTCAACCCCAGCTTCTTCAAGATTTTTAGATAGTGGGCTTGGTTGTAAGTCGCTGCCAAAAACATTATACCCAGCGCTTTTAGCGATTTCGGCGAGAGCTCCAATACCAACTCCACCTATTCCAGAAAAGTAAATATTCATAATTTTAGTATATCATAGAATGAATAATTTTGAAAATAAAAATACCTTGATTTTTTAAATAGAATGCGTTATAATGTAGAAAGCTTAAGAGCACCGTCGGGGTGTGGCGCAGTTGGCTAGCGCGCGCGGTTTGGGACCGTGAGGTCGAAGG